>DATDFV010000067.1:0-23520 GCA_036522415.1 Pyrinomonadaceae bacterium | reverse complement strand
ACTTAGCCTGCTAAACCTCGTGTTTAGATCTAACAAAAGAGATTTTTGACTGATGCTATTTGTACGCCGCCGAAAAACCTGAGTCTCACTCAGATCTTATAACGATTCACAACTTTGCAATGGTTACTCTGCAATGGTTATTGCCTGTTTACTGTGGCTGTGTTATAGATGGCTTCGTAATTTTGCGAGACACTATGATGCTTCATTTCCACGGTCACCAAATGTGTGCAGCGGCTGCTATGGCGGTCTGCACATGTATGGGCGGCGGTTGACGACCAAGGAATCAAGCTGCATTTTTCTTGAATGCCGAGGCCGTCATCCTAAACCGGATGACGGCCTTTTGAGTCTTATGGCTTCAATCATCAAAGGGTCACCAAAATGGAATTCCAACAACTGGAGATGTTCGTGGCAGTCGTAGAAGAAGGTGGCGTCGGCCGCGCCGCAGAGCGCGTATGCCGCACTACAGCCGCTGTCAGCATCGCTCTCAGTAAACTGGAGGAAGAGTTTGGCTTGGCATTCTTCGATCGCTCGGATCGGAATCAACCGGAATTGACGCAGCCGGGCAGAGTGCTTTACTCATACGCCCGCCGAATCGTGGAGCTACGGCAGGAGGCAACTCGATCAATAAAGACTGGAGCCGAGGGGAGGCGGAGCAAACTGCGCTTAGGCACACACGAAAGCACCAGTTTGTACTTACTGCCTTCGCTGCTGCAGCCGTTTAATGAAGCTCACCCGGAAACAAAAACTGAAATCGTATGTGGCACTTCAGAACATTTACTCCGTGCCTTGACCAACGGCGCAATTGACATCGGTTTAATCGGCGATGTGCCAGATGAACCTACCCTGGAGCGACATTTGATCTTCAGCGACCGTTTGGTCCTGATTCTTAGCCCTGATCATCGTTTGCATTCAGTGAAGGAAATAACGGTTGACGATCTGGCCAATGAATTCTTGATTGTGCAAAGCACGCGATCGAAGCTGCGTCAGCGCTTGGCCCAAGCCTTTGCAGATGTTGGAAGGTCTCTAAGTTTAGGTGTCGAAAACATTGCTGTTGAGGCCATCAAACGGATGGTGATCGACAAACTGGGAGTGGGATTCGTGCCGGCTATTTGCGTACAGGAAGAAATCAAACAGGGCAAACTCATCTCCAGGAGCGTAAAGGGCGTGCGAGACGATTGGGATGTTTGGATAGTGCGACGCAGAGATCATAAGAACTCACTGACAGTTCGAGAATTTTATGGCACCTGCATCCGCACTTCACAATCTTTGAATGTTGCCAGTCAGCCGCGGCCCAGACAACGGAGAAAGCAAAAAAGGTCAAGGTCACCTTCAACCAGGTTAAAAGCGATGCACTGTTAGGGAGACACTTGTCCCGGTGGCGGTTGAGACGTGGAGGAATTAAACCACGAAGTCACAAAGACACTAAGTCACAAATGATTAAACTGTATAAGCATTTCTGCAATTCGTGTCTTAGTAGCTTTGTCCTTTGTGTTTAATTTTGTCTCCCACTTTTCACGCAGTCTCTGCCTGCGCAATTGGTGTATAGTTCGCGCAGTAATCGACGAACTTTTTTGCTTCAGTAAGAATGCCACGAGCGGTTTGCTCGGTTGGTTCGTAACTCTTCAATTCCAAAAAGCGAGATGAGATGTTTTCCCACTTACGCCCACTCTGTCCTGACAGCACAAACAGGTTCTCAAATTCCCACAACGCCTCATCGTCAGTGAAAGGATCAATCAGACGCGCATAAAGCGGAACGCGTGCTGCAAACGCGGCTGCTTCGTATGCGGCAAGCATCGCGTGCACGTATTCCTGGTGATAAATGAAAGCTTCGGCTTGCGCGAGTCGTTCGCGCGCTGAATCAATCGTTGGCACTGATTCGGCCACAGTTGAACCGGCGCACTCGCCTTTCACTCCGGCGCGCACGGCGAAGCGTTCGTTTTCATGACCGAAATCCTGATAAAAGGAGGGGTCGTCCTCATATGAAGGCACGGAACGGAACGGTTCGAGTAGTTCCTTCAGCCTCTGGTCACCCAAGCGCAAGACGAAGGTATTGAATTCCTCCTGCCACAACCTCTGCTCATTATATAAGGACAGCAAGGTCTCGATTACCTTCACGCAGCTCCTGGCTGGGTACTTCCCAATCAGATTCGCGATCTGCGCTGAGTCAGGATTGGTCTGGCCGCCAAGGGACAGAAGATACGCCGGCACCGTGCGTCCTTCGTGGGACGAGGCCGCTGCATGAAAACCGATGTTAGCGATTGTGTGTTGCGCGCAACCGTTCGGACAGCCGGAAATTTTGATTTTCAAACGCCGCGCCAGTTCCTGATATTGGGCTAAGCCATTATCGAAAGCATCTGAGATCGCGCTCCCCAATCCCTTCGCAGACGCAATCCCAAGCCGGCAAGTGTCGGAACCCGGACACGTCGTCACATCGGTAATCGTATCAACACCAGAAACATCCAGCTCAACCTGCTGAAGGGCGTGATAGAGATCGACGAGCTGATGTTCACGGACCCAAGGCAGATAGATGTTCTGGCCAATCGACGTCCTCAGTTGGTTTTGGGAGAAGTGTCGCGAGAGATCAGCCAAGCGTCGCGCTCGATCTGAGGTGATGTCGCCAAGTTTCAGACGCACATGGACGCCGCGAAAACTCGGATGCTTGTGTTCGACCACGGCGTCTCGCGCCCAGGACTGAAAACCAGGATCGCTTACGCGCGGATCGATAACTCTCAATCCGTTCGCGCGTACCTGTGAATTCTCTTCCGATCGTCTGTTCAATTCAAACACATCATCAACGCGAATAGGCCCAACTCGTGCTCGTTCCTCATCGAGCGCTGCGACGAACGCATCCCAGCCCATCGCTTGAATGAGAAACTTCATGCGCGCTTTCATCCGTGCTTTTCGCTCGCCATAGCGATCGAAAAGTCTGAGAATCGACGCCACTAGATTGAATATTTCACCCGCCGGCAAGAAGTTGGTGAAGAGTCTCGCGAGCTGAGGCGTACTGCCTAATCCGCCACCAAGATAAACTTCAAATCCTTTTTGAATACTCCCCTTCACCTCACGAGTCGCCGCCCAGAAGCCGATGTCATGAATTCGCAGTGCCGAGTGATCTTCAGCACAGCCCTCAAATGTGATCTTGAACTTGCGTCCCAGATTCTGATTGAACTTGTTTCGCACCAGGTAGCGAAACAGGGCTTCAGCGTATGGAGTGGCGTCGAAGGCTTCGGTCGCTGAAGTGCCGGCGCGATAGCATGACGTAATATTGCGTACCGTATTACCACAAGCTTCACGTGTGGTGATGCCGGCCTCCGCGAGAAATCGCAAGAGCGTTGGAGTCTCATCAAGACTGACGTAATAGATTTGTGCGTCTTCGCGCGTGGTGAAGTGAATGAAACCGCTCCCGAACCGATCAGCAGCGTCTGCAAGACGTGTTAATTGATCAGCCGTCAAGCGTCCACCTGGAATCTTGATGCGCTGCATCTGCACGCCTTGCTGTCGCTGGGCGTACGTGCCAAAGTGCAGTCGCACTTTCTGCATCTTGGTTTCGTCTAACTCACCAGCACGATACTGTTTGATCTGCTCCTCGTACCAAGCGAGCTCATCGAGAACGTAACGAGGGACGAGAGGTACGGGCTTGGTTGATTGGTTGATTGCAGGCATTGCTAATGCTTCGGCACTAAGTTGGAGGCGGCGGCAGGAATCGAACCTGCGAGTACAAGTTTTGCAGACCTGAGCCTTACCACTTGGCTACGCCGCCTCGGCGCTTCCTTCCGAACCACGACAGGCTAACAGCCTGTCGTACACCCTTTCATACTTCTGCCAATGTCGTTTCCAGATGATTGAGCGTATTGGACACTTCGCCTCGGAGAATCAATCTGCGGCGTTCCAACTCCGAGACAATTGCCGAAATGCTATGGGCAATCGATTCTCGATCAGTTTCCACAATTATTTCCGGATCGACTGGCTCCTCATATGGATCGGAGACGCCAGTGAACTCTTTGATTTCACCGGCCAGCGCTTTCTTATAGAGTCCCTTCACATCACGCTCAGCCAGCACCTCGATCGGACACTTGACGTACACCTCGATGAAGACCACGCCTTCTGCTTCGATTGAGCGCCGCGCTTCATCGCGCATCTGTCGATAAGGGGAAATCGCAGCGGATATCACAGCCACGCCGTTGCGTGCGAGCAGCCGACTCAGATAGCCAATCCGCCGAATGTTGGTATCGCGATCTTCCTTCGAAAAGCCGAGACCTTTCGAAAGAACGGTGCGCACCTCATCGCCATCCAGTATCTCAACCATCAGATCGCGATTACGTAACTCTCGACCAAGACTCCGCGCCAGAGTCGTCTTACCTGCGCCGGATAGTCCGGTGAACCAAATCGTAAATCCTGATTGCCTGGTCATGATTTGTTCTCACGCTACAGCTTCGACTTCATTGATTGCTCGATACGCATCGATCAGTACGCGGGCAACCTCAGGACGCGAAAACTCGACCGGCGGCAACTCGCCGGCATTTAACAACTCACGGACCTTTGTGCCTGACAGAGTTATGTGATTCGCCTGATCGTGCGGGCACGTCTTCAACGACGCCATGGTCCCACACGATTGGCAGTAGAACGTGTGGTCGAAAAACAAAGGCGTGATGCCGAGTTCCTCCTGATCAAACTCATCGAAGACTTGATGAGCATCGTAGGTGCCGTAGTAGTTTCCTACACCTGCATGATCGCGACCTACAATGAAGTGGGAGCAACCATAGTTCTTCCGAATCAAAGCGTGAAAGATTGCCTCGCGAGGTCCGGCGTAGCGCATCGCGGCAGGCATTACCGAAAGAATTGTGCGCGACGCCGGATAATAGTTCGTCAGTATTTCTTCATACGAACGAATTCGGACCTCAGCCGGAATATCATCTGACTTCGTTTCTCCCACGAGCGGATGAAGCAGCAGACCGTCGGCTATCTCCAGCGCGCATTTCTGAATGTATTCATGAGCGCGATGAACTGGATTGCGGGTTTGGAAAGCCACGACGCGCTGCCAGCCTCGTTCTCGAAACTGCACGCGCGTTTCTGCCGGCTCAAGCCGATATTGCGCAAAGGAAGGATTGAGCGGTCGATTTACTAAACTGATTTTGCCGGCCAGCAACCATGCGCCTTGATCGTAAAGCGCTTTGACACCCGGATGAGCTTCGTCGGTCGTGCGGTAAACGGAGCGCGCTTCAAGCTTCTTGTCGTAGGTGAATTTCTCTGTCAGATGCAGCACGGCCAAAAGATGTTCTTTTTGGTAGAGGGCCACGGCTTCACCTTCACGTAATGGTGCGGCTTCCTGGTCGGTGACCGCCAACGTGATCGGAATTGTCCATGGCGTGCCATCCGCAAGCCGCATGCGACTTAACACCGACTCGTAGTTCGACGAGTCGAGGAATCCTTCGAGCGGAGAGTAAGCACCAATCGCGATCATTTCGAGATCTGCAATGGTGCGCACACTGAGCTGCAGATGCGGCAGTCTTACTGAGTCGTCAATCAGTCGCTGACGCTCAGGTCCAGCGACTTCTCTGTTTACTAACTTGCCTCCATGAGGCTTAACTGACTTCATTCCAGTACTCAGTTCCTTTCTGATTGAACTCAGAACAACTATTGATGCAAACCACACTCAGTCTTAACGGTTCCCCGCCAGCGTCCGGCGCGTGAGTCTTCACCGATCTGGACTACGCTCGTGCATGGTGTGCAGCCAATCGAGGCGTAGCCGCAATCGTAGAGCGGGTTGTAAGGCACATCGTATTTCTTGACGTAATTCCAAACGTCACGCGCAGACCAGGTTGCCAGTGGATTGATCTTGATTAGCCCAAACTTCCGATCGCGTTCGACAATTCCAACGTTGGCGCGCGCTGGAGTTTGATCGCGACGAATCGCTGTAATCCAGGCACGAAGTCCAGTGAGAATCTCTCGCAACGGTTCCACCTTGCGAAGGTGGCAGCAGAGATCGGGCTGTCGCTCCCAGAGTTTTTCACCGTACCCTTCTGCCTGCGCTGTGAGAGTCAGTCGCGGTGTTCGCTGTTCGATTCGGACGCCATAATGACCTTCGAGTTGTTCACACAACCTGTATGTCTCCGGAAACAAGAGATCAGTGTCGAGATAGAAGATCCGCGCATGCCTGTTGATTGACGAAACCATGTCGATCAAAACACAGCCCTCAGCGCCAAAACCCGTGGCGAGCGCGACATCGGGCCCGAACTCTTGGAGCGCCCAGCGCAGAACTTCCTCTGGTCGCTGGCTCTCCAACTTCGCCGCAATCTCCGCAAGCTCTTCGTTCGTAACCTCAAGACCAATTTCTAATTCAGCAACCGCCATCTTTGCATCCTCGACTCATCAGGCCGCAAACCCACTCTTCAATTTGTGACTCGTTAACAACTGCTGCTCAAACCAATTCAGGCGCTCACGCAAACGAACAACTTCTCCGACGACAATTACCGCGGGCGCTCGTAGACCAGCGCGCTCGACATCATCAGCGATCGAGCTCAATGTGCCGGTAACCGTCTGCTGACTTTCGTAGCTGCCCCAACGAATCACCGCAACCGGAGTATCAGCTGCCTTACCCACGCCTAAGAGGTGCGCGCTGATCGCACGCAAGTTCGCAACGCCCATCAGAATGACAATAGTGTCCGCATGCGCAACTCGTGCGAGCGACCTACGGTTGCAGGCGCCATCATGCGAATGAGCGCCGGTAACCACAGCTACTGAAGATGAATAGTCACGATGTGTCAGGGGAATTCCTGCGTATGCAGGCACCGCAAGCGCGGAACTGATGCCGGGAACAACTTCAAATGAAATCCCGGCTTTGTAGAGTGCTTCCGTCTCTTCTCCACCGCGTCCAAAGAGAAATGGATCTCCGCCTTTGAGACGTACGACACGCTTCCCACGTCGCGACTTCTCAATCATCAGTCGATTGATTTCGCTCTGCGGAGTGCAACGACCGCCGCCAACCTTGCCCACGGCTATTCGTTCAGCAGTGGCTGGCGCAAATCGCAAGATGTCCGTGTCAACCAGGTGGTCGTAGAGGATCACATCGCACGAAATGAGGAGATCGCGTGCGCGCAACGTCAACAAACCCGGATCACCGGGGCCGGCGCCGACGAGGTAGACCATTCCAGCTTTGGTGTTGTGGCGCGTCGTGAACACTCCCGTTTCGCGAATGCGTTCAACTGCAGCATCAATTACGAGCGGATGAGCTGATAATGGCTCAGTAATCTGGTAGGAAACTTCCGGATAATTAGACGCTACTTCATTGACTTCACGAGGCAAATCTCCGCGGGTGTGTCTTCCAGGCGACAGGAAATATGGATGGACGATGAGATTGTTCGCACCTCGTCGAACCAGCTGCGCGAAACCTTCGCCTACATTCGGAGACTCGATTTCGAGAAAGGCCGTTTCCACCAGTGAGAAACCGCCACGCTCGCCAATGCGACGCGCGGCCTCCCGCACGTCTTCGTTCGCTTCAATACGACGGCTGCCGTGGCCGACGACCAATATTCCTGTTTCTTGATTAGAGAGGTTGGGCTTGATTCTGGAAGTGGAATCGAGGCGAGTCGGCGGTATCTTTACCGACTGCCCCTGAATGTTTTTTTCTGTGTTACCTCCAACCACTGCTCCACTCCCCTCGTCTCGTAAACTTTTGCGCTCGCTGCTGCTCGGATATTGGCGCAGCAACAACAGCCGCAGGTTTTTACTGAAGGGTCATGGTTAATCATCGTGAGTACTCTAAACTCGAATTGTGTGACTCTAGACACCCCGCCGTTCATGGTCAACCTAATTCTATTTAACCTACGTTAAGTACTTTTAACCGTGCGACGACATTGAGCAAGTCGACTGATGTGAACGCGCTCGTTATCGTGGGCTTAAACCGATCATGAGCACTGATATTGAAGTTCCTTCAAGAACCTTAACTCGCACTGACTCGATTGAGGCCGGCATTGGCAACACTCCACTCATCCGGCTGATGCGAATCGCCCGAGATTTGCCTGAGGGGGTTGAAGTGTTCGCCAAAGCTGAACACCTGAATCCTGGAGGCTCGGTAAAAGATCGTCCCGCACTAGCAATGATCCGGGAAGCAGAGCGCACGGGTCGGCTTCGTCCTGGTAAGACGATTCTCGATGCGAGTAGCGGTAACACCGGGATCGCTTACGGAATGATTGGCGCAGCGAGAGGTTACGACGTCACACTCTGTCTGCCGCGTAATGCAAGCAGGGAGCGAAAACAGATCCTTGAGGCCTATGGCGTGGAAGTGATTCAAACGAATCCCATGGAAGGAACTGACGGCGCGCAGGGGTTGGCGCGTGAACTAGCCGAAGAGTTTCCGGACAAGTATGTCTATCTCGACCAATACAACAATGAAGCGAACTGGCGCGCCCACTACAACACGACCGCGTTAGAGATTTGGCGACAGACGAAGGGGCGGACGACTCACTTTCTCGCCGGCCTCGGAACGACGGGCTCGTTTACCGGCATCACGCGGCGGTTAAAAGAATTTAACTCTGCGGTAATGGGGATTGCGCTGCAACCGGATTCGCCGCTACATGGAATTGAAGGCCTGAAGCACTTATCAACAGCGCGCGTTCCCGGAATTTACGATCTTTCATTGGCTGATGCGCATGTCACGGTGACCACGGAAGAAGCGTTGCTTATGACACAGCGTCTTGCGAAAGAGGAGGGATTGTTTGTAGGCCCAAGCTCCGGCGCAAATGTATTCGCCGCACTGAGACTCGCCCGATTGGCCAACTCACGTTGTGTGGTGGTAACGATTCTCTGCGATAACGGTGAAAGATATTTGTCCGAACAAGATAAGCCGCAGATGAGACGGGAGATCTCAACGAGCCTCAACCGCCTGAGCGCCTTCTGAATACCAACTCTCGGTAAATTGTTCGTGAACGTAGTCGATATTATCGAAGGCTTCAGGTTACGCTTAAAACGGCCTCGTTCTGGAGCTGTATGTGCGCTTGGAGTAATGGTGCTGATCTTTCTTTTAACCGTGCCCAGAACCGGATGCAGTAGATGACATGTAATGCTGATTTACTGAGGAAATTGGTAGGCGCGTGGGGATTTGAACCCCAGACTCCTACCGTGTCAATGTCGTGCTCTACCCTGGGCCAACCCCCTTAAAATCAACAAGCACTATTTTTCCTGAGGAAAATTCGCACTGCATGCACTGCATCCACTGCTTCAACTGCACGTTCTGCACATTTTTGTGTGCTAAATTGTGTGCCCACTTTGCATCAGAGCCGCGCAAGACATTATACGGGCTCGTGCTTCGCCTGCAACGGCATTTCGGCATCAAAAAACTGAGTCACGGCCCGCGTTACCCAACGTAAGTTGAAGCACACGCAATTTTCCGCGGCCGACATATCCAGTCCTTTTGACATCAGAGTGTGTATATGCACTATTCCCACCTGCTTGTCAAGCGACTAGGACGGCGCGCTTAATTTCAGAGGAGTGATCTCTGGATAGAGGATAGAACGTTATAGGAAACTGAGCACTAACTCTGATTTTCTCTTTCACAGCCCTCGAATAAATACGTTATCGAAATACGACATGCTAAGTTTCTTTCCACCACCAGTCATGAGTCCCACCATCCCTTTCGCATAGGAGGTGTCGGTTGCCCGCAGAACTACGTTGCCGTCAACGAGAGCGGTGATGTTTGAACCATCAAAACGGAGTCTTAGCTGATGCCAGCGACTTGATTGAGCATTGTTCAAACGAACAGCACCCAGCACACTTTGTCCACCCTCGGGATTTTCCTTATCTTTCTGTCCTCTGATTAGGACCAAACGGCATTCTCCGTTCTGGTCCAATTGCAAAAAATATCCCTTGGGAACTGAGCCATACCCAGTGCCGACGTTATTGATTCGGCCCATCACCGCCGCTGACTCGGAGTCATTTAAATACACATCGGCACCGACTTCATAATTCTGCCAACCTTCGCTTCCCAGAATCGTATATGGCATCCACTCGGGCGCCCACGAAAGCGGTGGAACGGGAATTACCTGTCTTAAGCATTTTCCTTTCCTGTCTGGACACGACGTGACCTCAAAAACCTCGGCAATGTCAGCTGTGTATTGGGGCAGGTACCCATGATTCTTTGGTACCGAATATTGATCGAACGTTTCGCGATAGGGAAAAGGAAATGGCTTTAACGCAGGGATATTCTCAAAGGCCCCCTTACGCTGACCAGTAGTTGTCGATAGGGAATAAATACAATCTGGTTCAACAGTAACCTTGAAAGTGCCGTTTTGAGGTTTGATATCCTGCTGCCGTTTGAACTGTTCTCTTGCATTGCTGCGCCAGACGCAAAGGTCCTTCGACGACAGCCCGCCGCTAATTTTCAATTCAATTTGCTGTGGCTGTTTTGCCTCCTTCGTCTCAATGATGATGCTGTAATCCTGACCTGCGGATTTCAAACTAACAAGACTGCCGCCACCAGCGAGTTCGGTTTGTCCTCCAGAGATGTATTGCCATCCTGCTTCTGTGAACTGCCCATAGTGAGCGTATCCCCACAGTGCTTCGCGTACCTGATAATTACCGCTCCAAGGCGAACGCGCGAGGATCATCGCCGGATCTTCTGAATAGGGTTCAATCGGATAGACACCGGCGATGTCGTACCAGTTCACGATCTTTGTAGCACCACTTCGAATAAAACTTTCATTGAAGGCTTCCACGATGCTGATCGCACAGTCAAACCCTTTTTTATAAACGTGCTCCTCAGTATTCCAGATGGGCTTGTTCATTCTGGCAGCCATCTCTTGCACTTCCGCCGAAGCCGGCTTTTCAGTCGCTAGAATGTGGCCACTGATGATGTCTAGAGAATCTTGTAAGGTTTGGTCATTTAGCAGTTCCTTTACGAAATCGAATTTCTCATCGGGCCAATTATCGAAGCCGTGGATTTTGACTTTTGAGAAACCGTGGGCATTTAGAGTGGCGCGAAACTTCTTCGCGAAATCAAAGTTCGCTCCTTTTTCGTTTCGACAACCGATCGCGTCAAACTCCAAACCGTAAACGTTTCGCAAACCTTCCAGCCACTTTACGTAATAATCGGCAGCATCCTGGGACCAGAACTCTCCGTTGCCGATCCAGCCTGGTGCACTCCAGGCCGTGCCATCCAGACTGAGATTTGGATTTCTCTTTTTCGCCTCACGCAAAAACCACCAGGTGTAACCGCGATAGTAGTTAAGGTCGTTGCGAGTTCTCATGTGACTGGGCATCGAGCCCTGCGTTGAATTGCCGTCGCCCGGTATTTCTATCAAGAGTGCGCTGACTGACGCGCCGAATTTTGGTTTGAACACCAGGTCGAGAATCTGGCTGCGTTGAGGTTCAGGATAGTCTTTCAATAGTACCGAAGTTGCGCCGCCGCCATTCACTATACCGATGCCATCGAAGCGCTTGCCGCCGGCACTGCCGTCGAGCTTTACAATTTGAACGTTGGTGGTTTGTTGAATCGCAAAACTCGGAACGGTCGCGACGGCAAACAGCACGAGAATCAATTTTGATAGTTTCATCTGGGCGGTTTGTCTTCAACTTGGAGTGCGATGGCCTGACACCGCTTTGTCAATGCGGGCCAATTGGATCCGTAAGTGCCATTCAGATCTGGAACTGCTGTGGTTATGGAAGTTGCTAGCGCATAGGTGTTGCGTGGCACGCCATCCGAGAATGTGTTCGAATACGCAATCTGAGAGGGAATCCCCAATCCCGTGTCGCGTGAGTCCCAAGTCTTCTGGAGATTGCCACATAGATCGTAAAGAGGATGAGTTTGAAGATATGCAGGTTGTGTTTTTCCAATTCCCTGTCGTGTGGACATTACCGCGCCCTTGTTGTACCCGGGTCTGTCCAGCCAGTAACAGTGCTGTACGTCAGTAACGGATAGGCGGTTTCGTCATAACCAAAGGCGATTGGGCCACAATCGTGCCCGAAGCATTGTTTACGCGCGAGCAAGTCGGTAAACGCAAGCTTAACCTTATGAATCCTAATTCAGTCGCTGAATACAAAGCCTTCCTAAAAATTAGAAGCAGTTTCCGCGGGAAAACAGTCGTTTGAGCAGAAAATGACGCATTACAATGCGTAAAGCGCAAGGTAGATTACAGCACTTTACAACAGAACTCAGAATATGGCGCGTGAAGCGCACTCACAGTCAAGGGCCAAAATCGAGACTTATTGTTCGATTGTGTTCGCGGAAGGAAAGAGATGATGAGAACCGGCCGCAAATAATGATCGCGTCGCCACCTTCGTGAGTGCGACGCCAAAAAAAGCTAGCTTGCCTGAGTCTTGACTTGCCGGCGCAACAGCGAGGAAGATTTCGTCCGCCGCGTGACGGTTGAAGAAAAAGTCACGCAACTGGTGAATGAGTCGCGCGCGATTCCGAAGTTATCTCTTCCTGAATTACATCCTGGATACCGGGACACAAAAACAGACCACAGGGGGTCGTCGAGAACGAACGAATGGAGATTGCGGCCGGCGGATCCTCCAGCGATGTGAGACTAAGAAAACCATGCCGGTCCGATACAAACATATGAAAACCTTCATCCTGCTCGCTGCTATCACGCTCTCTGGCGTTTCATTGACCAATGCTTACTCACTAGATAACGGGCTCGCCAGAACTCCGCCGATGGGCTGGAACAGTTGGAACAAATTTGCGTGCGACGTTAACGAACAGCTCATCAGGGAGATGGCCGATGCAATGGTAAGGAGCGGCATGAAAGACGCAGGTTATGTTTACCTCGTGATTGACGACTGCTGGCAGATCCATCGCGATGCGCAGGGAAACATCCTGCCGGACCCGCAACGGTTTCCTACTGGAATGAAGGCGCTGGCAGATTACGTTCATTCTAGGGGACTGAAATTCGGACTCTATTCGGATGCGGGAACACTTACGTGTCAGAAGAGGCCAGGTAGCCGGGGTTACGAATTTCAGGACGCGCGACAGTATGCAGCTTGGGGAGTGGATTATTTGAAATATGACTGGTGCTCCACGGGGACGCAAAACGCGCCAGCATCCTATTCGATAATGCGAGACGCATTGTTGAAGGCGGGCAGGCCGATCGTTTTTAGTATTTGCGAGTGGGGAACGTCCAAGCCGTGGTTATGGGCCAAAGACGTTGGAAATCTCTGGCGCACGACGGGAGACATACAGGATTGTTGGGACTGTAAGCGTGACTGGGGTGGGATGGGCGTAGTTCATATCCTCGACCTTCAGGATGGTCTTGAATCTTATGCTGGGCCAGGACACTGGAACGATCCTGACATGTTGGAAGTCGGAAACGAAGGCATGACGATAACTGAGTACCGCGCACATTTCAGTTTGTGGTGCATCCTCGCTGCGCCTTTGATGGCCGGAAACGACTTTCGCCACATGACGAACGAAGTGAAGGAAATTCTGACCAATCGAGAAGTCATTGCGGTGGATCAAGATTCACTTGCAATGCAAGGCCGCAGAGTCAAACGTGACGGTGATCGAGAGGTATGGACCAAGCAACTAGCGGCCGGTGAACGAGCGGTCGTGCTGTTCAATCGTGGGCCGAAGAGCCAGGAGATCTCCGTGTCGTGGACGGAAATCGGATATCCACAGCACGTCGCGGCTCAGGTGCGGGATCTATGGGCACACAAAGATCTCGGGAAGCTCACCGGAAAGTTTTCCGCTGAGGTACCGAGTCACGGCGTAGTGATGCTAACGGTCAAGCCCTAGAGGCTCTTACAAAAAATCACTGCTCGTCACTCCGGAGGAGTGGCATGTTTATAGTCTAAGGTCAGCTTGGAGTCCGCGCTCCAGCGGAGCGCCATGTGTGGTCGGCGAAAATAGGTCTATTTCGGAATCTTACATGGCACTCCGCTGGAGTGCGGCTTCTGCCGACCCTCGCGCCTATAAACATCTCACTCCTCCGGAGTGAAGAGCAGTGATTTTTGCAAGAGCTTCCTAGAGTGAGTGTTCGCGGGCATAAGTTCTGTCCGGAACTTACCTCGCCTGCCGGATGCTCAAGGGCGTGCCTCGGTAATGCACCAAAACGTCCGGATCGCTGGTAGATGGCACGCCGACCCCGTGTCCTGATGAAACCCACATGACGCGGAATGTGTGCTCTTTCGTCATGCCTGTGAATGAGCCCGCACGTTTTCCGATCGTCAGCACCCTGTTTGAATCGTTCCAGCTGATCGGGATGGTACTGTAGGCACCTTTTTCGTAATTGTAGTTATCGCCTTCATCTTCATACAACGTGAACGCTCCGTTGGCGCCGGGATACACGCGCAAGTCGATCGGATCATTCTTCTCGTGGGAATATTCGACCTGCGGCCCATAAGGAATAATGCTTCCTTCGCGCACGAACACCGGCATCGTCGTAATTGGCGCGGACGCATCGATCGTTTGTCCGCCTGTGTATGTCTTTCCGGTCCAGAAATCAATCCAGCTCGCCCCTGCAGGAAGATACACCGTTCGAATTGCAACTCCCGGCTTAATTACCGGCGCGACCATTAGCACTGGGCCAAACATGTATTGATCGCCGATGTTGTAGACTCGAGAGTCTTCACGAAAATCCATCACCAGCGGACGCATCATTGAATAACCCTCGTTCGTCACTTTCCATGAGATTGAATAAATGTAAGGCAAGAGGTGATAGCGCAACTCGTCATAATTGATCAAAATCTTCTGCGTCGCTGGATCGAAGCGCCACATTTCCTTTGCTGGACCATCACCATGAACTCGTAACATCGGACAGAAGGTGCTGAACTGGAACCAGCGAGTAAAGAGTTCGGCATAACCGGGATTCGCCGGGTCGCCACTAAAGAATCCGCCTGTATCGGTGTTCCAGTAAGGAATGCCACTCAACGAAAAATTCAGCCCGGCCGGAATCTGTTTTGCGAAGACTTCCCACGTTCCGCCAATATCGCCTGACCACGTCACCGCCGCATTGCGCTGCTGGCCAGCGTAGGCCGAACGCGTCAGTATGAACACACGCTTGCTTGAGTTCTCTGCGCGTTGCCCTTCATAAACCGCGGTCGTATGCATGAGGGGATATGCGTTGAATACGCGAGCGCCTGAACCTGCCGCTGTCGTGAAGTTGCGAAACTCTCCCCATTTGCCGCTGAGTTCAGGCTCACTCGCGTCCAACCACCAACCATCGATGCCCTTCAAAAACAGTTGCTTCGACATTTGGCGCCAATAGATTTTGCGCGCCGAGGGATTGAATGCGTCATACCATTGCCCACTTCCTGCAGGATAAACGTAAGGAATGACTTGCGGATAAAGAGCCCCTGCGGTGCGAAGCTCATCTGCGTTCGGGCTAGCGACATCGAACTTTGGCCAGACGGAGATCAGCAGGTGAGTATTCTGACGATGCAGCTCACTCAGTAACTTCGTTGGATCGGGATAGCGCTGCTCATCAAATTCATGCGAGCCCCACGGATGCGGATTCCAATATTGCCAATCTTGAATTATGCCGTCGATAGGAATGTGCCCACTTCGATATCGGCCCACGACGTCCAGCAACTCCTGCTGCGTTTGGTAGCGGTTCTTGCACTGCCAGAATCCCCACGCCCAACGACCAAACATTGGCGCTGCTCCGGTCAGGTGGCGGTACCCCGCAATCACCTTGTCGAGCGCTGGCCCATACATGAAATAATAGTCAATCGAATCGCTTGCCTCGGAGTTCCACGTAAGGGGCAGTTGGGTTCCAGACGGTACGCGCCAAGCCAACCGCACCTCGGCGCCACCAGCTCCCTGGTAATATTCCATCCGAATGCGATGACGGCTGTGCGCTGCGAATTTTAGTTTTGCGACCGAAGTCTCCGGTGGATGTATGCTCCAGTTGTCAGCCACAAGCGTATCATCGATCCAAAGGCGCACACCGTCATCGGCAGTAGCGAGCAGCATGTACTCTCCCCCCTGCTCAGCCTCCACGAAACCGGACCAACGCACACTGTAGTGATCGTGCGACAGCTTTGCCGGAGGACCAGCGGACCACTTGAAATCTATCTGCGAGTCGATGCGTTGCTGAGCGAGTTCATCAAAGTTTTCACCGCGGAAGTAGCTCGCACTCAAGCCGCTGGACCGACCGTCACTGCTGAACAACTGCTGAGGCGGAATCGTCTCAACCTCGTTCGCTCCCACATTCACAGTTGTGACAGCGGGATTATCCCAGAGCAAACCATAACCGCGACTGGAAACCAGCATCGGAACAGCCACTTCACGATTCTCCTGCAGCAATCTCACACTCGATCCGCGATAGTTCATCAAGCCCTGCTGATGTTGGCCCAGCCCGTAGATCGCCTCATCCGCCGGCAAAAGGAATGCTTGCTGGCTGCGCAGAGTGTCCAGACTACCAACTCGATTAGGAGACAGCAGTTTGCCGCCATCCGGCGGTTCAGCCAGGATCGGCTTTCCATTCTTGTCGAAAAATGAAATCGCGCCACTCGTGCGCTTCACTCGCGCCTCGAGTTCCGCCGTAGTGAGACGAACCTCAGTTGAAGTTTCGGCCATACGCCACGCAATCTGAGTTGGTTTACCGATCACGGCAAAGCTCTTACTCGCCGGCATCGTATTTCCAGGCGCGTACCATACTCGAATCATGTCGGAAGAAAACACTTGCAGCTTTAAGACGCCAGGATTCATTTTCAGAGTAATCCCATCGGCGTCCTTGCGCACAGAAACTACAGGGATCCGAAGGCCATTATCGGCTGGAGCGGCGAGAGCGGACACACCAAGAAGGACAGTGCCTACAAAGAGAGTCACGAAATGAGTAGTTCGATTCTGGATTTGTTTTCTCATGATGAAGATTGAAATGAATGCGAGACTCCCAGGTATTCTCATACATCTGGGCAAAAGCCGAAGCTGCTTTTGAAGGAAAGGGCGCCGCGCAAGTTTGGCGCAATCACCTTCAAGAGCGGAATTAAGCTGCCCATGTTCATTGATGAATTCTGAACATCAACGACATTCGAAGTTGTTCGCGTCCTCGGTATTTCCCTGGCCCTTGTAGTGTGCATGCTGCGGATAGGGACAGAGTGGACGGCTGCGACCCGGAAAGGCTCTGCCAGTCGCGACCACTGACGTGGGCACAATCCCCTTCTCAACCCACTTGACGATCGCGCTAAGTAAGTCAAACTGATCGAGCCCTGGACCACCGCCGCAATGTCCCATCCCGGGAACAAAGTAAAACTGGCTCCACTTGGACACAGCCTCGGGTCCGCCATTTGCAGCCGCTAAGTCTTTGAAATAGCCGAAAGTATCCAGCGGCGAAAACCACGGATCGCTGTTTCCGTGATAAAAGATCAGCTTTCCTCCGCGTTGGGAAAAAGTTGTCAGGTTTGTAGACATCGAGTCCACGAGCGGCTGGATGCTGGCGAACGCTTCCTTTTCAACATCTACCACCATCGCAGTTGTCGCCGGCCCGAAAATGCCTGGACCAGGCGAAAGAATGCCGCGGATGGGGTCGCTCGCAGTGATGCCGGTGTCGTAAAGAAAACCGGGATACACCTGGACTCCCCCGACCGTCTTTGGACCACCAATGGCTTTTTTGATCGCCGCAACTTTCTCTGGAGCAAGGCACGCTTGATCGCTTCCGTCCTTACAAGTCAACACAGCCGGATCAAAATCACATCCGAGTGAATCTGAGATAATGCCGTCGACGATTCCGTCTTTGGCATCGCACTGCTTCAGCATTGCGTCCGTGATTAGCTTTCGATCGCTATCAGTAATGGCCTGCGTAATGATCGGCTTGCCGCTAGCATCCTTCGGTGCGATCTGATTGAAGGCGACAGGAATCCACCTGCCAATCGCCAGGTTCGAAAGGCCTGTGCGCATGGCGGGATCACCTGAAATAACTCCGTCGAAAACCGTGGGGTAACGCTGCGACAGAATCAACCCTTCGCGACCGCCGGTCGAACATCCCGAGAAATATGAAAACGCTGGCGGCCTTCCGTAGTAGCGATCAATGAGTTGCTTGGCAAGCATGGCGACTTCAGCGTTCGCGAGATAAGCGAAGTCCAGATAGGCTTGTTGATCTTTCACGAAACCGAAATCAAAACCTGCGCGATGACTCTTATGACCGGTATCGGTGCTGATGACGGCGAATCCCCGTATGAGTCCGGGCGTATCTCCGGCAGCGTTAAGACCTAGTGGCGGCAGCACAACCCCATTGCTGCCAACTCCGCCTTGCATCAGAAAATCACTGTTCCATTTATCTGGCATTGCAAGGGCAAACGTGATTCCGAACTCTTCGCCCTCAACTCCAGTGCGTCGATTGATCACCCCTTCGATTCGGCAATATGCCGGCAGCGGCGCGCTGCGACTTTGACTCCAGGGAATTGATTCGGTACTTCCCGCAGGGATTCGTGCAGCTTTCGTAATCTCGACTTTCGGAAGCTTGAGGTTCATTAAGCTCGCGCATGAACTCGGCTGCTGAGCCCACGCCCAGCCTGCGGATACCAGTACGAAAAGGACGGTGCTTAGAAGTTGCGGACGCATGTATCTCCCTTTCACCTTGAGGGCCATAATTAGTTCGCCGTCAATCGGTGTGCGTGGACAAAATTAAAATCGTGGCTTCATACTGTTATCACACTGTGTAGAATCGGCTCCGCATTTCCACCCTAGCGTTGCTGCTCACCTCGACCAACGCACCGTCTGGAGCGCGTTCACGGGCGAATCAAACTGCAAAGCGATGATGGTATCCATCTCGTTGCGCGCGGCAAGGGGCACGAAAAGTTCGATGCGGCCATCGATCTGGGTAAGGCTTACCTCGCCACCCGTCAGCACCGACGCGCGGACAATCTTTGCCGGGATCGCTGGCAGCAAGAGCTTGCCCTCCGGCCATTTCAAGACGTGGACGTAGATGGTCTTGCCTCGGCGGGTCGAGACTCCGTAGTCGCTTGGCAGAAAGGGACCACCGCGGGTCGCATAAATGCTCTCGCCATACCTCCCGAGCCAGGCGCCGATCTCGCGCAGTCGCTCGGCCTGCGGCAGGTCAATCTGTCCGTCGGGGCGTGGACCTACATTCAGAAGAAGGTTGCCGTCGCGGCCGACAACATTGACGAGCAGCTGAATATAGTGCTTGAGCGGCTGCGGCAATTTATTCGGCTCGTAACCCCACGCGCCCGCGATCGTCGTGCAGAGTTCCCAAGGGTGGTGGTCGTCGAAATCACCGACCGCGGCGTCGCCTTCGCGTGAGTGGAAGTCTTCGGGCATGTCGGCGCGGTTGTTAATGACAACCTGCGGCTGTAGGCGGCGGAGCATGGCGTAGACTTTGTCGTGCTGCCAACTGAACCCACCTTTGTACTGTTGGCCCTGCGGACGTCTCCTCCAGCCAGCAATGAACCACTCGCCGCCGAAGTTGAGCCAGTCCTGCTCTCCGCCGTCGAACCAAAGCACGTCGAGCTTCCCATAGTTGGTGAGCAACTCCTCGATCTGTCGGTGATACTGCTCGCGCATGGCCTCTGCGCTCTGACGCTGCAAATCAGGAAAGAAGAACCCGGGGAAGCGCCAATCGAGAGGGGAGTAGTAAAGCCCGACACGCAAGCCAACCTTGCGAACAGCTTTCACATACTCGGCGACGAAGTCACGGCGCGCCGCGGTGTTGACGCTGGTGAACGGGTTTGCGCCGTCGTCGAAAAGAGCGAAGCCATCGTGATGCCGCGCGGTTAGTACGACATACTTCATGCCCGCTGACTTGGCCAGTTCGGACCAGGCATCAGGGTTGAAGTTTGACGGTTGGAACTGGTCAGCGAGCTTTCCATACTCTTTTACAGATATCTGTTCGTTCCACTGTACCCACTCGCCGCGCCCAGGTATGGCGTACAGCCCCCAGTGAATAAACATGCCAAAGCGCGCCTCACGCCACCAGTTGATGCGCGACTCCCTCTCAGCAACTCTGTCCGGCTGAATCTCCACCACCCCCTGTGCAGCTGTGGACGGAACATCAAACGTCAGGGCCGTTAACAGAAAACCGAATATGAGACCGATCATTAAGTGAGCAATTTTTTTCATCACGCTGTCCTCTTGCGCCAGAGCATTGGATAACTTATTGCGATTGCACGTCCAAACCGTACGGCGGGAGGATCAGTTTAGCGACTTCTTTCTTCGGCCATTGCGTAATCTTTTCGCCAGCTTCTCGCAAGACGTCGATCAGTGCCTCCAACTCAGCTGGCTTAGTTACATGAGAGTAACCTCGCGCACGCTCATTCGATGTCTTCGGGAAGACCAAAACCTGTCAGGGCCAGAAGCGGTACGTTACTCCCGGCAATTGATAAAGTCTCCACAGAAATTCGAATTACTGCACCGGTCATAATCGCGCCGCCAATTTCAAGAGTGTGTGTTTCTATATGGAGCTGGATGCTATCCGCGCAGATTTATCTGTAGCTACGGCGCAACGGCGTCACAAAAAGAAGCTGTGTCGTGTCCAAGAGAAGTTCAGGATGATCCAGCTCACTGTCGTGCGATAGATAAAGCTCACCCATATCGCCTCTCCAAGCTTTGAGCGGATTTCATAACGACCGAGTTTTGTCCCGGAATCAACGTCACCGAGTTCTTACGGTGGAATCCCCATGCGTCGCAGTAGCTCGGCGAAGCGTGGGTCATTGCGGATTGGATCCCACACCGGCTCGTCTTTATAAATGCTCCCAAGCGCATCCGCTGACAAGCCACGTTCCAGCCACCCCAAGGCCAGCTCCTTCTCGTTCAAGGCCGAATAGATCTTGGCAATGTACTGCGCTTGGTTCAGGCTCGCGCCCGACATCTGTTCTAATTCCTTAATGATCTGGAGCGCTTCGGTCCGCTTGCTCTGCGCCGCGTAAACCATGCCCGTACTGAAAATTAGAACCGGATCATCTTTCCTCTCACGTTTGGCCTTATCCAGCTCTGCGAGCGCCTCATCGAATAGTTTGTTTTGGATGTAGATGTCTATATCGGACGTGGTGCTAAAGGGCGGACCCAGCTCATTTGCCTGCCGAAGCAGCTCAAGCGCTCGAAAATAATCTCGCTTCATTAGGTAAGGATGAGCCATCCCCTTTGCAATTATCGGTGAGAGTGGGTCGAGTTCACGCGCTTTCTGAGCTTCCTTTAAGGCTTCGTCTAGACGCCCCTGGCGTTCCAACGAAGCGGCGAGCTGTTGATGTGCAAGCGCCAAGTTAGGGTTGAGTTCAATGGCGCGCCGCAGCTCTCGATCACCCAGCGAGAAATTGTACGGGGCCATACGGGTGGGGACTCCCCCCATCGCAAGGTGGGCTTCGGCCAGGTTTTCATCGAGAGAGAGTGCCTTTCCTGCGGTCTCTTCCGCTTTTCGGCGGGCCTCAGCGGGCGCAACATAGCCTCGGATTCCAAGCTGGGTATAGGCATCGGATAAGCCGGCGTAGGCGAGCGCGTAATTAGGATCTTCCTCAATGGCCTTCTCGTAATAGCGGATGGCCGTGAGCAAGTCTTCGCGAGTCCGGCGATCAATATAGTGCCGCCCTTGCATATAATTCTGCCAAGCTTTGATGTTCTCGGTATAACGTCTGGCCAATTGCTGCTGCTCGGTGCCGGTCAGTCTCACGCGCAGCTTCTCGGAAATCTCTTTCGCGATCTCTTCCTGGACCGCGAACACATCGGCGACCTTGCGGTTGTATTGTTGTCCCCACAGTTCCGTTCCATCTGAAACATTTACCAGCTCTGTTCGGATTGTCAGGTTATCACCTTGCTGGATCAATCTACCCATAAGTACGGCGCCCACGCCTAGATCGTGCCCTACCTTGCGCGGATCAACCTCTTTGCCTTTGTATTGAAAGACCGTGCTGCGGGCCATCACTTTGAGGTGAGACAGTTGCGACAAACTGCCGATAATGCTTTCGGTGATGCCGTCGGACAGGAAGTCGGTATTGGGATCGCTTGTGGCGTTTGCAAACGGCAGAACGGCAATTGAGTCGATCGTCGCAGTGGGTTTTCCTGGGTAGCAGAAACGCCCCATGACAAGCGTGATCGCAATCCCGGCAGTGATCAATATCGCGACCGTCGAAACCACCTTGCGTTGGCTCGACCTTGCGAGCTCAACGGTTGGACTCGCGGCCGGCTGCGCCGGAAGCACAGTCGTTCCCGCTGTCTCAGGGTCAATGTTGCCATCGGCCTTGTGAGGAAGAATGCTGG
Organism: Pyrinomonadaceae bacterium; assembly: GCA_036522415.1. Lineage (GTDB taxonomy): Bacteria > Acidobacteriota > Blastocatellia > Pyrinomonadales > Pyrinomonadaceae > PSRF01. The sequence continues at coordinate 1,382 of DATDFV010000067.1, read as the reverse complement.
TCTCGATCTCATTCGACACCGGAGCCGCGTCAACCTGCAACTTTCTCGTGTCAGTGCTCACTGGTTCTGAGTCACTGACCAGCGCCGTACCGTCCGTGCGGCAATACACGAGCGCATCGTCAGTCTCAACGTGGTTGCATTTTGGGCAGCGTTTCATTGTTACTATCGCAATCGCTTAGGGTACGATTCCAAAGCGCCGACACAAGCCGAAAGTTACCGTGCGGGTAAGCAATACCCCGTCTCAACAAATCGGCGAAGCGCGGGTCGCTGCTGATTGGATTCCACCTTGGCTCGTCTTTATAAAGATGCCGATTGTCCCTGCTGACAGCCCACGTTCCAGCCATGAGAACCCCATCTCGTTCTCGTTCAATTTCGCATAGATCCTGACCATGTACATTGCCTGGTCCAAGTTTGGGCCTGACATCTTTTCGAGTTCTTTGATCGTTGGTGCGCCCGCGGTATAGATCAAAAGTGGTACTCGAGGACATGCGGAAGAGTTCCTCAATAATCATTAGGAGCTTATTCGCTGATGATTGTGCGTCTCATCCTTTGAAAGTCGAAAAAATTGTTTTTAGTTGCGACCGGAGTTAGACCAACATCGCCGTTGGTCGCAAGCGGCGGCGAAGATCCCGGCATCCGGTGCGGTCCTTAATTGGCTGCCGCTGCTCAGACCGCTCGTACTTCGGCGAGCCGCTTGACTGCGTACTCGTCGTCCCAGCAGACGGCAGCTTCCCATGCGGCCGACTCTTGCGCGGCGATGTCGTGCGCGCCGTCATCGAGGCCGGCGGCGTTGCGGGGCAGCACCAAGTCGAGGTCTGGGACATCGACGTGCGCCTCGTCCCAGTCGATTAGCCCGACGCGATCCACCGTCATGCGGACGTTACCAGGGTTGCTGGGGTTTCCGTGGACGACGCATGTCTCACGTCCGGTTAGCCGCGCCCAAGCTGCTCGGCATCGAGCAACGCCCTCACGCGGCATCGCGCCGAGGTCGATCTTCGTCCCAGTCTCGGCGTTCAGGAGGTCGGTTGACGATCGCCATCCCGGACGCTGCGGCCAGCCCTGCGTCAACCGATGGAGCTGGCGGAGCGAGTCCGCCACGCGACGCCAGTCGGCCTCCGTCTCGGGCGGTCCGCCCGCCACGTAGGTCATCACCACCAGACCGTCGGCGAACAAACGGCCGTCCGTCGTCGGGATCGGCAACGGCACAGTGAGACCTTCATGGTTGAGGTGTCGGAGAAGTTTGGTTTCCCACGCGAGATCAGCGTCGCTCCTGGCACCGAGACGACCGACCGCAAGCTGCCCGTAGACGCGCACGCTCCACACATCGTTGGCGACGCCGCCACCGAGCGGTTCGACGCAAGCGACATCGACACCCCACTGCT
>DATDFV010000066.1:0-29120 GCA_036522415.1 Pyrinomonadaceae bacterium | reverse complement strand
TGGCGGATCTGGCGATAACGAGCGGCATTCACACGTCTCAGGACGTTATCAAGGGATTACTCGCAGGCGCCAAAGTTACCATGATGGCGTCAGAGTTACTCCAACGCGGCATTCGCCGGGTAAGGGAAGTGCGAGACGAGTTACTCAACTGGATGGCAGAGCACGAATATGAAAGCGTTGCTCAGATGATCGGAGCGATGAGCCAGCAGCACTGTGCCGAGCCGGCGGCGTTCGAACGGGCCAACTACATGAAGATGCTTCAATCATATCGGCCGTTGAACTGAGTCAGGGCCGCAATGATCGATAGCCTTTTCCTCTAGCCTGTTATATCTCAACCAAAAAATTACCTACTGCTGCGGCATGTTTTAGTTTAGAGCATCATCTTTCTTTCCGGGATGAATGGCCCCTTCAAATATCAATCCTGGAGAAAATGGAATTGAGCAGGGCATTCTAACCAAACTCGCTTTAATAATGAGTATTCATTCGCAACAATAATTCAATGCCTGTCTATTAATGTTGGCAGATTTTGAGAGGGCGAGATATAGCTTAGTTTTTGTCGAAATGGCTCGAGAGCCAAGAGGAGCAATACCATGAGCGCGAATGTTACGCAGCGTCCAGAATTATTGTCAGCTGAACAAGTCCGGTTGCTAAATGCATATTGGCGTGCCTCCAACTATCTTTCGGTCGGCCAGATCTATCTTTATGACAACCCGTTGTTGCGAGAGCCACTAAAGCCGCAACACATCAAACCGAGGTTGTTAGGGCACTGGGGAACTACGCCCGGCCTGAATTTCATCTATGTTCATCTCAATCGCATCATCAAGCTCCGCAATTTAAATGTGATCTACGTAACAGGGCCGGGTCATGGCGGACCAGGGTTGATCGCTAACACCTATCTTGAAGGAACATACAGCGAGTTCTACCCAAATATTTCTCAAGACGAAACGGGTATGAAAAAACTCTTCAAGCAGTTTTCTTTTCCAGGCGGCATCCCTAGCCACGTCGCACCGGAGACCCCCGGATCTATTAATGAAGGAGGTGAACTTGGTTACTCATTGGCCCATGCTTACGGCGCGGTGTTTGACAACCCTGATTTGTTAGCGGTTTGTGTTGTCGGCGATGGCGAGGCCGAAACGGGACCGCTCGCAACGAGCTGGCATTCCAACAAGTTCTTGAATCCCTCTCGGGACGGTGCGGTGCTGCCGATACTTCATCTGAATGGCTATAAGATTGCGAATCCAACGGTGCTTGCCCGCATCAGTAAGGAAGAACTGACGAGTTTACTCATCGGATACGGGCATAAACCTTATTTCATTGAAGGCGACGACCCTGAAACGATGCATCAACTCATGGCGAGAACTCTCGACGCGGCATTTGATGAGATTCGAACAATTCAAAACCTCGCGCGCGAGAGTGATCTTGTCGAACGCCAACCGTGGCCCATGATTGTTCTCCGCACCCCGAAGGGCTGGACCGGACCAAAGTTCGTTGATGGTAAACCAGTCGAAGGAACGTTTCGCGCTCACCAGGTTCCACTGTCCCAACCACTGAAAAATCCAGAACACTTGCGGATGCTCGAAGAATGGTTGAGGAGTTATAAACCTGAAGAATTGTTTGATGAAAACGGTCGTTTGCGAGCCGAACTTGCTGAACTGGCACCGGAGGGCGAACGCCGTATGGGAGCCAATGCGAATGCCAACGGCGGTTTGCTCCTGAAGGATTTAAAGCTGCCAAACTATTCCGAATATGCCGTCACCGTTCCAACACCAGGAACAGTCGAGGCAGAGGCAACGCGCGTTCTCGGAGCATTCTTACGGGATGTTATGAAATTGAACCTGAATGAACGTAACTTCCGTGTTGTTGGACCAGATGAGACTGCATCGAACCGTCTTGATGCGCTGTTCGAAGTTACTGAGCGGGTATGGATGGCCAAGACATATGCAACAGATGAACACGAATCGACAGACGGACGTGTCATGGAAGTTCTCAGCGAGCATCTCTGTCAGGGTTGGCTTGAGGGCTATTTGCTGACCGGTCGTCACGGTGTGTTTTCGTGTTATGAAGCTTTTATCCATATCGTGGATTCGATGGTAAACCAGCACGCGAAATGGCTAAAAGTCACTGGCGATATTCCCTGGCGCCGACCTCTCGCGTCTCTAAATTATCTCCTGACATCGCACGTCTGGAGACAGGATCACAACGGGTTTAGCCATCAGGATCCCGGTTTTATTGATCATGTCGTGAACAAGAAGGCTGATGTCGTTCGAGTCTATCTTCCGCCGGACGCGAACAGTTTATTGTCAGTTATGAACCATTGTTTGCGGAGCCGTAATTACATCAATGTCGTAGTTGCCGGCAAACAACCGGCGCTACAGTATCTGGATATTGATGCAGCTATGACTCATTGCGCCGAAGGAATTGGGATGTGGGAATGGGCCAGCAATGACGAAGGTGTTGAGCCCGATGTCGTCATGGTTTGCGCCGGTGATGTGCCTACGTTGGAAACTTTAGCCGCTGTTGATATTCTGCGGCAGCGTTTACCTGATTTGAAGATTCGGGTAATCAATGTAGTCGATCTCATGACCCTGCAGCCGCAAAGCGAACATCCACATGGACTGTCAGACAAGGAATTCGATTCACTCTTCACGACAAGCAAGCCGATCATTTTCGCGTTTCATGGTTATCCGTGGCTCATTCATCGCTTGACCTACCGGCGAACGAACCACAGAAACCTGCACGTGCGCGGGTACAAAGAGGAAGGAACCACCACAACGCCCTTCGATATGGTGGTCCTAAATGATCTGGATCGGTTTCATCTGGTAATGGACGTTATTAATAGGGTCCCAAAGTTGGAGTCAGTCGGGGCCCATCTTCTGCAGCAGATGCGCGATAAACGTTTGGAGCACAAGCGTTACATTTCAAAGCACGGTGAGGACATGCCGGAAATTCGTAATTGGAAATGGCCGTATTGAGTATGTTCCTTCTGGTGCAACCGACGGAGGACGCGAACTGGGTCTTCGGACGGAAACGCTAGAACAGTTGAAAGCACCGGCGGTACCACCGACACACGGTTTCTATGACGAAGTCATGAAAGGAGAGGTGCAGTTCTCGCTCGGGTTTATGAAAAGTAGTCCAGCATTTCCTTTTGGTTCGCCAAGTTCATTTGGCGCACCCGGCGCGGGCGGCTCTCTCGGTTTCGCCGATCCTGAAACAAAAATCGGATACGCATATGTACCAAATCGCAAAAGTGTGTGTTTGCATGGCGACCCGCGCGATATAGCAATCAGAGATGCCTTATATTCGGCATTACCAGTCGCAACTCACCTAGAAATAGAATCTCGGAAGCCGCATTCCGTTGTGAACCTTGCAAAGAGGAATACGACGATACGCGTATGAAGGATGAGAGGAACATTGACTTGCCGATAAAACGTATTGACCCTAAGCATTCCTCGACATCTCAAGGCGGCTATTGACGAACATTCTTGTCACTTACAGAAGAGGCGTGCCAATTCTAACCCATGCCACTCCGCCGCGCGCGTCCTACGATTTGTTCGGCGACGGCGAATCAGTGCGTTGACCAGCGCGCCGCCATTCAGCTCATAACCCGACGCCAGATGCGGCACCACCATCCTCGCATCGCACAGTGCGGCCGAACTCATCCCTAACGGTTTGAAGAGGTGCTCGCGCACGTATGCGCCATACTCCTGCTTCGTCACCCGCACGACGACCATGCCCGCGAGGTAGAATGCGGAGTTGTCATAGCGCCAACGAGTACCCGGCTCGAAATCGAATGGCTTGTCTTTAATCAACCCGAGCACCTGTTCGTTCGTCAGTTCGAGTCGCTCGTTGTTGGCTGCGTCGGGCAGTGAGGTGAAGCTGTAGATGCCTGAAGTATGATTGAGAAGTTGCCGCACGGTGACGTGATGTCCGAGCGTCGGCGCCTCCGGCACATACTTCGTTACGTCGTCGTCTAGCCGCAGCTTGCCTTCGTCAACCAGTTGCAGCACCACTGCCGCCAAGATGTTCTTGGAGATCCCCGCGATGTGGAAGACCGTCTCCGGCGTCACCGGAACCGAGTGCTCAAGATTAGCTATGCCATAGCCACGCGCAAACACCACCTGTCCGTCACGTGCTATGGCAACCGAAATTCCCGCGACCGGACGCGAGAGCATTTTGTTCGCGAGCGCGTCCACGCGATCTGTCACGGTTTGTTTGACCTGGCAGATCGAACGTTGAGAATTTGAATTCCAGCTGTTCAACTTGTAACGAAGAATGTTCGGCCCGCGCCATAGTCAAACCGGACGAATAGGAACGTGGAGGCTTATTGTTGAAATCTCTCGGTTGGGTGCGTCCTTGAGAAATCGAAGAGTACTGGCGATTGCGGTTGCAGATTTTCAATAGTGTGTGATTGCCGTTCCGTTTTAATAAATCTCTCGTATAGTTGAGGAACCTGTTCTTCTGCCTGGCTAAGCCAGATTGCAGGACGAACTTCCTCTTAAAAGAGCTTACGTCTTATCACTGAATGGAGAAGAGTTTGATCTCAAACCAACTAGGTTAGTGTTGTCGAAACAATCTAACGGCGTAGCCGCTAAAACATTCGGGGCTTTCCGCCAGATGCGCTTTATTTATTGCCGATTTATTTGCGCATGAAACCGACCGCTTTAATGATAGATTTTGCTAAAAATAAAACAGGACGGGGCAGCTACCTTTGGCCTGGTTTCTCCTGAAGTAAGTAAATTAAATATTAAAATATCAACTGGGAATGGACCATCAGACAAAACGTTGGCGGAGTTTATAAAAAGGGAGTATCCAGGATTGTTCACGAACTAACAATTGGCTTCGCTGCGCCTATAATTCATCTAACTGCAGAGTGGTTCTGGTTCTCGCTATCTTTGGATCGACCGACAATGAGATCCGTGACGACAACGAGGTTAGTTAATACAAGACTTTTGTCAAGTTTCTCGTTGTTCGTACTCTTGATCTTACTTACAACTTCGACCGACGCACAAAAGCCCGAGTTAGTCTTACAAACGGGCGCCACGAATGGCATTGAAACTGTGGCCTTTAGTGCGGACGGCCGGACAATCATTACATCAACTCATGGCGGCGCTTCTTCGAGGTCAGGAGCTTCGTTTCAGATATGGGACGTCACGAATGGTGGTCTGATTCGAACGATTAACGGGGAAGACATTGGTATAGCTTATTCGTTGGCAGTGAGTCCCGATGGTCTAAGGTTAGTAGTGGTGACCGGTGATCTCTTTGTGTTCAGCTCACAAACCGGTAAGTTGCTCTGGAAGCGCGGCTCTACCGACGATGCACAATTGACACATGACCAGTTTGATCAGGTTGCGACCAAAAGTGTTTCTTTCAGCCCAGATAGCAAGTACCTTTTTTCTTTCACGGGTCGGTTCGTCAAAATCTGGGATCCGGCTCGTGGAAATCTCATTTCGAATCTAACGCAGGCCGATTCAGCCGTGTTTGCTCCTGCAGGTAATTACATTGTTACCGAACTGAAGGGTGTTTTATCCGTCTGGGAAACTTCTAATCTTCGACTCGTTAGGAAGTTCAATACTGCTGCGACCGGTATCTCCATCGACACGATAGCCTTCAGTGAAGATGGGGAAATGTTTACCTCAACAAAAAACGGCAGGCTCAATGCCTGGCGTCTTAAGACAGGTGAGAGTGTTAGAAGCTTTAAGACGGCTAGCACTACTCCGTATGCGAGGGCCCTGGTCGATCACGGGAAGCTTTTTGCAGAGCTCGATCGCGACGGGCTTCGTGTGTACGACTTGGAAACTGGAAAACCTAAACTTGAGTGGATTGGACAACGTTCCATTTACACTCAATTGGTTAACCGCCAATACGATGAGGCGCCGAACTCCGGGCTAATTACTTTCAGCCCGAATGGCAAAGTTTTGGCGATAGCAGACGACTACAATATCGCGCTTTTTGATGTCACTAACGGCAAAAAGATTATTACGCTCGGTGGTGGAGTGGAAGGCAGCACGATTGTCAACGTTAGTCCGGATCAGAGGACGATAGCGATTGCCGCCGCTAACATGATTCAGATCTGGCGGACCGATACAGGTGCGATTACGACTACTCTTAAATCACCGATCAGAGAAAAACAAGAGGACGGTTCAGAATATCTTGGTTTCGCTGCAGACATCGTGTTCAGCCCCGATAGCAATCGAATGGCAGTTCTTTGGGCAGGATTGCACCCATCTAACATCTTAAGTGTGTTTGACCCGGTCAGTGGTGCGACGATTTGGACTCACGGTCACAAGGAGGACCCGGTCATCGGTAATGTCAGGTTCAGCGCTGACGGGACGAAGCTCGCCTATTCACAATCAAACAAAATCCTAGTCTGCGACTCTGCCACCGGCGCACTTTTTAAGAGCATCGCTATTGCCAGTGATCAGTTTGAATTCAGTTTGCAGCGTGACACCGTTGTCTCATATGAGCTCAAAGGCAGAGAGTTAACTCTCAATCGCGTTAATCTCGAGTCAGGCCATACCAGTTCGCAACTTCTCAAAGGCTTGTTGCCAAACTTCGATCCTCAGGACGTTATTCGTAACGCATACGTAAAACTTAATCGTGGAGGAACGCTACTCGCCGTTCGTAACGGAGCCATGATCCATGTGGTTGACACCTCTGGTGCGAGCGCAATGCGATCGCTTTCCACGGGCAGGCCAGTATCTGATTTTGAATTGAGTCCCAGTGGGAAGTTTTTAGTCACGACCGGCGAAAATATGGAGAAATCGTTGTCGAACGGTCAATCCGTTCGCGACGAAGACAATGCGATCAAGCTCTGGAGTGTCGAGACCGGTCGCTTACTGCGCAGCTTTACGAGCGGCGATACCAGTTGGCTTGATGTGAAAGACGTTTATTTTTCGGATGATGAGAGGCACGTCGTTTTGCATGAAGGATGTGAGGGAGGTTGTTGGCAGGGAAGGTTTAGGGTCTGGGACATCACCAACGAAGCCGAGTTAGGCGCGTTTAGATTTGACGTTCTTCAAACTCACAGACCTTTTAGCTTCTATGACAGCATATTTCTTCTGGCGGATGAGAGCGGTGTGCGGTTCTATTCGCTCAAGCAGAACTCCACACAAAACTCACGTAGCCGCCAACGTTCATCCACAGAGCCGCTTCCAATTTCAAGGCTTGCGCTCTTTCCGGGTGGCGCTTGGGCGGTAGTGGACGCGCTGGGGAACTTTGATACAAATAATTTGGATAGTATTCCCTATGTCCGTTGGTTCATCTCAGATGCTCCGCTTACAGCGTACCCTCCGGAAATCTTCATGCGGGATTATTACCAGCCTCGTTTGATGGCACGGGTTTTGAACGAACAGAAGATTCCCGATCTACCGTCGCTCGCCGAGTTGAATCGAAACCAGCCCCGGATTGAGAGCATACGAGTAGTCGCTGAATCAAACAATCCGGAGTTAGTCACTGTAAACGTGGAGGTGGCGTCAACAGCTGGTCAGTGCTTGAAAGGCACGAGTCATGTGCCGTGTGAGAGTGGCGTTTACGATCTGCGATTGTATAGAGATGGGCAATTGGTCGGTCAATCGCCAGCGCCGGTGATTAATAGTTCAAGTATTAGACTGGGGCAGAAGCGACAGGAACAATTGCAACAGTGGCGTGCGAGCAGGATCGTGAAGACAAGGCAAGGTCGCGTAGTGACAGCGGCCACTGGGAAGCAAGAAATAGCTTTTAGTGGTATTCATTTGCCGCAGCGGCCGGGGATATCGCAAGTAGACTTCACCGCCTATGCTTTTAACGAGGACCGGATAAAGAGTGCCACTAGCGAGCCGGCAGTATACAGTCTGCCGCAATCGCGCTCTGGGACGGTGCGTCGCCGCGCTTACGTGATTACAGTTGGTGTCGATATAACCTCAGCAGGGTGGCGGCTGGGATTTGCGCCAAATGGATCACGAGAGGTTGAAAAGTTTTTGAAAGAGAGACTGGACTCAACATTCGATGTCGTATCAGTACCACTTATTTCTGGCTATACAGAGAACAACGTTGGGATTGAGGATTTGGCGACCAAAGGAAATCTGCAGGCGGCGTTGACGATTCTGGCAGGTGGCATCACACAAGGCTTACGGTTGGCGATACCGCAACAGCTGCAGGGATTACGACCAGCTACGCCGGATGATTTGGTCGTGCTCTATATTGCCAGCCACGGTTATGCTGATCCGCAAGGAAAGTTTTATGTAATACCCTCAGATATTGGTGACCCATCAGGTGTGAGCGAACAATTGCTTGATCGATGTCTACAGAAACCGGACCAGTCGCGAGCCTGCGAAAATGCGCGCGCGTTTCTGGGCCGCAGCATCTCCAGTGACGAATTGACGGAATGGATAGAAGCCATTGATGCCGGGCAGTTGCTGCTGGTATTGGATTCCTGCCACTCAGGGGCAGTCTCAGGTCCGGATTTTAGACCTGGCCCAATGGGCGATCGCGGGTTCGGTCAACTCTCATATGACAAGGGCATGTTAGTGTTGGCTGCCTCGCAAGCGGAACAGTTCGACTGGGGGACTTTGGAGTTGGGGGATCGTTCTCTGCTAACTTATGCACTTACTCAGCAGCAACGAACCGACGGGCCGTTCGACTTCCGAGAATGGTTAAGTAAGGCTGAGAAACAAGTGCCCATCCTTTATCGGACATTTATCAAGTCCGCGGGGGCACCAACCTCATCAATCCATTCAGACCAGGAGCCATTACTCTTTGACTTCGCCAAAACTCGTCCTTCGAATAAGTGAGAAATGACATTTGAGTTTCGACAGATCTTCCACTCTTCCCCCACTCACAGGATCCAAACTAATTACCGACTCCTTCATTGCCGAATGATTCTAGAATGGCTCACACTCAAGAAGATGGGTCCGGCAACTCTATACGCAATTTGTTGAAGCTGAACGGCATCCACAAATGCAACGATGGCATTCTTTCGTTTCTCAAGAAACCGTTCATGAGAGTCTAAATATTAACTGTACGCGTTTTTGGGATGGTGTGTTAAAGCGACGTATCCAGGTTCTTAGTTCTTGCTGGATCTCTGCTTCTTTGAGAAATCGAAAAGCGTGGGTTCTTGATTAGCATCGGTTGATGATGCTGAAAAGTTATTCGACTTGACAAACTCCTCGTAGATGTCTGGTACGCGCCTTTCGGCGTTACGCAACCACTCGCCTAAATCGAGCGATTGCGTTTTAGGCAATGGCTGCGTCAACACATACGTCAATAGGGAAAGATCTCCTAACCCTAGGGTGCCCCAAGCCAACTGTTCCCGCTGAGTTGCGGCCAGCACCAGCATACCCTTGTCGTAGGAAAGTTGTCCGAAACCACGGTCACCCATCGGTCCTGGCTTGAAGCCTGGTCCTGAAACCGCTCCCGAGTGACAGGAATCCAACACTAACACCATTTGCCCAGCATCAATGGCTTGAATCCACTGGGCCAGTTCGTCGCTGGAAATACTGAGTTGCAAAAACTTTCGTTCCGCGTCGCAGTCAGGCTTTAGATTCTTTAGACAGCGCGTCAGGGAATCTTCGCTGACACCCCCGTCGCCATTGTGGGAAGGAACCACGTAGAATTTTCCAAACGGATCGGCATAGCCATGACTAGCGATATAGAGCACTAATACATCGTCGGGTGTAGCCCTGCGTAATTGTTTCTCAGCCGGGATACGTTGCCGATTAACCGCTGGCACACTACGGCCGGCCAGAATATTCAGCACGGTCTGGAGATTCTCTTTTGTGGCCAGGTCGATCACTTCAGAAGAGTTCTCCTTGTAAGCAGAGAGGAGTTGAACGGGCACCACCTGAAATCGTTGCGCTTGGAAATTCTGTGTCAGCAATTGTTCTACTTCGCGGGCGCTTTTGGGAGCGAATCCCAGACGCCAATCGGCAGACGTCCAATCAACGCCGACAGTTATGACATAGGCTCGCCGCTGAATCTCGGTCCGCCGTGGTGCGAAACGGTAGACTACCGGCTCGGTCGTCGCACTCTTTACGCGATCTTCATTGAAAGCATAGGCTGTGAACTCCACTTCGGAGGCTTGTGTACGACTCGGTAGCCGAATACCTTCAAAGATCACCTTTTGGGAACCAAGCGCCGCCCGCACCGGTTCGCCCCGCTTGTTTTTCACGACACTGGTCTCACGCCATGTTTGCAATTGATCTCTCCAGGTGCTTACCCGATGCGGAAACGACGTCGGCAACGTTCTTTCCTTCGCGGGAACCTGTGCAACCAAATGACCATCACGATATAACCTCAAATCGTAAACGCCGCTTTCACAAGGTTGTTGTTTATTACCTCTAAGACAATCTCCAGTGACTGACGAAACCTCGACCTTGACGTTGACGAGATCGCCCGCACCTCTTCTCGGAAGAACGGTAATTTTGTTAACGACCGGTTGGAGTCGATTTAATTCAGCGAGTGAAGGAAGGACTCCAAACTCTTTCTCGCAATTGTTTTGTGAGTTGCAATCGAGCAAACGAGATAACAGACGAGGTTCATAATAATCCCGCATGAATATCTCGAGCGGTAAAGGACGCAGGGGGTCATCGGGCACAATCCAATGAAGCCCTCTAATCTCTTCGAGATTATTTGTATCGAATCTCCCATCCGTTGCTGCTACTACCCATGTTCCGTCGTTGAGCGAGGCCAGTTGACATAGCTCCTGGTAACTAACATCATTCTTCTTCTCGAGTTGCCTCTTAAAAATCTTGAGTCCGCCTACTCCTCCCGTGAACAAGTAATTGTCGTTCTTGCTAAACGCGATGGACGTTATTCCCTCATCCTGGAAATCTTGAATTTTCTTACCTGTCCTGGCGTCCCAGAGTATTAAGTATTTGCCATCCCCTCCCGAAGCTAAGATTCTTCCATCAGAATTAAATGCAAGGGCTCGAATCCAACCGGTCTCGTCAAACATTGGCGGCTGTGCTTCCCAGGTTTTGGTATTCCAAAGCTGCACAACGCCCGCTGCACTTGACTCTGATACTCGGCTATCACCACCGGACGCCAATATATTTCCGTCAGGACTGAGGGCGGCGGCAAAAGTGCCGGAACTCAAAGTCAAAAGCTCTTTGACTAGCGCTCCATTTTCAACATTTCGAATCTCCACCCTCGAGCCTGTTGAAGCAATGAGAACTTTACCGTTGCTCGCAAAAGTCAAAGAGGAGATACCTTCGCCGGCTCTTTGGAAACGCTTTGGAGGGACATTTGTTTTTAGATCTCTGATCTCGATATCCGGTGTGCGAACGGATTCGGGACTGCCAACAACACTCTGAAAACCAAGCGCCAGGGTATCTGGTGCGCCGAAAGCTGCAATTAATGCTTCATCTACATTCAGAAGAGTATTACCGGCTTTCACATCCCAAATCCTAGTTGTTTTGCCGTAACCGGAGGTTGCGAGTTTCTTCCCATCCGCGGAAATGGCAAGTCGAGTTATCGGATCTTTGTCGGCCGTGAGGCTGGTAAGCTTATCGCTGTTCTTTAGCTTCCAAATATCAACTTTCCCGTTTCCTTGTGTATTGCCGAAATCGTTCTTGGAAGCAAACAAAGTTTTTTCGTCAGGGCTTAAGATCATCGCACCAATAGAAGGTACAAACCCACCAAAGTCTCGAACCATCTTGCCGGTCGCGGCGTTCGAGAGCTTTATAGTTGCGATATTCGGTGTCTTGTTATCGTATGAGGTGAGGATACTGGCTGACGCAATGAGTGTGCTGTCTGGGGCAAAAGCTATAGTGACAATGCGATCGTTGTGCGTCTGTATCTTGTAAAGCAAAGTACCTGTTTTTGAATCGAGTATATTTACGTTCCCGCCATCGTGCGCGGTCGCAAGATATTTTCCATTCGTACTGAAAGCCACATCCATCACGTAATTTAATTGGCCCGAGTTAAAAAAAGGTTTGTATTTCTCTGTTTGCTGGGTGAAAACAATTTTACCTGAGCTGACCTTGCGTAAGGTCATCCGTGTGGAGCTGGCGTAAAAAATCAAATTCCCGTCTGGGCTAAGAGCAAATGAATTTATGCCTTCCTGATTATCACTGATTGTCTTGAAGAGCTTGCCATCGCTCGCACTCGAAATATTAAGGGTGCCTATGTTGGTACTTGAAATGAGAGAGTTTCCGTTGGGACTAAAAGCAAGATGGGTAATTAGTCCCGCTGGAAAATGAATGAGAAGCCTTCGATTGCCGGTCATGACATCAAAAAGAGCAATGTCAATTCCTCCTGTAGAAATTGTTTTTCCGTCCGGACTAAAGGCTAGTTGTAGACCATTTCCTTCAAACTCATGCAGAAACGTCCGCGTCTTCAGCTGCCATACTTTAATTATGCTTGCTCCTGTCGAGTAATCATAATAAGTACCCTTTAATTGCGAGGTAGCAAGAACACTTCCGTCTGGGCTGATAGCAAAAGAAGAGAATTTCTTTGTATCTTCGAGGTCATAAAGAAACCTGCCGCTCTCTGTGTCCCACAGTTTGATTGTGCCCTCAGAACCCAGTGAAACCAGAATTGACCCATTCGTGGCAAAAGCTACTTTATTAATCCCCCGGGGATGACCTTTCTGAAGGACCAAACGCGGCGAATCCTGGTCCGCTGATAAAACCGGCACAAGTCCTTGGATTAAAGAGAGGGATACTAGAAGTAATCGAAGTTTCATTGGGAAGATTCTTTCACTGTGTGCCCGCGCGAGAAATCAAACAACACGGGTTCCTGATCTGACGATTTTCATCAAGCCAGAGTCATTGACCTTGACAAACCGTTTAGAGAGTTCCGGTCCTTGCTTGTCAGCAGTACGAAGCCAGTCTCTAATGTCGAATAGCTGCTTTGTGTATTGCGATTGATCTTGGATTCCTGTTACTCGGCGGCTGTCTCTGGCCCAGCCTTGGGTCTGCATAACCCTGACTGGCAATGTAAACGAGAGACCATTACGCAATTGGAATGATGAATGTTGTCACTAACAGTCGCGAAGACTGCTGATTCAAAGAGAAAAGCGCAGTAAGTTTTCATTAGCGGGTCTTGTTGAGCGAGAGCTTATGCGGAAAGAACAACTCGAAAACTATATGAGAACCGGCCGGACATTCGTCTTTACGAACCGCGAGTTGACCCGCTGCGGAGAGCCCCTTCAGTGAGGGCAAAAATCGCACCGGCAATTGCCAGTACAAGGATTACATAGCTACTAACCAGCTTTCGTCTCGCGCTGTTCAATGAGTTATCTGGCCAAACCTTGGCCTTATTTTGCAAGCCGCCAAACTTTGCAAGCAATTGAGCATTGCTCAATCCGGTGTGTTCACTTACATACCTTTGTGCTTCCGGTGTCTTCTCAGTTCCAGCAATATGTTCAACCTTGCTATTGCCTGGTGGGTACTCAAAAGTAAGTTCATTGTAAACGGATTTATAGTAGTACGCTGACCCTATCGCAATAACAAACAGCGAAACGCCAGTTATGATCCATACCTTGCGATATCTTCTTTTTGCGAGTGCCACAACAATGAACAGAATGATCAGGGCGAGAAACGAACTGATGCCTACCGCAAACTTTGCATCGGCCGCTTGAGGTGGTGCAATGCCAGTCAGGAAACCGCCGAATGCGGCGAACAGAACACCAACTATTTCAATACCTTTGACAATTATGTTTCGATTCGCCAATTTTTTCTCAATGAATAACCGTAAGCTGTATGTCCGATGGGGCAGCCTGACGTATTTCCAGGCATAACACGTTAGTAACTGGCGTATGCGACGGATCGATCGCTGCCCAAAAACAATAATCGGCTTCAGGGATTTTCTTATTAGAAGGAGAAGACAACACCCCAAACGGACGAACATCATCGTTGTTGTCCTTCAGGGCTTCGGGGACGTAATAGATTCTTAGGTTAGGAACTTGATTGCCGGCTTTTAATGTCTTAACAATCACGAGCACATCGGGAGGTGCATCAGGTGCGTCACCGGCCGCAACTTCACTGAAGGCTCTTCCCTTTATTCTCACATCTTTCTCTATGCTCAGAATCTTACCTTCATCAGCCTTAAGGATCTTTGCTGTTGCTTCAGTTTTATTCGTTAGCGTTGCGCTTAATAAGTCAACGTCGGCAATAAGTTGGCTGAGTCCCTCACTTGAAATGGGTCTGCCAAAGCGCTGAGATACACGCTGGTTAATACCACCCAGAATACCTGATGTGGTCTTTAGGGAAGCAATAGTTACATCATGAACTGACATGTCCTGAAATTTTTCTGGCCCGAAATTGGAGACCGATTCAACGAGTTGTTTCAGCCGCAGCACCTTAGCGTTAAAGAGTTCTTTTTTTTCCCTTTCGACAGTCAATAAGACCACGAACCCCTCCGTAAACGCGGCTTCCAGTTGCGGCCCGCCAACTATTTTGGGAATGCGTATCTGGGAAACTTTAATCTCACGCAGGGCTCGGACATCAGGATTAATGACGTACACCAAGGCGAAAGCTTCTACATCCGGGAAGATGTGAGCTGCTTTGAGTAATTCGTAGATGGTCCGTTGATTTACCGATACTGATTCTGCAGTCAAACTGAATGGCTCTTTGGGCCAATCCTTCTTAGTCAAGGTGGGTGTGCGCTTTACAAGGGACAGAGTTACTGTAAGACCCTCCAGCTGCACTTGTTGTTGTTCGGTTCGCGTCTTTGCCGGGGCGCCATGAGCAAGGAAAACAGTCGAGACGAGGACCAGGCATGCTCGGATGAAAGAGGAGTACTTCATTCTCGATACCCCTTGGAACAGTAATAAGATGGTGAATCTGCGCGTTTGAAGGCTCTGTCAACTTTGAGTAATCTGCGCGAGATCTGACTCTTAACTTCGGGTCGAGATCCGGCAACGCCATGACGACCGAGACTCGCCCGTAGACTGGGCTTTGAGTAGCCTCAACCGAACCCATTTTCACATCGAGGCAGATACCTAACGCGCCAAAACTTACACCTCAAGTATTGTGCAGGTCAACGCTTAAGCTGCTCGTGCGAAATATATCTTTTACGGCATTGGTTACTCTCGAAGTCTCGGTCTTTCTTTGGAAACCTGCCAACTTCAGTGTCCAAAAACGCGAGCGGCGCGTGTCCGGATCCTAGATGCGTTAACGTTCACGACGGCATGTAGTTGATGAGAGGTGAGTTAATGGTCGGGGCGAGTGGATTCGAACCACCGACCTCACGGTCCCAAATTATGAGCGCAGCAAAAACTTAAGTATTTGCCTTTTCGAAAGTTGCAGCCACCAAGGAATTTCGAGGGTTTTGCATTCGTCCCCATTCTTTACCATTCGTTATCGGTTGTGGGCTGAGAATTCTGTCCACAAATTGGCCACAGTACAAGATCTTCCCTTCTAAAGTGCGTCGTGCATTAACGCCAAGGTATTTCTACGGACTCGCAGATTAGAGAAGAGTTTTAGAGAATAGCCACAGAGTTTTATTCGCTAGCCACTTGTTGGGGAGTCTCCCGCAGTCAATCATTAAGACAACCACGATCGAAATCCAGCAAGCAAATGGAAAGGTTGCTCCTAACGATCTGCGACGCACGTTTGCTAAGTTGGCCTACAAAGCGCAAGCTATTTGCTGCAGCAAATAGGCGAATGACTTGTTACCGGAAGTCGGGAGACCGAGGGCTGCTAACGGTCTCTCTAGCACCTCGCGAACGATCAAAGTCGCCTTCTCTTATCACTCACACCTACCGGTCATTTTGAAGCCGGAGCCAAGTCATCCTGCCACATTTCTTTCAGATTGCTCTGAAGCCTCTGCAATACCATCCAGTCTCGACGTTAAAGTCCATATTTTTCGAATCTGATCTGCCGGCTCTCATGGCATGCGAGTCGCCAGTGCGATCCTGCTCGCTTTGTGAGCACCATCTTTAAGCCGTGATATTTAGGCTGTGGGTTTCAACCACATGAAGCTGGTTACTTACGAGCGAATGTTTGATGAGAAACGAGAGGTCCGAGGACGGTAGATCGTGAGAACAAACTGTAGACCCCCCAACGTAAACAGGTTTCTGCTGCTAATGCTGCTCGCCACCTTCGCGTTGGCCATATTTCTATTCAGCCCCGCGCAATCTTCTCTGGCCCAACGAGATAACCCAAATTCCCGTGCGAACGGAGAGAAGATTTCGCCCGAGTTACAAAACAGCGCAAACGCAAAGCCTGACGAAACAGTGTCCGTTTTGATCCAGCTCAACGACCAACCCAGCGGCAAACTGCGCGCTCTCTTGAACCGCAACGCAGTTCACCTGAAGGGCGATTTCGAAAGCCTCGGTTCGATGGCCGTGGATCTTCCGGCGAGCGCAATAGCTGAACTGGCGGCGCTTGACGAGGTTTCGTTAATTGACAACGACAACGATACGCAGGTTCTCGGTCATGTGACCACGACTACGGGTGCCGAACAAGTGCGCACGCAGAGTGGGACCTCGGTCAAACTCGATGGCACCGGCATCGGCATCGCGATCCTTGACTCAGGGCTTTATATCGATCACAAGGCATTCAACGACTACAGTAAAAAATCACGCATCGTTTATAGCCAGGATTTCACCGGAGAAAAACGCGTTGACGACGTCTACGGCCACGGCACCTTCGTAGCCGCTGCTGCCGCCGGTAACGGCGACGCCTGGAGCAATAAATACACCGGCATTGCACCCAATGCCAAAATCATAAATCTTAGAGTGCTCAATTCGTCGGGTGCGGGCAAGGTCTCTTATGTGCTCGCCGCGCTCGACTGGGTTTACGCCAATCGCAATAACACCGCCTACAACATAAAAGTCGTGAACATGAGCTTAGGAACTCCGGCTCTAACTTCGTACCGGAACGACCCGCTCTGCCAGGCGGTGCGCAAACTGGTTGATGCGGGAATTGTGGTTGTTGCGGCTGCCGGTAACGACGGCAAGGATCAGTCTGGCGCCAAGGTATACGGACACATCCATTCACCCGGCAACGAGCCTTCGGCCATCACCGTCGGCGCTGTCAATGGCTTCGGCACTGACTCGCGCGCGGATGATAAAGTCGCAACCTACAGCTCTCGTGGTCCAACGCGAAGCTATTGGACCGACGCTTACGGACTAAAGCATTACGATAATGTGATCAAACCAGATCTCGTTGCCATCGGCAACAAACTCATCTTCGCAGAGTCTTCCAACTCGTCTGCCTCACCTGCAGCCAACAGACTCGTCGGTCTATATCCGCAGTTGGACGCCAGCCTGTATCCCACGAGCAATATGAAGCAGATGTATCTCAACGGATCATCTGTGGCCGCTCCCGTAGCAGCCGGCGCTGCAGCGCTACTTTTACAGGCAAATCCGACACTGACCCCAAGTCTCGTAAAAATGATCCTGATGTATACCGCTCAACCAATCAACGGATTCAATGCTTTCGAGCAGGGTGCGGGATCGCTGAACATTGAAGGCGCAATCAGATTAGCTAAATTGGTGCGACAGGATCTGACGACAAACACGGCCGTCGGTGCTCCGCTTTTGACGAGCGCCACCTTACCGGCTCCGCAATCCACGATCGCCGGCTACACCTTTACTTGGTCACAAGGAATCGTCGTCAATCACGCTACTGCCGGTGGCGTAGCGCTGATTAGTAAATATCAGAAGCCTTACGGTCTGGCCGCGCTGCTCAACGACGGTTTTCTCGACAACTTCATGACCGTCAACACCAACGGAATCATGGTGTCGGATGGAATCATGGTTTCTGACGGTATCATGGTTTCCGACGGTACGATGCTCGGTAACGGTTACTACTTCTTCCCCAACGCACTCCTACTTGCCAACGGCATCATGGTCTCTGATGGCATCATGGTGTCTGATGGGATCATGGTCTCTGACGGCATCATGGTGTCTGATGGAATTATGGTCTCTGACGCAACTATGCAGGCGACAGCAGCACTGCTATACGGCGACGACACAACCTGCATGTTGAAGTGACGCGCAAACGGTGTCTTCAGAGCATCCAGGTGGAGAAGACCTTTGACCCCCATGCCAGCATTACAAAAAGACCCATTACCGGAAGCGTTGCTCTCAGGCCGTTCCCCGATCCGTGTTCTGGACGAGAGTGATAAACAGACAGCGCTTAATTATCTTTCCGCCCGGCCAATCAGCACGGTCATCATGGCCGGCTGGATCCACGAGCGCGGAATAATAAGCGAAGCCAACCGAGGTACGTTCTACGGTTACTTCGACAGCGAGGGCCGGCTTGACGGAGTGGCATTGATCGGCCGGGCCACGCTATTTGAAACGCAAAATGAGCGGGCGCTGCATGAGTTTGCGGAGCTGGCGAAGACCTGCGACACGGTCAGGATGGTGATGGGGGAAAAGGAAAAGATGGAAGTGATGCTGCATCACTTCGCTCGCAGTAACCGGAAGCCGCGTTTGGTCTATCATGATTTGCTGTACGAGTTCAACGGAACTACCGGCCCGGCCCAAGGCGTCGCGGGCCTGCGCACGGCGACGCGTGAAAACCTGGGACAAGTAGTGGCGGTCCACGCGGAGATGGTTTTTGCGGTAACAGGCGTCAACCCGCTCGAGGAAGACGCTGATGGATTTCGCGAGCGCTGCGGGCGACGCATCGACCAGAACAAGGTATGGGTGTTAATCAGAAATGGCGAGCTCATTTTCAAAGCCGATATCGTGGCGGAAACAGCCGCAGCGTTCTATCTTGAAGGTCTCTGGGTGAATCCTGCGGAACGGAAAAAGGGATATGGAAGCTTGTGTTTCGCAGAACTGAGCGCCAACCTTTTGGCAAAGAAAAAATCACTTTGCGCGTTCATTGATAATTCCGACGAGCGAGCCAAACGGTTCTATAGTCGTAGTGGCGCGAGTTTCCACGGCCTATTCGCCAAAGTCTATTTGTAAACCGAACGCGTCCGGCCCTTCTAAATTCTCACCAACAGCAAAATGCAAATACAGGCTCATAGCAGAGAAAAGTATCATCAACCATACATGCGCCTCATTTGTGTGCTTGGCTTGGTCGTATCCGGCTACTGCATCTTGACCTTGTCAACTGCATTGATCGACGTACGTTTTCTCGTGATTGCGACGGCAACCATCGTCTTCGGTTCCCGGCTCGGCATCGATTTCTCGAGTCACAAAATTCAGATCACTGTTTCCGACACTTTCATTTTTCTCACGCTGCTGCTTTACGGAACGGAATTAGCTGTGCTCCTGGCCGGTGCCGAAGCGTTCTACTCGTCTCTGCGCTTTTCAAAACTCTGGCGTACGCGGTTCTTCAATGGTGGGCTACTCGCTGTTTCCACGTTTGTGACCGGCACGATCACTGCTGCCGTTTTTGGACCAATCCCGGCGCTTAGCGAAGGGCCGCTCTCCGGTGACTTCATCACCGCGATCTGTTTTATCGGTGGTCTGCAATACGTCGTCAACTCCTTCCTGGCGGCTCGACGTGAATCGTTCAAGCTCAATCTTCCATTCCTTGAGACCTGGAAGAGTCACTTCCTCTGGACCTCGATCACATACTTCGCCGGTGCCTCCGCCGCGGGAGTCACCAGCAAATTGGTGCAAAGCAACGGCTACTATGCGTTTCTCGCGCTCGCGCCGATTCTGGCGATCATTTATTTCACTTACCAATCGTATCGCAAACAGTTACAGGCAACGCTGGCGCAGGCCGAGCAGGCGAAGCGGCATGCGGAAGAACAGCGCGCGATCACCCAGGAACTCCGCCAGAGTGAAGAACAGTTTCGGAGTTCGTTTGATAACGCGGCTATCGGGATGGCGCTCGTGTTGCCGAGCGGAAAATGGCTCGGCGTCAATCCTTCGTTATGTCTCATGCTCGGTTACAGTGAACAGGAATTACTCGCGCTGGACATGCAATCAATGATGCATCCGGAGCAACTGGGAGAACACCTGGCGCAGATCTATCACCTCAGTCACGAAGAACTTGGCAGTTCAACACTCGAGGTACGGCTGCTTCATAAAGAAGGTCACACCCTCTGGGCGCAAATGAGTGCCTCGCTGGTGCGCGATGAGCAGGGACAACCATTGCGTCTCGTTTACCAGATCCAGGACGTCACCGAACGGAAACGAGCGGAAGGGCAACTGCTGCACGCTGCTTATCACGACTCTCTCACCGGGCTAGCTAATCGCTCCCTCTTCACCGACCACCTACGCCTGGCTATGGAACGCGCGCGCCGCCACGACGATCATCTTTTCGGCGTTCTTTTCATGGACCTCGATCGCTTCAAGAACGTCAACGACAGCTTAGGCCATGCGCACGGCGATCAACTGCTGCTCGCCGTGTCCGAGCGCTTGCAAAAATGTGTTCGCCCGGAAGACACAGTGGCCCGTTTTGGGGGGGACGAGTTTGCCATTCTGCTGAACAGCATTGAAACCTCCATTGATGTGATTCGCACCGCGGAACGTATTCAACAGATGATCTCTCAGCCGTTTACTCTGGGCCATCACGAGATTTTCACGACGGCGAGCGTCGGCATTACACTCTCCTCGTTGGGTTACACCGAAGCCGATGAGTTATTACGCGACGCGGACACCGCGATGTATCGCGCGAAAGCGATCGGAACGGGCCGCTACGAAGTATTTGATAAAGTGATGCACGCGCGCGCTGTCACGGCTTTGAAACTCGAAAACGATCTTAGACGCGCTGTGGAAAACGAAGAGTTTCGCATTCTCTATCAGCCGATCGTCCATACCGAATCAGGAAAAGTGGCCGGTTTTGAAGCGCTGATCAGGTGGGAACATCCCGAGCGCGGCCTGACGTCGCCGGCAGAATTTATCGCCGCGGCTGAAGAAACGGATTTGATCATTGCGATGGGTGAGTGGGTTCTTAGCAAGGCCTGCCATCAGGCCCAGCAGTGGCAACGCCAGTTTCCGCGTGACGAGCAACTATTCATCAGCGTCAACCTCTCAGGCAAACAATTCACGCAGCGAGATCTGGTTGAGGTGGTGGAGCGCGCGCTTCGGGAGAGTGGTCTTCAGCCTCGTTGTCTGAAGCTCGAGATCACAGAAACAATCCTGATGGAAAACGCCGAACTGGCCATTTCGATGCTCAAACGGCTGCGCACGCTTGGCGTGCAGCTCGGAATCGACGATTTTGGCACCGGCTATTCATCGTTGTCCTATTTGCATCGCCTGCCCGTGAACACGTTGAAGGTGGATCGTTCCTTTGTGGGACGCATGGACGAGGCGGCGGAGTATCGCGAGATCGTGCGCACGATAGTGTCACTGGCGCATACACTCGGATTGGACGTGGTGGGGGAAGGCGTTGAAACAGCCGCGCAGTGGTCACAACTCAGCGCGCTCAATTGCGAATACAGCCAGGGTTACTTTTTTGCCAAGCCGCTTTCTGACGACGCCGCATCGAAATACCTCGCCGAATCGCAAGGCGCGCAGGCGCTGGTCCAGCCGATCGATTGCGAGGCAAGGTTTGGCGAACCGGTGGAAAACTATTTCATGTAACACATCTTCCGTTAGTCCACGAGAGTCCCGCCTCAGTTAAAGCCTGCAACAACCGTCAAAGCCTCGATGCCCGCGGCTCTGAACTCAGGCGGCTTTTGTCATTGCATCGTACTTTGAATGGCGTGGCGCGAATGCTCGCAGTGCATGACTACTTCGTTTCAGACCATATCATTGACGACATAGGCAGCCCGCGCATCGATTGATTCAAGACCCCAGAAATAATTCGCAGGACGATTTGCGGATGAAATAGCGTCTGTGGTCCTTCGAGCAGATTGAAGACGCGGAGCAAACTATCGCGCACGACTGCGCTCTCGGTGGAAAGCGCGACGACCTGGTCAACATACCGCTGCATGAAGCCAGTAATCCAATCAGGCACGCCTCCGGTAACGCCACGCACTCGGAAGTCTTCGCTGGTCGCCAGCATCCACGGCGCCGAGTTGACCTTCGCCAGCTTTTTCTGAAAGCGTATTGAGAAACCAGAAAGCGATCCGTCGCCCTTCCGCTTTCGTTGATCTGCGAGGCACTCTCTCAAGGTGAAGGCGCTTAAAGCTGCAGCCGTCATGCCCTGGGCATAGACGGGGTTGAACGCGCAGACCGCATCACCCAGGACGATCAAACCGTCAGGCATGCGTGAAAGTTTTTCGTAGCAGCGCCAGCGATTTTCCGTGGCACGATACGAATAGATCTCAGACAGCGGCATGGCATCCTTGACAGCGTCGTACAGAATCGAGCAGCGCAGGCTGCGAGCGAAATTCATAAACGCCGCTTCGTCGGTCGGCGGATAGTCGCCGCCGTAACCCGCCAAGGTCAAAATCCATCGATCGCCTTCAATGGGAAACAGCACACCACCGCGATTGTCATCGGGTGGCGCCGGCTGCACGTAAGCGCCGTCACGGCCGTCGGGCAGTTTGCCCGGCCGCCGAAACACGCGGCTGGCGTAGCCGAGCGAAGCGTCGACGGCGATCTCTTCGGGAGCCTGATAACCCAGCTCGCGCAGCCATTGCGGAGTGCGCGAGCCGCGGCCGCTAGCGTCGACGATTAGATTGGCTTCGATTTTTTTTTCGCAGCAGCATGATTCAGCGCGTCTTTGAATTCGCACACCCTGGATTTTGCTGGCATCATAATTTGTAATCAGTCCGCGCACGTCACAGCCGTCTACGAACCTAACTTTCCGAATCGCAGTGAGCTGTTGCCGCACCCCCCATTCCAAAAGGTCGCGGCTGCATCCCATGATGGCGATGTCAGAATCAAAGTTCACGCCCCAACCGGCCGGCGTGAGCCAGGTCATGTCGTTCGCCATGTCGAGCACTAAAGCACCATGGGCAACCAGTTCATCCTGCAGTTTCGGAAAAAAGGAATTCACAATACGCAGGCCGCGATTGAGCAGCGCATGGAGGTGTCGCGCTTGCGGCACGCCTTTTCTCGGCACAGGTCCCTGCGAAAATCGATCGCGCTCAATAATCGTGACACGCTCAAACTGATCGCAAAGTGAGCGCGCGGCGAGAAGACCTGCCATGCTGCCGCCAATGACCACGGCGTGATTGGCGTTAAGGGCGTGCGATTCGCTCGTTATACTTGCAGTTTTGGCTTTCATGAATATTCCCCTTTGTCTTTAAGGACGTGTCGTTTGGCAGCGCGGTACGATGTTACTCTCCGTGGCTCAACGATCATTTCCTTCTTTTTCTTCTTTAATTGGACCAGACTCCCAGGCACTTTCGTTATTGCCTTTCAGTCAACACGCGGGGAAAATAACCGCATTCCCGGTTCCCAGTCATAAGAGAAAAGTTCAATTTCGGTACAAGTTTTGATACGCCCATTGAAGCCTGAGAACATAGTCTTTCCGCCGTTTCGGCTCGACGCGGCCGACGAGCGCCTTTATCGCAACGGCGATCCGGTCGACTTGCGGCCCAAAGCGTTCGCGGTCTTGTTGCATCTGCTGAAGCGGCCGGGGCAGTTGGTGACCAAGGACGAGCTACTTGAAACAGTCTGGCCCGATACCAGCATCAGCGACGCTGTTCTCAAGGTTTGCATTCGCGAGATACGCGAAGCACTGTCAGACGATCCCGCGACACCTCGCTTTATCGAAACCGCGCACCGGCGTGGCTATCGATTCATTGGAAAACTAGCGTCCGCCGCAGCGCCCGCTGAGAGAGCTACGGCTTCGACCGTGTGTGCTGTCGGCCGCGAAGCTGAGTTGCGGAAACTACGTGAGTTGCTCGAAAAAGCAAACAGCGGCCAGAGGCAGCTTCTGTTTGTCACCGGCGAGCCAGGAATCGGAAAGACGACGGTTATCGATGCGTTCCTGCAAGATGTTCAGGCCGGCGTCTGGTACGCGCGCGGGCAGTGCCTGGAACAGTACGGCGAAGCGGAGGCCTACTTACCCGTACTGGAAGCGCTGGGTCGTCTTTTCCGCGAGGCGGGCCACTCGCTCGTACCCTTGCTGAGGCAACATGCGCCGATGTGGCTGGCGCAGATGCCCGCGCTCATCGACACGAAAACGCGCCTCGAACTGCATCGCGAAATCCAGGGCGCTACCCATGAACGTATGCTGCGCGAAATGGCGGAAGCCATCGAAGCGCTCACAGTTGATCACACGCTGGTTTTCGTGCTGGAAGATTTGCACTGGAGTGATGTTTCGACGCTGGACTTGATCGGGCGTCTCGCGCGGCGGCGTGAACCAGCCCGATTTCTGTTCCTCGGCACTTACCGTCCCTTGGAAGTGGCCTTGACCAATCACCCACTGAATTCTGTAACGCGGGAACTGCAAGCCCATGCATTATGCAATGAGTTGACGCTGGATTCGCTGAGTGATGCAGCAGTCGCGCTTTATCTCTCCGGGCGGTTCGCGCCGAACGAACTCCCGGAAGGACTCCCATCCTTGATCCGAGAGCGCACCGGCGGCAATCCACTTTTCATGATCAACGTGATCGATTACCTGCAGGCCAACCAAACGATCACGGCGCGCGATGGTGTTTGGAGATTGCAAGTTGATTTGGATCAGTTGGAAACGGGAGTGCCTGAGAATGTGCGGCTGATGATCGAGAAGCAGTTTGAGCGTTTGAACCCTGACGTTCGGCGCACGATAGAAGCGGCCAGTGTTGCAGGCGTTGATTTCGCGACTGCAGCTGTGGCGGCAGTTACCGATTCTGACGTTTCAAAACTCGAAGAACTTTGCGCCGACCTCGCGCGGCGTTTCCATTTTCTGAAGCCGGGGGTCGGCTGCGAATTGCCGAGTGGAGAAGTCACGACTCGGCATGCTTTCACGCACGCGCTGTATCAAGACGTACTGTATCGACGCGTGGGCCCGGCGCGACGCGCCAGGCTTCATCTAGCAATTGGTGAATGGATGGAAAGCGCGTATGCCGATCATGCGATCACCGTCGCGGCGGAACTGGCGATGCATTTTGAACAGGGGCGGGATTGCCAGCGGGCGGCGCCGTATCTGCAGCAGGCTGCCGAAAATGCAATCGTCCGCTGCGCAAATCGTGAAGCAGTCGCGCTGGCCACTCGAGGCATTGAGATGGTGCGTAAGCTGCCGCCGTCCAGCGAACGAGATCGCCGGGAGCTGAATTTACAAATCACACTTGGCATTGCTCAGATTGCCGTGTGCGGTTACGCCACGCTTGCAGTTGGTCAGACTTTCGAATACGCGCGCGAGTTGTGCCGGCAGTTCGGCGACGTGCGCGAATTGTTCACAGTGCTGTGGGGCCTATGGGTTCATAACGTCGTGCGCGAGGACTTGGGCGCGGCACTGAAATACTCGGAAGAACTGTTGCAGCACTCTGCGCGGCTAGACAACTCAGAACTGTTGGCCCTCGCGCACTGGACCAGGGAAGCAACGTTTGTCAATCTGGGCGACTTCGCGGGCGCCCGCGAACACTTCGACAAAGTCCTCGAGTTCTATGATCCGAGCCAAACTTCTGCCGCGCTACATTACTGGCACGACCCGGGTGTTGCCGGCCGATGCTTTGGCGCGTGGGCGCTCTGCTGTCTGGGTTATCCCGATCAGGCTCTCAAAAGAATCGACGAAGCGCTGGCGGGGGCACGCGACATTGATCATCCTCACGTGACGGCGATTAGCTTCTTCTTTGCGGCTTTCGTGCATCAACTACGGCGCGAACCAGGACACGCTCTGCCATACGCACGGGAATTAGTGGCACTCGCTTGCAAAGAAGGGCTGGCACAGTGGGTAACATTCGGGAAAATAGTTCATGGCTGGTCGCTGGCGATGTGTGACAAACCTGAAGAAGGGATCGCAGAGCTGCGTGAAGGGCTCGATGCATGTCAGGCAAGCAACACTTCGATTTCTCGACCGCATTTCCTGGCCATGCTGGCCGAAGCATTGGTCGAGGCAGGTGGAATCCCCGAGGCGCTCGCGACACTTGATGAAGCACTGAAAGTCTCACAACAAGCACGTGATCGCTATTACGAATCTGAGTTGTATCGTTTGAAAGGTGAACTCTTGTGGACTGATAGTGGTCGCGAAGGCCGCACGCGAACGCGTCGCAAGAAGCAACACACACCCGCAGCAGCGGCAGCCGCTGAAGAGTGTTTTAATCGCTCCATTGAAATCGCGCAAAGCCAGAAAGCGAAGTGGTTTGAACTGCGCGCCGCCCTCAGCCTCTGTCGGCTGCATTGGAGCAAAGGTGAAGAATCGCAGGTCAGCGATGTGCTCTTGCCGGTCTACGAGTGGTTTACTGAAGGGTTCTTTACTCCGAATTTACTGGAGGCGAATGAGTTTTTGCACTTGGCGAAAGCGTATTAAAAACTCGCCGCCGCCTCACTCAACCGCTCTACTGTTAGAGTCGGCGGCGTGTGATTGACTTACAGTTTTGCATCTTATAAAAACCACAATTAGAGCAGATGGCAAATCAGTGTAGGTACAGTGTCGAGTCTGCCGCTGGCTTCAGCTTGCGAGTGACTATGGCAGACTCGACCTCTACCGTACAGCCAATTGAAAACCACTCCTCCCCCAATTTCTTTCATTTGGAGGCACTTAAAAATGGCAGAGACAACGAAAAAGAACTTTAGCTCGCCGGAGGACACGCGCAACATTGATAAGGGCAAGGTAGAAGTCCTGAATTTGGGCGGTACCCAAGTTATGCGCGCTACTTTCCAACCCGGCTGGAAGTGGTCCGAATCTGTTAAGCCTATTGTAGGAACTGATAGCTGTGAGGTCTCCCACCTGGTCTACACCATCTCAGGGCGGATGGTCGTCAGGATGGACGACGGGAAAGAAATAGAGATCGGGCCAGGAGATGTGGCATCAATTCCCGCAGGGCATGACGCGTGGATAGTCGGCCAGGAGCCGTACGTCGGCATTGATTTTCAGGGAGGTGGCAATTACGCGAAGCCGCAAAGCTAAGACTCCTGCAGCAGCAAATAGCAGAGTACGGAAGAAGGTGACACAGCCTAAGAATTGCATCCACCGGAGCGCGGCGAGCGGATTTCTTATAGTTTCACAAGTGGTCGGCCCGCCCGTTATGCACGGCGTCGGTGGCTTAATTCCACTCGACGAAAGCAGAAGAACTATTGGGAAGAGTTACAGTGCTTAGTGCGTGCGCCGCGATCGCGATACTCACGCTCGGCTCTGCCGTGGCGTCGGGCCAAGCGAAGCGCAAGCGCGCCGAAGTACTGCGAAGCCATTGATTATCGAGAAGCATGAAGGAGAGCTGCGCGTCCGGCGGATCCAGATCGCATAGAGATCATTCAACCGGAGTTGGAGTTAACTTGGATCTCGTCCGCAGGATTGGGTGCTTGGTCCAATGTTTCCGCCCGGTTATTTCGGGCGTTCGTCGTTGGGAGAATTCTCAATGAACCGAATAATAGTTATAACTGCTCTTAGCGTTGCACTAGCTCCTCTGGTCCTCGGACAAACAAAGAGCGCGAGACGAACCGAAACAGACAGGGTCGTGGAAAGCATCAGAAGATTGGATCAGGAACGGATTCAAGCGCAGATCCACGCTGATGCGGCGGCGCTCGACCGTATTTACGCTGACGATTTCATCGGCATAGGACCGAGCGGTACCGTGCGAACAAAACCGCAGGTGCTCGCAGACTTCACTTCGCATGATTTGCGCTTTCAGTCGATTACGACCGACGAGGTTCGCATTCGCGTTTACGGAAACACGGCCGTTGAGACGGGCCGAACGACTACGGTTGGACAAGACAAGGGCAAAGTCGTTCCGCGTGACAATCGGTTCACCAGAGTGTGGGTAAGGCGGCAGGGCCGGTGGCGACTGGTTGCAAACCATTACTCGACTCTGATTGTCCAGTCATCATAAGACTAAAGACGCCGACCAAATCGTGGGCGTGTTTCGCTTCATGATTAGCTCGGCGAGCTTGAATGAAATCGCGCCAGCGCGTAAAGCTCGTCGTCATCCGCTTGGCTGGTCATGTTTCTGCGTGTTTGAAAAGAGAGGTTCTATGGGTCTGCTCGTCGACTAGTCAATCAATGGCCCAAATGAAACGCCCGAACCTTACTAGTAAAGACGTAATGAATGACCAGAGGCGAACCTGAGAGCTGAAGAAGGAGACCTTGATGTCAACAGATGAAAACAAGGCGATCGTGCGTCGTTTTTACGAAGAGATCGACAAAGGCAATCTTGACGCGATGGATGAACTGGTTGCGGAAGATTATATCGACCACAGTCCGCCGCCTTTCCCATTCGCGCCTGGGCGGGAAGGTCTGAAGGAGGCCTTCAAACTCTTCTGGGAAGCAACTCCCGGATATCACCGGATTGAAGAACAAATCGCGGAGGGAGACAAAGTGGTGACGCGGCTCACTTCATTTGGCAAACATGAAGGTGATCTTCCCGGCGCTCCGAGGACGGGCAATCAGATGGAGATGACTTCCATTACCATTCATCGGATCGCCAACGGCAAACTAGTGGAGAAGTGGTCAGAGAAAGATATGATTCGACTCCTGCAACAAATCGGGGTGATGCCGTCGCAACCACACTAACGGGCGCAGTTGCCGCGCCGCCCTCGGCAGCGACTGCTGCGCCAAACAAATCGTTGGATGTGAGGAGGCTGGAGCGTAAAGTTAATGGTGGTCGCGTCATACGATTTGTTTGGCGACGGCGAATCAATTGACCCGGTACTTGGCGTCAAGAAATAGCCCGCCATGGTACACCATAGCCCACTCTCGCTGGCCGCTCATAACGAAGCGAACCTCTATGTTCTCGTCGATCGCATACACGTTCTGTGCCTGTCTTAGCAGCACGCCTTCAGTCTTCGTCTCCGCAATTCGAAAATGCAGCTTTCCATCGCGGGCGAAAATCTCCACGATCCCTTCGTCCGAATCGTACTTTCCGCTCAGCGCCGCAAGTTCTGCACTAGGAACGGGCAGATCCAGCAGGGCACTCTTCTTCAATCCAAGCGCGGCCCGCGCAATCTCTGCGGCCATAGCAGCAGGCGGGGCTGATCCATCGTCCGTATTTATCAGTACCACGATCGTCAGATGGTCATCCGGAAACGACGCCAACACCGTGCGATACCCGCCCCCGCTTCCGGTATGCCCAAGCACCCGATGTCCATCGAGCGATCCCAAACGCGTGCCCAATCCGTAGTCTATCTTCAGCCCATCAGCCAGCGTGGTAGGTGTGCGCATGAGGTCCAG
This sequence comes from Pyrinomonadaceae bacterium, assembly GCA_036522415.1. GTDB lineage: Bacteria > Acidobacteriota > Blastocatellia > Pyrinomonadales > Pyrinomonadaceae > PSRF01. Next base: position 78 of record DATDFV010000066.1, on the reverse strand, counting down.
TGATGACGAAGTGAGAACGCGGCCCGTATCCAGCGCGACCTCCCACTTCAAGAGGTCGCTGGCCGTTGCACAGACAGC
>DATDFV010000065.1:0-9989 GCA_036522415.1 Pyrinomonadaceae bacterium | reverse complement strand
GTCTTCGTTCTAATTACCGGACATGAATCACTGGCAAGTAATCCGGTGGTTGGATCAATATCCAGAGTAATCGTTCCTTCTAGATGGCCCTCGGGTACGGCAGTAACTGGTTTCCGGGGCGAGGGTGACGGTAACGGCGCTACAGTCGGTGTCACTTCTGGAGTTGCTTCTTCTGCGGGTGAAGGCGACGGCTCTTCTTCTGGAGACGCCTGCTCCTTCGCTTCAGCAGACTCATGATTGGGTCCAGTTCCGTTGATGAAATACTCAGTCCGTTTTTCTGTATCACCTGCGGCGCTCGGTTGTCCTGTCTCCGGATTAATTTCGATAGCTTCGACACCCGCGGGCATTTCCCAATCGCCAGCCCATTCAGGGTGTTCATTCAACGCGAACGACATGAAGTCGGACCATATTGGCAATGCTGAATTAGCGCCTGTCAAACCCAACTGCGAGCCATCATCGAAACCTACCCAAACCGCACAAACCAAGTTCGGCGTATAACCAGCAAACCAGCCATCTCTCGAAGTGCCTGTCTTACCAGCCAACACTCCCTTCAATCCACGAGCTCTCACTTTAGAGGCAGTGCCACGGTTGATTACATCCTTCATGAACGAAGTCATTACGAATGCGACGTCTGGTCTAAGGACGTCAACGCGTTGAGCTGTTGGGGCAGCAACAGTCACTCCTTCACCAGTCGTAATCCGATTGATTGCAATTGGAGTTATGCGTGAACCAAGGTTCGCAAAAGCAGTATATGCAGACGCAATCTGCAACGGTGTTGCTTCGCTGGTCCCTAAGGCCATCGCCGGGTAGGCACGCGGTGGTTTCGGTAAACCTGCTTTAGCGGCGAGGTTCATCACCCTCCCAATCGTCACTTCCATTGCCACGTCTACGGTAACGACGTTCAGACTGTGAACAATCGCATCACGTAACGTAACTGGCTTGTTCGAATAAGTGTCCCCGAAGTTGCCCGGCGAATACTCCTGATTATCGAAAGTGAAAGTCTTCGGTTCATCCATGAAAGTCGTTGCGGGAGTGATCACTCGTGGCACCGGATCGTACGCAGTATTGAGCGCCGTTGCATAAACGAATGGTTTGAAGACGGAACCAGGTTGACGAAAAGCATCAGCCGCCCGATTAAGTTGACTCTTCGAATAGTCTCGTCCGCCGACCATCGCAACGATCTCGCCAGTCTTAGCATTCATAGCCACCAGGGCGGCTTGGAGGGTTCCGGGTTGAAATCTCTTGGCCTCGATTTTGTCGAGCTCGACCAGTTGCTTGGTGAGGGCTGCGTACGCTGCGCGCTGCAAATCCATATCAATGGTCGTATAGATCCGTAGATGCTCGGCGCCGCCCGCGCCTGCAATCATGTCGCCCAATTGGTTCTGAACATAATCAGCGAAGTAAGGCGCATCAGAAACGTCTATGCGTCCTTTGGTCGGTGCAACTTGCAGCGGCGTTTCTTTAGCGATCTTTGCTTCGTCCGCGTTAATTGCCCCGGTCTCCAACATCGAGTCAAGCACCTGGTTACGTCTGGCAGTAGCTGTTTGCAGGTCCCGGTAAGGGTTGTAGCGGTTTGGACTCCGAATTATTCCGGCAAGGAATGCGGCTTCCGGCAAAGTTATATTGGTGACATCCTTGTTGAAATACGCGTTCGCGGCTTCGCCCACCCCATTGATCGAGAACCCTGCTTGTTGGCCCATGTAGATCTGGTTGCAATACAGTTCGAAGATCTTCTGCTTCGAGAGACGAGTCTCGAGGATGACCGACATGTAGGCTTCGGAGATTTTTCGCTTAGCTGAATACTCAGGAGACAGCAAAAGGTTCTTCACTAACTGTTGCGTGATGCTGGAACCGCCCTGTCTCGCTAAAGGTGAATTTGGATCTACGTCGTAACGACGAGCCGCAGCGCGGATGATTCCACGGATGTTCACGCCATAGTGTTCGAAGAATGACCGGTCTTCAGTAACTGTAATCGCCTTCCGCAGATGTTCCGGGATGTCGTTGAAACCTACTACTTTCCGTTTTGCGCGCTCATGGCCCGTTACCGAACTGATCAACTCTGGTTCAAGCCAAACCTGTTGAAATGAACCTCGCCCGTCGAGGTCGGACAAAGACGCGATTGCCTTTCCGGTCTTGGCGAACTGCACACGCACTCTTTGAAACTGTTGCTGACCGTCTACCGTCGAAGCCCTGCTTGGTTCAACGTCAACCGCGGTTCCATTGATCGTATAACGTCCTCGGGCATTGTCGGCTTGCGCACTCTTCTCAACATAACCAGCGCGCTTTAGAAATGCGATTACTTCGTCCTCAGAAATCGATTCGTTAACTCGAAGTTGCTTAGGTGCAGCATAAATACCGGCGGAGCGAGTGTAGACTTCGCCTTTTAGAAGATTGTCAATGCGAGCTGAGAAGACAGTCCAATAGTAGACAAGGATTCCGATTACAATTGCACTTACAAAGACGACAGGAATAACCACATAGGGGCTTACCAGTTTTCGCAAGAGACGTCGCCAAAAACTCTGACGGGGTTGTACGTAGCTAACTATTCTTTGCTCGCGCATTGTGCGCGGCGGCGCCGGGTTAGTTGGTGGATACCGTACTGGCATAAATCGTCGAGCGTTAGCTACACCTTCCAATACTACGAATTATCTGAGATGCGGTTCTCCTTCAGTTCAGTTTACGTGGTTATCCTCAGTCATTTGCGTGGCACTCCTCTTTGGAGTGCGGTAACCTGTTTGAGAGATTGCCGATTTGCTCGCATGTCCGACGAACTTTAGTTTGTCGTAAGTGGTTTCCGGGAACGCCGATGCAACAAAGATCTCTGATCCGACGGTCGACAAACTAAAGTTCGTCGGACATTAACATGAGTCTAACATCCAGTCTGCTTCCGCCGGGTAAGAATCGCACCAGTTTGCGCATGGGTGTTATTGCTGTAGGTTGCGCCATCGCCGTGGGAACCGTTGTGTTCCACCACATCGAGGGCTGGTCTATACTGGACAGTCTTTATGTAACGGCCCAAACCGTCACTACCGTCGGTTTTGGTGATTTGGCACCGCGAACGATCTGGGGCCGCGCATTCGCCACCGTGTTTATGTTGGTGGGAGTTGGAATTGTTCTGTACGCTCTGACCAGTGCTGTTCAATCCATCGTCCAATCGGAAATGGTGGCCACGTTTGGCCGGCGAAGGCTTTCACGCAAAATGAGTAAATTGCGGAATCATTTTATCATCTGTGGCGCCGGCCGGGTCGGCTCGCATTTGATCCGTAGTCTTCAAGGCAGCGACGAAACCTTCATCGTCATCGAAAGCAATGCGCAAAAAGTCAGTCAACTGCTCGACTTTGGCATCGCGGTCCTGGTCCGCGACGCAACTCTCGAAGAGAGCTTGATTGAAGCAGGCGTGGAACATGCAAAAGGCCTGGCCGCGTGTTTACCAAACGACGCAGATAACGTTTACGTTGTTCTAACTGCACGTGACCTGAACCCGAATATCCATATCGTGGCTCGCGCTGCTGAAGAACAGGCTGAGGCAAAACTGATCAGGGCAGGAGCAAATCGCGTCGTGGCACCAACGATAATCGGGGGCCACCGAATGGCAATGTCTTTGACAAAACCAGCCGTAGGCGACTTCCTTGATTCGATCACTGCCAATCAACTCGACCTGGGCTTTGAACAACTTGAAGTGGAACCGGTGTCGTCTTTTGTTGGGCGTCGTTTGAGTGAAACAAACATCCGGTCTCAGCTGAACATAGTTATCGTCAGCATTAGAAGAGCTAACGGAGAGATAGTTTTCAATCCAAATGCCGAAGCGGTAATACAAGCTGGCGATATGCTGATTGCGATCGGCAATGCTGAATCGCTCGCACAATTAACTGCTCTGGCGCGCGGCCAAGCTGCAGCGGTTCCTGTTTGATTGTCCGATGAACTTTAAGTTTGTCGCGCGTTGGATCTGGTGCAATCGCTTCTAGAGGGCCTTGAGATCGACGTACGACAAACTAAAGTTCGTCGGACAAGGTGAGTTCTGATTTCATGAAGATTCTGGTAACCGGCGGTAGCGGCTATTTGGGAAGTCATGTGCGCCGCTATTTTTCAGCTGACGATTTCTCGCGACGATCCAATCTCGACATACTCAACTCCAGAGACACGGAACTGGTTCAGGACTATGACGCCGTCATTCACCTTGCCGCGTATATGGATAAGTCTTCTGCCGGCGCGGATCTTTCTTTCCGAACCAATGTAGAAGGAACCAGGAACGTGCTGCAGCACATGCGGCCCAATTCTGTATTCATCTATGCATCGACGAAAGATGTATACGGTAAACACGCCGATGTGTATCCAACTGCCGTTCCCGAGACTTGCGAAACGACATACGCTAACCACTCGGCGTTCGAGTGGTCGAAACTGATTGGTGAACGCTACGTCGAATACTATGCCGCTCAACGAAACTTTCGGGCGTGTGTTTTCAGACTCTCCGCTGTGTACGCCCGGCCTACCTCAGGAAATGAAAATGGATTCGTCACCCATTACGTCGAGTCAGTAAAGCATGGCTGGCCAATTCGATTGCCCGCCTCGGCGGATCCACGTCGTGACATTCTTTATGTTGACGACTTCGCACGTGCCTGTCAGGCCTTCATTGATTCCGCGCTGCTCTTCGGCCTTTACAATATGGGCGGTGGAAGTGCAAACGCGGCGTATTTGCGTGAGATAATTCAAACGGTCGGGAACCTGATTCAACTAGAACCAGTCATTGAAAACGACGACAAGCTTCCGCTTCCGGTGCCTCTGCATTATGTGTCCGATTTGACGCGCATTCGTGCAGAGTTAGGTTGGGAGCCAAGAGTGGGAATTGAAGCAGGGTTGAGGAATTTGCTTTAGTTGTACGACAGGCTGTCCGCCTGTCGGGGGGACTGAATGCACGACGACAGTCTGACAGCCTGTCGTAGTCGAAAATGTCAGTGATAAGGGCAAAAGAAATCAAGCGGGTTGTTGTTCGCGGTACTAACTGGGTCGGCGACTCGGTAATGAGCGTGCCGGCACTTCGAGCGTTACGCAGAGTTCTTCCGGACGCAAAGATCACACTGGTAGTACGGCCAGGCGTGCGAGGCCTGTTTGAAAATGCTGACTTTATCGATGAGCTCCTAGTCTACGATCGGCGAAGTATGTTCTCGGCGTTTGGCCAGGTACGCGAGTGGAAAAAGCGAAACTTCGATCTGGCATTGATGTTTCAAAATGCATTTGAAGCAGCACTGATTCCCTTCCTTGCGGGAATACCTTTGCGACTCGGCTATGCGACAGAATCGCGGCAGGCACTGCTCTCGCATCCTCTGGCCTTACCTGACTGGCGGTCAACTCGACATGAAGTCTTCTACTACCTTTATCTCGTGACTGCACTCGAACAGCTGCTGTATCAAACGAGCACCATCTGTGAAACAGACCCGGACGCCTCATTGGAGTTATCTGAATCTAGCCGAAAAGAAGCAGCCCAGATTCTAGAGGCCATTGGAGTGAACAGTGACCGCAGCATTGTGGCGATCTGTCCGGGCTCAATTAACAGTCGAGCCAAACGTTGGCCCGCCGAATCTTTCGCGCAATTGGCAGACAAACTGTTAGAGGAACGACGTCAGGTTGTGTTCGTCGGTTCAAAGGCGGAAGCAGATGTTTCGCAGGAAGTCACCAGCAGAATGCGGAACAAGCCGGTCGTGTTAACCGGCAAGACGACAATCGATCAACTTACTTCAGTTCTGGGTCTCGTTGATTTGGTCGTAACGAACGACACGGGGCCAGCTCACATTGCTGCGGCATTGGGTCGACCGACACTTGTGATTTTCGGTCCGACCAATCCTCTGACGACGAGACCATTTTCTGGTCAGGCTGAAATTCTGAGGCACCCACCCGACTGCGCACCTTGTATGCTTCGCGATTGTCCAATCGATCATCGTTGCATGACTGCGATTACTGTCGAAGACGTTCTGGAACACGCGAATGCAATGCTCAAGCGAAGCAGTTTCGCAAAAGCGGCAAGGAGTCTGTGCGACTCCGTCGCATAACAGATCAGATGACAAAACCTGCCGTGTTTATTGATCGCGACGGAACCATCTCGGAAGAAGTTGGTTACGTGAATCATCCGTCACGGTTTCGACTGTTTCCATACTCAGGTGCGGCGATCAGGAAATTGAACGATGAAAGCTGGCTTGCCATCCTGGTGACAAATCAGGCGGGGGTGGCACGAGGTTATTTCTCGGAAGAGGTGATCACCGAAGTGCACAGTCGCTTGAACAAAGAACTCGCGCGCGAAAATGCCCGGCTCGATGCGATCTACTATTGCGCGCATCATCCCAGCGTTGGTGAGCCACCTTATCGTTTGGACTGTGACTGTCGAAAACCAAAGGCTGGCTTGATCAAACGCGCGTCTGCCGACTTCGATATCGACCTGGGAAATAGTTGGATGGTTGGCGATCGTTATAGCGACATCGAGCTCGCTCACAACGCGGGAGTACGTTCAGCGTTTGTGTTGAGTGGATATGGGCGGGGCGAGTGGGAATATCAGCGGAGTTCGTGGAAACTGCAACCAGATTTGGTTTCTGACAATTTGTTGGAAGCTGTGAATTCGATAGTTAGGCCATGAGTGGGGCGGCCTTTTTCATCCGCAGATTACGCAGATAACGCAGATTTTTTTCCATCAGAGCCGTTGTCCCTGGTATCTCATTGAAATCTGCGTAATCTGTGTAATCTGCGGATAAAAAACGGCCACGACAAGCTAAAGCATATCGGACATTTTGATGACACCTCTTCAACAACGCCTGCTCGAAATCATAAGCAATTTTCCCGACAAGAAAGTTGTCATCGTCGGTGATTCGATTGCCGATCGGTTTCTCTATGGTTCCATTAGCCGTGTTTCCCGCGAAGCTCCAGTCTTTATCCTTCGTCACGAACAGACTGAAACTGTACCCGGCGGCGCTGCGAACTCGGCGGTTAACCTGGCGTCGCTTGGTGCGCACGTGTCACTCGTGTCTGTCGTTGGAAACGATCAAGCAGGTAACGAGCTGAGGACGAAGCTCGATGCGCTCGGTGTAGATACTGGCAGTTTGCTAACCGCCGAAAATCTACAAACAACGACTAAAGTACGCATCCTCGCCGGCCACGCACATTCAAATCGGCAACAGGTGATTCGCATTGATTATGAAGACTCGCCAATAACCGATGACGCTCTGCGCGCAAGACTCTTATCAGCGTTAAAAGCAGGAGTCTCCGATGCCCAGGCGGTAATTGTGTCCGATTACAACTACGGTGTTGTTGATGACGCAGAAATCGAGCTATTGCGCGGCGTCAAAAGATCGGTGCCCGTGCTGATTGATTCACGTTTTCGTTTGACGAGTCTTACCGGATTGACCGCCGCAACCCCGAACGAAGACGAACTTGAACAGATCATCAAAGAACCGATTGGGTCCCTCGAACATCTTGAAACCTCGGCAATCAAACTCAAGAAGCAACTGCAGTATCAAGCACTCCTCGTGACGCGCGGACCTCGAGGAATGATGCTGCTCGAGCAGGATGCACCACCACTTCACATCGACGCAGTTGGCGCCGCGCAACCAGTCGACGTGACCGGCGCGGGCGACACCGTGATCGCGACATTTGCATTAGCGTTAGCTTCAGGCGCGTCTTTTCCTGAAGCTGCTCGCCTCGCCAACTATGCGGGGGGCATTGTCGTTATGAAACGTGGTACCGCATCAGTCACTTGCTCTGAACTCGAGCACTCGATCATTAACTCGGAAAACTGATGCCTGCTCCTAACGTCATCTCCCGTGAAGAGTTGATTAAGACTGTAGCTGAGGCGCGAGCAGCAGGTTTGCGCCTTGTCCTGGCCAATGGATGCTTTGACGTTCTTCATGTCGGCCATATCAGATATTTGGCAGGGGCACGGAGCGAAGGCGATCTGTTGATCGTCGGCGTTAACTCAGATGAACAAGTGCGCGAGCAAAAAGGAGAAGGCCGGCCAATTCTTCCAGCTGCGCAACGGGCCGAGATCGTAGCGGCGCTTGAAAGTGTTAACTATGTGACTGTTTTTGACGAACCAACCGTCGAGTTGCTGCTGCTCGCTTTAAAGCCGGATGTTCACGCCAAGGGAACGGATTATACTATCGATACTGTCCCTGAACGTGAGGTGGTCAAATCGTACGGAGGGCGCGTAGCAATTGTTGGAGACCCGAAAGATCATTCAACTTCAGAAATTCTTTCTCGAATGGGAGAAAATGAATGACTAACATTTCCTTTCGACTCACCGCAAAGGTCGTTGCTTTGTCGATCCTCGTTGCGTGCTTAGTTGACGTTGCGCCAGCCCAGTCGAAAAAAAATCGTTTCGACCCCGACGGATCGTTTTGGATTAAAGGAGATCACCCCGACGGTTTTTCGGATTTCAGTGGCATAAATCTGAACGCCAAGCGAGACAAACATCTTCCAAAGCCCGGGCTGGAGTTGAACAACGGCCGTGCCTTCCGTTTCAAACAGCTGAGTGTCAGCCGCGAGCTATTCACTTTCACAACTGTAACTCTATCCAATATTTCGTATAGCTTCTCAGGAAGATTTTTGAAAGGCGGAGTCTACGGAGCCGGAAACCTTGATGACGAAACCCCGGTGTTGGAAGGCACTCTGATCAAGTACCGCAACGGCAAAAAAGTTGCTGAAGCAAAATTGACTTTCGTTTATTTCGGCGGTACTTGATCTAAAAAATGCGGATTCTAATAGTAAAACTGGGAAGTATCGGCGACATCGTTCACACTCTGCCCGCGCTTGATGCCATTCGTAAAGCCCTTCCTCACGCAGAGATTTCCTGGGTTGTGGAACAATCAACTTCTGAAATTTTACGAGACAACCCGCTCATAGATCGTCTCATCGAAGTGGACACGAAGGCGCTGAGGCGCGGACTGATGTCTGGGGAGACGCTGCGGGCACCGCGCCAGCAGTTACGTCGGTTACGTGCCTCGGCCTTCGATGTAGCACTAGATTTTCAGGGACTGCTAAAGTCCGCTTCAATCGCGCGCCTCTCAGGCGCGCGTCGTGTTTTTGGGTACACCCGCGAAGGCCTCCGGGAACCAGCCAGTGCGTTGTTCCTATCAAAGCGAGTTCACGTACCCAAGCAAACCCATGTAATCTTCAAGTCTTTACAGCTCGTCCAGGGCGCTCTCGGCATTGCTGTTCCCACCGATCCTGCCGAACTGAATTTCCCAATCGGCATTCCGGATCGCGATCAATTGGAGGCCTCAAGAGAAATTGAAAGAATCAAATCTCCATACGCAATCCTGAATCCAGGGGGAGGCTGGCCGACGAAACTTTGGAATCCTCAGCGTTTTGGTCAACTTGCAGACGCTCTCTGGTCTAATTTCGGTTTGCAATCGCTCGTCACTCACGGGCCCGGAGAAGAACAACTAGCACAGTCCGTCATTGATGGCTCGCGGGCAGGCAAGGCACGAACAGTCAATCTGTCGTTAAAAGGTTTCTTCGCCTTAGCACAACAGGCAAAGATTTATGTAGGTGGTGATACCGGCCCGACGCATCTCGCTGTAGCCGCTAACACCCCGATTGTAGGACTCTTTGGCCCAACGGAGTGGTGGCGCAATGGCAGCCCACGGCCTGGTGATATTTGCGTTGAGCGTACCGACATCGATTGTCGAGTCGATTGCCACCGTCGTTCGTGTTCCAAATGGATTTGTATGGATATTGAAGTTGAACGAGTGTTGCGGGCAGTTGACGCCAGAATCGGGATTGGCTTCTCTGCGTCTCTGCGCTCTCTGCGCGGTTGAGGTGTTTGTCAGGCCTTCCCTTACCGCCGAGACGCAGAGCACGCAGAGACGCATCTATGAAACCGGCACATTAGTCAAGCGAAAAAAACCGTTGCCTAAGCAGACCCGTGTCTGGGAGCGCGCTGCGTCCGGAAAAAAGGTTTAGTCTCCGCTTGCACGTGGGTTCGTGATCAGTCGGACCGTTAAAGATCA
>DATDFV010000064.1:0-8509 GCA_036522415.1 Pyrinomonadaceae bacterium | reverse complement strand
TATGAACGATCCACCGACTTCGTCGGTGGGATTCCGACCAAGTGTGCGGCCGGGTTCATGTAGGTTGGGTATGAACCATCCACCGACTTTGTCGGTGGAATTGCGAAATCCTGCCCCCACTTTAATCGAAACCACAGGCAAAACCACATTAGGCATCGGATGCCAAATCCGGCGTCGGCCAGGCTCAAGCCTGAGGGAGAGTCGCCCAAGCCTGTCAATCCCTCTTCTCCAATTATTTCAACACTTAACTGCTGCTGCGCCGTGCCCAAAACATCTGGCCCCGGCGTTGCACTAGCACCCTACGACCGCTCCACCCAACGTAAAGGCGAGCGAGAGAGAAGGAAAAGCAATGACGAGCCGAATCACAAAGATTGACGACAAATATGGCGCACTGGCGCTGCTTCGGGTGGAGGGAACCCTCCGACTTGCCGAAGCCGAGGTTTTGGAAGATGCATTTCACGAGCTGCGCCAAAAACATGGCGGTCTCATAGGTATCGATCTTTCCAACACCAGCTTTCTCGATAGCGACAGTGCTTCGATCCTTTGTCGCCTTCAGGAACAGGGAGCTCAATTACTGGGTCTTCATTTCTTTATTCAACGATTGATTGAGGCGGCTGAAAGACAGTAAGCCGAAGAGAACACGCAAGGAGCGCAGGAATCATGTCAGGCAAGATGTCATCAAAAACGACTACCAGGTTGCAGGCGAGACTTGAATTGTGCCGCGCCAGAGTTCGAGCAACCGCACGACGTCACTCGCGCAGAATCGTAGCAAACAACTGGCTCAGTGACCGCGAATCAATGTTTCCGCAACTTCATTACGTGTTGCTCGCTTTGGTTTTGTTGACAGCCAGCTCCTTAAGCGTCAAAGCGCAAGTGAACACTTCGGAAAAACCGACGAGTGCAACAACCTCCTCGGTCGTAGATCAACCAGCATTACCAAACCGGATACCGATGATTGCCGCTGGTTATGTTGCGCCAGAAAAGCAACCGCCTTCGCTCGAAAGAGTCGGAGTAAACGACGGCGATTCCCTGCCGCTGAGCCTGAACGAAGCGATACGCCTGGCGCTTGAGAACAACAACGACATCCGCGCATCCCGAATCGATGTGGAGATGGCTGAGCACGATTTAACAGCCTCACGCGGTGCTTACGATCCAAAGTTGTTCTCGGAAAGTTATTTCGAACGACAGTCGATCCCTGTGGCTTCCTTTTTTGGAGGCAGCAATGGGAATTCATTGAAGGTTAACAACGCAACCAGTCAGATTGGGTTGAGCGGTCTGGCGCCGAAGTACGGTGGTTCTTATGAACTCAACATGTCTTCCACACGCTATTCAAGTAACAACTTCTTCAACACTCTTAACCCTGCCGTGTCGTCGCAGTTGTCGTTCACCTATACGCAGCCTCTCGTACGGGGGCTGCGTACGGACGATGCTCGCCGACGCATTGAGATTGCGAAGAAGAATTTGACGCTAACCGATGTTCAGTTTCGTCAGAAGGCGACTGAGATCATCACGAATGTAGAACAAGCTTACTGGGAATTAGTTAATGCATTGAAGACCCTGCAAGTGCAAATCGAAGCAGTCAAACAGAGTCGTGCCCAGGTTGAAACAAACAAGCGCCAGGTTGCACAAGGCGTGCTGGCTCCTATCGACGTAGTTGAGGCTGAGGCACAGGTAAAGAATTTCGAACAGAACGTTTACTCGGCGCAAGAACAAGTGACAAGGGCAGAGAACACACTGAAGACGTTGATGCTGCCCGATCGAAAGGCCGACCTTTGGTCGCGCGCTTTATTGCCAACTACGCCGGTCGCTCTTGAAGCGCCTCGGGTGTTGTTGAGTGAAGCCATAAACGCAGCACTCGAGAACCGAATGGAACTCGCACAGCTGCGAACGAGCGCTGAAATCAATCAAATCGATCAGAAATTTTATCGCGACCGAACAAAGCCGCAAGTGGATTTGGAACTTAGCTACAGCTCCAATGGTTATGCCGGCAGCGTCTCAGATAACACTAATCCGTTAATCACTGATATGACAGCGCTCCAGAACCGTATTGCTGAGTTGTCATCAATCGCTGGATTACCACCAGTGCAAACGAACACCTTAAGCCCGACGGTACCCGCAAACATGCAAGGCGGTTATGGACAGTCGCTTTCGAACATGCTCGGTCAGGACAATCCGACGGTTAAGGTTGGAGTGAAGATTTCGTTGCCGTTGAAAAATAGAACCGCGAAGGCCGAACTCGGACATTCACTGGCTGAAGGTCGTCGAATTGACACTCAACGTGCGCAGACTGAGCAGATGATCGAAGCGGACGTACGCAATGCAATGCAGTCGGTGCGTTCAGTCGAAGCTCGATTGGCAGCAGCGGCTGCTCAGCGCCTCGCAGCGGATCAACAGTACACGAGTGAACAGCGCAAGTTTCAAGCAGGGATGTCGACTGTTTATCTGGTGTTGCAGCGACAAACGGATTTGGTAGTTGCTCGCGGCAAAGAGTTGCAGGCGCAGACGGATTTGAACAAAGCGATTGCTGATTTTCAGAGAGCAATTGGTAACACGTTTAGATATCGAAATGTCGCAGTCATCTCGGATGGTTTGCGGTTAGAGCAGACGGAGAATAGTGCGGGGGAACGGTAAAGCCTTGGAGTGCGACGGCTGCCGTCGCTTTTTTACAGCGGACATACGGACGATCGTCGCTCGTTCGAGAGGGCATGAGGAGAAAAGTAGCACTGTAACAAAGCGACGGCAGGCCGTCGCACTCCAAACACAGAAAAGACAGGAGAGTCATATGTCAAAAGCAAAAATCAAAAAAGCGGTAATCGCATTGATAGTTCTTTCATTAGCGGGCGGTGCGGTTTGGTATTTCCTGATTCGCAAAGACGCCGGCCCAAAGAACCTGATCAAACTGAGCGGCCGAATTGAAGGCGACGATGCGACTGTTTCGACCAAGATCGCTGGACGAATTCGCGAAATCACCGTGCGTGAAGGTGACCACGTAAAGGTTGGTCAGCTCATCGCCGTGATCGATGACGACCAGGTTAATGCACGTGAAGAACAGGAAGAGTCAAAAGTGCAGCAAACCGAAGCGCGATTGCGAAGTGCGCAGCAGCAGGTCTCCGTTCTTCAGGCACAACTTGAAGAGAGCAACATCGGTGTAGACCAGGCAAAGGTCGACGCGCAGGGAAGAGTAAGTCAGGCCGAAGCACAGGTTGCACAGGCTGAAGCTGAGCTTGCGAAAGCCGAAGCTGATTACAGTCAGGCTCATTACGATGAAGAGCGATACTCGACTCTCGCGAAAGATGGCGACGTGCCGGAGCGAACTGGACGGCAAGCGCGAACAACTGCCGAAGCACATGCGGCTGCAGTTCGAGCTGCGAATCGACAAGTAGACGTCGCCCGCGGTTCGTTGTTGATGGCGAAAGCGAATCTCTCTAACGCCGCGATGCGAACGTCACAGGCGACGGCAATTCGTCAGCAGATTCTGCAGGCCCAATCCGAAATTTCCGCAGCACAGGCAGAAGAAGAACATGCACGCGCAAAGTTGAAAGAGGTGCAGGCCGATAGAGCTGATCTACAGATAGTCGCTCCAATTGAAGGGACGGTCGCAACGAGATCAGCTGAACCAGGCGAGGTTGTTGCTGCTGGTACTCCTTTGGTTACGGTGGTTGATCTGAATGCCGTGTACCTGCGGGGATTCATTCCCGAGGGTGAGATTGGCCGCGTTAGAACTGGTCAGACAGCGCGAGTGTATTTGGATTCGGCGCCAGGCAAGCCACTTGAAGCGATTGTCTCGCGAATTGATCCTGAAGCTTCTTTTACGCCGGAGAACACTTATTTCAAGGATGATCGCGTGAAGCAGGTTGTTGGCGTCAAGTTAACGTTAAAGAGCGCTGGTGGCTACGCAAAACCTGGCATGCCGGCGGATGGCGAGGTTGTAACTGAATAAGTCCTCTCTGCGTCTCTGCGTTCTCTGCGTCTCTGCGGTAATTAGAGACGTGAGCCAAAGAAAAACGCCGAGACGCCGAGAACGCAGAGACGCAGAGCAGAGCAGAGGCAATCATGAGTGCAGTTCAAATCACAACAGAAGAAACAGGGCCGGTGATGGTGAACACCGAACTGCACGTTCCCCAGGTCGCGACCGCGATCAAAGTTCGGGGACTCACCAAAACGTACCAGAAGTTCGAAGCAGTAAAAGGAATCGATCTCGATATCGCTGCCGGTGAGATCTTTGGCTTCATTGGTCCAGACGGCGCGGGCAAGACTTCAGTCTTCCAAATTCTCGGCGGCGTGATGCAGCAGACTTCCGGTACCGCACAGATGTACGGCAAAGCGACTGTTGATGCTCGCCCCTTCGTCGGTTACCTGACTCAAACGTTCAGTCTCTACCAGGACCTGAGTGTTGCTGAGAATCTTCAGTACATCGGTCAACTTCGAATGTTGACGCGCAAGCAGATTGAAGAACGAGGACTTCACTATCTCGAGATGTTCGGCATGGAGAGATTCACCGATCGTCTGGCCGGCAGTTTGAGCGGTGGCATGAAGCAAAAGCTGGCTCTTGCGTGCGCATTGATTGCTGAACCTCGGATTCTTTTATTGGATGAACCAACAACAGGTGTCGATCCGGTTTCACGCCGCGAGTTTTGGGATGCATTGGCTGGTTTGGCCAGCAACGGTATGACGATGGTTGTCGCGACACCGTATCTCGACGAAGCAGAAAGATGTCATCGCGTCGCATTGATGTATGACGGCGAGATACACGAAACGGGAACGCCGGGAGAGATTCGCGAGCAACTTGGGTTGCAGCGGTTGGAGGTGCGCGCGACTGATTTGAGTCAACTCGGAAAGGCCGAAGACCTTCTCCATTCAATACCATCGATCAAAGACGTGCAAAGATTCGGCGATCGACTCGACCTGATGGTGGCAGACACCGATGAGGGTGAAAGCATCACGCGTGAAGCATTGAGCAATGCAGGCATTCAGACACGAGACTTCAAAGCTGGTAACCCAACGCTTGAAAATGCCTTCGTCGCAAAGTTACGAGAGTTTGGTGGTGAACTAAAAACCATTCCGTTTCCCGCTCGCCGAAAGTTTCGTGAACGACCCGCTGAGGCGTTGGCGATCAAAGCCGAGGATTTGTGTAAGCGCTTTGGCGGTTTCAATGCCGTCAAGAACATCAATCTCGAGGTGAAGTACGGCGAGATCTACGGCCTGCTCGGTGCGAACGGCGCCGGCAAGACGACAACGATCAAAATGCTCTGCGGCTTGATT
The DNA here is from genome assembly GCA_036522415.1 of Pyrinomonadaceae bacterium. Lineage (GTDB taxonomy): Bacteria > Acidobacteriota > Blastocatellia > Pyrinomonadales > Pyrinomonadaceae > PSRF01. The sequence goes on along the minus strand of DATDFV010000064.1, from coordinate 3,247 downwards.
GGAGCATCGAGTGGGAAGATGGCGCTGGCGGGAGAGTCCGGCAGGTTGCGTTCGAGTTTTGTCAGACAACGCATTGGTTATATGTCGCAGAAGTTTTCGTTGTACGACGATCTGACGATCGAGGAAAACCTGAACTTCTTTGCCGGGGTTTACCAGGTACCCCGCGAGGAGCGTGAAGAGAAGAAGGAATGGGTGTTGAAAATATCCGGCCTTGAAGGCAAGGGTGATTTGATGACGGGTAGTTTGCCAGGAGGATGGAAACAGCGAGTCGCGTTTGGCGCAGCGGTAATGCATGAGCCGAGCGTGCTGTTTCTCGACGAACCAACTTCAGGTGTCGATCCTCTGGCACGCCGTGCGTTCTGGAAAATGATCAATGCTTTCGCGGATCGCGGTGTGGCGGTGCTTGTAACAACGCATTACCTCGAGGAAGCAGAGCAATGTAATCGGCTTGGCTTCATGGTTGCGGGGGAGTTAGTTGCGGAGGGCACTCCTTCCGGAGTGAAAGCAGCGCAAGGTGGTCACCTGATTGAGTTGATAACTGATCGACCGCAGTCAGCCGCCGATTATCTGAAGCGAACTCGGGAGCGTTGGCGAATTTCATTGTTTGGTGATCGATTGCACGTCGTTGTTGATGCGGATCCTGATCCGGAGATTGCGCAACTTACGAGCCAGCTCCGGGCGGTCGATATCAACGTACTGCGTGCGTACGAGACGGCTTATTCACTTGAGGACGTGTTCATCAGCATCGTGGAGAAACAGCAGGCGGCGAACAAAAAGAAGTGAGGTCCGACGAACTTTAGTTTGTCGTTGTGCGCCAACAAGAAAGCGGGAAGGACAAGACCCGACAAACTAAAAAGTTCGTCGGACATCGCAGAGAAGGGAAGATATGAAACGCATAATCGCACAAGTCCAAAAAGAACTAACGCAGTTTTCGCGCGACAAATTGACTGTTGTGCTCGCCCTCGTGCTGCCCCTGATCATCATGTGGCTGCTTGGTTGTGCTGTTTCATTGACAGTGACTGATCTGCCAGTCGTGGTTCAGGACTGGGATCAAACCATCACCTCACGACGTTACTTCGACAGGATCAAATCGTCGCTAACTTTTCGTGTTGTGGAACTGGGTTTGAACGAGTCTCCCGAAAGCGCACTTGATAAAGGAAAGGCCCGAGCGGCGATCGTTATCCCGCAGAAGTTTGAGCGCGACTTACAACGAGGCCAGGCAGTGGAAGTGCAGTGGTTGATCGACGGTAGCGATGCGAATACCGGAAACCTGATGCGTAACGACGCAAATCAGCTTACACAGGCATTCAACCAACAAGCCTCAATTACCGCGGCGCCTGCCATTCAGCCACGGATGCGGTTCTGGTTCAATCCGGGGAACGACTCGGACCAATACATCGGTCCAGCGGTGTTTGCTGTTGGCCTCGCATTGTTTCCACCGCTGTTGGTCGCACTTGCCATGTCGCGTGAAGGTGAACAGAAAACGATTCTGCAGGTCTATGTGGCGAGCATCAAGGCGCACGAGTATCTGTTGGGCAAAATCATCGCCTACATGCTGGTGGCGATTGCCGAGTGGGTGTTGACTTTGGCGTTTGCAATACCTTTCTTTGGAATCTGGTTCAAAGGAGATCCGATTCCTTTCCTGTTGAGTTCGCTCTTGTACTTGTTTTGTGTTGTTTGCTTTGGGGCAATGGCCGGTGCGTCGATTCCTAATCAGGCCGCGGCTATTCAGGCGGTACAGAACGTCTGCTTTCTTCTATCGTTTCTGTTGTCGGGCTTTGTTTATCCGATCTCAAACATTCCATCGTGGCTGCGTTGGATTTCAGCGTTGGTGCCGGCGCGATACTTTGTTGAAGTTGCGCGCGACGTGTTTGTAAGGGGTGGCGGTTGGTCCGCGACCTGGCATGTGCCCGTTGCACTGGGAGTATTGAGTAGTGCGTTCTTCTTAAAAGCGTGGATGAGTTTGAGAAAGATGCAGGTTGATGCGTGAAGGGATTAATGTCCGACGAACTTTAGTGTGGTTACCTACGAGCCAGCAAATTATTTGGAGTACCAGCACAGGGACGCACGACAAACTAAAGTTCGTCGGACATTAATCGGAAATTGGAAACAGCATATGTTAGACAAACTTCTTAATCACCGTTTCTGGCCGCTCTTCATAAAAGAGCTGAATGAACTGCGGCGTAACAAACGCCTGGTGGCGATGATGTTGTTGCCGCCAACCTTGAACATTGTTCTGCTCGGTTTTGCGATGAACCCTGAAGTCACGAATCTGAAACTGGGAATCGTTGACGAGAGTAGAACAGCCGAGAGTCGCGCAGTCATCTCCGCATTTCGTGAAAGCAGATCGTTTACGTCGGCTGGCTATTACACCTCTGCCGCTGAGTTGGGAAACGCATTGAGTGATGGAACTCTGAATGCCGGCGTCGTCATCCCAAGTGATTTCGCAACCAAACGCACTCGAGGTGAAACGGCTGAAATTCAGTTTCTCGTTGATGGTGTTGACTCGAACACTGCCGGCATCGCTGGTGGATATGCCTCCAGAGTGATTGCTTCGATGAATGAAAAAATCGCCTTATCGCGAACGAACGTCCCGCGGGCGCAGGCGCGTTCGCAAGTGTCGCTGCTTTATAACCCTGGTTTGGAAAACTCCTGGTTCATCGTCACCGGAATGATTGGAATGTTGTTAGTGATGCTCGGCTCCGCGATTGCTTCAACGGCGATGGTGAAGGAGAAGGAAGTCGGGACTGTTGAGCAGCTGTTGATGACGCCGGCAGGCAGTGCCGAAATCATATTGGCGAAGATGTCGCCGATATTTCTTACGTTGACGCTGACAATTGCGTTGTCGCTGATCAGCGGCAGCGTTGTTTTTGGAGTGCCGATTCGAGGAAGTCTGTTGTTGCTCTACGGATCGGGGATGTTGTGCATACTTTCAGGTATTGGTATCGGCACGATCATCGCAACGTTCACCAGATCGCAGCAACAAGCGAACTTGATGAGCTTCTTTGTTACGCCGCCTTTGTCGATGTTGTCGGGTGCGACAACACCGTTGGAGGCGATACCAAAGTGGATGCAGCCGCTGACCGACTTGAATCCGGTAAAACATTTTGCAGTGTTGGCGCGAGGAGTGATGTTGAAGGGCGTGGGATTATCGGTCTTGTATCCCAACTTCCTGGCGTTGGTTGCTTTTACAATTGTGCTTGTTGGCGTTAGTGCATGGCGGTTTCGCAAGCAGCTGAATTGATGA
>DATDFV010000063.1:0-17431 GCA_036522415.1 Pyrinomonadaceae bacterium | reverse complement strand
AAGTGTTGAGGTTAGATCTATGCAAAACGGATATTCCATCTCGACTCCTACCGAACCTCCTGCCTTGCGACTCCATGGTCATAAAGATGCGGAGGAGCTTCATACAAAGCTTGCGACGATGCGCGACCTCATTGCCTCTTTGCAAGCCGAACTCGAGAACTTACAGATGATCAATTTGCCTGAGATGGACGGCGACTTCGACTTCTATCGAGAGGTGGAGAGTTATGAGCGGAAACTCATTCAAAACGCTCTGAGAAGATGCGGTGGTTCCCAGGTCAAGGCCGCGCGTCTATTGAAGATGAAACCTACCACGTTGAATTCAAAGATGAAGGTATTGAGGTTATTACCCAGGTAGGGTTGTGCTTTGAGCCTGGTGCTTTGTACTTTGTCAGACGAACTTTAGGAAGCTCTGATTAAGTACGATAGGCTGTCAGCCTGTCGGCGGTGTGACCCAACAATACGCAACCGGAACCACGACAGGCTGACAGCCTGTCGTACTTAATCAGAGCTTCCTTTAGTTTGTCGAAACGTGCCAAAGGGAAGCGTCGAAATGATGAATAATCCATTGTGCCGGGCAAGCACGACAAACTAAAGTTCGTCGAACACTTCCATGTCACCGCAGAAACAAAGGACGAAGCTCAAAGTTCGAAGCTCAAAAATCTTAGTCTTTCTCATATTGGCTTGCCTGGCTGCGTTCGCTCAATCAGATCAAAAAGACAGCCGTTATTACGAGTCGCTGGCTCGAAAGGCCTACCAGGAAAAAAACTACACTTCGTTTCTTGCGAACATGCGGCTCGCGGCTGACTTGCGAGTGAATCACCCGCGGCTCATGTACGAGCTTGCGACCGCCTATGCACTGAACGGCAAATCGAACGAAGCACTGTCGCTTCTCAAACGAGCGACCGGCATGGGTTTGGTGTTCCCGCTTGCCACCGATCATGATTTTGATTCAGTTAGAAGCCTGCCGGAGTTCACGGCAATTCTGAAAGAGATTGAAGAGAATAGATCGCCAAAGATAAGTAGTGTTCCAGCCTTCACTGTTCACGAAAAGGGATTGGTTCCGGAAAGCATTGCTTACGATGAACGAACTGACACGTTCTATCTGAGCAGCGTTTACAAGCGCAAGATTCTCAGCATTACGAATGCCGGTGATGCGAAGGTATTTTCGAGTGACACCGATGGCCTTTGGAGTGTCATGGGTATGAAGGTCGATCCTGAGCGTCGGTTGCTGTGGGTGTGCACGACTGCGCATTCACAGATGATGAACTTCAATCCCCAGGACAAAGGCAAGACGGCGCTAATCAAGTACGACTTACGAAGCGGCAAGGTGCTGGCAAGGTTCGAGTCCGGCGATTCAACCAAACCGCATTGGTTCGGCGACCTGGTGATAAATTCCGCCGGCGACGTTTACACGAGTGATAGCGTGACGGCAGCCGTTTATGTGGTAAGACATGATGGTAACGAGCTCGAAACACTTCTGGAGGGTGAACCGTTTGTTTCCCCGCAAGGATTGGATTTCACTCCAGATGAAAAGAAACTCTTTCTGGCGGATTATGCCAAGGGCGTCTTTCTGATCGATCTGATTACGAAGAAGGTTACCAGTATTTCGGCAGATTTTACGTTGTTGGGAATTGATGGTCTCTACTACTACAGAGGGTCATTGATAGGCGTGCAGAATGGGGTGAACCCCGAGCGGGTCATCAAGCTTTCGCTGAGCCAAGATCTAACTCGCTTCGATCATTTCGCGACGCTCGAAGCCAACAACCCGGCATTCGATGAACCTACATTAGGCGTACTGCTGAAAGATCGTTTTTACGTAATCGCGAATAGCCAGTGGGGAGCGATCGATGAAGCCGGGCATTTGGCTCCGGACGACAAACTCAAGTACCCGATCATTCTGAAGATCAAGCTGTGACAGGGCAGGAAAAGGAGCAGGAGCTCACGCCCTTTCGGTTCTAGCCTGCCACCATCCTACGGCCCAACCTTGCTGACATCTTTCTTCTTCACGTACACATCGCCGCGTAAAGTCATTCCGCTCTTCCCTGCGAGGGTGACCAGCACCGACTCGAGAATCTCTTTGTTCTCAAGTTTGAAACTAGTGATCCCAGCCTGCTGAGAATCCGGATCGTTATACTGCAAAGTCAGGTAACGAACTTTTTTCTTGATGAAGTGTGCGGGCAGTGTGTAGAGCAATGGTACCGCACTCGCGACGGTTGCCGCGGCCGGTTGACGCTTCTTGGTATCAGCGAAAGCCGAGGTCAGAGCCGAATAAGGAATGTGGATTTGCTTGGTAGTTTTCCTATCTTTAAAAAGAAGTTGATTGTTTGCGTCGTCAAAAGTCAAAGTGCCATCCATGGTCTTGGTATAACCAAACACGCCGCCTTCATATTTTGCTTTGACCGTTGAAGGCGCTGGAGGAGTGGCCGGTTTTTGCTGTGGCTCGGTTTCCATTGACCGCGGACGTTGAGCGTAAGCACCAGTGAGTAAGGCCCCTAGTAGCACGAGGCTGCCAATAAATCTCATGTTCTATTCTCCTTGAACTACAAATCTTCGTGCCGGAAGCGCACGCGTCTTCGCCTGCTATCTAGATGGTCTTATAAGCTTACGAGCGAGGACGCCTGAGCTCCCGGCAACAACTTTTCCTTAGACGCCTCGCGCCCAAAGAGGAACTTTATAAAGAATCCACCACAACAGCAGCTGAACTGCTGCGATGATAATTCCTGCGAGAACACTCAAGTAACAGGCGACTCTGGATTCGCTGTTACTCGCTTCTCGATATGATCTAAAAACTCCAACGCCGCCGAGGAACACTGCTCCGGGACAAAACAGAATTCCGAGATAAGGGATCAACGAATATGTAGCGAACGCTCGAGCAGTCGCGGCTGTATTGCTCAAGTGGGGAGGCATGATCAGGTTATAGGACCTAATAGGACTACCCGGCCCTATACACGGTTAACAAAGAACCAGTCAGCAAGCTCAAATCAAGGCTTGATGGCCGGCTTCACTCGCTCAAGCGACTCTTTGAAGTCTGGATCATTGGGGGCTAGTGTTGCTCCGCGTTGATAAGCATCACGAGCTTTAGCGTATTGCTTGGTAACCTCGTATGCGTAGCCTAGCTCTCGATAGACATTCACGTCATCGGGTGATTTTTTGGCTGCGGTTTCCAATGCCGCTATGGCTTTTGAAAAGTTAGTAGCCCGCGATTGTGCTACTCCAAGTAAATAAAACGTAACCCCTGTTGCATCAGCTTCCGCTGACGCGCGTTCAAGTGCTGACGCAGCGCGCGTATATTGTTTTGATCCAATCAACGCCTGACCGAACAGAGTTACAGCTTCCGCATCCGTTTTTAGTTTAATCAATCCTTCACCAGCACGAACCGCGTTAAGGTAATCAGCATCCGCTTTCGCTTGATCAGAACTCGTTGCCGCACGTCGCAGATACGCAGAGGTCAATAAGGTCCACGCGCCGACCAAGCGGGCATCGTTCATCGTTGCTCTGTTCAAGTACGCAATCGCACCATCCAGATCATTCTTGGTGAGGTTGATCTGTGCCAGGTAAAAGAGTGACAGGGAATCCTTCGGATTCAGTTTGATGACCGTATTGAAACTCTTCTCAGCATCCGTTGCTTTGCCTGTCTTGTATTCGGCTATCCCACGATAGTAGGTCATCAAGGCATCCTGCGGAGCTCCGGGACGATCTGTGGCAGCCACGAGCAGCGGCAGTGCTTCCTGATACTTTTCAGATAAAACGTAAGCCTGGCCCAAGGCGCTTTCGGTGTTTGGGTCAGTCTGTTTCAATTGTCGTTGGAGGCTCACCGCCTTCTCGAGATGCGTAGCGGCATCTGCGTACTGTTTCAAATTCAGTTCAGCAAAACCGGCTATCTTCCAGGCTTCCGGATCGTTCGGGTGTTGCTCGGCCAAATCCCTCGCCTCTTTGGCAGCCGCTGCAAACTGTTTCTGTTCGAGAAGACTGTATGCGTGCTGAGTATCTGCGGGGCTTACCGTATTCGCGACTGGAGTGACAGGCTGAACAGTTAACAACGGGTCGTTTGGACTGGTTTTGCGCGCAGTCGGAGATGTCACCGGTTCCGGCCGCAGTAATGGATCCGACGCGGGTTTATCGGCGCTGGCAGTACTTTTTTGAGACTGTTTGGACGCTCGTCTCGGCCGCGTGGTTTGCGCAAGCAGACTAGCTGACATCAGCGATAAGAGGACAATAACGGCAAAAAGCGAACGAATAAGGGTAGATCTATTCATGATGGCCGATGATTGTAAGCGGGAGAGATTGAGTTTGAAAGCTCAGACACGCATTCCGATGCGCGAAAGTGGCTCAGGTTTGCCTTAGTAAGTCCAAAGTCCAAAGTTGAATGTCAGTTGGTCAGTCGTCAATGGTTAATAGGACCTATATGACCTATTCGACGTATCGGCTAGTGATCACTGACTTTGGACTTTCGCCTTTGGACTTTTGACTCAGACTTAGAAGTTTAACTTCACACCGAACTGGAACTGACGCGGATCGAACGCTGCGGTTGGACGACTGTAATAGCGTCCATTGCTCGCCCTCTGATTGAAAGCGCGGACATCGTCGATAAACGGCGAGGCCGAACCTTCGTTGAATCTGTTGAAGAGATTAAACCCGTCGGCAATCAATTCAAGCCTGACTCTCTCACCCAATGGCACCGTTCTCGCGACTCGCAGATCGACAGAGATGTAGCGATGCGTGATGCCAAAGTCGCGACCAAGGCTGCCGCTCGTGAAAACGCCATTGGTGATCAAACCAGCACACCCGACCGTGCCTGCGACGCATAGCGTCCCATCAGACAAAACTGTTGGTCTGTCCGTTTGATTCGACTGGTCATTGTTGGTGTCCTGATTGCTGAGGATATTAAACGGACGCCCCGAGGAAATTTCGATGATCGGCGCGACCTTAAAGTTTGAAAGGAAACGATGGAAACCATCAGCAGAATTCCACGCGCTCGGTGAATTTATGCTTCCGCTGAACACAAATCGGTGTCGCTGATCGAAGAGTGAGTCGGCTCGCTCAGCGCCGAAGTTCCGATTGTCTTGCGGCAATAAGAGTGTTTGCAGATCTGACGAATCGTCGATTGAGTGAGACCAGGTGTAAGAAGCAAGGAATTCAAAATGATGCGAGAACCGCTTCTTCACATCGATATTCAGAGCATTGTAAAGAGAGTTACCGTCAGACGTTTGAGCGTTGATGGATCCAAACGGTGAGATCGTGCCGGGAGTACGAAGCGAACCTGCTAGCGCTCCATTAAGAACATTAGGAGTCACTAAACCGCCTGATAACGCCTGGGCCAGGAAGTAGTTTGGCGCATTTGGCCGGAAGAAATTCGCGATACCAGCATTCACTATTCTGCTACCAAGATTGGTGAGCGGTGCCGTGATCATTCCTGGAATAATGATCGCGAAAGTCTGTCCGGCATTTGGAAACGCTGGTGCACCCGTAGGAGTTGCCAAAGTAAAGCATTGCAACGGAATTCCGAACGGGCACGGTGCGCCGCTCGTGGGAATCGAGAAGGCGAGAGCCTCAGTAGTGTTAACTGGATTCCTGCCCGCCAAACGGAAAAAGTTTTGAATTTGTAGATCGGTTCGTGGTGCGTTGATATCGAGAGGATGTGGCAGATGATGTGCGCCAACAAAGATATAACTTCCTGAAACCGACATGTCCTTTGTTAGCTGACGTTCGATCGTGAAGTTTCCCTGGTTCGCGTACGCGTATTCAAAATCCTTCTGCACATGAAGCGTGAAAGGAAGCACCGGACCAAATCCCGGGAACGTTTGATCGTTGAACCGTTGACGGCCGAATTGGTACTGCGAACCGGCAGCCACTCCCGGCGTCACAACGCCAGCAGGACAGATCGGAGTCACGGGCCCTCCCGGTGGACACACGGTGCCCTGAAAGACCTGTACTGCATTCAACAAAGCCGTTTGGCTCGGACTACCCGGCGTAAGAATTCCCTGCTGTTGTTGAACTGCATCGGCGATATCGGAGTTAAAGGCAATGGCCAACAACGGATGGTCGTAAAACAATCCAAACGCCGCACGAACAACTGTTTTGCCGTCATTCCTGGGATCCCAGGCGATCGCCAGCCGCGGTGCCCAGTTATTTTTATCGCGCGGAAATCCCTGCTGAACACCCATCGCGTCCTGTGCCGCGAGCACCTGATCTGCCGTTAAACTGATTCCGGACAGCGGGTCTCGCAAGGGTAAGGTTGGTATTTTCTCTGTGATTTCATAGTCGTATCGAACGCCATAGTTCAGCGTTAAGTTTGGCCGGACTTTCCAGGAGTCCTGTGCAAAAAATGCCAGCGGTTTGTTGCCGATCTTGCTGACAGGATTCCCAAATCCTTGAATGAAGTTTGCGGGAAAACCGAGTCCATATTGCTGGACGGGCGTGAAATCAGGAGCCCCGGCGAACGCAGGATTAAGCGTCGTTGCTGACAAACCTCCAAAGTTGAATAAGCCGGCGAAATTCAGTTCGAAGATTGCCGCCGGAATTCTTACGAACGCGATGTCACCACCGAATTTAAAGTTGTGATTTCCGGCGACGAGGTTGATGTTATCGGTGAATTCGTAACGAGTTTCGGTGCGAACTACCGGCGAGAACAATTCACGACCGATGAACGCTGTGCCCGAAATATTGAAGGCAACAGCATCGCCATTCTGTGACTTGAACGTTGCTCGTCTCTCGCCGAAGTTTATTCGTGCTTCATTGATTGCGCGCGTCGATAAAGTCGAAGTCAAAGTGGTGACTGCCGAAAAATCGCGAAGTGTTTGAATTCCTGTGCGTGAAAAATCATTTTGGCCGAGCGACTGGTTTTGTGACTCAACCTGAATTCCACTGATAGTGCTCGGATTGTATCCAAACCTGAAACTCAGCTGGTTCGTTGGAGTGATTAGGTGATCCAGACGAAATGAGTTGTACGTTGTCCGATCAGTTATCGGAAAAACACGTTGCAAAGAATTGAGTGGACGAAATGCTATGAATTGACCAGCTGCATTGGTGGTGCCGCTTGGTACCGGCGCGCCTGACAGAATAAACCGTGGTCCAATCGCGCCAGGCAGGATCGGACTGATGGCTGGGCAAAGGCTACCATCATTCGGCGACAATAATGGATTAGATCCAGTCAGCGCTGTCACTCCGCCACTCGAAGCAAAGAACGCGTACGCCCGCGCTCCACAGATTGCAGCTGGATTTGCACTGGCTACCAAGGTGTTAACAAAACCCGCTTGCGCGGCTGTGAGATTCGTAAAAGTTCTCGCGATCGGATTGAGACCGGGAATCACTGGAATCGTGGCTGAGGAAGTAATTCCTTGCGAAACGTTAGTTGTAAAGAAACCCGATTCGTTTCGCCGCCGCTGCTCAAAGGCGAAGAAGAAGAAGGTGCGATCTTTATCAAACGGACCGCCTAAGGTGAAGCCATATTGTGTTCGCGTGAACGGCGGATCTTCGATTGGTGCAAAAGCGTTGCGCGCCTGGAAACTTCGGTGGCGCAAAAAGCCAAAGATGTTTCCGTGCAGATCGTTAGTGCCTGACTTGGTAACGACATTCACTACGCCGCCTGCGGAGCGCCCGAATTCAGGCGCGAAGGAATTAGTAACAACCTGGAACTCCTGGACCGCTTCCTGGCTGACAGTTGATCGAGATGCGTTAACCGAATTGTCGGTGTTGTCCGCTCCGTCAACTTGCACGAGATTTGAGCGGCCACGTTGTCCACCAAAGTTCAAACCAGTGGTTGGCGCTGGTCCTATAGGCCTACCGTTGTCGCGACCGACCGTTGAAGTCGTGAGTGCGAATGAAAGGTAGTTTCGTTCGTTAATTGGCAGATTGTTGATGCGCTGCTGATCGATGGTTGTTGCGACCGCCGTCTTTGAGGTCTCGACAATATCGGAGGTCGCATCCGAAATCGTGACGCTCTCTGTTAGCTGACCCGGTTCAAGCGTCACATCTACATTTGCTGATTGTCCGACTGTAAGCGTGACTCTGGGTAAGACCGCTCTCTTAAAATTGCTTGCTTCGACCGTAATCTCGTAGTCGCCGGGTGTTAAGTTGACTATCCGATATAGACCCTCGTCGTTCGTAGTCGCGTTCCGACTTAGATTCGTAGCTGGGTTTCGAGCTGTGACTGTGGCATTTGGCACCACCGCGCCCGTAGCATCTTTAACCACGCCCTGCAGGTCGGCTGCAGCGGCTTGCGCTTGCCCGAAAGTGACGTTCGCAAGCGTTAACGTGATTGCGAGTACCGCAGCCAGTTGAATTGAAATGGCGAGATAGGTCTTTAGGGATGCAAACATCGTCGTACTCTCCTGAAGTTTACGTGCTTAAAAGACGCGAGTGAAGTCAGCTTAGAATCCAGATCTGTCCTGTTGACCTGCTTGGACGAGAAGTTCTTTCGGAGTTTCACTCCTTAAGTGCTACGACGCGCGGGAGTGCGTCCGAAAATGCTGTGGCTCCCTAGGAGATTGGAGCGATGACAGAGAGACAATCAACGCTCAGCCTTTTTACTCCAAAAACAGTAATTGTGGCAAGCAGTTATATTCTGCGCTAATAGAGCTATTACATTTGGTAATTCTTGTTCAGTAGCATAGGACGTATAGGACCTATTCGACCTATAACCTGCCACTGACGACTGACCAATCTGAAATCTTAAATCTGAAATTCTTCCCTCGAACTCGAATGCGTTGAGCGCGCGAGCCAACCTCTAAATCGATCGCTACAAGAGAACGTCGAAATTGCCAACTGCGCCAGGCGAGGGTGGAATGCTACTCGTCGCAGCAGGCTACAAACTCGCAAACGCGAATCGAATTTGCGCAGATAGGCACGCGAATAGCGGTCACACAAATTGGCAATTCCATTTCGCTCACCGCGTTTGGCCAGATGCTGAACTATTTGTTCCGCGACCAGTTGTCCGCTCTCGAGCGCCATCAACATCCCGCTACCGGTAAATGGGTCGATGAACGCCGCTGAGTCGCCGATGGCGAGGAGCCCGGGCTTGGGACTTGGTTGCCGGCGACCAAAACTGTCGAGGGCTACGCTAAGCCAGTCAGTTTCTACTGTCGCTTGCTCGAGGGTAAATGCAGCTCGTCTGTTAAGCATTAGATTCTCGCGTAGCACAATCTGCGGATCCGAGTGCGCGCGTCTGACGTGAGAAGCTTGGATGATGAAACAAAGATTGCTACGACCGTTTTCAACAGTGCTCAATCCGCCGTATCCGCCGGGATAGGAATAGATTTCACACGCAGTCATGGTACCGCGAGTGCCAGCCAAATGAGCCTTGAACGCGACCAGGCTCGGCTTGACTGAGTGGACCGAATCAGACTTGCGGGCCAGCACGCGAGACCGGCCAGTGGCGTCGACTACCACAGAGGCCTGGTATTCCCGATCACCTTTTACCGTCACGCCCCTAACGGCATATTCGTCTTCAATGACATCGCTGACGGTTGAATTCTCGAGAACGCTCACTCCAAGAGCTTTAGTGCGCGCCAACAAATGATGGTCCATCACGGCGCGACTCAATCCAAGCGCGTTACCGCCAAACCAACCACTCGGTACAACTGTCTTTCGTCCACGACGTGAATAGAAAACGGTCTCGAGTATTTGGGCCGGCTGTGAAGAAATCATATCGAGCGCGACCCCAAGTTTTTCGAAATGTCCAATACATTCCGGTGAGATGAACTCGCCGCAGAGTTTCGCCCGTGGGAAAGTCTTCTGTTCGATCAGTAGAACTTTGAGATTAGCCTTCGCCAGATGGATTGCAGCGCTTGCGCCCGCTGGACCACCGCCCGCGACGATTACATCGTATTTGTTTGAGAAATTACTCACTGACAATTCATGCGGCTCGGTCAGTACGAATATGCGGTGACGCATAGGACGAAACGGCCGTTGCGTCCGCGCTGAGCACCAGGCGAAAGGGAAAATGTCGGGCTACTGATACGTTCTTCAAGCCAGCACGAACGCCCAGGTCGTAGAGTTCTTCTGACTTGAAACTGCGGAGGATCGAAAGCGCTCCATCTTCGCGAAGCAGGCGTGTATGAAGAAAGACTTTCCCGATAGTTGTGTAAAGGAAATAGGCAATTGGATGACGATGCAGGTCGATCACGAAAATTCTGTAACGAGCGACGCGGCTCATTTCGCGAAAGATCTGAATTACCTGTTCATCCACAAAATGATGTGTGAAGAGTGAACAGATAACGTAATCGAATTGACGATCAGCAAACGGCAAACTCAGAGCGTCACCTCGCACGGCGTTGATCTCGCTCTGCGACTCTTCAATTATTGCCTGTGCCGATCGTTCGTTTAGCTCCAAACCGACACCGTGAACTACTCTGCGGGTCTTGTGCGCCCAGTTCGAAACAACTCTCAGCAATTCACCCGAACCAGCGCCCACATCGAGTACTGAAAAACGTCTTAAATCTCTCGACTGAACGTCACGCAGAAGAGTGTTGCGCAAAACGTTGGAGTCACCCAGCCATCGATTAACGCGTTGAAGTTCAACGATACATCCCTCATATTCTTCGGGTGTGTAGTTCCCGGTGTCTATATGTTCGAGTTCGTAACTTCGTTGCTTGAACTTTTTCAACATGGCGGTGAATTTTGGATTTAAGTTTGCAGATTTGTCAGTGGTCAGTAGTCAGTTGTCAGTAGAGAAATAGGACCAATATGACCAATAAGACCTATTATTATTGACCACTGACCACTAACAAATCTTCAATCTGAAATCTTAAATTCAATGCATTCTCTCTATAACCAACGCGCTGTTTTTTGACCCGAAGCCAATGCAGTTGCAAAGAGCAACGCGCACTTCTGCTTCACGGTATTGATTGGGGACATAATCGAGGTCGCAGGCTGGATCGGGTTCGTCGAGATTAATAGTGGGAGGAATCCTGCTTCTCTGCATCGCACACAGCGCGGCCGCTATGCCTGCGGCGCCGCTCGCGCCCTGCGGATGTCCAATCTGCGACTTGGTAGCCGACATTGGAATCCGCGCCGCGTATCCGTCGAAGGCTAATTTCAAAGCACTTGTCTCAATGCGGTCGTTTAAGAGCGTCGACGTCCCGTGCAGATTCACATAATCGAGATCTTTCGCCTCACGGCCCGCATCGGCAAGTGCAAGTTTCATCGCGCGCGCCGGTTCATCGCCGTCTTCTGCTAATCGAACTCGATGGTAAGCGTCACAAGTCGCGCCATAACCAGTAATCTCTGCGTAAATCTTTGCGCCACGTTTAGTCGCGTGCTCGAGTTCCTCGAGTACGTAGATCCAGGCTCCTTCGCCGAGAACGATTCCAGAACGATCGCGCGCGAACGGTCTCGAGGCACGTTGCGGCTCGTCGTTCCATTCACTCGTGAGCACTGTCATCAGATTGAACGCTGCGAGAATTCCCGGTGCGATCGGAGCATCAACTCCTCCTGAGATCATCACGTCCTGACGGCCTACGGCTATGTGCTCTGCCGCGTACGCCATCGCATCGGTTGAACTCGTGCAACCAGTCGAAACTATGTGCGACAGTCCACGCAGGCCAAACGCCATCGAGAGCTCGCTTGAGAGACCACCATGGGTCGAAGCAGGGATTGTGTAAACACTGGCCTTGTATGTTGGACCAACATACCAATATTCATACTGCTGTTCAGTGAACGCTAATCCACCTCCGCCAGTACCAAGTTGAACGCCAATGCCTCGGCGATCATCAAGTGCTAAATCGTTGGGAAAGAGTTTCGCATCTTCGAGTGCTTCGCGTGCAGCGGCAAGCGCCAGTGGAACTGTGCGTGGAACGTGCTTGCGATCCCGCGGATTTAGTTGTGCTTCCCAATCGAAATCAGGGACTTCAGCAGCAATCTTGACGGGTGAATTTGAAACGTCGAACGATTGTATTTTTCGAACTCCGCTGTTGCCCGCCACCAACCCGTCCCAAAACTTTTCGCGGCCAATTCCCAGCGGTGTGACGCAACCCATGCCTGTGATGACGACACGGCGTGGACGCCTGAGCGCTCTTAGCATGCAGAGTTCCTCTCGAATCGAGGTTTACTTTAGGGGAGGAAAAAGGATAGCACGTGGTCCGATGCCACGTGTAACGCAGGGGAGGATCGGCGACTGTACGACAGGCTGTTAGCCTGTCGGGGGGCTTCATTGGTCACACTCGACAGGCTGACAGCCTGTCGTACAATCGCTTACTCGACCTTTTGACCGCATTCGTTGCAAAACTTAGTGCCTGGTCCTAGCTCAGCCTTGCAGTTGGCACAGGTGAGCTTTTCTTGTTTTGATCCACACTCATTGCAGAACTTCGCTCCGGCTTGCAGTGAAGCGCCGCATTTCACACACGGAACTGTCTGCGCCGCTACTTCTAATTTTTCTCCGCATTCATTGCAGAACTTTGCTCCGCGAGTATTCGCAGCGTTGCATTTCGGACAGGCAATCTGTTCACCGCCACTTTGTCGCGATTGTTTCATGGCATCGCTCATGGCGCCTGCCATCGCATTGCCCATCGCGAAACCAGCTCCCAGTCCTACTCCCGTTCCGGCTCCGCCGCCTGGATTCTGAGCTGCATCACGCATCGCATCAGCTGCCTGAAATTGCGTATAGCGGCCAACGTCGCCAATTACTCCCATAGAAGTTCGCTTGTCCATTGCCGCTTCCACTTCTTGCGGCAATGAAATGTTTTCGATGACAAACTTCGTAAGTTCAAGGCCGAGCGTCTTGAATTCATCGTTCAGTTTGTCGCGAGTGAACTTGCCGAGCTCGTCGTAATTCGAAGCGAGATCAAGCGCCGCGATCTTCGACTCTGCCAATGCATCACTGAATCCACCGACAAGCGTTCTTTTCAATTGCCCTTGGATGTCGTCAGTAACAAAGCGGGCGTTGGTCCCGGCGATTTCTTTGATGAATGCTTTGGGATCAGAGACGCGAATTGAATAGATACCAAACGCGCGCAACCGCACCATGCCAAAGTCGGCGTCGCGCATCATTACCGGGTTTGGGGTGCCCCACTTCAAATCGGTAAACTGCTTCGTATTGACGAAGTAGACTTCTGCTTTGAACGGCGAGTTGAACCCATACTTCCACGCACCGAGCTTTGAAAGGATAGGTGTGTTGCCTCCGTCAACTGTGTAGCGACCTGGTGGGAACAGATCGGCAATCTGCCCCTCCGAAACGAAAATCGCGGATTGCGATTCGCGGACGATCAGTTGGGCGCCGTTTTTGATCTCCTGGTCTTTCACCGGAAACCGGTACACGAGAGTGTTGCTGGTCTCGTCCAACCATTCGATTACTTCGATGAATTGCGCGCTAGGGCTGAGTCGGTCAAGTATTCCCATTTTTGATTCTCATTCGTTCGAAAGATTCTTCGGGTCACCGTGATTATACGCTGAGATATACGAATTTGATGAGTGCTTAGGTTCGACCGGTAGTGGGACATTTTCAAGTTTAAACAAATTGGGGTGGGTGGGGTGCTGGTGGTGATGACTCGTGCCCTTTCCTGTTTCGCTTTGAGAATACCCATAGAAGAAAGTACGTAAGAACCGTGTATAGAACGACATCACAAACAACAATATATACGAACATGATTGTCGCATCCTGGTCTCTAAATGGGAACGAACCAAGAGAATCGAAAGAGGCAAAGTGCAGGAGAATAAGTATCGGCCAGCGCACCGGATACTCTGCGAATCGATTCAGAGTTTGGCTCTTAATGTAAAGCGAAGCCGGGCCAATGATAATAGTGTAGAGGAAAGGGAGAGCAAAACCGCCAACCACGGACACCGCGAGTCGTTTCATTGTTTAATTGTAGGGGTTGATCAAACAACGCCACAATACCCTCACCTGAAACGCTGTATCTCCACGCACGTCAGCCCCGTATTGGGTCATCGAACAGAAGTTCCGTGTATACCGTCAAGAACTTTGTTCAGTCATAAAGACTTTTGAGGTGAAGCAATGCGCCATCGAATAACTAAAAGCGCGAGAAATCCACCGATAGAATCAATAAGACTATCGAAGATCGATGCGGTGCGGGAAGGGACAAAAGACTGGTGATACTCGTCCAGGAGGGCATAACCGACAATTAGGAAAAAAGAAATCCAAAACCACCTTCGGCGAAGAAGCAATTTTGGCGAGGTCTGAAAAGCCCTCGCTGCCAAAATCCCCATGAGCGCATATTCAGAAAGATGTGCAAGTTTCCGAACGCACAGATGTATTACTTCAAGCCTGGCTGGCGATGCGTTCGGGAACAACCAACGTACCAATGGCCCAATGATTCGTGAGGTATTGGTAGCAGAGAATTCGTCTGAGGAAGCAAATGAGATGAATGCCATCCATGCTATCAGCGGAAGCCAACGGCTGAGAAACCTGGCCAGCGACTGGTTCTGTATCGAGCCTCGGCCTTTGGACTTTGATCTTTGGCCTTTGACTTTCGACAAACTCAATTGCTTCACCCAGGCGAAGGTCAAAGACCAAAGGCCGAAGACCGAAGGCCTTCTTATTAGAGAGCCGCCGCTCCCGAGACGACTTCAATAATCTCGTTCGTGATTGCAGCCTGGCGGATTCGATTCATGTTCAGTGTAAGACTGTCGATCAATTCACTCGCGTTCTTCGACGCCGAATCCATCGCAGTCATTCGAGCTCCTTGTTCCGAGGCTACCGATTCAAGCATCGCCCTGAACACTTGTGTCTCAACTAATCGTGGCAAGAGCTGCCCAAACATCTCTGCCGGTGGTTGTTCGTATACGTAGTCGACCAGTGAAACAGCAGCTTTTGGATCAGCTTCTTCTTCCCTGGCCCGAGAGACTGGCAACAGTTGCTCGAGAACAACACGCTGTTGAAGAACCGATTTGAACTCGTTATAGATCAGATAAACCTTATCGATCCCCTCGTCGTCCGTATAGAGCTTCATTATTGATCTTGCTACTTCGAGTGCTTCAGAAAGCTCAACCCGGCCCTTTCCAGTTAGTCCGATAAACTCACCGGCAATTACGGCGCGTCGATTACGGAAGAAGTCGCGACCCTTTCGACCGACCGCGAAGATCTCGATCGCTTTGCCAGGATGCTCCTTGATAAACGACTGCGCGGCTTTCGTGAGGTTTGTGTTGAAGGCACCACACAAACCTTTATCGGCCGTAATCAGGATGACTACGTATCGTTCATCGGCACGAAGGTCCAACAATGGGTGATGAAAGTCTTCGTCAGTTCGCTTGGCCAATTCGCCTAACACTTCCATCATCTTATTCGCAAACGGACGAGCAGTGACCACGCGATCTTGTGCGCGCTTGAGCTTCGCAGCAGAAACCATCTTCATGGCTTTAGTAATCTGCTGCGTATTCTTGACCGACTTTATGCGCCGGCGGATGTCTAAGAGATTCGGCATCGTCTAAGAATTAAGCTCCGGCTGTTGCAGGCGTTGCGGATGGACTTGGTTGTGTTGGCGGTGCAAGTTCGGATGAAGATCCTTTAGACCGTTCCTGTTTCCACATGTGAGTGAAGTCTTCGAGCACCTGCTTCAGATCCTTTTTGATATCGTCTGTCAGGTTCTTTTTCTCACTGATGTTCGCCAGGAGTCCTGGATGTGAGTTCTGCACGAAATTCAAGAGTTCAATTTCGAATTTGCGAACGTCTTCAACGGCAACGTCATCAACGTAACCGTTAGTCGCCGCCCAAATCACCAGCACCTGTTTCTCAACGTCCATAGGTTGGTATTGAGGTTGTTTAAGGATTTCCGTCAATCGTTGTCCGCGTGCAAGTTGGGCTTGAGTCGCTTTATCCAGGTCAGAACCAAATTGTGCGAACGCCTGCAACTCACGAAACTGCGCAAGGTCCAAACGTAATGTTCCAGCAACCTGCTTCATCGCCTTAATCTGCGCTGAGCCACCGACACGAGATACGCTGTTACCCACGTTGATCGCCGGCCTAAAACCACTGTTGAATAAATCCGCTTCGAGAAAGATCTGACCGTCCGTGATTGAAATAACGTTTGTCGGGATGTACGCAGAAATGTCGCCAGCTTGCGTTTCGATGATTGGAAGACTCGTAAGCGAGCCACCACCCTTCGCTTCAGAGAGCTTTGCGGCACGTTCCAACAAACGCGAGTGCAGGTAGAAGACATCACCGGGATAAGCTTCACGTCCCGGCGGACGACGAAGTAACAACGAGATTTCGCGATATGCTGCAGCCTGCTTAGAAAGGTCGTCGTAGATAGTCAACGCATGACGTCTGGTGTCTCTGAAGTACTCGCCCATCGCCGCGCCGGAATACGGCGCGAGAAACTGCATCGCGGCGGGATCAGAAGCAGTAGCCTTGATCACAATCGTATAGTCCATTGCGCCATAGTCCTGCAGCGTCTTAACGACCTGGGCTACAGTGGAAGCTTTTTGTCCGATGGCGACATAGATGCAAATAACATCCTTGCCTTTTTGATTGATGATCGTGTCAACCGCAACCGCAGTCTTTCCGGTTTGCCGGTCACCGATGATCAGTTCGCGTTGTCCACGACCGATCGGCACCATCGCATCGATTGCTTTGAGTCCAGTCTGTAAGGGTTCTTTCACAGGTTGACGATCAACTACTCCTGGAGCAATTCGCTCGACTGGATAATAATGATCAGTCACTATTGGACCACCATCATCGATCGGATTGCCGAGCACATCGACGACTCGGCCGACCAACGCGTCGCCGACTGGCACTTGCATGATTCGTCCCGTTCGCTTTACCAGATCGCCTTCGCGTATTACCTGAAACTCACCAAATAAAACTGCACCGACTTTATCCTCTTCAAGGTTCAACGCGAGACCGCGAACGTCGTGTGGAAACTCCAATAGCTCTCCGGCCATTACCCTTTCCAGCCCATGAAGCTCGGCAATGCCGTCGCCAATCTTGATTACCGTTCCAACTTCCGTAACCGTTACGCCAGCCTCGAAGTTTTCGATCTGTTTGCGAATGATGTCGTTAATTTCGCTCGGTCTTAAAGGTTCCATGATTTCCTCAATCTTTATCGGTCACTTCAACGTTCATCAGCTCACCACCAAGACGATCAAGCTGCCCCTGAACCGAGCCGTCAAATATGGTCGAGCCAATTTGTGCCACAACACCACCAATAATCGATTCATCGGTAGTAAATGACAGCCGAACGTCTCGTCCGGTCTTTGCCGATAATGCTTTTTGAAGTGCGGTCTTCACGTCTTCTGGGATCGGACGCGCTGTGGTCACGTTCGCGCCGACAATGCCGTGTCGTTCGTCAAGAACGTGACCAAATCGTTCTGCAATATATTTCAGCTCGGCCAAACGTTGGTTTCTTAACAACACACGGAGAAAAGACGCTGAGGTTTCGCCGATCCGCGTTCGCGCTATTAACTCTTCCAGAACTCTTTGTTTCTGATCGTAAGGAATCGTTGGATTGGCAAAAACGTCACGCAATTGCGAGTTGTTCGCGAT
>DATDFV010000062.1:0-19612 GCA_036522415.1 Pyrinomonadaceae bacterium | reverse complement strand
TTTTTTCTGAAACCGTTCGGTTGCGCTTGTAATCCGCAACCGTTTTGTTGCATAATCTAATTCAGGTCATGAGAAGAGACATTTTTCAAGCCCTAGCCGACCCCACGAGACGGGCGATCATTGCCCTGATAGCGCTCCAGGCAATGACCCCCAACGCTATCGCCGAGCATTTTCACACCACGAGACAGGCCGTTTCCAAGCATTTGCGGGTTTTGACGGAATGCGAACTGGTTACCCAGGAACAAAAGGGACGAGAAATTTATTACTCGCTCGAGATCGAAAAAATGAAAGAGATCGACGAATGGCTGGAGCAAGTGCAAGAGATTTGGGAAGGCAACTACAAGCGACTCGACGCGTTAGTCGCCGAGTTGAAGCAAGCACAGAAAGAGGAGCGAAAGAAATGAAACCTGCTGAAGTGAGCACGCCGTCAGATCGAGAAGTGCTGGTGAAACGGAGCTTTGATGCGCCGGTCAATCTGGTGTGGCAGGCGTATACGGATCCCGCGTTGATGCGTCGTTGGCTAACGGCCATGCCCGGATGGTCGATGCCGGTTTGCGAGATGGCAACCCATGTGGGTGGGAAATATCGCTGGCGCTGGCGAAACAACGAGGATGGCCAGGAGTTTGGGTTCACGGGAGAGATGCTTGAGGTCGCGTTGCATTCGAAGATCGCGCATACGCAAATCTACGACCCGGGCGACTGTGCATTTGGATCGATGGGAGGTGAACCGACGATTGTCACGGTCACGTTCAACGAGACCAACGGGATCACGAACGTGGCGACCTTGATCAAGTATGCTTCGAAGGCGGATCGCGATGCGGCGATGTCGACCGGCATGACGGATGGAATGGAGATGAGTTACCAGTCGCTGGATGGAGTGCTGGCAGGTTAGGTCGCGTTGCATTGCTCACTCACCTTCGCTCGCTTTCGACAGAACTGCCAACACTATAGCCGTCGGTTGCGAGGAGCGTCATTCGACTTATTTGAGAGGACTGTGCCCATACGCATGTTGAGGAATGAAACATGAAGACAACAGCTTTTCTCCTTTCGATGCTTGTGACAACGTTCCTGTCCAGTGTCGCTGCGGGGCAGCAAAAACCGGTCACGGGCTACGCGCCGGTCAACGGGCTCAAAATGTATTACGAGATCCACGGGAGCGGCGAGCCCATGGTGCTGCTCCACGGAGCGTTCATGGCGATCTCGGGCGACTGGAATGATTGGATCAATGAGCTTTCCAAAACGCGGAAAGTGATCGCCGTCGAAATGCAGGGCCATGGGCGAACGGCCGATATCAATCGCGATATTACTTATGAAAACCTCGCCGACGATGTGGCCGGGCTGCTTGGTTTTCTCAAGATACAGAGCGCTGACATCGTTGGTTACTCCTTAGGCGGCGGCGTCGCTTTGCAGTGTGCGATCCGCCATCCGGAAAAGGTGCGAAAGGTTGTCAGCATTTCAGCGGTGATCCGCAGCGACGGCTGGGTCAAGGAAGGTAAGGATGCATTAACAAAACTCACGGCTGAAACGTTCAAAGGCACTCCTATCGAAGCCGAATATAAACGCTTGAGCCCGACGCCCGACAAATTTCCTGATTTTGTAAAGCACGTGGTCGCGTTGGCTACAAGCCCGTACGATTTTGGCGCCGACAATCTCAAAGCTACCAAAGCCCCGATGTTCTTCATCCACGGCGACGCCGACGGCGTGCGGCTCGATCACATCGCGGAAATGTACCGCCTGAAGGGCGGCGGCGATGTCCACGGCGACATGCAGCCGCACCCGGCCTCGAGATTGGCGATTTTGCCCGGCACGACACACGTTACGCTGATTAACCGCATGTCCATCATTATCCCGATGGTGAACGATTTTCTTGATGCGAAGCCCTAAGTGATGAACAGATTTCACGTTAGACAATGAAACTCATGAACTCGATGAACTGACGCGCCTAAATCTGGTCCGATTTCTCAACTGGCCAATACGTGGCCAAAAAAAGAGAAGAGCGTAAGGAGCAGTATGCAGTGGCAACGCCTGTGAAAGCGTTTGTTGAGCTTACAAATTTAACTGGTTACAAAATCTGAGATTCAGTTGCGTTGGTAATGCGGAAGTCTATTCAGCAAGAATCTTATGGACGAATGAGACAGCGATGGATCCTTCACCCACCGCTGATGCCACACGCTTCACATTGCCGGCGCGGACATCGCCTACTGCGAATACGCCGGGGAGACTTGTCTCGAGTAAATAAGGTGCACGACCTAACGCCCAATTCGCGTGTGCCAGATCTTCTGATGACAAATCAGGTCCGGTCTTGATGAAGCCCGCCTCATCACAAGCGACACAGCCTTCGAGCCAGTCGGAATTCGGGACAGCGCCAATCATTGAGAACAAAGCGATGACGGAGTGCGTGTGACTCTCTCCCGTCTTACAGTTGCGCCATTCAACCGTTTCCAGGTGATCATTCCCGGCCAGAGAAATCACTTCAGTGTTTGTGAGCAGTTCAATGTTCGCACTCTCTTCGATTCGCCGGATCAGATAGCGAGACATCGTCTCCGCAAGATTTCCGGCGCGAATGAGCATATAAACATGGCGCGCAGTCTGCGCCATAAACACAGCTGCCTGTCCAGCGGAATTTCCTCCGCCAACTACCACTACAACTTCATCACCGCACATCTGCCTTTCCAGGTGAGTTGCACTGTAGTAGACACCGGCCCCTTCGAACTTCGATAGATTCTCGAGTTGCAGCTTGCGATATTGAGCGCCGGTGGCAATCACAACAGTGCGCGCGGAAATCTTCTCTTCTCCGTCGAACTTCAAGGCATAAGGACGTCGATCGCACGCCAAACCTTTAGCGTTCCTGGCAATCAACATCTGCGCGCCGAACTTTTGCGCCTGCGTATAAGCACTTCCAGCCAGTTCTCGTCCTGAAACACCGGTCGGGAAACCAAGGTAGTTTTCAATTTTTGAACTTGCTCCGGCTTGTCCACCCGGAGCATTTGATTCGATAACAAGCACGTCGAGCCCTTCCGAAGCGCCGTAAACCGCGGCCCCTAATCCCGCAGGCCCTGCTCCGACGACAACCATGTCACGCACGTGAGTGCGGTCTATACTTTCATTAAACCCGAGGCAGTCTGCGATCTCCTTATTAGTTGGATTCCGCAGGACAGTGGTGCGGCGGCAAATCAAGACCGGCAAATCAGCGATCGTGAGCTGAAAGCGATCAAGCAAGTCCTGAACTTCAGCGTCACGTTCCAGATCGATGTGCGAATAGGGTTGATAATTACGGGTGAGAAAATCTTTGATGCGAAAGGTATCGAGTGAATGACTTGACCCGATCAGAACGACCTCGCCGAAACCGCGAGCGATCAATTCCAATCTACGAAGGATATAAGCGCGCAGAAAGATATCGCTTAGTTCACTGTCAGTTTGTACCAGCGTCTGCAATGCTTCGCGTTCGATCTCGATCAACTCTCCGGCTTCTGACGTACGGATGCTCACCAATCCACGCCGGCCTGACAGGACATTCAACTCGCCAGTAAACATTCCCGGGCCACAAACCGCAACTGGCTCTTCGTTCTGGTCATTGAACCGAAATATTTCAAGTCGTCCCTTGATCACCACAAAGATTTTCGTCGGCTGCTGATTGAGTTCGATCAACATCTCACCAGCAGCAACTTTCCGAGCGCGCCCGTGAGCGAGTACGCGCGCTTGTTGCTCAGCGGTGAGCACCGGGAACATTTCGTCGGGCGACGAACCGGGCAAGGGTGGTTTCAAATCCATCGTTAGAGTGCTGGTTTCAGGTCTTCAATGGAGCCCCAAGCAGGTCTTCGATCTTCACTGGCAGTTCGCGAACGCGAACTCCAGTAGCGTGGTGCACTGCGTCTGTAATGGCAGCTGCAATTCCAGCAAGACCAATCTCGCCGATACCGCGCGCACCTAGTTCGTTGATCTCTTTGTCCGGATAATCGAGAAAGTGCACATCAATAGGAGGCGCGTCCGCGTTCACCGTCATGATGTAATCCGCCAGGTTGCTGTTGATTGGTGCGCCGTTTTGTGGATCGTAGGTGGTTTCTTCAAACAGCGCCATGCCAATACCCATCACTACCGCGCCCTGGATCTGATTGCGACCTGTAAGTGGATTCAAGATATGACCGGCGTCCATCACGGTTACGACGCGGCTTACGCGCAAGCGGGCGATCTCTGGTTGCCATGTGACCTCGACAAAGTGGCAGCCGAACGAGTGCATGGAAAACTTTGGGTTCGGAGCAAAGGCGGTCTGTTCGGAACTGCCACTGCCTGTGACCAGCCGTGCATTTGCTTGACGAAGCACATCGCCGAACGGGATTCCTTTCGCGGCCCCTTCAGCTTTCACGAAGATCCGACCACCATCGAGCGCAAGATCTTCAGGTTTGTGTCCAAGGAAAGGTGAGCCTGGAGTCGAGACAGCTACGATCAGTAATGAGGTGATCGCCTGGTCAGCGGCCTTAAAGACGGCTGGTATCACTGAACTTGTGGCCAACGAACCGCCCGAGATCGGACCATCTGGAAGCGCGCTATCACCTAACTCAACTTCAATTTTGGCAACTGGCACTCCGGTCTTCTGCGACGCGAGTTGGGCCAGGATTGTATAAGTGCCAGTGCCAATGTCTTGCGTGGCGCAGGCAACGCGCACACTACCGTCATCGTGCAATTGCAGGTTCGCTTCGGCAGCGAATCGGCCGGCGATCCATGCAGCACCCGCCATGCCCCAGCCCAGCGTCAGACCGTCTCGCTTCATCGAACCGATGACGGGGTTGCGTTTCGACCAGCCGAATTTCTCCGCGCCAAGGTTAAGGCACTCTACGTAATGACGAGATGAAAATGGAAGATTGTTTGACTCGTCGACTTTCGGTTCATTGAGGAGACGAAATTGCACCGGATCGATCTTCAGTCGATCGGCCATTTCGTTCATCGCCGATTCGGTGGCGTAGAGTCCGGGTACAGCGCCAGGGCCACGCATATCTGCAGTCGCGCCGATGTTTCGCCGCGCGCGTCCGAAGGACACGCGCAGGTTGGGAACGCTGTAATGGAACGGCGTGGCTTCGCCGCAGTCTTCGTGATAATGGTCGATCATCGACAGGTGGTAGATGTAGTCGTGCTGGAGTGAGAGGAGCTTGCCATCCTGCGTTGCACCCAGGCGCACGCGTTGTTGTGTCCGTGCGCGATGACCAACTGTTTGAAACATCATCTTGCGACTGACGACCAGCTTCACTGGTTTACCTAACTGACGTGCCGCTGCGGCTGCGAGTGGAACGTGTGTCCATGGATAAAGCTTGCCGCCGAATCCAGAACCGAGGAACTTGCTGATTACTCGCACGTTTTCCTTTGGTAAGCCAAACATCTGCGACAGAACGCTACGCATGTTGACCACGCCTTGCGTCGAGTCGTAGAGCGTTAGCAACTCGCCATTCCAGATTGCGGTGGTTGAGTGCAGCTCGAGCGGATTATGCGTTTCGGCCGGCGTGATGTAGGTCTCGTCGAGTCTGACAGGCGCGCTCGCGAACGCGGCTTCGGCATCGCCGCGGTGGCTCTGCAGTCGTGGCACTGGCCCATAACCTGTGAAGACCACGTCAGGATCGTTGCCCGCTTCGAGGTGAGATTCAACGTTAGGCTTTTCTTTTGAGTAGGTCGGACGAATTGCATCAGCTGCAGCTTTTGCCGTTTCGAAAGTATCAGCGACCGCGAGAGCAATGTACTGGCCGTAGTATCGGATGACGTCATCTTCAAATGGCGGCCGCCGCTCAAGACAAACGCGATCGAAACCTGGTGCGGGAGTAGAACGAAAGATTTTTCCGATATTGGCGCGATGAAAAATCGCACGCACACCCGGCATCTTTTCAGCCGACGCAGTATCCAGCGTTTGCAATTTGCCATTCGCGATCGTGGCTTCCACTGGAACCGCGTAGAGCATTCCGGGGAAGTTGAAGTCGGAGGTGTACTGCGCCAGTCCTGTCACTTTACGCGCGCCGTCGATGCGTTGTGTGTCGCGTCCAATCGGAGACGATTGCTCTGTCGCCATGATTGCTCCTGAAAATTCAGCTTACTGCTGCCGTGCGAAGTGCATGCGTCAGACAACGCTTCGCCAGTTCGATCTTGAATTTGTTCTGACTTTGCGGTTTTGCGTTTTGCAACGCCGCTTCGGATGCCTGCCGAAAGCTCACATCGTTTGCAGGCTTACCGGTCAGTGCTGCTTCGGCTTCCGGTGAGCGCCACGGCTTTGTGCCGACTCCGCCCAGCGCGATACGAGCTCGCGCGATGTTGCCGTTATTAATCGTAAGCACCACCGCGGCCGAGGTGAGCGCAAATTCGTAAGAAGCTCGATCGCGCAACTTCAAATAGAGCTGCTTGCTTCCGCTGATCGGTGGCGGCAGCGTGACGTGAGTGATGAGATCACCCGGCTCAAGTACTGTCTCGCGTTGCGGTGTGCTGCCAGGCAGAAGATGAAAATCGCCGAAGGCAACTGCGCGCGTACCTTTCGGGCCTTGAATGTGTACAGTCGCGTCCAGCGCTGCCATAGCGACGCACATGTCTGACGGATTTGTGGCGATGCATTGCTCACTCGCACCAAGGATGGCGAGTGTGCGATTGTGGCCAGTGATTGCCGGACACCCGCTGCCGGGCTCGCGTTTGTTACACGGCATAGCAGTGTCGCGGAAGTAAACGCATCGTGTACGTTGCAACAAATTCCCAGCAACAGTGGCCATATTGCGGATCTGCGCCGACGCACCCTGGAGGAGCGCTTGCGATAGCACTGAATAATCGCGTTGCACTCGTTCGTGATAAGCGAGATCCGAGTTGCGAACAGTTGCGCCGATCTTCAATCCTCCATCGGGCGTGACTTCAATCTTGTCGAGCGGCAGACGATTGATATCAAGCACGCGCGCGGGAGTCTCGACGTTCAGCTTCATGAGATCGATTAGCGTTGTGCCGCCACCCATGAATCGCACATCCGCGCCCTGCTGCGCCGTCTTCGACTGCGCGGCGGTTGCGATGGCTGCTGCGGGATCTGGTGGACGGATGAACTCAAAGATGCGCATCAAAAATCTCTCCCTGCTAACCGTTTTTTCGAACCTGTTGGATCGCTTCGATGATATTGGCATAGGCACCGCAGCGACAGATGTTGCCACTCATTAGTTCTTTCACCGAAGCATCGTCAGGGCCACAAGGTTCTTTGAGAAGCGCGACTGCCGACATGATTTGTCCGGACGTGCAGTACCCACATTGATAGCCGTCACACTCCAGGAAAGCTTTTTGCATTGGGTGGAGCGCGTCCGGGGTACCGAGTCCTTCAATGGTTGTAATCTCGTGTCCATCGTGCATGAGAGCCAGGTTGAGGCAGGAGAGCACGCGCCTACCATTGACATGCACTGTACAGGCCCCGCATTGACCATGGTCGCAACCTTTTTTTGTTCCGGTGAGCGTAACGGTCTCACGTATGCAATCCAGCAGCGTTGTCCGAGGGTCGAGTAGTAATTTGTGTTCTTTGCCGTTGATACGCAACGTGATCGGCACGGAACCATCAATAACTGGAACCCGCTCTTCGACTTTGCGCGTCTCTTGGTCACTCGCCTGTACAGGTAAGTATGCCGAGATCACACCTGCCGCCGCGGTCGTTCCACTTGTCTTGAGAAACTTCCGTCTCGACCGGTCAATTGAACCTGGATTTGCGTCGTTCGACATGTTGGAACCTCACTGCGTTTTACCGTAGCCAATCGTTCCTGGTGCTGTGCCATGGATTTTTCGAGGGTGCGAGTCCGAGTTTCACAGCCGTCTTTACAAGATCCGCCACAGAGTCAGCCTTCATCTTCTGCATCACTTTTCCGCGGTGAGCCTTTACGGTGATTTCACTAATCCCGAGTTTCAAGCCAATTTGTTTATTCAACATTCCGGCAACGACCAGTCGCATCACCTCCTGCTCACGAGGTGTGAGCGAATCATAACCAATGCGCAGGTCGGCTATTTCAGCTTGGTCCTCCAGCAGCGAAGTGCTGCGTTTGATGGCATGGCGGATCGCGCTTAAGAGTACCTCATCATCGAATGGCTTCGTTAAGAATTCGACAGCTCCAGCTTTCATCGCTTGGACCGTCATTGGAACGTCACCATGACCCGTGATGAAGATAATGGGCATGTGCACCCGTTCTTCGCCCATCAACTTCTGCAATTCAAGGCCATTGAGATCAGGAAGCGATATGTCCAGCACTAAACAACTTGGTGAAGTTGTTCGCGGGCGCTGAAGAAAATCCTTTCCGGATGCGAACATCTCCGCCTGCCAACCTGCGAATTTGATTAGCAATTCAAGCGACTCGCGCACTGAAATGTCGTCGTCCACGACAAAGACGATCGGCTGCTGCTGCGACTTCGATGCTGTTATCGCCATCTCGATACCAGGGGTGAAACGTTCAACTTGTGTGTAGCGCGGTGTTAAGTGCCTGCAACAAGTCAGTGGGCTCAAACGGCTTGAACAGACACTCCACGGCACCTTCTGCGATTAAGCGAGGCCGCACTGTCAAGTCGCGCTGAGCGGTGATAAACACGATTGGGATCGATTGCTCACGTGTTTTTAGTTCTCGCTGCAAATCTTGTCCGCTCATACCTGGCATAGCCACATC
The DNA here is from genome assembly GCA_036522415.1 of Pyrinomonadaceae bacterium. Taxonomy (GTDB): domain Bacteria; phylum Acidobacteriota; class Blastocatellia; order Pyrinomonadales; family Pyrinomonadaceae; genus PSRF01. Next base: position 10,973 of record DATDFV010000062.1, on the reverse strand, counting down.
CAGAAGGAGACAGTTGGTCTCGGCAATTGATTCGGAAGCGAGAAATTCTTCGGCGCTCGAGAACGTCTGCGCTTCAAAACCAAACTCCCGAAGTAGATCGGGAAGCGATTCACGAACGGATTCGTCGTCGTCAACTACTGAGATGAGGGGTCGTGGATCCATCGGCTATGCCTCGCAACGCGTTGTTGATTGAATTCAACAGCAGGGTTGGTACTGAGAATGCACCGATCGGAACTGGAATGTCCATAATACTTTGGTATCAGTTCGAAACCGTACCAATACGAAAGTATCGATCAATACCTTCGTCTAATAGATCCGCCTGTTTCACTCGTGGTCTACTCGTCCGCGTTTCAATAAGTCGGAAAGGCGAATGAGTTTCGACATAGCGTTAGATAGAAAACGAGTGATGCTGAATGGGATTTGGCAGAAGGCGGAGGCAGAGTGATAAGAGGATCTTCTTTGCGCTTTCTCAGCGTTCTCTGCGTCTCTGCGGTTTTTCGTAGACGTGGCCCAGCTTAAACCGCGGAGACGCAGAGAACGCAAAGGAAGCGCAGAGAAGATCAAATGATGTGCTTTAGCTTGTCGTGACGCTCCAAACACGAAACCGGGAAGGGCTAGGATCAATCCGCATGATGAGGAGGACAGCATGAAGCGAATCAAATTTCTATTGGTAGCGGTTGCGATACTGTCGGTAGAATACAACACAGCCTCTGACTCAAAAGTCTTTAATCTCATTCTCCCCAACCTTTAGGTTGGGGTTAGCATCAAGTAGAAATCCGGAACCATTTTAATGGTTTTTCTGGACCGCGACTCAACAGCGTCTGGCAGCTTCAAAGCGTTCGTCTCCGCAGAATTTGGTTCCTTTTTCAACTGGCCTGACAAGCTGGCCGGGAAAACTATTGAAATGGTTTGGAATTCCAATGACGCTGAACCCCAACCTAAAGGTTGAGGAGAATGAGAGTTGATTTCTGAATTTACTCTTCTTTTGATGAGTCTTCGCCAACGCTGGGAATCGAAAATGAAAACGTCGCTCCCGCCCCGGCATTAGGGGTGGCCCATAGGCGACCGTGATGATGCTCAATGATAGAACGGCTGACGGAGAGACCGATTCCCATGCCGTCACTCTTTGTTGTGTAAAACGCTTCAAACAGCCGGTTCAGACTTTCAGGCTCGAAACCTCGACCGACGTCTTGCACAGTCAGTTGCACCGCAGCGTCTTCGCGCTGGTCGGTACGGATTAGCAACATTCTGGGACGATTGTAAACGCTACTCATCGCGTCTGAAGCGTTACGCAACAAGTTAAGTATCACCTGTTGGAGTTGTACACGGTCGCCTTTGACTAGCGGGAGATTTTCAGCGAATGTAGGTCGCACAATCACGCGGTTCCGCTCCAGTTCGCTTTGCGACAACGCAATCACCTCACGCGTTGCTTCATTCAGGTCGACTAAATCATCAGCCGCTTCCTTCTTACTAAAGAGAGCGCGCAGTCTGGTGATCACATCAGCCGCTCGACGGCCATCGCGAATAGTACGCTTTGCAGTTTCCCTCGCTCCGTCAACGTTTGGTGGATCAGCGTCCAACATGCGCACGCAAGTACTGGCGTTGGTAATAATGCCTGACAACGGTTGATTGACTTCATGCGCGATTGAGGCGGTTAAAGCACCGAGACTCATCACTCTGGCCACGTGCGCGAGATCGGAGCGGGCCTTGTCCAACGCCTTATCCGCCAGCCGGCGTGCTGTGACATCACGAACTGCCGCGATGTACTCGAGTTGACCATTCTCATCGCGAGTCGCGCGGGCAACGGCATGCATGTACTTGATCGATTTGTCAGGCATGAGCAGACGATACTGCCATTCAAAATCTTCGCTGCCGTTTCGCGCCTGCTCGACCATCTTTTCATACAAGGTGAGATCTTCCGGGTGGACTCGAGTGCGAATCGCTTCCAGAGTAATAGTCGATTCCCGATCCAACTCGTAAATGCGATAGAGCTCGTCTGACCAGGTAATTTCATCTGACGCGACGCGCCACGAAAAACTCCCTGTTCGACTAAGCTGCTGTGCTTGCGCGAGAAATGCGGCACTGCGATGAAGTTCCTCTTCCACGTTCTTTCTTCGTGTTACATCGGATGTGAACCCCACCATTCGAACCGGTTCGCCTGCTTCGTCAAAGAACATCCGACCGTTTGTAGAGAGCCAATGAAGACTTCCATCGGGCCAAACAACGCGATACTCAGCTGACACCCTGCCGGTCTCATGAGCATGCTTAATCGCGTCGACGACTGTGGGCCAGTCCGGCTTATACATCATCTTCTTCCAGGTCTTGTATGTTCCGTCGAAAGCACCCGGAGCTAAACCAAATAGAGCTTCCTGTTCAGGCGACCAGTTGTTGATCTCCTGCTGAATGTACCAATCAAAAGCCATCGCCCCGGCAGACTTTTGCGCCAGATCGAGAAGATCCTGATTTGACTGCAGTCGTTCGAGTGCAACCTTTCTGTCGGTGATGTCGAAGGCGGTTGCATACCAGCGATCGATCTTTCCTTGATCATCGAGCAGTGGATTGTAGCGGACCAGGAACCAGCGATATTTGCCATCCTTACCCAGGGCGCGTTGTTCGTACTCGAACTGTACGGGGCGTTTGAGCGCTTCGTTGCGCTCCTCGCGCAGCCTTTCCACATCATCCGGATGGTAAACCCGTGAGCGAAAGTCGTCTTGCTGCATCTCCTCCAGGGTGACGCCGTAGTAATCCAGCACCGCTTGATTCACTGACAATACTGTTCCATCTGGTCGCGACACTTGGATAAGTGTTGGGATGGTGTTTATGGTCAGGCTTAAATTGCGCTCGCTTTGTTTCAGAGCCTCCTCATTCAGCGCACGTTCGATGGCGATGCTGGCAATGTGGATTACCTGGGCGATGAGATCCTGTTGAAGTTGAGTCGGACTCGCAGGATGATCCTGAAAAATCGCGAAGGTCCCCAGGACGCTACCGTCACGTGAACATACTGGCGTCGACCATTGCGCTCGTAACCCGTGCGCAAGCGCGAGGGGGCGGATCAAACTCTTCTGCCAATGCGAGTCGGACTCAAAATCTTCAGCGATCACCTGAGAGGTGGTAAGCGCTGCTAATCCACACGGTCCTGCGGACGCTGTCACAGTCAATCCTTCAAGCGCATCGTTGAAAGTCGCCGGCAGGCTGGGTGCCGCGGCGGTATGGAAGGTTGGTCCACTCCAATCGATCAAATAGAAACCACACTTGCAGTCCGCAGCGGTATCTTCAACAAATTTGCACAGTGCGGTCAGAACGTTTGATAGCGGCGCACCCGAGGCCACCATCTCAAGCAATCGCTTCTCTCCCGCGAGCTGTGCCTCGGCTCGCTTACGATCGTCGATGTCGATTAGCACATGAAACCAACGAAGGGTGCGCCCGTCGGTATCTCGCAAGGGAAAACCCCGGACATTGAACCAGCGGTAGATGCCATCAGCGCGGCGGTGTCGGCTCTCGACGTTGTACGCAGTGCCTGTTTCGTGGGCCCTTTGCTGAGTCGCGATCGTGTCCTGAAGATCATCCGGGTGGACGACGTCGGAAGCTTTCCAACCTTTTAAGTCTTCGAAAGTCTTGCCGAAGTATTCGAGGGTTGGTTGATTGAGTGCCTCGACTTCACCGGTTGGTGTCGTTACAGCAACGGGTACTGGAATGCTGTCGACGATCAATTGGAAACTAATCTCGCGCGCCCGCAGTGTTGCTTCAGCTCGCGCCAATCGCTCGACGAGATCATCGTCGTCCGCGGTTTTTGCCAGGCGAGGATCCATGCAGGTGAGGATGCACCTGTACGGCCCAAAAGCCAAGTTGAGAATGATTGCGGACGGCGCAGCGAAGAATTCTTAATCACTGTCAAATCGTATATGGTCGATGCTCATTTCGCCGGACTCAACACGATTCACTACTTGCTCAAGGTATTCGTCTTTGATCTTTAATCCATAACGGATCAATGAGCGTGTTCTTGGATCGACTCTGCTGTCGGTTGCGAGTTTTCGTGCGCGGCGTCTTAGGTCAGTGTGGACCCTCAAGTCCGGACAACAGAATGCATCCTCGAGACAACGCGTCCCTTCGCAGCAATACCAAGGGTATTGATCGATACCTTCGTCTAATAGACGCGCCCTCAAACTGGTGGTTAACTCCGCCGTGATCCGAACAGGAAGCCGTCGAGCTTATTAGTACGGGTTGTGCGCGCAAGCTGGATACCTAGGTGAACTATCAACAACTAGTGAAAGAGAGGCAACAATGCAAACACAAACCAAGTTAGAACAGGATCGGCGCGTCGAGGAAAAAGTTCAAAAGGTAAAGGAGCTTTATGCGGACGCGCCTGAGTTGGGCAGAATCGCTTTGGAGAAAGGACTACCAAATCTCACGCGAGAGTTTGCCGCGGCGACAGGGACGCAAAACGCCGGTCGTATCGGTGCGCGTCAGGGCAAAGTCTCGGAGCTCACCGGAATCTTTCCGTTCGTGGAAGGAGGAGCGAAGCGACTTCGCGGCCTGCTGGAGCTGCTGGAAGGCAATTTCAAGCTCGCAGACGCGATGGGGACCGTCCACGACATGCGCTTCGTATTCCTGGACAACGACACGAAGCTGCTCTTCTGCACCGCCTACGATGGGGAGTGGGACGCCTACATCGACGACTTCGCGACGAAGATTCCTGACGCTCTGGATATTCTGTTCTGCAATGCTGTCGGATGGCCGGGGACTCGCAGCCCGAAAGTGAAAGACTGGATCGCCGAGCACCAGCTGGCGGCGTCCTCCTGGTATGTCGCCAGCCCCAACCTGACACAGGCGGAGATCCTACGGCTTGAGCGCATCGGAAAGGCGCTGGACGAATTCCTCGACAAGATCAGCGCGTAGAGCGCACTGCAGCTCGATCGAGAGAAGGAGAACTGACAGATGCCAACGGAATTCGTCCGCTATACGCCTGAGATCGAGACGATCGATCCGGATCTCGATCGGCTCCTGGATCAGATCGTCGCCTTCTGGGAAAAGACGGTGCGCGAATCACCGGTGGTCGAGGGTAGTGGGCGAGCTGTCCGCGGCGTGCACGCGAAGACATTTGGCGTGGTCAAAGCGGAAGTCCAGATCCTGCGCAACGTGCCGCCGGCATACGCGCAGGGGATTTACGGTAAGCCGGGCCGGCACGGTGCTCTGATCCGGTACTCCAGCGCCTCAAACCATTTGGGTGCGGACGCCACGCTCGGAGGTGTCCTGGGATGCGCCATGAAGATCTTCGACGTTCCCGGAGTGAAGCTGGTTGAGGACGAGCCCGACTCGACGACTTTCGACCTCGTGCTCAAGAACAATCCGATATTCGTCGCCAACACCGCGAGACACTATCTGGTGCTTCAGGAGATCGGCAACAACAAGAACCACTACCTGGCGCGCGGCAAGACGGGCTTCCACGAGCTACTCACGGATATTGTCACCGGCAAGGGCACTTTCGAGCAGTCCGACTGGGCATGGGACGAGCTGTTTGCGTTCGTCAAATTGGGGCAGACACCAGTGCACAACCCGCTGTTGACCACGTTCTGGAGCATGGCTGCGATGCGCCACGGTGATTACGTCGCCAAGATCCGTCTCGCGCCGGCCACGGAAAACACGACGCGTGCGATCCATCGTGAACTCGACCTACGCAGTCGGCCGGACGTCTTCTATCCGACTCTGGTGGACGAACTGCAAGCCAGCGCCTTCGATTTCGACCTCCAGGTCCAGCTGTGCACTGATCTCGAGGTGATGCCGGTCAACGAAACAACGGTCGAGTGGTCCGAAAAGCTATCTCCCTTCGTAACGGTTGGACGTGTACATGTCCCGCGCCAGGACATCTCGGGTAACGAGAATTTCGAAAAGACGGATGCGCTTTCGTTCAACCAGTGGCGGGTTACAGAGGAACACAGGCCGCTTGGCGAAATCATGCATGTGCGACGGATCTACAGCGCGTCAGCCAGGATGCGCCGGACGATCAATCATCAGCCGCAAACGGAGCCGGCAAGTGCCGATGAGGTGCTGCCGCACCCCGTAGCCGGTTAGGGCAATGGATTTTCAGAGGACAACAAAGGAGAACAAGCTCATGACAACGCAACCACAGACGGCGCCCCAATCCGATTCTGGAGCGCAAAAGATTCAACAGCTACGCGAGTTGTTTGCGGACGCGTCGGACGTGGGGAAACAGGCGCTGGAGAACGTAATCAAAGAACTGTCGTCGCAGGTTTCGGAACCGCCACCGCCAATTGAAAGCGCCGGCCGGGTTGGCGCTCGTCTCGGCAAACGCTCCGAATTAACCATCATCGTTCCGTTAGTGCCCGGCGGCGCCAAGCGGCTGCGCACGTTTCTGCAATTGTTGGGCGGCAACCTTTCACCCGGTGCGACCAAGGTTGGCACGCTGCATGACATGCGGTTCGTGTTTTTCGATAACGATACGCGACTGCTGTTCGCCACTTCATTCGACGGCGACTGGGACACCTATATCGACGATTTCATCGCGCTGATTCCCGACTATCTCGATCTCATGGATTCTGCCTGGGAAGGCTGGCCTGGGATTCGCGACCCCGGAGCTAAGGATTATCTCGTTAAGCACCAGATCACGGCAGAAGGCTGGTTCGTCGCCAATCCGGATCTGACTTTGGCTGAGATCGAACGACAGAATCGCGTCAGCAAGGCGGTTGATGAATTTCTGGACAAGATTCAATAGCCCGCGGATCAATGGAGGATGCTGGCATGTCATCCGTTAATGAATCCGGCGCAGCGAGTGGTGCGGCGCGTGAGTCGATGCTCGACTTGCACGAGATCCAGGCGACTGTACTCAGGCCGCGACCCGCACCGTACTTCGGCACTCACGTGCTTTTACGAATCAACCATGCTCAATCCGGTCGCGAGCTTTTTCGCCGGCTCACACCTCACGTCGATTCTGCCGCCGGTTGGTGGAGCGCGAAGACTCCATGGCTTTCGGTCGGCATCAGCTATGCCGGCCTCAAGGCGCTCGACCTCCCCGAAGATTCGCTGCAGAGCTTTCCCGAAGCTTTCCGCGAAGGGATGGCGGCGCGCGCCCGACAACTCAGAGACGCGGGGCTAAACGATCCGAAGAACTGGGACGCGGCGTACGGTAAAGGCGAAGTCCACATCGGGCTACAAGCATTTAGCGATTCGGAGGAAGATCGGCGTCGCATCCTGGGCATCGCGCGCGAGCAGCTCGAGGGTCTATCAGTCAGCATTTTGGCCATGCAGGATTTTGGTGCGCAGCCCGGCGATCTCAACCCACTGGGTTACAAAGACGGCATTGACCAACCCGCGATCGAGGGCAGTGGCTTCGACGCGCTGCCGGGGCAGGGACAGCCGATCAAACCTGGCGAGTTTATTCTTGGATATCCTGGTGAGGCTGGGCTTCCGCTGCCGATGCCGCAGCCGAACATACTCGGTCGCAACGGCACCTATGTGGGCTTTCGCAAATATCAGTCGCGCGTCGGCGCGTTCAATCGGTTCCTCCAGGCGCATGGAAGCAATGAAGCAGAACGGGAACTGCTCGCGGCGAAACTGGTTGGCCGTTGGCGCAGCGGTGCCCCGTTAGTGTTGGCGCCGGAAGCCGACAACCCTGCACTCGGTGCAGACCTCCAGCGGAACAACGACTTTAACTACGCGAACGATCCGCGGGGCCGGCAGGCGCCGTTCGGATGTCATATTCGGCGCATGAATCCGCGGGACTCAAAACTTACGCGGTTAACTGACGTAAACCTTCATCGACTCATCAGGCGCGGCACCACCTATGGACCACCATACGATCCGAATGCTCTCTCTGAAGCAGATGACGAAGTGCCGCGTGGCGCGATCTTCCTCTTCATTAGTGCGAAGGCGATGGCCACGATCGAATTCCTGCAACAAGAGTGGATTAACGACGGGAACTTCATTGGCATCGGTGACGAGCGTGACCCAATCATTGGGCTGCAAGAAGGCGAAGCAAGATTCACGATTCCAAAAGATCCGGTCAGACGTCTCGTGCGCGGCATTGAAACATTCAATGTGCTCCGCGGCGGCGAGTATTTCTTCATGCCGAGTATCAGTGCGTTGAATTGGATCGCGAACGGCTTCGAGTGACCTGAGAGAAAGAAAGCAGTGGCAGCATCACGAGGAGCTGACTGGAGAGTTTGTCCAGAAAGGAATGATGCGAATGAGTACAGCACCATCAAGCCGAGACGACGAATTGTCTTTGGAGACGCTGAAGACACATCGTGAAGGCGCCGTTCTGTTCGCGGAAATCAACGCGCCACCCATGAATCTTGAAGGCCCCGAACTCATTCGTGATCTCGTGTCCCTTATTCAGCGAGCTGAAGCTGATGACACTTTAAAGGTGATCGTCTTCAAGAGCGCCGATCCCGATTACTTTATTTCCCACGTCGATGTGACTCGAATTAAGGAGAACAGGGAAGCGGCAGCGAAATTGGATGGTAGTCCTTCAATTGGACTGATGCTCCACCATCTGAGCTCCAGTCGCCTCGTTAGCATTGCACAGATCGAGGGACGCGTGCGGGGCGTTGGTAGCGAATTTATCCTCGCGTGCGACATGCGCTTCGCGTCGCGAGAAACCGCGATCTTTGGTCAGTTCGAACCTTCGTTCGGCGTCATTCCCGGTGCAGGAGGGGCGCAACATCTTGCGCGACTCATGGGTCGCGGACGCGCGCTCGAAGTCATGTTGAGCGCACAAGACTATGACGCGAATCTGGCTGAGCGCTACGGTTGGATCAATCGAGCGTTGCCAGCGGCTGAACTTAATGACTTCGTTAAATCGATAGCTCAACGGATCGCAACCTTTCCCGCCATGGGACACGCTGCCGTTAAGCAGCGAGTCAATGCGATCTGCCTACCAACAGTCGAGGACATTCGTCTCGATTCCGATCTATTCCTGGAGGGCACGCGCACGAATGAGTTCCAGCAACTAACTGCATCGGCACTGCGAATCGGCTTTCAGACGAGAGAAGCAGAAATGAACCTGGCCGAGCTTGTTTATGAGATGCATGGGAAAACGGATGTCTAAACTCACGTTGAGAAGGACCAGGGCCTTACCCTAAGAGTCTTCATTTCATTCTCACCGGGCTTCAGCCCGGTGTTGAAGCGGGATAGGAAGATGGTTAACCGTTTTAACGGTTACCTGGTGCAGCAGCTTCACCGTGTTGAAAAACGAGGTGGTTCCAGGTTGTCACAATCGAGAAACCGTTGAAACGGTTACTCAACTATCAGGACCCCTCAGCACCAGGCTGAAGCCCGGTGAGAATGAAATGAAGATTTTTGAGGCAAAGCCAAGGAGCAGCAGATATGGCCACAATTCACTTCAAATTAACGACCACAGCGACGCCCGAGCAATTCATCGCCGGATTGACCGACTTCGGGCCAGGCCGTAACCAGCTATTTGGCAACAGCACTGATCAATACCTTAAGGTGCATAAGCAGGGTAATAACTATGCGGACGTCACAGAAGGGTCAGGAGGCATCTGGGAACGGCTGACTTACAATTGGTCCGATCCCACACACATCGTGCTTAAGACTACTGACTCGAACTTGTGGGGCGGGAGATCAGGTCACACCTACACCTTAACTCGTCAGCCTAACGGAACGACCGACGTGGACGTCGTGATTGTGCGTGAAGGCAAGAACCTCAAGGGCCGATTCGTTGGCGCATTTCTTGGGATCGTTGGCAAAGGACAGTTGAAGAAGTGGTTTGCAAACACCCTGAAAGCTATCTAAGCGCGCGACTACAAGATCAGCGCGGCGGCAAAAGCGTAGACACGAAGCGATAGGAGAAATCGCAATGCATCCTTTACGCAAACTGCGCGAATCCGGTAAGCCAACAGCAGCCCAGGTTAGTGAGCTTCTTGCTGAAAACATCATATTCAACAGCCCCATCCTGATACGACCGGCGGAAGGCCGTGAAGTCTGCGCGGCGATCTTCGCTCAGTCGAGCTCGACGCGCGGTTCGGGCACTTATACGGCCGAGTTTAAGCTCGATGACCGCACTACCTTCCTTCGCTGGGTAGGAACCATGGATGGACACAAGATCGAGAGCTTGGAAATCATCGTCGATGACGAGCAGGGGCTGATTGTGGAGCGCACTATTGCCATGCGGCCGTATCCGGCGCTAAAGCTGTTCCGCGATGCCATGTATGCAGCACTCAAGGACAAGCTGCCGCCGGATGTTTGGGACTACCCAGCTCAGAGCGCTTAGGAAGACTACAAATTCAATGAACCCTGATACAGAACCGATGTGGAGCGAGTAACACCATGAATCAAACATCAGCTCAAACAATGCACGTTCTCTAGAGCTCCCCAGATTTAATACTTCTCGATCTTCTTGCAAAAACCAAAACACTACTAACGGGTAATTAACTCTTCGGTTACATCGGTCTCGTCGAAACGATGCCGGTAACTATCATAGTTAGGAACCTTGGCCTGATAGTGCTGCGACATCAAAGGTGACGAGATCATAAAGTCTGCTGACGATCGGTTACAGGCAACCGGTGTATTCCAAACCACACTGATTCTAAGGAGAGCCTTCACATCGGGATCGTGCGGTTGTGGTTCTAACGGATCCCAAAAGAAGATCAAGAAGTCGATCAAACCTTCAGCGATCTTCGCACCAATCTGTTGGTCCCCTCCGAGGGGGCCACTCTGAAGCTTAATAACAGGCATAGCGAGCTCGTCTTCGATTATCGTAGGGGATTCGTTCGTTACACTGGCGGAGACAGCCACTGATCATGTGTGGGCAAGAATGAGCGGACCCTTCTAACCACCTCACCAATCGAGAACGGTTTAACGATGTAGTCGTTAGCGCCAAGCTTTAAGTATGTTGAGCCATCCAGTTCTAAAGCCTTCGCGGTGATCACAATGATCGGAGTTAACGCGGTGGTCGTTTCCTGACGCAAGCGCCTGCAGAGTTCTGTCCCACTCAT
>DATDFV010000061.1:0-14791 GCA_036522415.1 Pyrinomonadaceae bacterium | reverse complement strand
TCTGCAATCTTTTCCATAATTCAATCAGGAGCGCGGATTATTCGCCCTCTCCCCTATTGCTGTCAACCCCTTAGATGCTCGTTTCTAACGAGTAATCACGGCGCACACCTAGCAAGTACCTTACAGCCTCGGAAGCAAGGTGCAGCATGGATAGAAGACATCCAATCCGAAGTCTTCCCAAAGCAAACATCGCCTCGGTCTCCAGCGAGGGCAAGGTACTAACCTTGCCAACTCTCTTTCAGTCCGATTCATGAAACACATTAATCCGATCAAAGACTTCTAATTCGTGTTTAGAGCGCTTATTGGTATACTTGCCAGGGATTTAACATATGCCTCAATCTTTACAGATACCGCCTCCTGGTTTTGACGCGCTGTCAGTCGATGAACAAATCGATTACCTTCAGTCGCTTTGGGAACACATCGCTGCTCGCCCCACAGACATTCCGGTCCCTGATTGGCATCGAGAAGTATTGCGTGAGCGCCTGTCCTCGCACCAGGCAGATGAAAAACCAGGCCAGGAGTGGCAGGACGTCGAGACTGAAATCACCAGACAGCTACATAAGCCGTCCAGATAAATGAACCGTCGCATCTTCGTCCGTGACGAAGCCCAAGCTGATATCAGGGAAGCAGCGAAATGGTACGAAGATCGAGAACCAGGTTTTGGGCATTAGTTTCATTCGCGAGCTTCGGCTTTCGCTGCAACACATTACGAATAATCCACTGATGTTTCCTGTTATTGAGCACGAAGTCAGACGCGCTGTGCTTCGCAAGTTTCCGTATTCTACTTATTTCATTGACAAGCCTGACGCCGTCGTGATCATCGCTGTACTTCATCAACAGCGCCGACCCCGAGCTTGGAAATCCCGTCGATAAGAAGAGCAGATGACAAGTGCGCTCCTGATCCGTATTTGTGACGAAAAATCTCCGTGATGAAAAATCTCTGTTAGCGAAAAAATCTTTCTCAACCGAAAATCTGTGCGGTAGAGTGGCGTGACCCTCTCATAGAAAAGAAGCGGGCCGGCTTGTGCACTAACACAACACCGACCCTAGACTCTCAACCTTCTACAGAAAGGCTAAGAATCATGGCTCGCCATAGTAGCGCACCTCTGCGCGAACGATCATCATCTCCCCGCAAATCAAAATCCAAAATCATCGACGCTTCTCTTAAACGACGCGCTCGAAGACTTATAACCAACAGTTCAATCCCCAAACAAACCCGTAACCTGATTGCATATGCGTTAGAAATAAACGATCCGTACCTGGCTCAGGTCGTGCGACGGGTTGAGGCAGGTGAGATGACGATCGAACATTTTCACCGGGAGTAGGTCCGAAATTTCACGGATTCAGTCATTGCCGATTTCCATTTGCCAGTCGCCGATTTCACAAGCGGGCCGACTTGGATACAGTCAGTACCACGGCGCGGTAGCGCGTGGGTTCAGCCTGATCACTAAGCACCGAAAGCTGGATCGGACCCACCTGCTACCGCGAGGTGGTACCGAATCCATCCAAGTTCGATGCGGCTCTATCATGCTGCATAATCTGCCTCATCTGTGAATACTAATTCGCCGACAAATCGATCCGTCTTCTAGTTTTCGCAGATCGCCGTGCCGCATCCAGGATCTCGGTAGCAACGATATTGATTTCCAATGATGATGGACCAGACGGTTTCACACCATCGACAACAACAGCCTTCAGATAGTGCAGAAAATCATCCTGAGGAGGTGTAAGTGGTGGTGAAGGAATAATCTCGTCCTGCTGTTGTCCAGCGCGGCGCACACGCAATGCATTATCTCGAACAGTCATCGCGTATCCTGTTGCGCCATAGACATCCATTTGCTTTTGATTAAAAGGATAATTCCAGGAAGGTTGTAGCACCGCCGAAGCTTTCGGATAAGTCAGAATGATCGTGGCATCGTCGTCAACCAGCGGGTAAGTCTCAGGCCTGATCGTTTGCGTGACCGCAGTAACGGATGTTGGACGCTTACCATCCATCAACCAAGTTACGAGATTCGCGCCGTAACATCCAAAGTCAAACAGAGCTCCGCCACCGTTCAGCTTAGGATCAAAGAGCCAACCCAAAGAACCTGTAAGTGGTTTTGGACCACTGTGGCCATCCCGGACAACTATCTTCCGCGCGTCACCAATTGATTTGTCGTGTAACAAGGCGTATGCAGCAGTCGTGTTTGGGTACCATGTAGGAGTAAAGTTGACTAATACATAAATATTTCCGGTGTGAGCTGCGCGAGCTATTGCGTGCGCATCCACTGTACTCACTGCCAAGGGTTTTTCCATTGCTACATGGACACCATAGCGCGCCGCGATCTGCACAGCCTTTACATGATCATAGGTATTTGTATAGATAAGGACCGCCTGAGGATGCGTCTTCTCGATCATTTCGGCCTCGTCCCTGTAAAGCAGACCCGGATCGAGGCCTTTCTTTACATACTGCGCCACGACTTCTTGAGCTGATTCACTAACGCCAACCACCTGGACATCGTTGCGTTTGAGTATGTCAAACAAAGCCTCGGCGTGCGGATGAACAAGCCCGACCACACCAATACGTAGTGGCTCGGGTGCTTGACTCTTATTTGATTGTGGCTGCGCGCCAACCTGCAGAGTCAGTGCCGACGCCATTAGAACTGCTACAACCACTCTGTCCCTCGTGACAACGATTCGCATAGGTCTCCCGTTCATTCTCCTAATCGGTCGCCCAACGTGTAGTCGACGTAAGCGAAGATCGAAAACTAATGAAACGTGTTCGGCTCATTCTTCTACGGGCGAGCCATCAACATAGGGGAACTGTCATTCACTCTTCACCGAGAGAATCTCAACGCTGCGTCCCGGCGAGCGCCTACGTCATAGTCCACTACGTAGGATAATCTCTGCACCCACCAAGCCTTTGCTTTTGGCTCGCAGAGTGATTGAACCCTGTACCTTTTTCGTCCGAACAATCACCAGCGCAAGACCGTTGTAGGCTGCACGTTCCTTCGAGTTGAATGGCTCCAAACTTGTCGCGTCTCCGTTATCCGTTGCTATGATTTCGCCTGGGCCAGTGATGTCAAAGGTCACTCGGTTCTTTGAACGCGGCACGAGGAGTCCCTTCTTGTCATCAATCCTCACCGTAATAAACGACAGGTCTGAACCATTCGCCTTGATTATCGTGCGATCTGCCGCAAGAGTCAGTCGGGAAGCTGGACCGGTGGTCTCTCTCATGTCCTCGGCCCATCGTTTTCCGTTCTTATAAGCAATGACCTTTAGCTCGCCGGGTTCATAGACCACTTCATCCCAGCGCAACCTGTATTCGAAGGGTCCCCGTTTCTTTCGTCCAAGGGATTTACCATTAAGAAAAAGCTCAGCCTCATCACCTGAGGTGTACACATGAACGGGCGTCATCTGCCCCCTTCGCTCAGGCCAATTCCAATGTGGGAGGATGTGAGCCATCGGCAAGTCTGGACGCCATCGAGCCTGATAAAGATAGAAGCGATCCTTTCTAAAGCCAGCGAGATCAACGATGCCAAAGTAGGAACTGCGGGACGGTACTAGAATCTTTCGTAGTTCCTTCAAATCGCGCTCAGCTTTCTCCCTTAATAGAGAATCAGAGAACGTGAGTAGCGTGGTTGAATCCTTCCCATACGGCTCAGGCTCACCTAAATAATCAAAACCTGTCCAAACAAATTCACCCGCTACAAAAGGCGCTTCGTCTAGTCCGCGAAACTCCGTTTCAGGGTTGAAGGCCCAGGTCGAAAAATCGTAGCTGCTCACTTGGAAATCGGCGATGTCTTTTACCGTTCGCCTTAGCCCGCTATCGTCTCCAATAGGAAAATAATATTCACCGCGTGAACTCACACAAGACGAAGTCTCTGTTGCCACTAATGGTTGCAGTGGTCCAGTAGTTCGAAATGGGTTGTAACCAGTCGGCTGGTAATTAAATCCGCTCACGTCAAGCATGAACTGAACGCCGTTGAGAGAAGCGTTAGGAGAATTGCATCCGGCAGTGACAGGACGTGTGTGATCTTCATCGTGCACTACACCAACGAGGTGTTCTGCCAACTTCCAACCCTCAGGACTATTTTGTTCACGAATCTCATTGCCTATACTCCACAATATGATCGAGGGATGGTTGCGATCACGCCGAACCAACGCCCGCAAATCCTTCTCGTGCCACTCAGGAAAAAGCAGATGATAATCGTTGAGCCGTTTGCCCTGCAGCCAACAGTCAAACGCTTCGTCCATCACGAGAAAGCCCATACGATCGCACAACTCCAGGAGTTCCGGAGCAGGAGGATTGTGACTGGTGCGGATCGCATTCGCTCCCATCTCCTTCAGGATCTCAAGCTGCCGCTCCAGCGCGCGCACATTAACCGCTGTGCCAAGTGCGCCAAGATCATGATGCATGCACACACCCTGGATTTTGACGTGCTCGCCGTTAAGAACGAACCCTCGGTTTGCATCAAATGCAATAGTGCGGATTCCAAAATGAGTCTCGACCTCATCTACAAGATGGCCGGCAACATTGATGGTAGTAACAGCTACATAGCGTTGTGGTGATTTCAGGCTCCACAGATTCGGCCGCGCGATTTTTACGTATTGGACCACTAACCCACTTTGTCCCGCCTCAACCGGACGCGGCGTGGTTGTGGGTGCAATCGAAGCAACAGGTTTGCCCCCAAAACGATCTGATGAGTCCAACTCGAAAATTTGTGTCGAAACTTCAGCGTTCGCTGAAGTGGCCGAGTCATTCTCAACGATGGTTCTAATCTCTTCGGTAGCGGTTTCAGCCGTAATTTCTGGAGTGCTGACAAACACGCCCCAATTAGCTACATGAATTTGCTGCGTCTTAACCAGCCAGACATTTCGATAGATCCCGCCACCGGGATACCAACGAGAGGAATCTTTCGGGTTATCCAGGCGGATTGCAAGAACGTTCTCCTCACCGAATCTGATAAACGGTGTCAGATCGACTCGCCAGGAAGCATAACCATACGGCCAACCACCGACGAACTTCCCATTGAGCCATACCGTAGCGTAAGCCATCGCACCATCGATATCGATATAAAGACGTTTGGGTGCATCTTCTGAGGGTATTAAGAAATGTTTCCGGTACCAGCCTACACCCCACCAAGGGAGCTTTCCTGTTTCGCCTGGATATTCCTGTTTGAATTCACCTTCTATTCCCCAATCGTGCGGTAGGTCGAGCGTACGCCAGTCATGATCATCGAAGTCAATCTGGGTATAGCTAACGCCAGAACCTAAGTTACCCGGTGGCCTGACCGGTTTTGGCCGTACAGATTTAAGTAGCCCATTTCCACTCGCAACTAACCAATCTCTCGTTTTCGAGTAGCTAAGAGCGTCACCCGTCCCGATGGGATCTTCTCTTTTGAAACGCCAATCCTGATTAAACAGAATCCGCTCGCGTCCTTGAACATTTATGCGCTTCGAAGCAACGCTTCGAAAGGCGCTGCAAACAACAAGACCAAGACAACAGATAGCTATACTTTTTTTAATGTGAGCGCGACGAATGAGAAAATGACTATCGTTCATATAAGGATCGAGACCGGTCGCGTACTTTTGCTTGACGTCAATTGTTAGTTTAACTGTGAAGAATGCCGTCGAAGCTCAAGAACTACTTAACGAAAGGACTCTTGAGTTTCGCACGCACCGCTACTGTATGTCGCTCTGATTACATCAAGTCGACCCTAGTTTGTCGACAGATCGATCCGCCTATCAGTCTTCGCTTATCTCCGAGCTGCATCCAATATCTCTGTCGTGACGATATTGATTTCCAATGACGACGGACCAGATGGTTTCACTCCTGTGCGCCAAAAAACGCAACCCTCACTGCAAGCTATAACTACTCAACACGACGCACTTAAACGGATTTTGGCGTCCTTCTTCAGAAAGGCTCAATGATCATTAAGGCGGGGAACACTTGGCAAGGTTCGTTCACCACAAATGCACGCGTCCGCCGCCCACGAATCCCGAGGCACTCATACAAAAGCTTTGGTTATGAATAAATTCGTTGTCGGTTCAAATGTCACGTTGACTAACGCAGGTGGCAAGAGTGTATTACAATCGAACTCCTCGCATAAGCTTCTAGATTGTAAAGCGATAGATCAGTTACGGCTCGTCAAGTCGAGATCATTGAAATGCGCGAAGTCTTCCGGCTTTAGTGCTGGTGCGCCGTTGCGCGATTTCACTTTATCGCCGTCGAACACGAGATTGCCTTTGTAATCTCTCGCGAGATATAGCAGTGTTCTCTAGCCAAGCACTTGCTTATTGCTAATTAGTTTATAGTCGTATTACTCTTGCCACCACTGTCGCTGAAGTGATCGTTGGCGCGGCCAAACCTCATTGAGTGTGTTGGCTTCATACAACCGTCCATCTTTCATGACGTAGCGGATCGCAGTCGTATTGTGAATATCCTCAAGCGGATTCTTGTCGAGCACTTGGAGATCGGCTAGTTTCCCGACTTCAATTGATCCGAAATCTCGCTCGTGGCCGATCGCCTTCGCACTGCAAATGGTCCCGGCGCGCAAGGCATCGTAAGCTGGCATCCCACCCATCGTCATGGTCCACATCTCCCAGTGAGCCCCGAGGCCTGGAATATCGCCATGCGATCCCACCGATACACACCCTCCCGCCGCCATGACCTTGACCGCCTGCGCGGAGGCTTCTCGGATTGTCGTTTCATTGTCGGGAATTCCTTCACTGCCAACGGCATCCTTTTGCTTGCCTGCAATCCAGACGGGCGGCAAGAATCTCTCCAGTTTCGCGTCCGAATACGGCCAGTAGTGGCGAAGGAAAAAGCTGAACCCCAAGGTCGTGCCCAACGTAGGATCCTGAATGGTGCCGCTTTGGACAAACAGCTGCACAACGTCATTGTATATGGGATTGGTAGGTAACGAATGTTCGAAAGCTGGGTATCCGTCCATAGCAAACGTTAAATCCATCGACGTGTTGTATGGGCCCTCGTTGGTTGGCATCAGGCCTAATTCTCTGGCAGCCATAATTATGAGCTGACGCGTGCGACGTCCGCCAGCTAAGTATTGCTTGACTGTCTCGCTATGCCAGTAATCCGACCAAAGCCGTAATACCTCACGTGTCTGTTCGAGGTCCTGTGCGTGCCCATCAACATCGAACAATGTTGAGGAAATGCCTGTGTTCACGGTATAGATACGCGGCGCTATCAAATCGCCTGCCGCAGCGCGTTCGCCGAGCGCCATCAGATCAATGCCATACCCCAACGGATCCCGCAAAGTAGTAACACCATATGCAAGATCGACCATCAGCCGCGGTTCTTGCGAGGTGTGCACGCCGAACGAAACGCTTTGACCAACGTGATCGTGGATGTCAACGTAGCCTGGCAGGATAGTTTTACCAGTAAGGTCAATGACCTTCGCATCCGTTACCACAATCATTCCAGTTGGTCCGACGGCTG
Source organism: Pyrinomonadaceae bacterium (assembly GCA_036522415.1). Classification (GTDB taxonomy): domain Bacteria; phylum Acidobacteriota; class Blastocatellia; order Pyrinomonadales; family Pyrinomonadaceae; genus PSRF01. The sequence continues at coordinate 7,353 of DATDFV010000061.1, read as the reverse complement.
CGATTCTTCCGTCGCGCACCAGCACATCACCCCTTTCGACGATCCCTCCAGAGGTAGCGCCATTCTGCTCCATCTTCCTGAGAGTCTGGCCTTGAGCGTCAGCCGCCATAGTGAGGATCCGCGCATTCCGTAGGAGCAGGCTTCCAGAACCATGATCACGTTTGATTTGGACGTTGATCGTTATTTGGTGAAATGTGGGCGCAACGGCCCCGCTCTGAAGCGAGCGATCAGCGATGAAAAGGGCATTGCCTGCGCTGTAGTAAGGTCGACCATCGGGCGTCCATCCCAGAAAGTCTGCGCCGCTTTGCGAGAGCCGCCACACTCCATTGGAAGTGTTACCGGAATAGGTTAGTGAGATCGTCGGTGGACTAGCTGACGGCGTACTGGGAAGCGTAATAAGATATGGCTGACTCGTCATAGGAGCCAGGGCCAGAGCGTAATCACCACTCGGAGACAACAACACCTCGATCGGTTTTGTTGGTCCAATCAACTCTGGGTGCATGCCAGTTTTCTGAAACGCGATCTCTCGGATTACCACTCGGCGCTCCGTACCATCCAGACACATTGATACAACACCCTGGTCTGGGTCGTAAAAAAAAAGTCGCCCTTCTTGTCCTGCTATGTGGGGCTGACTGTAGACGAGTGCTTGGCGCTTTCCAAAATTCCCTCGGTCACCCGGATTACGCAAATACGATGAGGATACGTCTGCGACTGCAGTTCTACTCGAGAGTTTGCCCTCCCTTTCGTTTCCGCGGTCGCCGTCCTCGTGCTGGGCTTGTGCCATATCGGACACCGCGGCGACGAGGCCGCCACCCTTAGCTAGCACACTGATGATCTGCATGCCGCCCTGCATGCCGGCACGCGCGGATACGCGGAAAGCGTCGGGCCAACCGCGAACAGCAATCACCCGCTGACCATCCGGTGCATATGTCGTCTTCCCGTACCATGCGCCGTCATACGTCAAACGCACGGGATCGCCCGTTCCATCTGCGCGCGTACGCTGAATCGCACCTCCAGCGTTATCACTCCACGTGCAGTAGGCAATCTCTCTCCCGTCGGGAGACCAAGCAGGGAAGAATTCTCCTTCGTCTGACTTTGTTAGACGCCGCGCCGCAAGTCCTTTTGGGTTGATGTCATCACGCGCAACCAGTGTCCCTGTTGCCGATATTATTGGCTGCGGCAGATCCAAAATCCATAGTCGATCAAGCGCCGAGAACACCACCTGCCTACCATCCGGCGAAATCTGTGGGGTGCGAATGGCGCGCGCGATAAATGGGTTATCTGTAATCGGATATTCGAACTTAACGAGCGGTCCCAACGGTACATCGACATCGGCCACAAAAGGGATTGGGGTTATCATGCCTGTCGCTACGTCAATTCGCACAATCTTGCCGTCGAGAGATACAACTAAGGATCGGCTATCTGGCGTGAACGCCGATCCCGGGACTAAATCGCGTGAATCGCGACTTAGCCAAGCGGCGACGCTAGACAGTCCGCGTTGCGTCAACCATGTTTCGTGATCCGTTACCAGATCGTGAAGTCGCAGTCCGGTACCGTCTCCTGATGGTGAAGCAAAGACGAGGTAACGCCCGTTGCGACTCAGCGCCGGGCGCATCGCAGTGAAGCCGGAGAACGGCGTTGTCACCAGTGTCGAAATTCTTGAGCGCCGATCTACCTTCGCAATCTGCCAGTGGTTATAAGAGACCCATCCCGATTTCGACCCTGAACGCACGGCTGCGTAAACCAAGTTCGGGTCTTGGCCAAATGTGGGCCCCAAGTACATTCGCTGGTCTTTTTCATCCTCTGATTTATCGTCCGTAAACGCGACGTGTGTAAGCGGTATTGGTGGACCTCCGGCGATTGGATACTCTGATAGACCAATGCCATAATTCACGTTCAACATCTCCGAGACCACGACTGACTGACCATCCGGTGTGAACACTGGCGAATACACCGGATCCGTAAGAGCACCTGGCCAGTGTTTGTGCGTAATTTGGTGTGGCGCCGTGCCATCACTGTTAGCGATCCATACGTTTACCCAGCCATCTCGATCGCTCGTGAAAACAATCTTCTTGCCATCGGGTGAAAATCTGGGTTGTGCGTCGAATGCAAGTCCGCTTGAAATACGCGTCGCCTTCCCGCCACTGATTGAGAGGGTATAAAGATCACCAAGGAGATCGAATATGATAGTTTTGCCGTTTGGCGAAACATCAAGCGACATCCAAGTTCCCTCATTAGTCGTAAACCGAATAGAGCGTGTAGGCTGTAGCGGCAGCCCTGCCAACTCACGTGGCTGTTGGGCTAACGCTGCTGCGGCTATCGAAAGACCTGAGCAGAGAATAGCCAAACCATATTGGAAGCACGACAATCTACAACGCTCCGTGCGTGCGGAAACCCTGAATCGATTCATCGTTTTTACAAATCCATTTCGTTCGCCCAGGTTCATGCTAACGCAGCCGATCCAAATCTTTTCCAATTGGGTTCAGAGGCTTTAGCCTACGAAGCCTAACGATGTTCAAATCGTCGTCCGCGATCAGCGTGCTCACCACCATCGATACCCATCCGCGCAATGCCAGCCTGATTGAATCTTGTCAGGCGCTTTCTCCGAAATCCAGCAGACTAATGCTTCAAACATCTCAGTTGAGAGCATGGCGAGGCTTCTGTGGCCGATGTCGGATTTCCACCGCGAACGCCCATCGAAATGAAGTTCATAAAAATGCTGCCGTTTACCTTCGTCCTATCTTCACAATCCCTCAATCTCACGACAGCGTTGGCGTCGAAGAGTAGAGCCGATGGTTTTCAGGACTTGGCAAAATGTTGTCGTATTACGGATGTCATCGAGCGAATATCAAAAGATCAGCTTGAGGCCTACTTGACCGGATCTTGGGCCACCAATTTGATACAAAGGACTTAGTCCCCCTAAAGCTCTTGACAGCATTCGCGTCGAAGCGTTGCCCCCTGGATTCCAGTCGGTCGGGCCAGCAAAATTGGGGTGGTTAAAGAGATTGAAGAACTCAAATCTAAACTGCAACTTCACTTGCTCAGTCAGCGAAAATTGCCGCCGCAGCGCAAAGTCCAGCTGCGACGCGTTGAAGAAGCGGAGGCTGTTCCTTGGGAAGTCTCCTTGGGTGTTGGCTGGAGGGACGACGAAAGCCGCAGGGTTCACTGCCTTGCCACCGGGATACTGAGAGCCATAGAGAATTTGCTGAACCCCCGGGACAACGTTAGGACGAGATGCAACGAAGTCAACGCCACTGAATTCAACATCGAAGGTAGTCAGGTTTGTCGGCAAGGGAGTGCGGAATCTCAGGAGAGCATCAAGGCCCCAATCTCTAGTAACTACTTTAATAGCACGCTGACCTGATGCTGCAGGCAAATCAACGGTGAGCGCCCCGCTCAGGCTGTGCCGCACGTCGAAATCAGACGGTCCATACTCCCGATTCAGATTAATACTTTTACCACTAATGTCGAAGAAGTTAGCGGTGTCATCTGAGGAGATATCATAGGACCTACCAAAACTGTAGGACAACAATCCTTGAACACCCCTTGATAGGCGACGCTGAAATTGGATCTGGATCGCTCGATAATCAGATTTGCTCCTGTTGTCAGTTTGGGAAACGATGGTGTCCAACGTCGGACTACCTGGAAAATCTACGGGTAAACTTAAACGACTTAACCTCAACAATCGTCTGCCAGCTGCGCCAACGTACGACACCGTGAGCGTCTGATACCGCCCCAGGGACTGCTCAAGGGTCGCGTTCCACTGTGCCGTATAAGGAGTTTTGAGGTTTGGGGTAGCCGCATAGAGGCTTCCGTTGTGAGTCACCCCCAGCACCGGAAAGGGTACCTGGCTCGGATCATGCGGGTATGAGATTGTGCCGCCGTTCTTAAAAGTAACAGCCCAGTATGGAAATCCGAGACCGTACGCGCTCGCGAAAACCCCAGTACCAAGATCGTAGAAAACGCCGACTCCTCCTCTTAAGATCGTTTCCCGACCCGGTCGTTGCGACAATTGATCAGAGACACCGAACCGAGGAGCGAAGTTGGAATACCGAGTCTTGTAAAAAGTCGTGCCGCGAGGGGCCAGCACCGCCGGCCCGCTACCCTCCAGGTTCGCGAGTACTGACGGGTCACGCCCGTTTATCGAATGAGGCGGCGGGCTCAGTTCCCATCTCAAACCATATGTTAGAGTTAACTTCCGATTCACCGTAAACGTATCCTGCGCGAACGCAGAAAAGTTCCGGAACAGCACCACGTTATCACCTGGCGCAGTAACGCTGAGCTGAAGGGTAAATAGCGCTGGCTGCTGAGGTAAAAGGTTGAAGCCGAGTATCGTAGATGCATAGCCGTCCAAGCCTAGTACGGGAGATATCCGGCGGTAGTCTGCGCCAAATTTCAATTGATGCTTGCGCTTCACCCATGAAAATGTATCCACCAGATTCAGCTGCCGCTCAGTGTTGTGTTCGCGACGTCCGATAAAGTTCGACGCTGCCCCCCGAAACAACCATTGGACGAAAGAATTATTTATATTCCGCGGCGTGTCGTACTTCGGTGACGAGAAAAATACCGATTCGTCTGGAAGCGCCGCCCCGCCAAACGAGTCTTCAGACGAAAATAACGTGGTGCGAGCCCGGCTCCAATTAAACCGTAGATCATTAGTCATCGAAGCTGAAGCGAGCAACGCGAATCCAACCGTGACCGCATTGTTTTGGAATGTTCTCGAATCGATCTCGTTCAGCGCACCGGCCCGCTGCTGCGTCTGCGATGGGGAGTGCCTATAGTTGCCGAACAGCGTCATCTTCTGCCTCAACGCGTGATCGATTCGAATACTGTAAGCATCCAGAGTCCCCGGATTGCTGTAGCTCCCCACAAATTGCGCAACGCCCGGTCTTACTTCCGGCCGGTTTGGGATAGGGTACGCATTGATGAACGGCTTGACGGCATCCGCGGCCTGTTGTCTTGCTTGGAGCGTCGGAACGTTTACAGTACCTGTTGTAGGTTGGCGCAATCGCAGTCCTTCGTAAGAAAAGAAGAAGAATGTTTTATTTTTGATAATTGGTCCGCCGATCACCCCTCCAAAATCATTCTGACGTTCCTTGGCTCGAGGCAGGCCGTTACGATTCGCAAACCAGTCGTTGGCGTCCAGAACATCGTTGCGAAGATACTCGAAAAGGCTTCCGTGAACGATGTTAGTCCCGGAACGAGTAAGAAGCGAAATCTGACCGCCGGGCGTTCTTCCGAATTCAGCCGCAAAGCTGGAAGTCTCAATCTTGAATTCCTGTAGTGCATCGATAGAGACAAGACTGTTGGTGCCGCCGAGCGCTGTAAAAGCGGGCAGCGATCCCGATCCTGACTGACCACTGATGACTCCTCCAGTGCCGACCGTGATGCCATAATTCGCACTAACCCCGTCGACCGTAAAATAATTAGCGTTCGTACGCTGGCCGTTCACGCTAAATTGCCCTCCGGTCGTACCAGCATTCGGCACAGGAGTAAAAACCACTCCGGGAGTAAGCGAGATCAGCGACTGCAAGCTTCTGCCGTTTAGCGGGATGTTCGCCACGAACTGCTGGTCCACAACCGTGCCAACGCTGCCATCTGTCCTTATGGTCTCAGCATTCGAGTCAATCGTGACTTGCGCATTGACATCTCCTGCCTTTAACTGAATCTGCAGCGCCTTGTTATCGCCGACATTTAGGACCACATTTTGCACTTGTAATGGAGTGAAGCCTTCGCGCCGTACCATCACCGTGTATGTACCCGGCGGCAATAGCGGGATAGTGAAAAAACCTTGATCACTCGTCGTTGTTTCTCGCTTCAACGATGTGCCTACGTTTTGAATGACAACGGACACATCAGGAACTATCGCCCCATTCTGATCCTCAATTGTGCCGCTTAATGTCGCACTTGCACTCTGAGCTAAGATTGGACGCGGCGTGCTGATTATGATGAATGTCGTGATAAAAACAAACAGGAAAGTCAAGACTCGAGCGCGTTTTTCGGACCTTTGTTTTTGTCGATCTGGGCTAATCATGGACTTCGCTCCTTCAAGAAGAAGTTTCAAGAATTTGTAGTCGTAAACGCGGCTCACGGGTAATCCGCCTTAATAGACTGAACAACTTGTCGCTGTGACCTTAGAAGTGACTTGAGGTGGGAGAAGCCACTTAACTCTTAACGTGCCTTGCTTAGCTGCGCCGCCAAATTTCGAGCAGCGGCAAATGTTTGCCAAAATTGAGACGTCTTTACCGGTGCATTACTTTTGTTCGTAGAGAGCGCAAATGACTGACGCAATGCTTCATCCGAAGTTACACTTAATTCATAAAGACGATGCGCCGCTCCCTGGACCTGCGCATCATCCGAGATTTCCATCGCGCTCGATCCCGCAGCGCTTGCCAGGTTAGGGAAAACGATTTGCAGCTGCCGCTGCAGCACCTCGACTTCGAGCAGATAGTCTTTGGCGTGACTCTGAAGTAAACCCAACCAGCGAACTCGATCCGCAGAGGACAGGGTTTGCAAGTCCGCCTTGGAAAATCTTTCCGCCAACTGCTTCAACGCAAGTGCATGGCTTCGCGCCTGCAGTGATCGGCTCAGGATCCGATCCGCAAACTGTCGCGCCTCATCATCACCGAACTTCTGTCGCAAGTCGCCGTAGACGGGACTCGTACCTTCACTCGCCTCCACGCGCGTGACGTCAGTCACAGCGCTGGATCCTTTTTGTTGCTTTGCCTCGCGCGCCTGTGCCTCCCCAATTGTCTCAATCTCCACACGCACAGCTTGATTGCTTTTGACTGGAGCAAGCGCATGCATCAACTCAACCTTGCGCTCGGCGGTATCAACAACCCCGGCAACCAAAAGTTTTCCTTCCGATGTGTGCGTAACACTCAGCTGCTCACCCATGAAAGCGTTAGTGCTATTCAATAGAGTAAGCACTTCAACTTCTAAGGCAGGCGTGGCGAGCACAGGGGACGCGGAGACAGGGAGAGAGGGAGACGCGGTGACGTTCGCTGCGTCGCCGTGTCGCCGTGTCGCCGTGTCGATTAATTCTGGTTCGGGCTCAAACACTGCAGGAGCCACCGCCTCCGTCGGGCGGCGCTCAAAGCTAGTTTCGATAAATCTCCATTGAGTTGTGGCAAGGGTTATCGTTAATTCAGTTGCGTGCAGATCGGTTTTGCTTAAAACGAGATCGACGGATAACGCGGATTGATCTTGTGAAGCCGCTGGACGTTGAGCTGAGATTACGAAGGCGTTGCCGCGCTCCTGGACGCGGAGGCCTGTGAAGGCGACCCGGTCGGTACCACTCCCCGCTCTGACTGCAGACTCGGCGCCACCGCTTCCGCCATTTACGCCTGACTC
>DATDFV010000060.1:0-2294 GCA_036522415.1 Pyrinomonadaceae bacterium | reverse complement strand
CGAGTTGCGCGCTCGACCGCTTTATCGATGCCGCGTTTCAGAGCCATCGGGTTTGCACCCGCGGCCACCGTTTTCACGCCTTCGCGGAAAATGGCTTGCGCGAGCACTGTCGCGGTGGTTGTGCCGTCCCCGGCAACGTCGCTGGTCTTCGAAGCGACTTCGCGCACCATCTGCGCGCCCATATTCTCCGTTGCATCTTTCAGCTCGATTTCTTTCGCCACTGTCACGCCGTCTTTCGTGATGGTCGGACTGCCGTATTTCTTATCGAGAACGACGTTGCGCCCCTTTGGTCCAAGGGTGATTTTCACTGCATCGGCGAGTTGATTCACGCCCCGCAAAATTGCCGCTCGCGATTTTTCGCCATGAACTATTTGCTTTGCCATAATCTTTGTCTCTTCTCCTATTTAAAGGTGTGACGCAAACGCTCAGTTTGCGTTATGCCAGAACCTATTTGCCCTTTTTGCCGACAGCGGCTGCACCAGCGCGGGTGATGATTCCCAGAATCTCGTCCTCGCGCATAATCAACAACTCTTCGCCGTTGACTTTGATCTCTGAGCCACCGTACTTGCCGAACAGAACGCGGTCGCCTGCATTGACATCCAGAGGCTGACGCGAGCCATCTTCGCGATATTTACCGAGCCCGGCGGCTATGACCTCACCTTCCTGGGATTTCTCTTTCGCAGAGTCAGGAATGATGATGCCGCCGCGCGCCTGCTCGCCTTCATCAATGCGTTTCACGATTACGCGGTCATGTAATGGTTGGATATTCGTCGTCATACTTTTCAATCTCCTCTTGGTTTCTACCAGGAGTTGGGCTGCGAGGCTGCGAACTGGTACGCCATTATCGGTGCGTTAACAAACGCGCAATAATGACAAACTGGTAGCGCGGGTAAACACCCTGAACTTTTTGGTAGTTGAGCTGTAAGTTTCAGACGAATCTGGCGGGTCCAGAAGAGCTGAGAATGGAGTTAGCTGGTCTCGGTTCGATCCAACCTTACGCTTCGTAATGCTATATGTCAAATGAAGTATATACTACATGCGCAATATATCTGCTTAGCGTGCGATGCGATCGTTGTGGTTATTAATTACGACATATGAAGCGGGTTTCCTCCTTGGTGTCGGGTTCATTTGAGCCACTCGCTCCCGAACCTGAGGTTGTGCACCAACTCACCAAACGCGCCAAAGAGAAAAGCCAAACCCAGGGCAGCCAGGAATACGGCGAACGCGAGGATAAAAAACGACGAGATGCCGCGGCCTTTATAAGTCTTAACTGTGGTCCATGCCGCACCACCTAACAGTATTACGCCTATTGTTATTTCTATCAGTCGCATAGCTCTTGTTAACTCTGAGACGGCCTTGCCCAAAAAGGTTGCCGGTTCCCCCCCGCCTTTGCTCGTCATCATTGTAAATGACACTCTCTGAGATTAGTACCTGCGGCTATGTGTGTTAGAGCACAGACCTCTGCTCTCGGAATTGCTATATGAGTCGGACAATGTGAAAAGAGAAGACCGCAAGGCGATAGAATCAAAAGTGGAAATCACTAATACATCAAATGCTGAAAAGGCCCAGCAGCCGCAGGTAAACCTCGCGGAGTTCCAGGCCGCCGAAGGGAGCTTCAGACAACCGACTGCCGCAGAACTATCTATTCTTAGCTTTTGGAAGTTGCGCTACGCTCGCAGTCATGAACAGGAGTTGAGGAACGAATTCGCGCGTCTCTTGAATCGTGGATCATCGCTCGAATAGCGATTAGAAGATTGCCCACAAAAGGCATAACAGGCACAGAATTCAGGCAGATCATAGTTCTTGTTTATGTGCCATATGTGCCTTTTTGTGGCAAAAACAACTTTTCACCCATTCAGTAATCACTTAGGAAAGAACATGAGAACCGACTCGAGTCAATTCGAGCAATTCACCCTTGGCATTGAAGAAGAGTTTCAGATCATTGATCCGAACACCCGCGAGTTGCGCTCGCACGTCTCTGAAATTCTCGAAGAGGGCAGGATGTTGTTAGGCGAGCAAGTCAAACCGGAAATGATCCAGTCGATGATCGAAGTGGGCACCAGCATCTGCATGGACATAAAAGAAGCTCGCACCGCTATCACCAATCTTCGCAGCATCCTCTCTATGCTTGTGCGCAAGAAGGGGCTGGAGATTGTCGCCGCCGGCACTCATCCATTCTCACACTGGCAGGACCAGAAGATCTACGAGAATGCAAGATATGAAATGATCGTTGAAGAGAATCAGATGATCGCACGATCGTTGCTCACCTTCGGTCTCCACGTCCACGTGGGCGT
>DATDFV010000059.1:0-4322 GCA_036522415.1 Pyrinomonadaceae bacterium | reverse complement strand
TCAGACGAGTAACACCGGCACCATTGGAATTAAAAGTTAGAGGATGACCGATCTCGCTCGCGACAAGCTCCGATCTTCACTCAATCCGCAACGCGATCTTGCCCAAATGATGTTCAGTAAGCGCCTGGTGCGCTTTGCCGGCGTCTTCCAGCCGAAACGTTCTGTCCACGTGAACTTCAAACGGACCAGAATTGATCAACTTGTTGAGTCTGTCGATGAGTGCCGGGCCACCTTCTCCATTGTATGCCTCGATTTTGACACCGTCAGGAGCGGTCGGCTCAGGCATCACGCCATGTGGATACGCGATACGTCCGCCTTTACGAATCGCTGTCAAGGCTCGATCAGTTTCCGTGCCTCCCGCGGTGACAAGTGCAGCGTCGATTCCGTTCGGCGCGAATTCCCTTGCCACGTTCAGAACATTATCGCTTCGTCCATCGACCGCTTTATCAGCTCCCAGTTTTTTGGCAAGCTGCACACCGTCGTCACCCGATGCGATGGCGAACACATCGGCCCCAAGGCGTTTGGCGAGTTGTAAAGCTAAGTGTCCGATGCCGCCGCTTGCGCCGAACACCATCAACGACTCGCCTGATTTCAAACCAAGTACTTTTTCCAAACCAGTTAGGGCGGTGAATGCATCGGTGGGCAACACCGCCGCTTGTTCAATGGTCAAGTGTCCGGGAATCAGCGAAACATTATCGGCCTTAACCGCAGCGTACTGAGCGTAGAAGCCACCTTTGGGATTCGCTAGCGCTGCCGCGTAAACACGATCGCCTTCTTTGAAGCGATTTACGTCTTTACCGACTGCCGCGATCGTTCCTGCCCCATCACTGCCAAGCACGTATGGAAATGTCGGTTTGATCCCGGTTATGTCAACAAATCGCCCTTCACGCTCAATCGGATCCCACGCTCCTACGCCCGCAGCTTCGACCCGAATCAGCACCTCCTGTGCGTCTATTTCGGGGATAGGTATATTTTGGATTTTGAGTGCTTCGGGGCCGCCAAACTTATCGAGAGCTACGGCCCGCATTGTTTGCGCTTTTGCTTGTGATGTCTGTGCCATGAGTTTACGTACACCTCCTGTCTGTTAATCGTTCAAGGCACTTCGCCAGTCTAATATGTTTCGGGATGATCAATTTTCATTAGCAACAGCGATGCCTCGGTAATTTCATTTCCGCTGCGCGAAAAGCCACAGCAGCAACTCGGTCTCCTTCACGACGCTTGGCCATATTATGTGACCCGTGTCTGCGTATTCGGTATATCTTACTTTACCACCTGCGTTTCTGATCCCGGCGACAATCGTGCGCGAACGATCAACTGCGACTGATTCATCCTTTGCTCCATGAAAAACCCAGATTGGTACGTTCGTTAGGCGCGCCACTTTAGATTGATCGCCACCGCCGCAAAGTACTACACCGGCCGCGAACGTACGCGGATATTCCGAAATGATCGCAAAGCTGCCAAAGCCACCCATCGATTGGCCGGCAACGTAAACGCGCGTTTCATCGATGTTGTGAGTCCGCTGCAACTCGCCAATGAGTTCGTAAACTAAGTGCAATTGGCGGGTCGGTGTAATCGAGTCCTCTTCGATCCACCCTTCCATTGGTGATTGCGGCGCTACAACGAAACTCGGGTAGTGCTGCTGTGTTTCATTGCTAGTGAACAAATCGATCAAATAGCCGTTGCCACCGTCTATCTGCTTCCGATTGTCATTGCCACGTCCCCCGCCTCCGTGAAGATAGAGCACGAGCGGATATTTTTTTGCCTGATCGTTGCGCACCGGAATGAATAGCCGATAGGGCAACGTGTCACCGTGTGCGTTCTTGAAGACTTTCGGCGCCAGGATCTTTTCCCGCTGCTCGAATGTGCGCAGTTGCAATGGAGAAAACGAAAAGCCACAAAGCAGTATCAAGACAAAGACCGGGATGACTTTCGTTTCACCGAATCTCGAGTTCATGTGGGTCAATTCTCCCTATTGACAGGATCGATCTCTACACATAGACTGCGTTCCATTAGCGCTCAACTTCACTCAATCCTTTTGCTCACAAGCAAAGCTTTGGGAATATTTGAACTCTACGGTTCATGAACCTCTATTCATGACTTCACACCATGGAGAAACCTATGTCGCTACTCTATTCTCACAGACCTCTCAGGGCCTATCGAATATTAACAGCAGTTGGGATCCTTGTGCTTCTTCTGCTTGGGACGGTGGGGGCCAAACTTCTTCCGAGAGCTTTGGGCGCGTCTCAATCGAATGAAAGCGATTCCATCTCCTCACCGACTCCAGCGCCAGGTCCATGTTGCGGACCGGCTGACAACAAACCGCATTTGTTGATGGGATCGTACTACAGCGTCAAGGATAATCTGTCCGCCAAACTGTTGCTCAATAACAAGGGATCGTTACCTCTCATAGCGCGCCCGACCCTCTTTAGCATGGCCGGCGAACGCTTTGAAGCACCTCCGATAACGATAGATCCTGAATCCTTTCAGATGATCGATATCTCTGATTGGGTACATACTGCGGGACCTGAATTTCAGGAAGGAAGCATCGAGGTTTTCCATCTCGGACGCGATCTCGTACTTGGCTCTCAAATCTATCTTGTCGATTCAGCCCACAGCCTGAGTTTCGATGAGAAACTCGTCGAAAGAGGTAATTTCAAATCGTCAAGACTGGAAGGTCTTTGGTGGCTGCCATCGCATGATGGTGAGGTGCGTGTTGCGTTGTCGAATAACTCGGATTCTTCACTGACAGCGATTGTTGACGTAAACGGAAACCTGCCCACTCGAAACGGAAGCCAGGCGTTTGTTCTCAATCCGCACGAGACTCGGATGCTCGATATTCAGGCTGACATCCTACATCGTCCGAACGGTAACATGTCTCGCCTGGGCGGCATCTCTATTCAACACTCCGGCGCGCCGGGCGCCTTAATAGCTCGGGGTATGGCTCAAGACTCGTCGGAAGGTTACTCACTGACGATTCAATTTGGCGATCCAACTGCGGGAAAATCAACAAAGCTTCAGGGTGTGGGTTTCCGAGTAGGAAAAGCGGGAGGTGAGTCTCTGATACCTATTGTGGTTGCTCGGAATGTTGGCAACTCAGTGACTACGTTGACGGGACGCTTTCGTTATACGAAGAGGGACGGTACCGAAGGCACAGTAAAACTACCGCAAGTCACGTTGTCCCCCGGCGAGCTTGATGACATTGATGTTGCGCGTGCAATGCGAGAAAGCGGAGAACAAAAGCTGCAAGCGACCGGAAGTTTGGAGTTTGAATATTCGACCGCGCCAGGCAGCGTGACGATGACGGCGCTCAGCGTCGGAGGAACGCAGGTTTTCCGCGTTCCGATGTGGGATGTCTACGCGCAGAAGAGCGCTACAGGCGGTTATCCGTGGCGCATAGAAGGAAGCTCTTCCACGATTGTCTATATCAAAAACGCAGAAGCACACCAACAACACTACTACTTTCAGTTAAGGTATCCAGGCGGTCTCTATTCGCTTGGCATCAAGCCGATCGAGCCTGGACAAACTGTCGAATTCGATGTAGCGAAATTGCGTGACGAGCAGATACCGGATGCGAAAGGGCGAGTCATTGCGCTTGACGCCACCGCGGGTCAGATTCACTGGACCAAGACTGGAGCCGAAGCCGGCATGTTGATTGGGCGCTCTGAGCAAGTGGATCTGGACCAGGGTGTTAGCAGCAACTATGCGTGCGTGAATTGCTGCCCGGACAATGCGGTCAACCCGCGCATCGTACCTAACCCACAGACTAATATCGTTTCCGGAGAAAGCCAGTTTATCGCTGAACACCAACTGACGACCTGTTATGGTGGTTTTAGTGATTGGGTTGAACCATGGGCAGTAGAGTGGCAAAGCAGTAATGAGGACATTGCCAGGGTGTCTGTAGGACTAGCTACGGGAGTTGCTCCGGGTACGGCGACGATTAGGGCGGACTGGTTCGAACCACGCAACGTTTGGACGGACAATGACGTTGGTGTGGGCGGCATTGAGGGCGTTGGCGGCGGCTTCTGTGCGACAAGTGATATGACTCACCTGATTGCTCGGGCCAGCTTTAACGTGAAGCCTCATGCAACCATTAGCGAGGTGGGGTTCAGTGGAGACTTTCACATAACGCAGTGGTCCAGTGGCACTGAGATCGACCCGAACGACAATGCACCGACTTGGAAGAGTTCGGAGAATCCGGATCTGCCGGCGGCTTACGCAAGAGGCTCGACTGTGACGATCTTCGCGAAGTTAGGAATCGAACCGTCCGTCTCCAATACGAGCGCAAAGATTCGCGTCAAGCGTGGAAGCGATGTAATGGGCAC
>DATDFV010000058.1:0-2468 GCA_036522415.1 Pyrinomonadaceae bacterium | reverse complement strand
AACCCATCTGAAAAAGGAGAGGAAAGCAGGCGAGAGGGTCAAAGGTGGAAATTACTAATACATTATATGCTGAAAAGGACCAGCAGCAGCTAAGCCTCATGAAGTTCCAGGCAGCCGACGGGAGCTTCAGACAACCAACTGCAGCAGAAGTATCTATTCTTACCTTTGGAAGTTGCGCTACGCTCGCAGTCGTGCACAGGAGTTGAGCAACGAATTCGCGCGTCTCTTGAATCGTGGATCATCGCTTGAATAGCGCCCCCAAACGTGGTCTATAAATCATTCAAGTGATCCCGTAGCCTCTCAAAATCAGCCGTTTCACAAGAATGGTCACCAGCGGCCCAAGGAGTAGGGTTGCGAAGTAATCTTGTTTGGCCGGCCATCGCCAACTTCAAAAACTATATGCGGCCTAACGCACAGACTGTTGAGCTTGTTTATCCTACCGTCATGATCGCGGAAAGGCTTTTATGAGCGATATCTATGTCATGCAACGTGCCAACGGCGATGTCGTCGCCCTTGACGATCACCGACGTTTTCGTGTGCCGCTATTTAACAGTAGCAGCGACGCCTTCCTGGCGCGTTCACGTAACTTCGGAATGCTGCTTTTCAAACCGGTGCAGCTTGATGCCGGCTTGCTCAAGCAACTCGTACCGTTAGGAGGCGCAGCCGAAGTCGACTTTTGGCTGGTGAGCGATCCATTAATCAATCTCAACCGTGGTCGGCTCGTACAACCCGCACAACTTGCATCACTAATGGAGAGTCGCATCAAACTAAAAACGGTCTCAGGCAATGCAACTAGCGATGGAACTCCGAGTCTGACCCTGCCTCCCAGCGGCAGCAATGCAACAGCGGTTTGGGAAGATGAAGGGGGCCGGTATTCGAAGTCTGCGTGAGCTTTTGCCCAAATCTGCAACGGGCACAAAAATAGTCGCAAGCAAGGCACGACTAGTAATCATCACCGTCATTGGCCCACCTGCTCAAACCATTCAGTAAATTAGTTAGGAAAGAAACATGAGAACCGACTCGAGTCAATTCGAGCAATTCACCCTTGGCATTGAAGAAGAGTTTCAGATCGTTGATCCGAACACCCGCGAGTTGCGCTCGCACGTCTCTGAAATTCTCGAAGAGGGCAGGATGCTGTTAGGCGAGCAAGTCAAACCGGAAATGATCCAGTCGATGATCGAAGTGGGCACCGGCATCTGCAAAGACATAAAAGAAGCCCGGACCGATATCACCAATCTTCGCAGCATCGTCTCAACGCTTGTGCGCAAAAAGGGCCTCGAGATTGTCGCTGCCGGCACTCATCCGTTCTCACACTGGCAGGACCAGAAGATTTTCGAGAATGCAAGATACGAATTGATCGTTGAAGAGAATCAGATGATCGCGAGGTCGTTGCTGACCTTCGGGCTCCACGTCCATGTGGGTATTAAGGACCCTGAGCGGGCAATCCAGATAATGAATGCTATACGCTACTCCCTTCCGCATGTACTCGCGCTCTCTACTTCATCACCTTTCTGGCTCGGCGTTCACACTGGATTGAAATCCTATCGCTCGGAAGTTTTCACAAGGTTTCCTCGGACTGGTATACCTGACCACTTCGATTCGTACAGCGCATTCCAACAATACGTCAAGTTACTCATCGAAACCGGATGCATTGACAATGGCAAAAAGATCTATTGGGACGTGCGTCCGCACCCATTCTTCCCAACCCTCGAGTTTCGCATCTGCGATATCCCGACCCGCGTTGACGACACGATCGCTATTGCTGCCCTTTTCCAGGCACTTGTCGCAAAGGTCAACAAACTACTCGATCAAAATCTGACCTTTCGGCTCCATCATAAAATGCTGATCGAGGAGAATAAGTGGCGCGCGGTGCGTTATGGTCTTGATGGGAAGATGATTGATTTTGGCAAGGGGAAGGAAGTGCCAGTGCGTGAACTCATTCGTGAACTACTGGAGTTCGTTGACGATGTTATTGATGACCTGCGCTCGCGCAAAGAGATCGGGCACATCCACACCATACTTGAGCGAGGTACTTCGGCCGACGACCAGCTTCGAGTGTGGCGCGAGACAAACGACGTCAAAGCCGTCGTGGACCGGATGATCGAATTGACCATGGAAAATGTTCCGCGTGAAGCAATTCTCGTCCCTAAGCATTCCGAGTTAGGACCCTTATCAGTGGCTTAAACGAAACGGAAACCTGCGCGACGCGGATGCGCATCAATAACGCTTTGCGACTTATTACGAAGAGGGTGGATCAGCCCTCTTTGTTTTGTCTGACAGAATTGATTAACCATCGTAATGACGGGAACGGTCGAATCCCTACTCGACCGCCTCGGCCCAATTACTAGTTACCGCTAATTCCATCCTCATACCCATGTTCGTATGCCTGCCGGAAATAGCGCTGATATGTTTCGCGATCACCGAGACGCGAACTGTAATCTTTCGTCGCGTTCTGGTACGTACTTTGA
>DATDFV010000057.1:0-14382 GCA_036522415.1 Pyrinomonadaceae bacterium | reverse complement strand
GACGATCAGAAGACTATCAGTCGCATCGTAGCTGAAGACTACACGGGCACGACGCCGTTCGGTCAAATCGAAAACAAGGCACAGTATTTGGCGGCACTCAAGGCCACCACGGATACCGACGTGGCCGACCAGTACGTGGTCCACTTCTTCAACGGCGGCAAGCTAGCGATCATGTCGCATCGCGGGACCGTCAACGGGAAGCCGACATATCGCAGCACACACGTGTGGGTAAAGCGCGGAGGTAATTGGCAGTTGCTCCAAAACCACGTTAGCAACATCGGAGAACCCACTATAGCTACAACCAGGTAAAGAATCGCAGCTGAATCGCGGGTTAGAGACACGAATACGGGCAGTAACTGATCATCGGTTGCTGCCCGCAGCTATTTGATTTCGTGTTGGTCCCGAGCAGAACCCGAAGGTCCTTGCGGACAACGGATTCCAAGACTTTGAAATCGACATCACAACTTTACGAAACCCCAATCAAGATCTACACGCTTGGTCGACGCGGTCTAGCCAGCATTAGAATTTATCTTTTTCTAAGCTTGTCCAAAGCTTCCCTTATCGCAGCATTATCGTCAGCACGCTTCCGTTCCTGTCCTTCGTGGCCTGCCTGGTGTTCCTTCAGTTCCTGACGTAGGAGCCGATCTCGGTACTGTTGATTAGCAGCTGTCATATCAACTTCTAAATTCGCTGCAAGCTCAGGCAGTTCTTCAATGTCACATTCTAGTACGAGGATGTCGCCATGAACGCTCGCGGCTCTATTCGGAACCGTCCTCATTGACCATTCCCTATTAAAGAGTGCAACCCATTCAGGCGTGGGAGCCGCAGAAAGTCGGAAGGGAAATTTTTTGGAGTGTGCTCTTAGATGTCAACCGTAATACGTGCCCTCCCATGGTGCAGCAGTTCCTGAATAACTTTTACCTTTTCTCCATTCGCAATCAGCAACGTTGCATACGACTGTCGAAATGTATGCCAGCCGATCCACTTCGTGATGACGACTCTTGTTGCTGCTGGTCGAATCATGGTTGTGCATGAGAATGGCCTCCAACGGCGGGTTTGTACTGGGTTAGCTTTGGTGAACGCATCCTGGTCCATTTTGTTGAAAATATAAGAGAATTTCCTCTTCTCACTGGTGGAGCTTGCAGCCAACCACTTTGTAAGGCATCATAGCGTCCAGTTAATCCTTCTCTCGCGCATCGACGGTGATGCGCCCTGCGCCCAATGATTAGCGCTGGACGTTCGGATAGTTCGAGAGTGGGTCTTGTTTCACACTCCGAAGCCGCTCTTTTGATCAAGAGCATCCGAACCTGGTCCTTCGACCGCTACCGTTTCGCCGAAGCCAATCCGATTCGCAGCTTCTTTTCATTCCCAAATAGGGGAAAGGTATATCTACATGTCAACGAAACTCTACGTTGGAAACCTCAGTTTCCAAACGACCAGTCAGGAACTGGAGACGTTGTTTGCCCAAGCCGGTACGGTTCAATCTGCCAGTGTGGTCGAAGACCGCGAGACCGGACGCTCACGCGGATTCGCTTTTGTCGAAATGTCGACTCAGGAGGAAACCACTTCAGCAATTGAACAGTTCAACGGTAAAGAAGTTGGTGGTCGTGCGCTGAAAGTCAACGAAGCCAAACCACGTGAAAATCGCGGCGGTGGTAGTCGTGGTTTCAGTAATAATCGCGGCGGCTTTGGCAACAATCGTAGCAGCAACAACGGACGACGATCCGAACCTCGCTGGTAACATCCAAAAAACATAACCCGCTGCATCTCCGTGATGACCATTCATTACGGAGATCCGGGTTGGCATTCGCCACACACACGCAACAAGAAGGAGTTTATGAATTTTTCTGAACTGGGATTGACGGGCACGCAATTGAGTGCTTGCGAATCCCTTGGGTATACAATCCCCACAGCAATACAAGCGAAAGCAATACCGATAGTTCTCCGCGGCGAGGATTTAATCGGCTGTGCTGAAACAGGCACTGGCAAGACGGCCGCTTTTCTACTTCCGATTATTCAAAAAATCTGCGAACGTTCGAGGCCTGGCGTGCGACTTCTCGTATTGGCCCCAACGCGCGAACTCGCATTGCAGATCGACCAGAACTATCGAGAATTGAACCGCGCCAAGTCTAACGGCAGCACTACTGTCATGGGCGGTGCAAACATACGAAACCAAATGACCGAGCTTAGGCGCGGCTCGACCGCCGTGATCGCCACGCCCGGTCGCTTACTCGACCTAATTGAACGGGGCGCGATCAATCTCTCGTCCGTCGAATTCCTTGTTCTTGATGAGGCGGACCGCATGCTGGATATGGGTTTCCTTCCGGCGATCAAACGAGTGTTGGCAAAGTTGCCGACAAAAAGACAGACGCTCTTATTCTCAGCCACGATGTCTTCGAGTATCGAAAGCCTCGCGCGTTCTACGATGAAACAACCAAAGCTGGTGGAAGTGAATCCGCGCGGTCGTGCGGCTGAGATGGTCGAGCAAACGGTTTACTCCGTCGCTCAGGAAAACAAGACTGCTTTACTACTTGATCTGCTTGAACGAGAGAGCGAACACGAGTCGCTCGAAAGGATCCTGGTCTTTACACGTACCCGGCGCGGATCCGAACGACTCTCACACATTCTCAAAACACGCAATCATCGTGTGAATCGCATTCACGCGGACCGCAGCCAGTCCCAGCGGGAAGCGGCCTTGCGCGATTTCCGTGATGGTCGAGCGCGGGTTCTGGTTGCTACTGATATAGCGGCGCGCGGCCTCGATGTCGATGCGGTGTCGCATGTCATTAACTACGATGTTCCTGATGTCCCAGAAAACTACGTGCATCGCATTGGTCGCACGGGTAGAGCTGGTAATCGAGGCAAGGCGATTACGATTGTTACACCTGTCGATGAATTATCGATGCGTGCAATTGAGCGATTGACGGGACAACAAGTAAAACGCGTTGTGCCGGAAGGTTTCGGCGGTCTAGAGACTCCGACGACCAGCACTGCCAACTCGTTTGTACCCTTTGCACGAAGGACGAACATGGTCCGTTCGTTTCGACCGCGGCGGGCAAGGTAATTGAAAACGCACTCAACGTTGAATCAGGGGCGAAGAATAAGCCCAGGGGGAGATCAGCATGGAAGAGCCTTTTTTGGTTGGAGATCGGATTGAGCAAATGTGTATGACCTGTAACGAGGAGCGCGGTCACATCGTGGCCTCCGTTAGCACAAGAGGAAAGATCACACGTGTTAGTTGTCCAATGTGTGGTGCGCAAGTTCCCTATAAAGCCGGCTCAATACGTAAGACCTCGAATATAATCAGTGCCCCGTATGACCGAAGGCGTACATACCGCAAGCGACAGACCCTGATGCATGCAATGTTTGGTGAAGGCGAAGTCACGGCCATTATAGAACCACGCAAAATGGATGTCTTATTCGCCGATCGAATGCGTCGGCTCATTCACGCTGGGGACTAAGAAGCGGCTCTGCCAAACGACCGACCAGGTAGACTCTTGCTGAATTGTTTCGGCCGTGCAGGAGCGACTAGATGTTAGGGTCCAACTCACAGACGTCCTCGGCAAGAATGTAAAGGCGCCACTGAGGAACTTAAACACGCGAGTAGCTGGACAGGAGGTCAACTTTGAACGGCTTGCGAATGTTTATTCCTGATGCCACCGTCGCACAGTCAACTGGATCTCTGGTATTCTACAGTCGCCGGTCTGAAGGTCCTTACTATCGTTGGTCGTACGAACATACGCTGCAACAATGGCGATGCGTGCGCGTGCCGAGCGATCAGTTGCCATATCTCGTCCTATCTGCCTCACGATGGAAGAATGTTCCCCGCGCTCTTCAACGAAGTCTGGACGAACACTACGTGGAATAGTCTTTGATTTCTGCCGCCTGGAAAAGCAATGTGTGTTAACGCACCGACACATTCAGCTTTGGCCCGTACTATGAATTTGAGATCACAGTTGGTCGCATTTAAGGATGTCAATTATGTTTTATCCGGAATTGGAAAAAAAACTACAAGCGTCGAAGGTCGCAGTAAATAGGGCTACGAGGGAAACCATCATCGAGCAATGCAAAGCTTACCTCGGGATGCTCGCCGAATAT
Source organism: Pyrinomonadaceae bacterium (assembly GCA_036522415.1). GTDB lineage: Bacteria > Acidobacteriota > Blastocatellia > Pyrinomonadales > Pyrinomonadaceae > PSRF01. The sequence continues at coordinate 10,284 of DATDFV010000057.1, read as the reverse complement.
AGAAGTCGCCTTTACGAGCTAGAAGTACCTGGAATGGGACAACACTCAGTATCCAATTTACTAACAGCAGAAGTGCGAGATCGAAAAGCCATTCGTGAAGCAATTGAGAAAACGACTCACGAGCGAAACAGAACTCAGGTACTCCTGCTCTCGTTCACCACGGTCAGCGGTTATGAGGCAGTGGAGATACTCAACGAGCTGAAATACCAAGGGCATGAGGACTGGGAACTACAGGCTGGTGGAGTTAGGTTTCATGATGCCGACAACAGCGATCTGATGACGATCCGTGAAGCGGTCAACCTGGCCAGCCTGCTTCGACGACATAACTACATCGCACAAAATGCCAGAGCTTAAGATGACTATTGAAATGAGCTTGCGGCGAGATACCTGATTAATCTTCCTTTGTCTAGCGCTCGTTCCCGACTTCATTTTGGTAACGCTGAAGCAGTTCCTTTAAGACCGGTGTGCAGTCAAAGGCCGGGCGTCCGCTCCGGTTCACCATTCGCGCGACCACTAACTGATAAGCAAGGAGCGGGGAAGTAGCGCAATCGATTTGGACGCAGCCCTTTGCCTTAATTCCTGCTTTACAGAGACGCCAGAAGACCGCTCGCATGAGTATGGCGTCACCACTCAACTCGCTACCTCCCTTGAGGACCGTAGCCCGGTCACGCCAGATGCCGTCACAGATCTCTTCGAATTGCTTTCCGTCTATTGTGGTCACGCAGTCCTTCTTTCTCCGCGACTACCGCACGCGAAAATCGTTATCTCTGACTACCTCCTGCCCTCGAATTGCAGTATTCAGCCTGCATCGTGCGGAAAGCGCGGCGGTCGAATATCAGGCTGAGAGCAGGAAGGCCGCAGACCACCTCACGCCAACTTCCCGATAACAGCAGCGGCAGACCTGTGGAATGTCGAATTAGCAAACTCGAAAGTTCTAACTGTGGGCATCCCGTCAATCACAGTTGATAGAGCTTTCAATACTTCCTGATATCCGGTTCGGTGGTAAGCCTCCGCATCTTCTTTCGTATCCCAGAAACTGTTTGCGACTGCTTCTGACCGTTCGGGCGCGATTAGAGTTGTCTCATCGCGGAAGCCTTTCTGCCTGCGCAGGATGGGAATAATCTCCTTCTCCATAATGCGAGTAAGCGCCTCAACTGAATTGGGTTTAATTTTTAACGTAACTTGTCGTCCAAACATTCTTCCTCCTGGATTAATTGGCTATTGACTTCAGGTGATCTGGAAGACTCCAGACAGGCTGATTTGCGAAATGGGAAATTGATACGGCCTATCCCTGATTGCTCCCCACGGTATTTAAGTGCCACGGCTCCCAAGGTGCTTCTCCTCCTGAAATTCAGAAATCAGGGCTTCAGTCGTAAGCAATCAATCCAGCGATCGACGCTGCGACGCCAAGCGCTCCGCGCAACTTATTTACCGCAACATCACTGGTCTTCGAGGCGACTTCCCGCACCATTTGCGCTTCATTCCAGAATGGACTAGTCACACACAGATGTCCGTGCGTTAGACCACATACGATTGCTTCTGCATCAGTTATGAACATTGGTATTTTCACTAAAGCCGCTTTGCAATGTGTTGGCGTGGGTGCCTATTTGATACGGCCGAGATCGATTGACACCAAATAGACAATTTCAAGCTCATAAGCGATCTAGCGCACAGACGGCTTCACATGTTTCAGCCAACAATGACAAGCTTCTAATAAACCAGATCGATCTTATGCAACACCTGATTGTTGAAACGCCTGCGCAGACACAAACAGAGTTCGATTCTGTTCGCTGGGCGCAACTAAACCCATGGCTCGTAGAGGGTCAGGCAGACGACAGAATACCGATGAACAGTTCTGTCAAAGACAGCGGAGGAACACCATCCGTTCAGCGCTCCGTTGCCCGCAGGTGTCATCAGGTGATGTTCAAAAGGTGGTCGCAAGCGCGGCACGATTGATCAAGCAATTAACCGGGGAAAGCTGACAATTAGACCCCCAACCATTCGAAAAATGCGGATCAATTTTCCGAACGCGAGGAAAAGAAATTGATTAATCTTTATATCAATCAGCGTCAGATTGAAGATGTGACTGTCCTCGATCTAAAGGGCAGGGAAAGAGTCCGCGGTGCCGCCTTCGGGTTGCACGAATCGATTCGTTGCCTTGCAGGTGAAGGAAAGATTCAGATTCTGTTAGATCTTGCGTGGGTAAAGCACATTGATTCGGGTGGCCTGGGCGACCTGGTTTCAAGTCACGTAACTCTCGGCGAAAAAGGGGGAGCCCTCAAGCTGATGCACATGACTGAGAGTGTCCGTGACTTGATGAGAATCACAAAACTTCAGACGGTCTTCGATGTTTATGAGAACGAGCCAGAGGCACTGGCAAGCTTTCTGGGCGAAGCCTTAAGGATTAGTGAGCGTCAGCCCTTCTTTATGTAAGAGTTTCTACCGATCCAGTTCTTGGAGATCCTTGTTTCCTAGTCACCACGACAAATGACTGGAAGCGAGACCGAAGTAAAACCATGAATCTTACCCATTGCCCGAACTGTCGACTACGTTGCTTTACTGATGCAACGTCCTGTCTGAATTGCTTTCAAGCGTTTCAGCCAGGTTTGCTCCAATCCTCTGCAGCAGCTGAAGAGAAAGCGTTCAGCACAAAAACGAACATTGTTTTCCTGGGCCTATTTTTCATATGGGTGGCCGCGTCGCTGTTGCTCCTGCTGCAAGCCCACTTAGGCGGGAGGGGGATCTAACGTGGCGTGACAATGTATGACTAATGACCAACCGGAATTCTCTGAAATTGGATCTTCCCATCCACATCTTCCCATGAAATATCCAGCACGTAGGGCTTAACCACACCGGCTACGACTTCAAGCTGTCCAATTTGATCCTGTGCATCACTTGATGGCCTGCCATTGATCCAAGTCCTGTGATAAACAACCGCTTTTTCGTTTGGTTGAACAAATCTGATGGGGTCAAATCGAATATGCGCGCGGGCCGCAGTAGTGAGACCTTGCCGGTCCTTCAAAAATACTGTCAGAATCTCGACGGACTTGAGGGGGTTCACCGACGTGTTAGTGATCTCCATCAGCATTCGAGGATGAGTATCAATGAACCTGACGACCAACGGTGCTCTATTATTGTTACTTGTCATAAAATTGCGGGTGACTGCTCTTCTTTCCTGGTAATGTCAGAGTGTGAGGTCTCTAGTAGTAGTCGTGCGACAAAACCTCTCAACTGATTGAAGTTATCGGGGTTTGTCAGGTATACGTTTCCGCCGATTGCGACTTCTTCACCTTCACTAATGTCCTTAGCGCAAAAGACAACAACCGGAACCTCACAACCAACGGCGGCTTCGCTACGTACACGACGCACCGTGACGAGAGTGTTGTCAGGTAGACCGGAACCGCCCACGAGTATCAGGTTCGGTCGCTCAGTCTGATTGCTGACTTCTACTTCGGTGCTTGCCAAAGCAACTCGATAACCGTCGGCTTTTAGTAACGTATCGATGCCTGCGCGCGTTTCGTAGACATCCTCCACTACTAAAATCAGCTGACTTTTTTCAACTTTTCCGGAAGTAGCTAATCTCATGTTCATGGGCGTTGCGCGCTCTCTGTGCTTCGAAGAAAACCAGACTTTGATCGAACATACAGGTCGGATTACATTGTGTCCGTGCGGCAACACACATACCTTCTCTCGAGATCCACTCGACATCTCAGGGTTAGGTGACTACGGAGAACTTCCCTGATAAAGCTATTGCCTAACGCGTTGCAACTCACTTTATGGCGAACGCATCAGAGTAACTACTCCTTCTCTCGTGCATCAACGGTGATGCGCTCGCGCTAATTACAGCTCGGCGTAAGGATGATTCGAGGGCAGGTTGGATTTTTCAAACTCGTAGAGTCGCACTGAAACGCTTGTTTCTTCGCTCGGTCCCGTTTCGTCGAAGCACACTTGATTCAAAGCTTCTCCTTAAATCCTGGAAGCAGGAAAGGTAAACACACAAAAATGTCAATGAAACTATATGTCGGCAATCTTTCGTTTCAAACTTCGAGCGATGACTTGCAGCAGTTGTTCTCGCAAGTGGGAACAGTCGACTCAGTAAACGTTATTGAAGATCGCGAAACAGGCCGGTCACGAGGCTTCGCATTCGTCGAAATGTCCTCGTCAGAAGAAGGCAATGCTGCGATTCAGCAGTTCAACGGCCACGATGTTGGTGGACGTACGCTAACGGTCAACGAAGCGAAGCCTCGCGAAGATCGCGGCGGGGGTCGTGGCGGCTTCGGCGGTGGCCGTAACAGCAATCGCGGGGGCTTCGGCGGACGCTCTCGCTACTAACTCTATTGCTGGATACTTCCGGCTTTTAAGCAAAGCCTCCGAGCAGGAATATTTCCTCGGAGGCTTTTGTTTTCAATCACCCAATCAGTCCGGCGAGGGCGTTACTGTGGCTGCGGGTCATCTGCAGGACATAGGAGCCATTAGTTATGTCCGAGGCCGGATTCAGATCCTGGACCGCCGGAAATTGGAAGATTACTGCGTGTGAGTGTTATCGAGTTGTCAAAGACGAGTTCGATCGGTTACTCAGCTAATATTTGTGCGATTCTTATTGCCTGCCGTCAATAGTCAACGAGGTGCTTGCACTCAGCGGTGTTATCGCCGGGGAGCTAGCATCTTTTCCTTTCCTGCTTCTCTTTGAAGTTAGCAGGGTCCCAATGGCTTCCGTTCCAAGACGGAAGACAAGGCGTCTGTTCTCAAAAAACACTTTGATCCATGCTCGTCTGGTTGTTTGCGGAAAATAGATGGCGCGGAACGCGAGCCGCGTAACGAAGTGAAAAATACGCGGGCCTACTGGTGCATAGCTCATCGCCTCGACCGCTTCCGCATTACGTGCAGCGTCGTAAGAGTGGGTCCACGCATATGCGAGTTCGCGGTGAGTTTGCTCGATGGTCATCTTAAGAGGTTCATGTGCCATCGTGTTTTTCTCGAACTTCAACCAGTGTTTTGGACGAACCAGTCGACCAGTTTCCTGTAGCCGCTTATACAAAGGTGTTGAGGGAAACGGCGTGAGTTGGCCGAAGACCGGTAAGCCTGGAGGCCATTTGCGAATCTGTTCCAGAATTCGCTCCGCCACGCCTGTTGTATCGTTATCCATACCAATGATGAAGGACGTGATGGCATAGATATTTCGATCAGCAAGACGTTTGAGTACACCCGTGTATTCCTCGGGCTTGTTAAATCCCTTCTTAACGTCGGCCAGATTCACGGGGTCAATCGATTCCATCCCGATAAAGATGACCCTTCCACCAGACTCCGCAATCAGATCAACGAGCTCCTGATCGCGTAAGAGGTTGGCGCTGATCTGGGCGATCCAGGGGACTTCTGCACCTGCAGCGATGATGTCGCGCAGCAGAGATTTTGTTCGTTTGATACTGATCGCAAAGTTATCATCAACGAAAAACACCGAGATTACTCCGCCTTCAGCTTTAGCACGCGCTTTCAACGTCAGTAATTCGTCAACGATACTTTGATTTGTGCGGAAGCGGATCGAGTCGCCGAAGAATCCGGTGACGGTGCAAAACTCACAACCATAAGGACAGCCTCGGCCTGACTCGATGGGCACGATGTGCAGCGAGCGCCAATGCGGCCCGACGCGCGATAGCAAAGGCCGCAGCACACGCGGGAAGAAATTGAATTGATCGAGATTTAGCGTTTGCCAGGGAATGGCAGGGTAAGGTTGAAGACTCGGCTTCTGCTCTTTTCCGGTTTGGTCTACAGGCGCATAAATATCTTTGAGTGCTCCACGAGCAGTGTCCTCAACGATCTGTGGCCAGGTTTCATCAGCTTCACCGAGCGCGATCGCATCAGCGTGACGTGGCCCTCCATCTCGACCTAACGCCTCATCAGGAACTTCGGTGACGTGCGGGCCGCCCATTACCACGGGCACGCCTGCGACGCGAATCGCATCGGCAACGCGGTACGCTTTTTCGGCCATTCTCGTCATGGCCCCGATTCCGACGAGATCGATTTTTTCTTTTTTTATGAATTGGACGATCTCATCATCGCTCATCGGCCGCGCATTGGCATCAATCAGAACAACTTCATGACCGGGAGGGGTGATCGCTTGCAGGAGAAACATCCAGAGATGCGGCATGAAGTTGCGCGTGACACCATTGTCTGGATTGTAAAGCAAAATTTTCATCTTCCGATCTCCGGGGTGGAATTAACAGGAGCCTTTTCATCCCCGCTGGATTGCGCGGAGGCCAAGAGGAGCAGAGGGGAAGACTCGATCCTGATGTCAAAGCGGGCTGTGCTTCGCAGCACTATAACACATATGTTAGGTAACACACATAATACTTGGAAGCGGCGAGTCGCCTTGGTATGTGTGTTGCCGCACAGACTTTGCTTCGTCACAGTGTTACTTATCAATGTTCATCCATTGGGAACCTCAGTTCGTGTAGGTTGGAAGGCGAGTATGGATAATAGGACGCTACAAAATGGCCTTTTGAAAGTCCGTGTTAATGGCGCTCAATCTCTTAACCGGCTGCTCGACAACCTTTCGAAAAAGGAATACGCGCGTTTGTTGCCCAAACTTAAGACCGTCAGTTTGGTTTTGGGCGAGGCGTTGTACGAACCTGGTGATGTGATTAAGTACGTCTATTTTCCAATCGATTCCATAATCTCATTGATTTCAGAGGTGTCGGGGACATCATTGCTTGAAGTGGGAATGGTTGGAAATGAAGGAATGGCAGGCCTGTCCGTTTTCATGGGTGTCCGCTCCTCGTCAACACTTGCTCTAGTGCAGGGTTCGGGTACGGCGATGAGAATGAGTTCAGCGGCGGTACGCGTTGAAGCAAACCGGCTTGGTAGTTTACATAACCTCCTCCATCGTTATTCGCACTCGCTTTTCACTCAAGTTTCTCAGTCTTCGGCCTGCAATCGCTTTCATTTGGTTGACGCTCGCTTAGCGCGATGGCTCTTAATGACCAAAGATCGCCTCGGAGCTGAGGAATTTCCGTTGACGCAGGAATTCCTGTCTAACATGTTAGGAGTGCGCCGCGAAGGTGTGAGTAAAGCCGCTAGCATCCTGCAGGCCGGCAAACTGATTCGTTACAGTCGAGGACTAATTACCATTCTGAATCGCCGCGGGCTCGAAGCGAAATCCTGCCCATGTTACAGAATCATTAAGGCAGAAGCGGATGCATACCTGAATTAAGTTTCGTCTAAAACTCCTCTCGCAATCGGCCTGTTCTCTCATATGTGCTCTTCCGCACATACGATAGTTCTCGTCTCTAATACATTGAGTGTTCCTTTCCGCTTGCTCACGCGCAACGCCTGTCCACCGGGGAACTTCTGAGCCGCAAGAGCGGTCAAAAACAGAATTGTCTTCGTGAAATCACTCGCGCTCTGTGCTCTTTCTCATGTGATCACACTTTGGAGACAAGTCACGGCAGCCCACGCTCATGTTCACTGAATGTAATAGTTTTGTCACCTCATCATTCCCGCACTGTTTTGAAAAGAAGTTTCTATGTGTGATGCGTAACATACAGGTTAGAGCATCAAAGTCTCTGGTAAGAAAGCGCTGATTTAAAGATATGGGTTTTAATCATAATCGCGATCGTGTTCCAAGCCGATTAACTTTCAGCAGAGAGAACGCATTTCATAAAGAATTAAAGCGACGAGTTGATGACTACTTTCGTAATTCCGATCGTAGCGCTCGCGACTGTCCCGCAATGTATTTGAAAACCGCAATTATTCTGAGTGCCTTTAGTGGGTTCTATTCACTGCTGGTGTTCGTGGCGGGATCCTGGTGGCAGGCTTTGCCCCTGGCGGTTCTACTTGCGATGTCAATTGCTGCGATTGGTTTCAATATTGAACACGACGGCAGTCATCACTCCTATTCAAATCACGCGTGGATTAACCGTTTGGCGGCTATGACGATGGATCTAATAGGTGCCAGTTCTTACGTATGGCACTGGAAACACGTAGTCGTACATCACACCTACGTAAACATCACCGGCCACGACGCCGATATTGATATCGCTTTTTTCGGCCGCTTAACTCCACATCAAACGAGATTCAAACTTCATCGCTGGCAGCATTTCTATTTATGGCCGCTTTACGGATTGAATGTCATCAAGTGGCATCTATACGATGATTTCCGTGACGTTATAAGTGGTCGCATCGGACACACCCGAATGCCGCGGCCGAAAAGGTGGGAGCTCGTGCGATTTATTGGCGGTAAGGCGCTGTTCTTAATATTAGCGTTCGGATTACCGCTCTTGATGCATAGGCTGTGGATAGTAGTCCTCTTGTACGTTCTAACAGTGAGTCTTGCGGGTGTAGTTGTTAGCGTCGTATTTCAACTTGCTCACTGCGTTGAAGAGGCCGAGTTCCCGCTGCCCCAAGATAGCTCCGGCTCGATGGAGAATGCCTGGGCGGTACATCAAGTCGAAACTTCTGTGGACTTCGCTCGACGCAATAGAGTCGAGAGTTGGCTTTTGGGCGGTTTGAATTTTCAGATCGAACATCATCTTTTTCCTCGCGTATGTCACATCAATTACCCCGCCATCTCAAACCTTGTGGAAGAGACCTGTCGTGAATTTGGGGTGAGATATGGTGAGCACAGTTCCTTTCGTGCGGGACTTTTGTCCCATTTCCGCTGGTTGCGCCGCATGGGTGCACGAACTGCCGGCGGCTCTCAGTTAGTTGTTGCCCCAGAACATGGACCAGCAGAGTGACGTCAGGAGCGTGTTGTCATGAGAGTTTTGTTGATCAATCCTGAGTTTCCGGACACATATTGGAGTTTTCGTCACGCGTTGCCGTTTGAGGGTAAGCGATGCGCATTTCCACCGCTCGGATTGTTAACCGTTTCTGCTTTATTGCCGTCTGACTGGGAACGACGCCTCATTGATCTGAACATAGAAACTCTGAAAACCTCAGACATTGATTGGGCCGACATGGTATTCGCTACCGCGATGCTGGTGCAGAAGGATTCGCTCAAACAAGTAGTGAAACGCTGCAAGTCGCGTGGCAAACGCGTCGTCCTCGGTGGCCCATATGTCACCACGACGATCGAAGATCTGCCCGAAGCGGATCACGTCTTTGTCGGCGAGGCGGAGACTACGTTGCCGGAGTTCGTTAAGGATCTCGCTGCGGGAGTTGCAAAGCGCCGCTACGAGGCAGTCGATCGTCCGCCGCTTGCGATTACTCCGTTGGCCGATTTTCACCTGGCGAATTTGAAGCGCTATAGCGCAATGAGCGTGCAGTATTCGCGAGGCTGTCCTTTCAACTGCGAGTTCTGCGACATAATTGAAATCTACGGACGCGTGCCGCGAACCAAGAGTATTCAACAGATGCTGGCTGAGTTTGAGGCATTGCGGAAACTCAATTGGCGCGGAACAGTCTTTATTGTGGACGATAACTTCATCGGCAACAAAAAAAATGTCAGGCTGCTGCTTCCTGAGCTCGCAAAATGGCAGAAACGGAATGGTTATCCGTTCTCCCTTCTGACCGAATCAAGCGTGAATCTGGCAGACGATGAACCACTGCTCAAAGAGATGCGGGAAGCTGGTTTTCGGCGCGTGTTTCTAGGCATAGAAACTCCGGTGGAAGAGAGTTTGAAGGAAGCTCAGAAGTCGCAAAACCGTGGCAACTTGCTCCAATCCGTAAAGAAGATTCAGAGCTATGGTATGGAAGTAATGGCGGGCTTTATTGTCGGCTTTGACAACGATCCCGCAGACATTTTTGAGCGCCAGATTGACTTCATCAGAGAGAGCGCGATTCCGCTTGCGATGGTTGGTCTTCTGAACGCGCTTCCTGATACCCAGTTATGGAAGAGACTGGAACGAGAAGGAAGATTGTTGGGAGAAGCTTCGGGAAACAACACGAGCTGTACCTTGAATTTTAAGACTCGCATGGATCCGGCTGTGCTCATTCAGGGCTATCAGTCGATCATGCGAACGATTTACGCTCCCCGTGAGTATTATCAGCGAGCGCTTGAGTCGATGAAACGAACTGCCCAGCAGTTTGTAGAGCCGCAACGCTATAGTGTTATCAGCGGCGTCACGGCGTTCACCCACGTAATGCTCAAGCTTGGAATAGTTGACAGTGAACGCAAAGAGTTCTGGCGCTTCTTCAGCCAGGCTGTCTTAAAGCATCGCGATAAGCTTGCGGAAACGCTGCGGCTGGCCGCAATGGGATACCATTTTCGAAAGTTGAACGAGCCTGGACGTCAACTGAGCTAATCAACCTATGTTATCAAGTAGCACGGCTGCAGCAGACACACAGATC
>DATDFV010000056.1:0-16031 GCA_036522415.1 Pyrinomonadaceae bacterium | reverse complement strand
GAGCGCGCACTATAGATCGAAAGCGCACATATTACAAGAGTGTCGTGAAACATTCTTCCAAACTTTTTCATCATGTTTTTTTTATTGCAAGTTCGACGAAGAAGAAATAGACTGCACCACCATTTTGACCACACCTCAGTTCAAAGTACTTTCCTAGGAGGACACAAATGAGCAGTTCGCGCAGAAAGTTCTTGAAGCAAGGTACGTTGATGGCACTTGCAGCGGGAGTTCCATGGTCTCTCGCAGAGAAAGCTTCTGGCATGGGGACCTCAACTTCAAAGACGGCAGGTCTGACTTTCGCATCTTTCAAATCTCAGCGAGGCACAAGTTTTTTCATTCATCATGAAGCGAGGAAACTTAAGGTGACGCTGGTTGATATAGCTAGTTTTGCTTCACGACAGCAGACTGCGGCGGGGAAAGAAGGCTTTACACTTCTTTTTCGGGGTTCGCAAGACACGACTCTTAAACAGGACACGTTTCTGATCGAGCATGATCAGTTGGGTCTGTTCTCCTTCCTGATCGTTCCGGTTAGAACCAGGCATACAAGCGCTGCCCACTACGCAGCAGTTATCAATCGCCTTCATTCGTAGCTCTATATCAGCGAAGTTTGCAGTCCCTTCTTCTAAAGCAGACCGGATCACAAATCCGAACCCCTCGTATCTGTTGTCTGAAGAATCTAATTAGAGCGTTGGAGTGAACTGTTCAGCAGGAGTCCGCTGCATCAGCAGATGAATGCCGTCCTGTTTGCTCGGCGAAAATCCCAACCTCGTAAAAAGACTCAGCGAAGGATTGAATTCCTCCACATAAATCCGCGTAATCTTGCTGGTTCGGTCCGCTTCGTCGAGCAATTGTGTGATCAGGTAACTCCCAATTCCGGCATTCCGCTCGATAGGTAGAAGAGTGATATCGACAATCCGAATTTCCTGGTCCAGGCGAGCAACATAGAGACGACCGGTTTTCCGGCCGTCGAACATGATTATGTCATGATTGGCAGCGGGATAATGCCTGGCATAGTGCTCTTGTTGCGCGGCGAACTGCCACCGGACAAACGCCTCACGCTGTTCGTTGGTCCATGGCAATAAAGCCATTTCTTCAGCTCGAGTGCTGGCATAAACTTCGACTAAAAATTCGTGATCGTCGGGACTAACTGGGCGAAGTGTGATGCTTCCAGCTTCTGGTAATTGGCTGCTCATCTAAGTGACTAATCGCGTATCCGATTGAAAACCGCTTCGTAGTAAAAGCCCTCCGCGTCCTGTTGAACCGGTACTATGAATAATTCAAAGTTGCCCATTTGTTCGTGCTGAAAGTTGCGCACCCCCTGGCCGAGAAACATGTTCAATGGACCACGAAACTCAAGCGAAAATTCCTCCTGACGGGGATACAGCTTCAGTTCCGAAACGTCGACTAGCTCCAGTTCCACCGCGGTGTTTTCGTCAATCGGAACCTGAAATTTTGTATTCGCATGCTGAGTGAATGCCTCATGCGTTAAAGAAGCCTCCATTCAAGTCTCCTTCCACTGTGTAACCACAAATATGGGATTGTTAATTGTCAAACGAGAAAAGTCTCTGATGTTCGAACCAAAATAAAATCCTTCGCCAGCGTCAAAAAAGAATACCCGATCGACACCTGCGTTCAAATCTGGCTGCACGCGTACGTTTACTGTGAGCCCTTTATGTTACCCCTGTTGACCGAACGGTTTGGTCATGATTAAGACGAGAAAGTCCTTTATGTTTGGGCCAAAATGATATCCCTTCCTCAGCGGTGAAAAGGAGTATCCGGTCAGTGCTATCTGTTCACCTACATTTTGGGATTGGCGTTCGAATTGTGACTTGGAAAGTACGGCGTAAGGTAGAGTCAGTCCGTAGTTTCTAAAAACATGATTCAAGCAGAGTAGATGTTCTTCGCGTCCATTAAGAACCAGCACGTCATCGTCAAACGACATGAATTCCTTCAACGTTAACAAACGAGATTGGAATCCTATCTTAGCTGCGCATGCAGCAAGTTGGCCAAAGTGAATCGAGAACTCATCATGGCTTAGGTGGACAGACCTGATCGGGTATTGCTGCTCTGAGCCGTATTCCGACAAGATGAGCGTCCCGCCGGGTGTTAGATGTTTCCACGCGCGTTCTATGAACCTAAACGCGCCTGCGTTAACAAAAAACGAATCGGGAACGCCCTGATGCGGAAGGTCATATTTATAGAGATAAGAAGCGCCCTCGCCCTCCCACTCCGGATCTTTCGTGCCATTGGCCCTATTCACACTGCTCCGGTTAACACGTGCAACCGGAAAGTCAGCGATGACTTCGTTAGCGATAATCAGATCGAACCTAATCTCGGGGATATCAAACTCAGTTGCATTCTGCTGAAAGTGTCTGTCGGCTGGCAGGAGTTCAGAGAGGATCTTTCTTTGACTCTCCATTAAAGCAGGAGATAAATCCAGTATGTGGTAATTGATGTTTAGTCGATTCGAAAGGGAATCGCTCAATTGCCGGGCTTGTTCGATAAAACTCCGAGCAAAAGTGCCAGTGCCTCCACCAACCTCCAATACCTTGAGTCCGCGTGATTGGTCCAACATTGGAAGGTATTCAGGACGAAGTGCAGAAAGACAAAACCGAGAACCATAATTGAGGCCGCCGAGAGCGTCGTGAGGAAAGCGAAAACAGTGGTTAACTGTGGGCTCGATTTGGTCAAACTCCCAGGCGGCATCTCGAATTCCTTCCAGGTGAAAATCAATGATGCTCTTTTGTGAACCAGACGACTGCTCCCATCTGTGCGCGTGATAAAGATTCCGCGGCACAATGTTGACAGGCGTAAAGGGATCTTCAAGATCTTCCGGGCGTGACGTTAACTTTATGAGTTGTCTTTCTTGACTGGTTAAGAAGTCGATCGCTGTTCTGAATTCTGCATCTTCCAGTACGCCCGCTCCATCTGTACTCCTTAGCGTTGAAAAAATCTGACGTAGTGTTTTCGTACCATCAGCCATCGAAAATATTTCCCCAGCTAACGGCGACAAGACCTCCTCGATTACCAAAGGTAGTTCGTTGCGTTTGCGCGAGTAGACAGTATGCTCCATCGAAGTTCGAACGAGAATCCATTCTTCAGCTCGCGAACGATACATGATGGCTGGATTCTGAATTGGTCGAGCAACATACTGTTCCCACAAGAGTGTTAGCGGATCATAATTTCCCGGAATTAAAAACTCTTTGCGAATAAGTTCTCTTATTTGACCTCCCATTTCGCCGAACTCGGCAAGATCTGCGTCCGTTAGTGAAACCAGAGTCCCTGATTTAACTGCGTGCATCAGCGAACGAATGGGGTCACTCGGCTCAAGTAGCTCTCCAGTTAATCGATGAAAGACCGCGTACTGAACGAACTCGGGAGATAGCCGGCTTTCTACAAAACTTATGTACGGGTTGATTCGATACTGAGTCATAGAAAGTGAAGTAGGTAGTTGGTGTGGATCTATTCTTCTGAGGTAATCGAAGAAGGCGGAAGCCATGTCATTTCTAAATACCCCGCATCGGAGCCCGTCGTAGAGAAACCTAAACGCTCGTAGAGTCGTACCGCCTGAGAAATAGACAGCACGTGCAGCATAAGCGGTTTGCCACAAGCGGCGGCTTCATGCATTAAATCCTTAATCAGACCACTTCCGATACCGGCATTGCGGTATTCTGTCAGAAGGGCGATGTCTCTTAGCCATATCGCTTTCTCGGTGCGGTCGACGGCTAGTCTACCAATGCTGCGTCCATCTGAGAGCACAATTCGATCCTCAACCCGAGGAAATGATCTTTCTCGAATAACAAACTGCATTCGAATGAAGTCCTGCTTCTGTTTTTCATCCCATCCCAAGCCCTCGAGTTCCTGAAGTCGAGTACTGGCGTAAACCTCGAACAAAAAAGGTTCATCATCGGGGGTTACCTCACGCAGCAGAATACTCATCATTTAAGAATAATATCGCTCTTCGCTTGCGTCACGGGTTCATGATATTCGGCGGTCGCCAGCGGAGCGGTCGATTTTTTAATACGGTTTCAGCCAGAGCCTCTGGTAGAATCAGAGCGGGTCGTCCCCAGTACGACTGTTCATTCAAGAGCTTTTCCAGCTCCCGGACATTGCCCGGACCGACCATAACTTCCGCGACAACTGGAGCCACGTATATACGATAAGCGTTAGCTATTAGCATTCTCCAAGTCTTTAGTCGTTCTTGATGTTGAGCCCAGAGACTTCAATTACGACGTGCGGATATCTTCCAGCGAGCATCACCAAGACTGGTTCCCTACCCTTCTGTCTTACGCTTTCAAACCGATCACCAGGAGAAAAATCATGCAGCGACGCAAGTTCCTAACTTCATGTCTATTATTCGGAGCGTCGTCCGGTCTTATCATAGCGAATGGTCGTTCAGTCTTTGCTAGTCAGCCCGACGATATTCCAATCCAATCGCAACAAGATCCTCTCTTCATGTTTACGGCTGCGACTTTCGAGCCGTATGTCGGCGGTTATTTTCAGACTCTCAACGCACGAGGTCAGTGGGTTGCGTTGAAGCTTCTCAAAGTCGAAAAGTTTCAGACTCGAAAAGTGGACAAATTTCGGCTGCGAGCCGAAATCATGTCGAACGCCGTTCAGACCAACTCATTCTCTTTGTTATTTATCAGCGAAGAGCGCTTGCCGCAGTTTACGACCATTTACGAGATCGAACATGCTGCGCTCGGACAGTTCGACTTATTCTTGACTGCAGGCACGGGAAAGCAAGGAGAGCTTTATTACCAGGCTGTTTTCAACCACCTTGTTTAAGAGACACCTCTCATTAGAGTGGATCAGCAATCTTTGAGCTCAAGTTTTTAGTTGCTTCTCTTAGATTCAAGTTGCGGATCAAGCGGTGCAAATAGTTTGGATGGATGCCCAGAATCTTTCCGGCTTCAGTAAAGTTACCATTCGCCTGTTCAATTGCTTTGAGAATAATATCGCGCTTCGTGCGCGTCACAGCCTCATGATATCCGGCCGTCGCAACCGGAGCGGAGACCTTTGTTTCCAATACAGTTTCCGGTAAATCCTCCGGCAGAATTAGATCAGTTGTTCCCAGTACGACTGCTCGTTCAATCGCATTTTCCAATTCGCGAACATTGCCGGGCCAGTCGTAACTCACGAGACAAGTGCGCGCCTCAGTTGAAACGCCGATTAACTTACGATTGCAAGCGGGCCCATATTTGTCGGCAAAGTAACTGGCCAACAACATGATGTCCTCGCGTCGTTCGCGCAGCGGCGGCATTTCAAACGATACAACGTTGAGCCGGTAGAAAAGATCCTGCCGAAACTCTCCCTGTTGAATTGCATCTTCCAGATTCTTGTTGGTCGCGGTGATGACGCGAATATCAACTTTGATAGTCTGAGTTCCACCCACGCGCTCAAATTCCCGCTCCTGCAGAACTCTCAAAAGCTTCACTTGCAGAGCCGGGGAAATCTCTCCGATCTCATCAAGAAACAACGTTCCGCCTTCAGCTGTTTCAAGCCTCCCTTTCTTTTGTGTAAATGCTCCCGTGAACGAACCTTTCTCGTGGCCGAATAGTTCGCTTTCAAGCAGTGTCTCTGCCAGGGCGGCGCAATTGATCGCGATGAAAGGCTTCTGTGAGCGTTTGCTGTTCCGGTGAATTGCCCTCGCAGCCAGCTCCTTTCCGGTGCCACTCTCACCAACAATAAGAACTGTCGAATCTGTAGGTGCTACTTTCGCGATGAAATGATACACGCGTTGCATCGCGGCACCTTCGCCTACCATGTTGTGCTCGAGATTGACGTCCTCAAGCAAACGCTGATTTTCGCTTTCCAGCCACTCAAAATGGCGCGCGTTTTCGATAGCAACCGCGGCGATTCCAGAAAGTGCCGTCACGAGTTGCAAGTGATCTCGGTTGAATTCATCCCCTCTCAGACTGGTGTCGAGATACAACACGCCAATCTTGCGTTCCAACATAACCAACGGCACGCACATCACTGAGAGCGCACGTGACGCGATCACGCTGTCGCTCGTTAAATTCTCATTGACTACATCGTTGGTTAGAAGTGCAACGCCGTCGCGGATCACTTGCTGGGCAATCGTTTTGCTTATCGTTACGGTCTCGTCTTTTCCCTTAACACGATCGAGCGCGAAGATAGAGTCATTATCAATAAAGTCGTCGTTCGTCAGCAGGATCGCGGCGTGTTGAGCGGGCACAACTTCAAACAGCAATTCCAATAAACGTCTTTGCAATTCATCCACACCGCGAATTGCATTGATCGTAGTACTGATCTTCATCAGTGCACTGAGATCACGCGCCATGACGTAAAGCGCGTCGTCAAAACGAATTTGAACGGTCGATCCACTTAGCACCTGAGCGTCATCGATCTTGACAAAGCTCGATTGTGAAGTGGCATCTCCCGCGTCGATGAGGAAGAGAAACTGTGATTCGCCAATCCGAACACGATCACCGTGCTCGAGTTTTCGGGTCCTGACTGGCACGTCGTTAACAAAGGTCCCGTTCAACGACTCCAGGTCGGTGATCACGTAGGTGTCAGCTTTCTTTTCGATGATTGAGTGGCGACGAGAAACAGCGGCTTCAGCAACGCAGAGGTTGGCCGCGACTTCGCGCCCGATCACAAACGGGTCGTCGCCGACCGTAAAGATCCCGCCTTTGAGCTTGCCTGAAATTGCTGAGAGTCGTGGCTGCATTGCGAAGACTTAGTTAAGGTTGTTTAGGGCGAGAGTCTACGCGCCTGTTTGGTTTCAGACAATAGATCGAAGGGTCTTTGGCCTTTGGACTTTGATTCAAGGCGGCACTGCAAACAAAATCCACAGACCAAACACCAAAGACCTATCTAACTGGATAGACCGTCTATCCGAACAGATAGTTTTCGCAGACGATTCCTGTCTCTCGATCATCAAAAATCCAGTCTTTCCTCATTAATTCTTTTGGCACGCACCTAGCTATAAAGTTCTCCAACCGATGCAACCACAAACGAAGCACAGAACCACGGCCCAGAAAGTTTAGGAGGAAGTCATGCCAAAGCAAATGATCAAGATGTTATCTATGTTGATGCTCTTAGCGGTCGTCGCGCTGACCGCAACCGCAGTGTCCGCACAAACAACAAGACGCGTAGCCGCGAACATTCCTTTCAGTTTCATTGTTGGTGATAAGGAACTGCCAGCGGGGCGCTACGGGATTCAGCCAACCTCAGTCGGCAGCGGGATCCTGAGGATCCTTGGAACTGAGAATTCGAAATCTGCCGTTAGACTGACCAGTTCACTTCGTCGCAACGACAGTGGCAGAGGAAAACTCGTTTTCCATCGTTACCAGGACCAATATTTTCTTTCAGAGATTTGGGCGACGGGCGAGCCTGATGGCCGTCTGCTGGTGAAGTCAAACCGCGAAAAGCAAATGCAACGAGAGCAGCTAGCCTCGAATAGCAGCAAGCAGGCTTATCAAGTAATCGAGGTAATGGTCGTGGGTCAGTGACTTAGTGGAGCGTCCCGCGCAATGGAAACGGGTTAGGAGAATTGTTAGCTCGTTTCCACAAAAACCAAAACGGCAACCCAACGCCCCCGGGTTGCCGTTTTGGTTTGTCCGAAAAAGTCCAAAGTCGAATGTCAGGCGTCAGTAGTGCGTAGTTAGTAGTTACTGGCTAATGACATTCGATTTTGGACTTTGGACTTTGGACGTTCGACTTTGGACTTTCGACTTTCAACTTCCCATCATGGCAGTAGGCGCCAATTATTCGTTGGCTCGCTTGGCACCACTTTGTGTCGCTCAACCCAATCGATGATCAGTTCTCGAATCTCTTCGCTCGACCGATAGACGATAGGCGCGTTCTTGTACATGTACATGGTGTAACCACCGCCGCCATTGACCCGATAGTTATTTGTTGCTAATCGAAACTTCTGATCGGGTTTGACCGGTTGCCCATGAAAAGTCAGATTCTGAATTCGCTGACCGACGGGCTTCGATATATCCAGGTCGTAATTGACCCCTTCCGCGATGTCGAAATTGTAAGCAGGGATTTTTTCATCCACCAGGTCCGAAGCAGGTTTACCTGGAACGTAAGCTTTAAAGTACTTAGCTGAGTGCTCTAACGCATCCTTTAGCTGTTCCCCGGTCACTTCCAACACGACGAGGGTGTTTTCATAAACATACAATCCGGCGATGTCGCGGACCGTTACCGGGCCTTGAGCGATCCGTGCTTCAGAATTGAAATTGGCGACCATCGACACGTCAGCTTTGCCTGCTTCAAGCTGAACCTTCTGAATCAAGTCGAGAATTGCCGTATCTCGAAACCGCGCATCTTTGGCGGTCAGTTCTTTGGACGATTTACCAATCGCCCGACCGAGCCAGGCTTGTGTTTCTCTATCGTAAGGTTCGGCGATCTTAACGATCTCCGGATCCGGCTGAAGCCGATCGTCGACCGGAATAGTACGGGCCGCCTTGGCGTAAACAGACCAACCCTTATCTGATTTTTGGAGATACAAATCGGCGCGCGACAGGTGGCGTCCCCAATAATTTGCCTGTGTGATCAAGACCCCATTAATGTAAAGCGACGATACTTCGCGATGTGTATGTCCCATGAAGATGACATCGATACCCGGAACTTGCTGCGCAATCGCGATCGCTTCGTTCTCATGAGGCACTTGTCCGGGACTTACTTCACCAGTTCGCAGATCCTCGCCAAGGCCCATGTGCATTGCCACGACGACCACGTCGACCTTCTCTTGTGACCTCAAGGTGTTCACCCATTTCTGTGCTTCCGGAATTGGGTTGTGAAATTCGAGGCCCGCGTAATTTGGTGGATTGTCCCAATTAGGGATGCCCGGTGTCGTTAACCCGAGTATACCGATCTTCACTCCGGCTACTTCGCGAATCAGGTAAGGCTTGTAATGTGTTTGGCCGTTGTTCGTATCGTATGTGTTCGCAGATAACCAGGGGAATTTGGCTTCCTGTCGTGCTTTCTCAAGCACTTTCAATCCGAAGTTATATTCATGATTGCCGACAGTCATTGCGTCGTAATTAAGCGCGTTCATTGCCAGCATCATCGGATCGGGAGGCTGATTGTTCTTGCGGCCGTGCAACGACTCGAGTGGCGATCCCTGAATCGTATCGCCAGAATCGATTAGCAACACGTTTGGTTGGTCTTTGCGAATCGCTTTTATCAGGGTGGCGATTTTTGCGAGACCTCGGTTATCGGGCTTGTTTGTGTAGTAGTCGACAGGATCGATGTTGCCGTGCAAATCGGTGGTTCCGAGGATCGTGATCTGGGCGCGCTCGGATTGAACTAAAGCTGACTGAGGAAAACAGCTTAAGACGAGAAGAGCTAAAGAGATGAAGAATAAGCAAGTCTTTCTGATAGGCATTTTTAGGCTTTTTGTTTGCAACGTCGTGATGGAGCGGTTGTAGTGTAACTTAGAGCACCTGGACAAGTAGAACAGAGTACGACAGGCTGTTAGCCTGTCGTTGCGTCCGAGCAGAGCCTTAAAGAATTAGGCAGCCAACGAAAACCGCGACAGGCTAACAGCCTGTCCTACTCAGATTCGCCTTTGTAACGGTGACGTTTGTTAAGGTCACTCAAATGCCTTATGTTTACGGCCGTGCCGCAAGTTCATGACAGTTGGCGCGAAGATGAGCCAGAGAGTCCAAGATAAATTCAGTTAGTTGAATTCGGCACTACGACAAACCAAAGTTCGCCGGACATTCTCATTCAGTTATGGATAACTTAGTTACTTCTAATATTCGCCAACGGCCGATTCGCACACTGGTCAGTGTTGCGGGCATCGCGCTCGGAGTCAGTCTGGTGATGTTGTTTACCGGTCTCGCGCGAGGAATGTCGAACGAATTGCAACGGCGTGCGACTAATGTGCGTGCGGAATTGATTTTTATGAGACCGGGGGCAATTCAAGCGACCGGCGCTTCCATGAACCTGGATGTTCAGTATGCGAGTCGACTCAAAGCGATCGACGGGGTTGAAGATGCAATCCCTATCGGCCGGTGGTTCTCTCAAGGCTCAACCGGAATCGGTCTTGAACAAATTGATGGCGTGGACTGGAACGGGTATGCGTCGATGAATGGGATCCAGCTCATTGCAGGTCAGGGACCTTCCGGAAACAGTGAGGCGGTCATCGATGAAGTAAAGGCTCGCAATAATAATTATCACGTCGGAGATCTCATCAAACCGTTTGGCGGTGCTGGTTACCGTATCGCCGGAATTTATTCTCCTGAATCTGGCCCGCGCATGAAATTGACATTGCCGGCTTTGCAGGAAGCGCTCGAAGCACCGGGTAAGTGCACGTTCGTTTTTGTGAAGTTAAAGAACTCCGAACAGGTCGATGCGATGGCCGCAAAGATCAGCAAAGAGCTTCCAGGGAATACGATCCAGCCAACGCGCGAAGTGTTTGCAGGATTCGAGAAGAGCATTCCTTATCTGGGAATTTTCCTTCGTGTGCTGGTTGGACTGGCAGCAGTGGTCAGCTCGCTGGTTGTGATGTTGGCAATGTATACAACTATCACTGAGCGAACTCGTGAGATTGGGATCCTGAAAGCGATGGGCGCGTCACGAGGTTATATCGTGGGCATCATTGAGAAAGAAGCGATATTGATCAGTATCATCGGCTTGATCGTTGGTTTTGCCGTGTCGGCAGTGGCTGGCTACGTGATCCACGAAGCTTACGATCTGGTGTTTGAATACAGTTGGCAATGGGCTCTAACCGCGGCGGCAATAGGTTTGGTCGGCGGGATTCTGGGTGCGCTTTATCCTGCCATTCGAGCTTCGAATCTGGATCCAGTGAATGCGCTGGCGTATGAGTGAAAGGTTCAAATAGGTCCTATAGGTCCGATAGGTCCTATTCTGTCCGGTTCAATCATCTGATCGTCCTCAGAAACACCACGCAGTGAAAAGCCCTTCTTCACCAGCAGGGTTACACCAATCATTGCCCAGAAAATGTCGCGGCTCTTGCGCACAATTGCCAGAGTCACCCCGGTGCTCTTAACAAACCCGAGTACCTTCGACACTTGTTCCGTCCCACCTTCGTCAACCCCGACTCTCAAAGGCATAAACTTAAACGCCACATTGATGATTCGATTGACGGACTCAAGGATAAATGCCTGACGCCATGATGGTGCGACTGGACTAATGAACCATAGCGTCGTGAAGATCTCGACAACTCCCGCAGCATGAAATAGCACTTCCAAACAAAAGATCGGAATCAAACTTCGCTGGTTGCGTTCGTAGAATCCATACACGCGTTCTTCAAGCGTCTGCGCGCGTGGCGTGAACTTCATCATCCATTTCCTAGCAACGCCTCGCGCACTTAGAAACTCAAGTGCTCCACTTATAAATCTCGCCTGTTTACGTATTACAAAGAAGCCGATCGGCACGATAATCAAAATCGTTACGAGAGCACCAACACTGGCGTAGCGTAAGGCTTTCGGCAGCGAGAAACTAAGTAACAGTGTGCTGGTTCCGGCGAAGATGAAAAGCGCGACCGACAAGCTGTAGAAAATGTTTTCGATCGCAAGCGCTGACAATCCCACCATCAATGGAATGCGATCTCTTACAAAAACGGCTTTCGATGGTTCGCTAACCGCGACGCTCGCCAACGGAATGATATTGCCGAGAGCGTCGCCCATTAACCGTGCAGCAAGGGCATCCCGGAATCGAAGTTGAAAAGGTCTTTCAACGCACTTTATCCAGGCGAGCGATCTGACGATATGTCGAATACTCGAAATCGCGAGGATGAGAATTAAACCAAAACCGAGTCTACGGATGCCTGCGAGAATTTCGAGAGGGCCGGCCTTTCGCACGAAGTAGACAAATAATAGGAGGCCAATGATGCCGAAGATGATCCCCAGCGGCGCAAAACGTTTTGGTTTCGTATCTTTGTTGGAGATCATCTCAACTTCAATTTATAACAGTGGCATTTTGAAGCAAGTCCTTGCGCTGGGACACATTCGTTCCTGCAACAAACATGCCGACTATGTCCGATATGCTTTAGCTTGTCGTGACGCAACCAACCCAACATTTCAGAAAGTCCTTAAAATTTCCGGGCCTGGTTGGGTGCGTCACGACAAGCTAAAGCATATCGGACATTGCTCGCTTCGCTCCGGTTCTGAATTCGATTATTATGCAGTGTTCAACCACCTATTACAGCCAAACTAAGGTATCTATGAGTCAATCTCAAGCAGCTGTTGAGCAATTAACTGGGCGCCCACTTACTACGCTCTCTGAAGACGAACAGATGTTTCGGTTCAGCGTCCGCGAGTTCGCAGAAGGGGAGCTCCGACCGCGAGTGGAGGAGATGGACGAGCACCAGAAGCTCGACCCGGCAATTATCAAACAATGTTTCGATCTGGGGTTGATGGGCATTGAGACGCCGGAGGAGTACGGCGGTGCCGGCGCCAATTTCTTTTCTGCAATTCTCGCCGTCGAAGAGTTGTCCAGAGTGGATGCCTCCGTTGGAGTTTTCGTCGACGTTCAAAATACTCTTGTCAACAACGCGCTAATTCGGTGGGGCACTCCCGAACAACAGAAGAAATTTCTTACGCGGCTCGCAAGTGAACAAGTGGGCGCCTACGCATTAAGTGAACCAGGTTCTGGTTCAGACGCGTTTGCAATGCAGACCCGCGCTGTCGATTCGGGCGATCATTACGTGCTGAATGGAAGGAAGCTCTGGATTACCAACGGCATCGAGGCGGAGATCTTTGTGCTTTTTGCCAACGCAAATCCAGAGGCCGGATACCGTGGCATTACTGCATTTATCGTTGAGAAAAGCTTTCCGGGATTTTCCGTGGGCAAGAAGGAAAACAAACTCGGTATTCGTGCGTCATCGACAGTTGAACTGATTTTAGAAGACTGTCAGGTCCCAAAAGAGAACGTACTCGGCGAAGCAGGCAAGGGTTACAAGATTTCAATCGAAACGTTGAACGAAGGCCGCATCGGAATCGGCGCCCAGATGATTGGCATCGCAGCCGGGGCCTTGGAAAGTGCGCTTGCCTACACTTCAGAGCGCCAGCAGTTCGGCAAGTCGATTAATGAATTTCAAGGAGTTCAATTCCAGCTTGCTGAGATGGCGACTGAGTTGGAGGCTGCTCGGTTGCTCGTATACAACGCAGCACGAATGAAAGACGCGGGAGTCAACTTCGTTAAAGAAGCGGCGATGGCAAAACTCTACTCGTCGAGAGTTGCCGAACGCGTTACGTCCAAAGCAATCGAACTCTACGGCGGTTATGGTTACGTAAAAGACTACCCGGTCGAGAAGTACTGGCGCGATTCGAAGATCGGCGCGATTTACGAGGGTACTTCAAATATGCAGTTGCAAACGATCGCAAAACTGCTTATAGGCGGTAAGTGATGTGGTCCGTGTCGGTGGAATAGGTCGAATAGGTCGAATGGGTCCTATTATTACTGACTGATTATTACTGACTGATTATTACTGACTGATAGCGAGTGGCAATGACATCAAGAATCGATCTCTTCAAGCAAATGCTCGCCAACGATCCAGCGAATACGGCGATAATGTTTGGCCTTGCAAAAGAGTTGGAAAAAGCCGGCGATGATGAGCAGTTGATTGAAACTTTGAATAATTATCTGGAAGCCGCGGAAGATGAAGGTAACGCGTTCGGAATGTTGGCGAGTGCTTATGAACGCCTTGGAAAACGAGAAGAGGCAAAACAAGCCTACGAACGCGGGATCGAAACGGCATTACGCCACGGTCACCCAGGAATGGCAGAAGAATATCGAATCACTCTGAATAGCAATTATGAATACTGATACTAAGGTTCTAAAGCTCGTGCGCAAGTCGGAAGCACCTGTGGCCGAGGCCTTAACGGAGCAGCCCCAGGAGACAGCGGCACCCAAACCAGTTCCAGTTGAAAGGCCTAAACCTGTACAAGTTCCGGGTGCGAAGCCGATGCACATGGTGAAGGACACTGCCGCCAAATCCAAAAGCGAGCACGACCTCGATCGCAAAACACTGCTTGAGATGTACCGCACAATGTACTTGTCGCGACGTCTCGATGATAGGGAGATTCAACTAAAGGGGCAGAACCGAATTTACTTTCAGATCAGTGGTGCAGGACACGAAGCGGTCCTCGTCGCAGCCGGAATGGCGTTAAAGCCTGGTTATGACTGGTTCTATCCCTACTATCGAGACAGGGCTCTTTGTTTGCAGTTAGGAATGACGCCCCTTGAGCAGTTACTTGCTGCGGTGGGTGCCGAAGATGATCCCAACTCGCATGGTCGTCAGATGCCATCTCATTGGGGTCATAAGAAGCTGAACATTGTTTCGCAATCTTCACCAACAGGAACGCAGTTGTTACAGGCTGTCGGTTCCGCGGAATCCTCATATCGCATCAATCTAATCAGCGAGCTTAAAGAACGCTTTAAAGGTTTTCATGATGATGAAGTGACTTACGTATCGCTGGGCGACGGTACCAGCAGTGAAGGTGAGTTTTGGGAATCACTGAATACAGCCTGTAATTTGAAACTGCCGGTTGTCTTTTTAGTTGAGGATAATGGTTACGCGATCAGTGTGCCCGTTGAAGTACAAACTGCCGGTGGCGATATCTCAAAATTGGTCGAAGGGTTCCCGGCGCTTTACATTCAGAAATGTGACGGCACTGATCCAATTGAGTCTCTCGAAGTGATGCGGAAAGCGGTCCAATATTGTCGTGATCGCAAAGGACCGTCGTTAGTGCACGCGAAAGTAATTCGACCTTATTCGCACTCGCTCTCAGATGATGAACGACTTTATCGATCCGATGAAGAGCGGGCTATAGATGCTGAACAGGATCCGGTCAAGAGATTCGGTGCCAGGCTAATTGACGAAGGCGTAATTGACCAAAACGGATTGCAGCGAATCAAAGACGACATCGATCGCGAAGTTGCAGCAGCTGCGGACCAGGCCATCGCGAGTTCTCAGCCGCCGGTTGAGAGCGTTACTAGATTTGTATTCTCGCCGACCGTTGATCCCACTTCGAAAGCATTCGACACCGAAGACAAGCTCGAACTAACCGGTTCTCCAGGGACAATGGTTGATCTGATCAATCGATGTTTGCATGCGGAGATGGAGCGCGATCCGCGCATCATCGTATTTGGCGAGGATGTGGCGGATTGTTCTCGTGAACAGTATCTTGAAACTGTTAAAGGTAAAGGCGGCGTCTTCAAGGTCACCGCAAACCTGCAACGAAAGTTCGGCAGTGAACGTGTATTTAACTCTCCACTCGCTGAAGCAAACATTGTCGGCCGAGCAATAGGCATGGCAACGCGCGGGTTGAAGCCCGTCGTTGAGATTCAGTTCTTTGATTACATCTGGCCGGCGATGCATCAGATCAGAAACGAACTCGCATTGATGCGATGGCGTTCTGGCAATGAATGGACAGCACCGGTCGTAATCCGCGTTCCGGTCGGTGGTTATCTGAAAGGCGGCGCGGTCTACCACTCCCAGTCCGGCGTATCAACCTTCACTCAGATTCCCGGATTGCGTGTGATCTATCCATCGAATGCTCTCGATGCGAATGGCTTGTTGAGAACAGCAATTCGTTGCGATGACCCAGTGATGTTTCTTGAGCACAAACACCTTTACCGTCAGGCCTACAACAAATCGCAGTATCCCGGTCCGGAATTCATGATTCCCTTTGGAAAGGCAAAACGAGTTCGCGAGGGGGAAGACATTTCAATCATCACTTATGGGGCGCTGGTGCAGCGATCACTGGTTGCCGCCAAACAAGCGGAACGCGATGGCATCAGTGTTGAAGTGATCGATTTGCGCAGCCTCGTTCCGTACGATTGGAATGCGATTGCTGAGAGCGTCAAGAAAACAAATCGAGTGATTGTTGCCCACGAAGACTCGCTTTCATTTGGATACGGAGCGGAGATAGCGGCGCGAATTGGAAGTGATCTGTTCGAGCATCTCGATGCGCCTGTACGTCGGGTTTGCGCGATGGATACTTTTGTTGCTTATGCTCCGGTGTTAGAGGATGCGATCCTCCCGCAGATTGGCGATGTGGCAAAGGCGATTGCTGAAGTGA
>DATDFV010000055.1:0-9538 GCA_036522415.1 Pyrinomonadaceae bacterium | reverse complement strand
CGCGGCGTCCATTTCTTACGGACGTATGGTCGCCTGGCCGACGGCGTAAGTCTGGACCAGGCGCGCGCTGAGATGACGGTGATCGACAAGAGCCTTGCCGCCCAGTATCCGGCTGACAACAAAAACCGCAGCTCAGTTTTGTTCGGATTACATGAACGAATTGTTGGCGATTCGCGTCGATCACTTTTGATCTTATTTGCTGCGGTTAGTTTTGTGCTGCTCATAGCTTGTGCGAACTTCGCTAATTTGTTGTTGGCGCGTGCAGCTGAACGTGAGCGCGAATTTGTAATCCGAGGCGCTTTGGGAGCAGGCCGCTGGCGTTTGATACGTCAACTACTCACCGAAAGCGTCCTGGTTTCCTTGGCAGGTGGCGCAGTTGCAGTTGTACTTGCGATCTGGGGCACAAATCTACTCATCGCTTTTAAGCCTGATAATCTGCCGCGTCTCAGTGAAATCAACGTTGATAGTCGTGTTCTTTTTTTCACTCTGGGCATTTCGTTATTGACCGGTTTGCTTTTTGGACTGTTGCCGGCGTGGTCTGCTTCGCGAAGTAGCGTTGGTGAAGCATTGAAAGAAGGCGGCCGGAGCTCAACGGCTGGTGGCGCACGACAAAGACTTCGCAGCACGTTCGTCGTCGTCGAACTTGCGGTTGCCCTGGTCCTGTTGGTCGGTGCCGGTTTGTTAATAAAAACTTTCTGGAAACTTCGTTCAGTTGAATCAGGGTTCAATCCGGATCACTTGATCACGATGCGGATTGAACTCCCTGAGGCTCGATACAAAGAGGTCGCACCTCAAACTCGTTTCCGCACTCAAATCCTCGCCGGTATGAACTCACTTCCCGGTGTACATGCCGCGATGGTCAGCGAGCTGCCTCTTAGTGGGGATTCACTTGATCACGACTTTGTAATCGAAAATCGACCGCCAATTGCTCCCGGTGATGAACCGAGTCTGGAAAGTCGCAGTGTGCTAGGCGACTACTTCAACGTGATGCAGATTCCGCTGCGCGCCGGTCGCGATTTTGGACCGCAAGACTTAACCGAGAACGCACCGCTGGTTGGCATCGCGAATGAAGAGTTGGTGCGCCAGTATTTTCAGAACGAGGATCCAATCGGCAAACGAATACGCTGGGCGCGTAACCCACAGATCGAATGGATAACAATCGTTGGCGTGGTTGGCGACGTCAAGCACTTCGGTTTGGATCTGCCTGAACAGCCCGCGCTCTATTCACCTTACACACAGATTAATCCCTGGAAACGCTGGATGTCGATCGCGGCTCGAACCGGCGGGAATCCGAACGCGATGGCGCAGTCAATAAAACAGGAAATTTGGAAAGTCGATCCGCAGTTGCCGGTGACCCGAGTCGAGACGATGAGTGAAATGGCGGCGGAATCGTTTGCCGCTCGACGGTTCAATATGTCGTTGCTGACACTCTTCGCCGGTTTGGCTCTCGTACTAGCGGCGATCGGAATCTACGGAGTGATGTCATACGCGGTCACTCAACGAACCCAGGAAATAGGAATCCGAATGGCTTTGGGTGCTCGCACGTTTGATGTGCTGAGACTGGTGCTTCGCAACGGCATGACGTTAGTGCTCATTGGAATCGCGCTCGGCCTGGTGGGCGCATTTGCTTTGACTCGTTTGATGGTGACCCTGTTATTCGGAGTTACGCCTACTGACACATTGACGATTGCTTTGGTATCGGTGGTTTTGATTGTGGTTGCTTTTCTTGCGTGTTTTATCCCGGCACGAAGAGCAACGAAAGTCGATCCGTTGGTGGCGCTTAGATACGAATGAGGGAGGCGTATAGGACCTATTTCGACGGCATGGACACGCTGCTAAAAGACATTCGTTACGGCTACCGGATGTTAATCCGCAGGCCGGGCTTTACATTGATCGCACTGCTTACCCTTGCGTTAGGTATTGCCGTCACGACCGCAACCTTCACTGTTGTTGATGGTGTGTTGTTGCGGAAACTTCCCGTTGCGGATCCCGACAGCGTCGTCGTGGTGCACAATCAAATGCCCGCAATCAATCTGCCGCGCACTGGGGTATCGGCGCTGCAATTCAACGACTACAGTCTTCAAACACAAGCGTTCGAATCAACCGCGGCCTTCACAGTACGAAATTTCAATCTCTCCGGAGTTGGCGTGCCTGAACGCTTGCTGGCTGGGAGAGTGACAGCAAACTTTTTCCCAATGCTTGGCATTAATCCAATTGCCGGGCGCACATTCAATGCTGACGAAGACCGCGTTGGTGGCGAGCGTGTAGCGGTTCTGAGTGAAACGCTTTGGAGAAGAAGCTTTGGTTCGAATGTGTCTGTCGTTAACAGCTCGATCCAGTTAAACGGTCAGAGCTATCAGATTGTTGGGGTCGCTCCTCGTGAACTTGAAGAAATCTATCCCAATCTTGATCTGTGGATTCCAATGGCCTTCACACAGAGAGAGCTTTCAGAAGAACGACGCAGCAGTTTGTTCCTCATAATGCTGGCGCGCCTGAAGAAGGGAACGAATATTACACAGGCGCAAGCGATCATGACGGGTGTGGCTCGATCGATCGGCGGTAAAGACAGCAGTTTCGGAATTGAGGTTAGATCGCTTAGAGACGAATACGTCAGTGAAGTACGGCGTCCATTGTTTGTTTTGTTGTGCGCTGTCTTGGTTGTCCTTTTGATTTCATGTGCAAACGTTGCCAACCTGCTACTCGCGCGCGCGTCAGTTCGTGGACGCGAGATCGCCGTGCGCGCCGCGCTGGGAGCAGGCCGCTCACGAATCATTCAACAACTTTTCACCGAGAGTTTGCTCATCGCGATTGTGGGAGGGCTACTCGGGATTCTGTTTGCCTTTTGGGGCACGAAGGCAATCCTGGCCCTCGCACCCAGCAACCTGCCGCGCGTTTCTGCTGTGCATCTCGACCTGAGAGTCTTATTGTTCAGCCTCGTTATCACGCTTATTTCGGGCGTCATTTTCGGGAT
The DNA here is from genome assembly GCA_036522415.1 of Pyrinomonadaceae bacterium. GTDB lineage: Bacteria > Acidobacteriota > Blastocatellia > Pyrinomonadales > Pyrinomonadaceae > PSRF01. Next base: position 6,567 of record DATDFV010000055.1, on the reverse strand, counting down.
CATTCCAGCATTCACTGCTTCAAAAACGAATCTGGTTTCATCGTTGAAGGATGCCGAGCGCGGCGACTCAGCGAGTTCCTCTCGACAGTGGTTACGAAGAGGGTTTGTTGTTTCGGAAGTTGCTCTCGCTCTCGTGCTACTTATTTCGGCCGGTTTGCTAGTTCGCAGTTTCAGCAAGCTTCTCGAGGTTAAGCCGGGATTTGATCCACACAACGTGCTGACACTTAAAGTCTCACTCCCACCGGCGCAATACGACAAAGGCACCAAGATCACCGCGTTCTACGATGATGTTCTCGCGCGAATCTCTGCTTTACGAGGAGTTGAACACACCGCTGCAGCTTTTCAAACACCATTCACTTCGGGCGGCGACAATTCAATGTTTTCAGTGCGTGACCGACAAGCAGGCCCTAACGATCCTCGCCCCCACGCTGACTATGCGTTCGTTTCCTGGGACTACTTTCAATCAATAGGTCTGCCGATTCTTAAAGGCCGCGGTTTTCAACCCGGCGATATGATCACCGCCAATCAGTTTGGCCCGAACTCTGTAGCCATTGTTGATGAGGAACTGGCCAAACGCTTCTGGCCCAATGGAGATGCGCTCGGCGGCGGAATCAGTTGGTCTAAGGATGGCCCGTGGTGGACTGTTGTCGGCATTTGCGCGACCGCTCAACTGAAAGACCTTACAACGGAGTCGAAGGGGACTTTTTATCTTCCTTCATATTTCGCGTCGTCGACGATCGTAGTTCGCACCGCCGGCGATCCTGGCGCGCTGGCTCCGCGGATTCGAGAGCAGATACTGGCGGTCGATCCAAACCAGCCGATTTACGACATCAAGACAATGGAACAGCGCGTGGCGGCATCGTTAGAGACGCAGCGTTTTGCCGTCGTGCTGCTCAGCATCTTCGGAATAGTTGCGTTGCTGCTGGCGGCAATCGGGTTGTACGGCGTCCTGGCTTTCACCGTGTCGCAACGCACTCGCGAGATCGGCATTCATCTGGCGCTGGGCGCTCAGAACCGCGACGTTTTAGTGATGGTGATTAGACAGGGAATGTTCCTCGTAGTTATGGGTGCGGTGTTCGGAGTGGTGGTCGCTTATGCGGTGACTCGGTTGATTCAGAGTTTGCTGTTCGGAGTCAGCGCTACCGATCCTTTGACATTTGTTTTAGTTCCGCTCGTGCTGGGCGTTGTTGGTTTTATTGCTTGCTACGTTCCAGCGCGCCGTGCGACGAAAGTCGACCCGTTGGTCGCGCTCAGGTACGAATGATCACATTGCCGATTTTCGATTGCCAATTGCCAATTTGTACACCGGCAAGCGGCTAAATCGGCAATTGGCACTCGGAAATCGGCAATAGAAAAAGCCATGTTCAAACAAGACATCACTTACGGTCTGCGTACGTTGCTCAAGAATCCGGGGTTCACAGTTACTGCCGTGCTTACGCTCGCACTGGGTATTGGAGCAACAACAGCCATCTTCAGCGTGGTGTACGCGACATTGTTTGAACCTCTGCCATATCCAAAGCCCGACCAGTTAGTAGTCGTTTGGTCGAAGGTGCAAGGTGAACCTCGAAACGAAGTCTCACCGGGCGATTTCTTCGAATGGAGAAAGCGAAGCCACTCATTTCAGGCTCTAGAGGCATGGACAGGCGGCTCTATCAATGTTTCGACCAACGATCATCCGGAGCAGGTTTTGGGCTCTGCACAAACACCAGGGTTTCACCGGTTGGTCGGCGCGAAAATGTTTCTCGGTCGCGATTTCCTTCCCGAGGAGGGTCAAACCGGGAAGGACAAGGTCGTAATTCTGAGTAATCGGTTATGGAGAAATCACTTTGGATCGGACGCGAACATCGTAGGCAAAGATGTACGGGTCAATGGACAACCGTATACGGTCGTCGGCGTCACACCAACTGGATATCAGGATCGTTTGCCTTTTCAAATTTGGGCTCCTCTAGCTTTTGCTCCCGCCGACGTCACCCATGACCAACATTGGATTTCTGTCATGGGCCGGCTCAAGGACGGCGTAACCATCGCACAGGCACAAGCCGAGATGGATGGCATCGCGCAACAACTCCAGCAGGAATTTCCAAACTCGAACGACAAACTCGGGGTCAGCATTGAGCCTCTGCATTTGGATTGGTTCCCAAAAGAGAAGCAACGCAATCTCTGGTTATTACTGGGTGCGGTCGGGTTTCTTCTGTTAATCGGCTGCGTCAACGTCGCAAATCTCATGCTTGCCAGGGCCACGACGCGCCGCCGTGAAGTTGCGTTGCGTGCCGCCTTAGGTGCAAGCCGGCGTCGCATCTTTGGGCAATTGATAACTGAGAGTCTGATGGTTGCGCTCGCCGGAGGTGTACTTGGTGGCTTGTGCGCCGCCTGGATGACTAAAGGCATTGTTCTCGCCATGCCCGAAAACCTACTGCCGTCCGAAGCCGACATTCGAATCAGTTTGCCTGTTCTCGCCTTTACAGTTTTGCTCACGATGTTGACTGGATTGTTATTTGGAACGGCGCCCGCTTGGCAGGCATCGCGTCTTAATCTGGTTGAAGTCTTGAAACTGGGAGGACGAACGGGTAGCAGCGGCGCACAGTCGCGATCTCGAAAAGTTCTGGTCATTGCAGAGTTTGCTCTTGCTCTAACGTTACTTGCTGCAGGTGGACTCTGGTTACGAAGTTTTTGGAATCTAAGTCATCGCGATCTCGGTATTAATACAGAAAACGTCGTGACTTTTTTCGTGCCGGTCGGCGAAGGAAAGATCAAAGATGATGCCCAGGCTATCGCCTACTACCAACGCATTCTCGACAGCATCAAGTCGATTCCTAATGTAGATAAAGCAGCAGTTACCACAGCCATCCCCTTGCGCGGCGCTAACTTTGCCAGACCTTTTCGAGTAGTGGGCCAACCTGCCGATCCGTCACAAATCGAGCGCGCAACTTTTGTTTCGGGCACACCTGAATATCACCAGACATTTGGTATTCGAATTGTTCAGGGCCGCGACTTCAATGAGTTTGATATTGAAAAAACTCAAAGAGTGGCACTCGTGAATGAAGCCTTTGTAAAGCGACATCTCAACGGCGTTAATCCGGTCGGACAACGAATTCTCATAGATCAATTCTCACGTGAAGGCGAGCCGAAAAAAGAACCACTTGAATGGCAGATCGTCGGTGTGTTCCACAACGTTCGTGTGGGGGAACTTCGTGGGACAGACGATCCGGAAATTGATGTTCCATTCGCGCAAAGTCCCTGGCCCTGGAGTGAGATTGCGGTTCGCACGCGCGGCGACGCCAAACAACTTGTCAAGAGTCTTGCGACTGCCGTCAACGTCGTGGATCCGGATGTTCCCATCGCCGGTGTGAAAACAATGGATGAAATCCTGGGTGAGTCTTTGGCAGTTGATCGACTTGGAACATTGCTGTTCGCCTCGTTTGCTTTTCTGGGATTGGTGCTTTCAGCGATCGGAATTTACGGAGTGATGGCATTTGCGGTCACCCAACGTACTCAGGAGTTCGGAGTACGTCTCGCTCTAGGTGCGCAACGTTCGAGAGTAATCAAACTGGTACTGAAAGAAGGTTCGTTGTTGGCGTCGATTGGGGCGGTGATCGGTTTGGCGGGCGCGTATCTAACCGGTCGTGCTTTGCAGAGCACACTTTACGGGGTTGAGGCTCTTGATGTTTACGCGTTTTTGGTCGTAGCAGTTGTTCTTTTGGGTGCCGCAATGATTGCCAGCTTGCTGCCGGCATTGCGTGCTAGTCGCGTGGATCCTATTGAGGCACTTAGGTCCGAGTAGTCAATCGTTATGCAAGCGCAACAGCAAAGTGAGAACAGGAGCGTCTGGCAACTCGATGCGGAACATTCGAGCATCGAGTTTAGGGTGAAGAAGCTGTTTTTCATCACGGTAAGCGGGCGGCTGACGAAGCTTAATGGCGCGATCACATTGCATGAAGATTCACTGAAAGATTGTTCGGTCGAAGCAACGATCGGCGCCGCAAGTATTGACACCGGAAATCAGAAGAGGGATGCGCACGTGCGGTCGGCTTTCCTTGGCGTCACTGATTATCCGGAGATTCATTTTCGCAGTTCGGAAGTGGGGCGCGGGAAAGATCGCGACATGCTGAAGGTGAAAGGTGTGCTGACAATTCGAGACACGAATAAAGATGTCATGCTTGATGTAACAGAAGTAGACCGCAGCCGTTCACCGAATGGTGAAGAGGTTGTCTATTACGTCGCCGAAACCGAACTGAATCGTTTCGACTTCGGAGTCAGCGCATGGCGAGGAGTGGTCGGACAAAAGTTGAAGGTTGTGATCAACGTCCAGGCAAACAGAGTGTGAACGCTCTATAGGTTCTATGTGACTTATAGGACCTATGAATAGGAGTTGATGATGCAGACAGTTTGGCAGGATTTGCGATACGCCGCGCGCATGTTGCGTAACAAGCCAGGGTTCACCCTGGTCGCCGTGATCACCTTAAGTCTTGGTATTGGCGCCAACACTGCAATCTTTAGTGTGGTCAATGCTGTGTTGCTTCGGCCCCTCCCATTCAAAAACCCTGAGCAACTGGTTTCGATCTATGAACGACGTGCAAATTCAGGCGAAGCAAACCTACCGGTTTCTGCTCATGAGTTCGCCGCCTGGCAACAACACACACATTCGTTTGACGCAATTACTCTGATTCAGCCCGATGGCCTAACGCTGACGGGGAAAGGTGATCCAGCCGTTGTTGATGTCGCACGTGTTTCCACCGACTTCTTTGCCGTGGTTGGAGTCCCGCCTCTTCTCGGACGCGGTTTTGTATCGGGGGAAGATCAAGGAAGCGGTGCAAAGGTTGCGGTTCTTGGTGAGAAACTCTGGCGCCAACGTTTCGGCGCCGCTCAAAACATAATTGGTCAAAGCATCACCCTGAATGATGAAAGCTACCCGGTGGTAGGCGTCATGCCGACACTCGAGTTGATGCCTGACGTGATCTTACCGATCGACTTGCGCGGCGAGATCCAGAAGGTCGGCAAGCATAGTCATGGAGTAGTCGCACGATTGAAGCCTGGAATCGCAGTTGATCAGGCGCAGGCAGACCTTACGCTCGTTTCAAGTCAACTCGAGCAATCAATGCCTCAGGAAAACACGGGACACCTCGTTCATGCGTTGCCACTTCATGCAGATATCACAGGTGACTCGAGCCTGGCCCTATTCACGCTATTTGGCGCGGTAGGGTTTGTATTGCTGATCGCCTGCGCAAACGTAGCCAATCTCTTGCTCACTCGAGCCGCAATTCGTCAGAAGGAGATGGCAATCAGAACTGCGTTGGGCGCAGCTCGCTCGCGATTGGTAAGGCAGACGTTGACGGAGAGTCTTCTATTAGCAGTCTTAGGAGGCGCCTTTGGTTTGTTGTCGGCCGTTTGGATTGTGGACCTGCTTAAGAAGACGACAACAATAAACCTGCGTCGTTTGGACCAAGTCAGTTTAGACAATCGAGTCCTGTTGGCGACGCTAGGTTTTTCTTTGTTAACGGGAGTGCTGACGGGAATCGCTCCGGCATGGCGGGGTTCCGACCTGCGTTTGTACCAGGGGCTGATCGATGGGACAAGAGGCTCAGTCTCGTCCGGACGTCGTCGGCTTGGCAATACGTTGGTAGTAATGGAAGTCGCACTGGCAGTGATTCTTCTCGTCGGTGGCGGACTCATGCTGAAGAGTTTTGTACAGCTGGTACGCGTTAATCCCGGCTTCGATCCGCATCAGGTTTTACGTCTCGACCTGGCGTTGCCCGGTGCGAAATACGAGGAACCTCAAAAGCAAAAAGCTTTTTATCAAGAACTGTTAGTGCGTTTGAGAAACCTTCCTGGCGTGGAGAGTGTTGGAGCAACCTCTCAAACGCCCCTGAATCCGGGAGACAACTGGTCGGGTTTTGCGATTGACGGGCGTCCGGATCCACCCGCCGGTGATCAGCAACAAGCAGCAACTCGAGTTGTAACCAACGATTTCTTCCAGACACTTCGTATCCCTTTGAAGAAGGGAAGATTTTTCTCAGATGCTGATGCTCGTGTGGCGCTGCCCGTCATGCGCTGGTACGCCCAGCAGCCATATCCGGCACACTTCAATGATCCACAACCTATACCCACGGTGATTATTAACGAAGCAATGGCAAGTCAGTACTGGCCCAATGAAGATCCATTAGGCAAACGGCTGCGCATCGTTGAGAGTCCCTGGCTAACTATCGTTGGAGTCGTTGGTGATGTTCATCACACGGGTCTCCATGTGAAACCTAACCCCGAAATCTATCTGTCTGACTTGCAGGAACCGAGCAGCACGCTCGCAGTGATGATGCGGACCTCCATCGATCCGCTTCAGTTGAGTGCAGCTGCGCGCCATGAGATTCAACAAATCGACAAGGAGCTGCCAGTCACGATTACTACGATGGACCAGATCTTCTCAAACTCTGTGGCTGGGCAAAGGTTTAATGCGTTGCTGCTGGGAATATTTGCGTCATTGGCTTTGATACTGGCCGGCATCGGAGTGTTCGGCGTGATCAATTACTCCGTTGCTCAACGGACGCATGAAATTGGAATTCGTCTGGCGTTGGG
>DATDFV010000054.1:0-4719 GCA_036522415.1 Pyrinomonadaceae bacterium | reverse complement strand
TCCGGATGGAGATGCGACGCGAGTGGGCGCCGAATGGAGTTGATCGTTTCTATAACCTGGTTCGTCACGGCTACTATGACCAGTCGGCCATCTTCCGCATTCGTCCTGGCATGTGGGTCCAGTTTGGAATCAACGGCGACCCGAGGATTTCTCAACTCTGGCGGCCTCGTACAATTCCTGACGACCCACGGAAAGAATCTAATGTGCGCGGGACTGTCGCCTTTGCATTTAAAGATCCAAACGGACGTAGTACGCAAGTGTTTATCAACCTACGCGACAACGCTGCAACGCACGACAAAGAACCATTTGTTCCAATCGCCAAAGTTATTGAAGGAATGGATGTCGTCGATTCGCTGTACTCAGGATACGGTGAAACTTCCGGCGGTGGAATTCGAGCGGGCAAACAAGACCCTCTCTTTACAAAGGGCAATGCGTACTTAAAGGAAAACTATCCGCTTCTCGATTATATCGTCAAGGCAACTGTTGAAAATTGAAGCCAGCAACTATACTCACTACAACCGGAGTTAAACCATGACCTCAATAAAACGATGGACCTCAGCAGATCTGGCTGCATTCCCTGATGATGATGGGAAGCGCTACGAAATCATCGATGGAGAACTCTTTGTGTCTACGCAACCTCACTTCTATCACCAACACGTGTGCGGAAACTTGTACGCACTGCTCAGAAACTGGAGCGATCAAACCCAACTTGGCCGACCCATCATCGCGCCCGGCCTGAGGCACAAAGAACACTGCGAATAGGGAAGCTTTACTAATACAAGGATTTTATTCGCAACTCGTACGCTGTCGCGAGTAATTTTTGCCGACGATGATGATGTCGTGCCCGATGTGGCATGGCTCTCCGACGAACAACTGGTAATTGCGCTTGGCGATGATGGGAAACTACATTCAGCCCCCGACCTCATAATTGAAGTGCTTTCACCAGGCCCAACAAACAAGCGCCGCGATCGAGAGGCTAAACTTAAACTGTATTCGCGACGAGGTGTGCTGGAGTATTGGATCGTTGACTGGTTAACTCACTCCGTTGAGATCTATCGCCGTCAGAACGCTAATCTTGAACTTTTCGCCACTCTCACCAAAGGCGATGTCCTTGAAAGCCCTTTGTTGCCGGGCTTCTCCGCTCAGATTGACGCTTTGTTTGCCGATTTTTCGTAAGGGAAAGCATCTCTGCTTCATCGGCTCTGACTCTCATTCTCCGCAAGCTTTAGGTTGGCTAAAGCTGCGCCGTTCCTCAGAACCGTTTCAACGGTTTTGGTCCTGACCTGCTAGATTGCGGACGAATTGTTGAGCAGTATGGCCGCAGATAACACCGTTTCCGAGTTCGGCAACTCTTCTGCCCAAACCGTTAAAACGGTTATCCAATCATGATGAGCTTCTCACCCGGCTGAAGCCCGGTGAGAATGAGATTAAGACTTTTGGGGCAAAGCGGTTCGGAAGAATAGTCGCACGTGTCCCCAAGCTGAAGCTTGGGGAAAATGAGACGGTTTTCACTGGCCTTCCAGTAAGATAATTCATAACACAGCCAACATTTCAGGTAAGGTTTTTCGCGCAGAGTGGCTCTTATTCTATGAGACCTGCAAAGAGTAGCGCCTTGGTAAGCGACGTCAGCAGTCTAATTCACAAAGCTCGTGACTCCGGTCATTCTTTGACCGAGAGACATGAGGCATTTGGGGAGTTGATTAGGAGGTATCAGGACATGGCGTTCGGTTGCGCGTACGCCGTGTTGGGAGATTTCTATCTCGCGGAGGATGCTGCTCAGGAAGCGTTCATTACAGCATGGCAAAACCTAAGTCAGCTTCGCGTGCCAATGGCTTTCTCGGGATGGCTCAGGCGCATAGTGCTGACAAGATGTAATCGCCTTACCAGAGGACAACGATTACCGATTCTTCCGTTGGACGTGGGAGTGAATTCGCCGTCGCCCGAACCCGACCCACAATTCAATGCTGAGCAACGCGACCTGCGCGCGAAGGTGTTGGCGGAGATTCAAGGGTTGCCGGAAAAGGAACGGCTGGTGACGACGTTGTTTTATGTCAACGGATATACGCACAGCGATATCGGAGAATTCCTCGAGCTGCCGGTGAGTACTGTAAACAAGCGCTTACATTCAGCAAGGCAACGCCTTAAGAAGAGCGCGACAATTGAAATGTTCAGAGATGATTTGAAAAAGCGTCGACCTTCGCGCAGTCGTGCGTTCGCCGAGAAAGTCAATGCCCGGTTAAGACCGTTCGGCGAGCCGGATTGGCCGGCGGTTTCGAATATTGCCGTTGCCAGCGCCAAGAACACTGAAGATCATGAAATCTGGCTGCGCCGCAGACAAAAGTTCAACGAGTCCCGTTATGTTCGTCGCCAATATGTCGCCGAGCATGCAGAGACGCACCAACTGCTTGGTTACGGATCGATCGAACAGTCGGTGTACCTGCCAAGGTACAAGTTGTTTTTAATTATCGAACCGCAGTGGTTACGACGCGGAATAGGAGAGCTCCTGCTTAGTCGCCTCACAAATGATTTATGCGAGGTTGGAGCTGTAACCGTGACGTTCCAGGATTACGAATCGTCGAACGATATGCAGGAATTGCTCAAAGCACACGGCTTCCTCGAGACAATGGTCGTTCTTGATTTGCGACTCGATCTGGCAGAAGCAAGATTCGAAGATTCTTCAACCACGATCGATCGAGTTAAGTCTCACGGCATCTCAATCAGCACGCTTCATCAAGAACGCCAAAATGATCCTCGCTACATCGAAAAACTATATGAACTAACAAGTACGCTCGAGCTTGATGACCCGGCGCGCGATCCGTTCTCGCCGCCTTCATATTACGAGCGCGAAGCAAAGCTATGGTTAGAGCAACCTTACGTTCTGCAGCATGGATACTTTATAGCGAAGCACGGCGACGACTACGTCGGCATCACAAACCTTAACCGAATCGATGCTGTGCCTGACGCGATATCTGTAGGATTCACGGGCGTGAAACGAGCATATCGACGGCAAGGAATTGCAACTGCCTTAAAAGTATCCGCCATCGAGTGGGCCAAGGAACAAAACTACAAAACGATTTGGTCACAAAACCAGGCGGTCCATTCGTCACTACTCAAACTCAATGAGACGCTCGGTTTTCGACAACGCCTCAGCCACGTAATGTTTGAAAAGTGCATGAGGCAGATCGCCGATGTTGACCCAGAGATTTACGAAGAGTATTCCGGCCAGTATCAGGATTTGGATCGAAGACCCGAACTTATTTTCACCGTGAAGAGCGAGAGCCGGCGGCTCACGCTCGAGTGCATCGGTCAAAAGGTTGAACTCTTTCCAGAATCGCAAAGCAAGTTTTTCTGCAAGCCGTTTTACGGTGAATTTGATTTCGTCACAGACGAGAATGGAACTGTTGTTCGTCTGGACTCGCGTGTACGAGGATTGAATCAACCTGAAACAGTGCTTCAGGCGAGGAAGATTGACTAGACACAAAACGTCCGACGAACTTTAGTTTGTCGTGCGTCCCACCTAAGCACCAGAAAATCAGAGGTTCTGCACACCACACACGACAAACTAAAGTTCGTCGGACATTACTACTCAACGGAGGCAAGGTAATGACAATGAGGCTTACAGTCCTTCTCCTTATTCTTATCTCGATGGGCGTCGCTTTTTCAACCGTCTTTGTTGCAAGTGCCTCTCGAGATTCAACTCAAGATAAATCTTCTTCTCCTGAAAAGACAGCCGAACAAGTCTACAAGAACATTCAAGTCTTCAAAGGCGTGCCTGCATCGCAGCTCGAAGGAGACATGGCGTTTATTACGGGCTCGCTTGGAGTCAAATGCAATTACTGTCACGCCGGCACGTTTGACAAGGACGATAAGCCCACCAAGTTAACCGCGCGAAAGATGATTCAAATGGTGTTCGATCTCAACAAAGGAAATTTCAACGCGACGGGCGCAGTTTCTTGCTACACCTGTCATCGAGGCAAGCCGCTACCGGTCGCCGTACCATCGCTGGGATTGAACTTGTGGCTACCAACGAATCAGCCGGCCAAAGAGGAAGTGGCATTACCTTCAGTCGAGCTAGTGCTTGATCGTTACGTGGAAGCATTAGGCGGAAGGCAAGCCTTGAAAAAAATTAGCACTCGCGTGTTGAAAGGCTCTCGCATTGGCGCCGACGGAGTGCTCGTGCCGGAGGAAGTGCAAGCCAAAGCCCCAAACAAATTACTAATAACAACCAACTATCCAAAGCAGGTCTTTCGAACCGGTTTCAATGGGGCACAGGGTTGGGCCAAAAGTAATGAAGAACAACGCGATATGCCCAAAGACATGTTGGCCGAGATCAAACGCGAAGCCGAATTTTACAAGGAGACGAAGCTAAAAGAGCTCTATTTGAAAATGCGCATCGTTGGGAAAGCCAACGTCGCAGACCGCGAAGCTTATGTTATCGAAGCAACACCTAACGATGGAGGCAATGTTCAGAAACTTTACTTTGATACACAGACAGGTTTGCTCGTTCGCAAATACAGCGAAACAAACATTGCCCTCGGTGAGTTTCCCACTCAAACTGATTATGAGGATTATCGAGAGGTTGATGGTGTGAAGTTACCCTTTCTGATTAGCTGGTCAATTCCGGGCCGGACCTGGGGCCGCAAGATTACCGAAGTAAAACAGAACGTGGCGTTGGATGATGCGCAGTTCAATGCAGGTGGGAGCAAATAGGAAGATCAA
>DATDFV010000053.1:0-39695 GCA_036522415.1 Pyrinomonadaceae bacterium | reverse complement strand
AAATGGCGCTCTCCAACTTTTTGTAGAGGACACGCTAATCGTAACCCCTGCAAAAAGTTGGTAGGCCCACGTCACCGTCTTCACTCTCGGATTTTGGAAGGAGCAACTACAAATGAAGATTACTAAACTATGTACTATCCTGATCATCTGCCTTTGCCTGGCAGGCATGGCTTATGGTCAGGAAACAACTGGTGTCATCGAAGGCACCGTGGTGGACGCTCAGGGGGCCAGGATTCCAGGCGCCACCGTGTTAGTAGAAGGCAATGCCTTCAGTCGAACTGTCACTGCTGACAGCTCAGGCTTTTACCGACTCTTGCAAGTGCCAGCAGGCAAGTATTCGATCACAACGAGTGCAACTAACTTCACCACTGAACGAAGTGATGATATTCACGTGACTCTCGGCAGAACCACTACGGCCGATATCACGTTGAAAACAGGTGCTGTTGCTGCGAACGTGGTCATCACTACCGCCGACGTGGCAGCAATCGATACGTCGTCGAATAAAATTCAAACGAACATTACGACCGACGTAATTAATGCGATTCCGCGCGGAACCAGAGTTGATAGTGTGTTGAAGGTGTCCGGTGCTACCAGGGAAGAACCATTGAGCAGAGGCTTCCAGGTAGACGGATCGAGCGGCGCCGAAAACACGTTTGTTATCGATGGTTCTGAAGTTACTAACTTCCGCACTGGACAATTACGCGACAACAACAATTTGCCGTTCCAATTTGTTCAGGAAGTCCAGGTAAAAACCAGTGGCTTTGACGCGGAATTTGGCGGCGCAACCGGCGGCGTAATCAACGTTGTGACGAAGAGCGGTGGCAACGAGTTTCATGGCGAGGGTGGATTGCAGTTCGAGACGAGCAATCTCAGCGCCAGACAAAACCTAACGGGAAAGATTAACAACAGTGATCCGCAGTTTCAGGCGAATCCGTTGATTCAAGGAACAAGTGCGGCGCACCTAAGTTATATCAATCCGCCCGGAGACTCGTTCTTGAATACTTTTCCGAGCCTTACGTTGAGTGGACCGATCATCAAGAACCGGTTGTGGTTCCTGGCCAGCGGCGCTCCACAGTTTTACAGCAGCAGCCGGGATTTTCTGTTTTCAAATGGTCAAACGGTCCATTACAGACGTAACCTGCGGAACGATTACGAATTCGTCCGTCTGGATTCATCTATCACGGACACACTGAGAGTGTCGGGTACGTTCACCTACAGCCCGCAACGCGAACACGGTCAGATTCCTTCGTACACGACGTCTGCCCCTCCATCAAATGACTTCAGTCAATTGGGAGGACGCGTTGCAGCGAACAACATTACCGGCAGCGGGGTTTGGACTCCGACTTCCAAACTCATTATCAGTGCACGCTTCGGACGCAACTATCTAAACGAAAAAGACAGCTCCTATGGCGTGCCTGTGGGACCTCGTATTCGTTGCCTGAACGGCGGTAGTCCAGCCGGCGTGCCCGCTACCAATCCATGCGCTTCCGGCTTCAACAGCACCTCAGACATAACAAAGACGTCTAAGGATATTTCGATTAGGAAGACCTTCGACGCCGATGCCAGTTATCTGGTTGACAGTCTTGCTGGAAGACATAACTTTAAGTTTGGTTACCAGTTGAACAGACTCTCTAACGATGTCGATCAGGGATACTTCGGAATTGGCGAAGTTCGCTTGTTCTGGGGACAGTCTGACCGAGGCATCGGACCTGGAGTTTGTCCAACTGGACCATGCCAATCTTTTGGCTACGGTTATTTGCAGGATTTCGGAACCGTCGGTCTTGCTCGAAGCACAAACACAGCAATTTACGTTCAGGACGGCTGGCAACCAAAGCCACGACTCACGTTGAACCTGGGATTGCGACTCGAAAACGAGAACGTCCCATCGTTCGCGGCGGGTGCGCAAGAGATCAAGTTCGGATGGGGTTCCAAACTTGCTCCGCGCCTGGGTTTTGCTTACGACGTTTTGGGCAACGGTAGATGGAAAGTATTTGCGAGCTTTGGTCAGTTTTACGACCGCTTCAAGTACCAACTGCCACGTGGCTCATTCGGCGGCGACAAACTGCTGCGCTATTTCTTCCCCTTGGCTGATCCAAACTACACGACTTACACGCGGGCCTACACCCTGGCCCACACTCTCGTTGGTCCACTTGATTTCCGAGTCCCATCCAACAACCCATCAGACAATCGCGTCGATCCGGATCTAAAGCCGGCGCGGCAGACGGAATTCACTGTTGGCTCGGAATATGGATTGACTAACAGCCTGGTGTTAGGTGGACGTTACACACGGAAGAATCTGGACCGAACGATTGAAGACGTGGGCTTCATCGATGCTCAGGGCAATGAGAATTTCTTCATTGCGAATCCGGGAATGGGTGTTGTTTCACAGCCTTTTGCGCCGGGACTTCCGGCGTCACCTTTGGCGAAACGACTCTATAACGCTATGGAGCTTCGTCTCGACAAACGTTTCGTGAACAACTATTTCTTCAATGTCAGTTACACCTACAGTCGTCTGACTGGCAACTATTCCGGTTTATCGAGTTCGGATGAAGTGGATGCACTCGGCGTCGGTCGATCAAGTCCAAACGTCAACCGATTTTTCGATCTGCCGTTCCTCGGCTTTAACACTAACGGCCAACCTGACAACGGCTTGTTGGCAACAGATCGCCCGCATGCCTTGAAGGTCTTCGGCTCGTATACGGTGGACTGGAAGAATGTCTTCGGACACAAGTTTGATAGTTCTGGCACGAATAGTACTGAGTTTGGTGCGTCATTTATTGGACTGAGTGGAACGCCTTTGTCTACTCGCGTTCAGATCTATGGCGCGTACACCTTCCTCAATACTCGTGGAGACCTGGGTCGTAGTCCGGTGTTCACGCAAACGGATTTTCAACTGACGCACACCATCAAGTTAGCTGGTGATGGACGTTATGCATTGAAGTTCGATTTGAATCTGCTGAATGCCCTCAATCAGAATAATGTTCTGAGTGTGTTTACGCAGATTTCGCCAGACTCGCTGACTGCCGGGAACTTTGGAATCAGTAATGCTGGTGGTCTCGGTGAGTTAAATACCTTCCGTGCAATATTCAACGGAGGGCTGACAAATCAAATCACTTCCGGATTAGCCAGTGGCACTGTCGCGAGAGATGCGCGGTTTAATCAGCCGCTCACTCGCCAGATACCGAGGCAAGTTCGGTTTGGTTTCCGGTTTGTGTTTTAGTTGAGAGAGAGAGAGAGCAGGTGAAACTTCAAGGCCCGTCCGAGTTCAACACTCGGCCGGGCTTTTGAGTCTCTTATCCGCAGATTACACAGATTTGAAATGAAGACTCCAGCTTTCCTGCTTTGGTGAAAGAGAATCTGCGAAATCTGTGTAATCTGCGGATGTAATGCTTTCCACTCAGTCTACGGTTTGGAAGATTGTTCCTGTTCCCGAAATCGCTTGATGAGCTTCTTAATGTTTTCAGAATCTCGCGAATCGGGTTGCACTTTGAGGAACATCTCCAACTGATCTGCGGCCTCGCCAAATCTCTTCAATTGGTTATAAAGCAATGCTAACTGCCAGTGTGCATCAGCCAATTTCGAGCCTGACAACTGATCGGCTTGTTTAAGGTAACGCTCGGCCTCTTCCATCGGTCCAGTCTGACGCAAAGCAATTCCGAGCCAGAGGTTCGCATTCACAGAGTTCTGTTTGAGCGAGACTGCTCGTCGTAAGGACTCGACAGCGGTCGGTTGCTGTTTCAGATTGTATTGAGCAACTCCAAGCGCAAACCAACTCGACTGCGACTTGGGATTGACATCTACAGCATGGGCAAGCGGTGCAATTGCGGGTTCGTACTCGCGCTGTTTCACCAGCTCGGTTCCCATCAAGTCAAGAGCATCAAAATATTCAGGATAAATCTGAATTGCCTGCCGCAATGTAGACAACGCTTCCTGGTTCTTATCGGATTGCTGCAGTAGTTGTACTGCCCGTTGGTACAACTTGCGAGCCTGGTCGGGAACATCCTGAACAAACACTACCTCGCGTTTTCCAGGTTCGTTAGTGTTCCGGGGCGGAACGAGAACGAAATCTACTTCTTCTGAAGCGGCGCCAAAGCCGAGCGGCCTCGCCAGCTCAACGCGTTTCGTTTGACTGACATAACCCTTGTCTGAAGCCTGAATTCGAATGTGGAAGGTACCATCGGACAGTTTTCGGAAGACGAACAATCCTGAGCCATTGGTCTTGACAACCTGAATTACCGTATCAACCTCATTCAGTAGCTCGACGCGAATATCAGAAATTGAATTGTGCTCGTTGTCAGTCACGTGACCACTGATCATGTTTGAATTCTGCTGAGTGAGAACCTGCCCAACTACGGGACGAGAGTTGATATTTGAAGTTAGATTGATTGCAACTATGACAACCAGGAAGGCGAGCACTTGAACCTCTTCAGAGACGGAACTGAACGATTACGTCAAAGAGACACCTTCTTCTGTCGAAAGGTAGGTTGTTTGTGACGGGTCGGCCTTCGTCCGTGACGAAAAGGCTCCACGATTATGTCCGACGAACTTTAGTTTCTCGCGCGTGGGTTGAAGCTGCCTAATAGAATGTGAGAGCGTTTAGGGCAGGCCGCGACAAACTAAAGTTCGTCGGACATCCGCAAATGAACGTAATGGAAACCGATCTCTTAATAATAGGCGCGGGCCCGTTTGGGATGTCGCTTGCAGCACAGGCAGCGCATGATGATATCGATCACCTCGTCGTGGGTAAGCCGATGGAGTTCTGGCGTCAGAACATGCCCAATGGTATGTACCTGCGTTCAGATTGTGACTGGCATCTGGACCCACAGAATGTTCATACACTAAAGGCCTACGCTAATTCGCTTGGTAAAACCCCAAAGGACGTCGAACCACTCTCACTCGAGTTTTATCTCTCGTACTGTGAATGGTTCCAGCATCAGAAAAAACTTCAGCCGCTACCCAATTACGTCAAACGTTTAGATCTAGACGGCACGTTTCGCGCGACCACTTATGATGACGATGTGATCGATGCCCGGAGGGTTGTGCTTGCACCAGGTTTCAGACACTTCGCTCATGTGCCAGCTGAGTTACAGCAAAAACTACCCGAGGGTCGATTTGAGCACACTGCTGAGTTCGTCGATTTTGCTGACGCTTCAAACAAGCGTTACTTGATCATTGGTGGGCGTCAGAGCGCCTTCGAGTGGGCCGCATTGTTACTGGAAGTAGGTGCCGCTGCGGTTCATATTTCACATCGGCATGCGAGTCCGGCCTTTGCAATCGCAGATTGGGAGTGGGTTATTCCGACGGTAGACAACATTGCTAAAGATCCAAAGTGGTTCCGGAGCTTGTCCGACCAGGAAAAAGAGGCTGTGAACAAAAAGCTGTGGTCGGAAGGCCGTCTCAAGATCGAACCATGGTTAGAACCGAGACTGCAAGATGAGCGATTACACGTATGGCCACACACAGAACTGGTCAGTTGCGAAGAGCGAGAGGATGGCGCGTTGCTTGTAAGGTTAAGCAATGGAGAGAAAGTTTTGGTGGATCTGATCGTTTTAGCCACCGGCTACAAAGTGAACATTACGAAGCTGCCATATTTAGCGGCAGGTAATGTTCTGCAGGATTTGCAGACGCAGAATGGATTTCCCGTGCTTGACGATCACTTTGAGACTTCTGTGCCAGGGCTATTCATCACCAGCATGCCTGCAACGCAAGACTTTGGACCGTTCTTTGGATTTACTGTATCGGTGCGAACTTCGGCGAAGCTTATTTGCGAACGACTATTAACATAGTGACGTTTGTCCTGGGACCGCAGGCGTCCCCGCCTGCCCGGATCCAACCTAGCCAACTCGGATTAAATGAAGTTGGTTCTTCTCGACGCGGGCAGGCGGGGACGCCTGCGGTCCCAGGACGATCAGTTCTTTATTTCCGTAGCACTCCCTGTTACTGAGAAGCGTCCTTCCACAAAACTGGTGGTTGTCGCATCAGCGCTGCCAGTAAACCCAGGTTGTTTGCCGCCAATCGTGACCCTGAACTGACCCGGTTCAACAACCGTGCGTCCGTCATTTGTAATCACCGAGAGTTGCCGAGGCTCAAGGGTGAAACTCACGACACGTTTCTCGCCTGGTTTCAAATGAACACGATCGACTCCGGCCAGTGATCTCAAGGGCACTCGCACAGACGCCTCGAGATCCGTTACATAGAGCTCCGCGACTTCATCACCTTCGCGATCACCGGCATTCTCCACCGTAGCGTTCACTGTTATTCCCTGATTTGCCGAAACGTTTTCAGATGAGAAATGGAGGCCTGAATATTTGAATCGCGTGAAGCTCAGTCCGTATCCGAATGGATAAAGTGGTTCGCCTTTGAAGAACCGATACGTTCGGCCATCCATCGAGTAGTTCTCGAATGGTGGCAACTGATCTACTGACTTGTAGAACGTTACCGGCAATCTCCCGCCGGGGTTGTAATCACCAAAGAGTACATCCGCAATGGCAGCTCCCCCTTCTTCTCCGGGATACCAAGCCTGGATAATCGCGTTGGCGTGCTCGTTAGCCCAATTCACCGCGAGAGCGCTTCCCGATAATAAGACGACAACTATCGGTTTACCTGTCGCCGCCACTGCTTCGAGCAATCCCTGCTGGCGCTGCGGAAGATTGATGTCCGTTCGATCGCCGCCTTTGAATCCGGGCTCCTGCACATTCATTTCTTCACCTTCGAGTTTTGAAGAAATGCCGAGGACCAGCACCACCGCGTCGGCTTGTTTCGCAATCTTCACTGCATCTGTGTACGGCGTTTCGGTTTTTACGACCGGTGGTTGCCACACAAGCTTTGCTACTGCGCCAATCTTGTTTTCGTAATAGTCCATCTTAAAGTCGTAGCTCTTGCCGGCTTCGAGTGTGACTTCACCGGTGATTGTTGCCGGCGCGTGATCGGTCCAGTCTTCCGCGATCAGTTTACCGTCGAGATAAATACGCGCACCGTCGTCTGCGATTGCGCCAAAGCGATATTTGCCGGAGACAGTCGGCACAAGTTTGCCGGTCCATCGAGCAGAAAACTGGTCTGCAGGAATCCCTGGAGCAGGATTATTCATTCCCCAGTCGAAGTTCACCTGCGTTTCAGCTCGCTTCAACACCGGCGGACCTTCAAGATTCATGTTGGCAAAGAATTCGACGTTAACTTCGCGTAAAGCTGACGCGGGTATGGGGACCGCGGAAACTTCTGTCAGTGTAGTGCCCTTGTCGTAGAGGACTTTTGTTTGCGCAGATACCCGACTCTTAATGCCCGCGAGTGGTGTTGTTGCGCGAGAGGGTTGACCATTGTAATTGCCGAGCAGCACCTGAACATCATCTGCGTTCGGACCAATGACGGCGATCGATTTCAGATCCTTTCGGAGCGGCAATGTATTGTTCGCGTTCTTGAGTAAGACGATTGATTCACGTGCAGCTTCCAGCGAGAGTTGACGGTGTTCCGCCGAGTCGTTCGCAGAGAAGGGAATCCGCGCGTACGGCACCATCTCCGGCGGATCGAACATGCCGAGTCGGAAACGAGCTTCAAAGAGTCTCTTCAACGCACGATTGATTTCAGCTTCGGAAATCAAGCCTTGCTTCACCGCATTGACCAGCGCCTTGTAAGAATCTCCGCACTCGAGGTCCGTGCCTCTTTTGACGGCCAGAGCTGATGCTTCTTCGGCCGTCTTTACGAAGTGATGACGCTGGTAGATGTCGTCGATAGCACCGCAATCCGAAACAACGTAGCCTTTGAAGCCCCACTCGCCGCGCAAAAAATCTTCCAACAAGTGCTTGTTGGCACAGCACGGTTCGCCGTTAGTGCGGTTGTAAGCACACATGATTGATGCGGCATGCGCTTCAGTGATAGTTGCGCGGAATGCCGGCAGGTACGTTTCGCGCAATTCGCGTTCAGCGGCTGCAGCGTCGAAGCGATGACGCTCAGGTTCAGGACCAGAGTGGACAGCGTAGTGTTTGGGGGTTGAAACAACTTTCAAATACTGTGGATCATTGCCCTGAAGACCTTTAACAAATTCAACTCCGACACGTGCGGTGAGGTAAGGATCCTCGCCATAGGTCTCCTGGCCACGACCCCAACGCGGATCGCGAAAGATGTTGATGTTGGGAGACCAGAACGTAAGCCCGTAAAACCGGTCGCGATTCCCGCGACGTTGGGCGTCGTTATATTTGGCACGAGCTTCGTCTGAAATCACGGTAGCAACGCGACCAACAAGTTGTGGATCGAACGTCGCACCTAAACCGATCGCTTGCGGAAACACAGTTGCGGTTCCTGAGAATGCGACGCCATGCAGAGCTTCATTCCACCAGTCGTATTCCGGAATGTCGAGCCGAGGAATGGCCGGCGCCTTGTTCATCATCTGTGAAACTTTCTCTTCGAGTGTCATGTGAGCGATAAGATTATCCACACGAAATTCGAGAGGAAGCTTTGGATCCAGATATTCTTTCCCATCTTGCGTGGACGCTGAGTTACCGGTGATTAGCAGGCACAGCGCAAATGAAATCAAAGACAAGGTCAGGCGTTGGATAGACATCGTTTGCTCCTCGGATTAGATATCCGCAGATTACACCCATTGCGCAGATTTCTGGAAGAGCCTCGATTGTTTGAATATTTCTCTGCACTACCTCTACGTTCTCTGCGTCTCCGCGGTGCACTTTCGGAACTTAGACAAAAGGATCCGAACACACGAAAGCACCGCGGAGACGCAGAGAACGCAGAGGTAGCGCAGAGAAGGGACCAAGACGCGACTGAGCAAAAGAAGGGCGGCTGGTGAGAGCCGCCCGGATCCAACATCAGAAGTTCAGCTTCAAGGCGAATTGGAAGATCCGCGGATCGAATGTATCCGTGATCTGGCCAAACGCCGATGCGTTGATATTCTGTGGCAACGCCGTGCTGGTGATGAAGAAGTTAGTGTGGTTGAAAACGTTGAATACCTCGCCACGAAATTCGATGTTCACGTTTTCGTTAATGCGCGTTCGTTTTATCAATCCCAAATCAAGGTTCCAGTAACCTGGTCCAGTCACCGGAGTCAGTTGCAAACTTCCAACGGTTCCTGCTGACGGGTTGCTAAGAAGTGTCAGCCGGTTTGCAATGAAATCGGGATCAAACATCAACGGTGCGCCGGTAGTTGGATCGAAGAACAATCCGGCGTGATTCTGGAGTTCATCGATCGTTAGGTTCGTGTTAACGCTATTCAGGCCTGACCGACCGGTTCGATTCAACGTGCCGCGCGCGGAAACAAAGCTAAGTGGACGACCCGATTGAGCTGTAAAAATTCCTGTCAGTTTAAGCCCTCCAAGAACTCTGCTCATAAAGCCGTTATTAATCCACCGCTTGCCGTTGCCGAATGGAAGTTCATACCCTCCATTGGCTTTGAACACATGCGTCAGATCGTTGTTAGCTCTACGCTTCTCAACCACATCGCCAAGTGTCAGATCCAGGAGACCCGAGAAGTTAGTGCTCGAGCCTTCATAATCAGTCAACGCTTTGCTCCAGGTGTAATTTGCCTGGAAATCAAAACCGTTCGTGTAACGACGACGAATTTCTGCCTGCAGCGCGTTGTAGCTTGAGTAAGCACCGTTGCCAACATAGTCGGCCACGTAGGTGCTCGGATTCGGCAGGTAGGGCGTTAGCGTTTGTGTTGAGCCGAAATCTTCGCCACCAAAGCCACTAAAGAAAAAGGACTTGTTGCTGATGTAGAAGTCTAACGCTCTTGCCGGCTCGCCTTGTCTGACCGCGGTCAGGAATGTCTGCTGTTTTAGAGCGAACGCCCCAAACGACGGCAGCAGTTGGAGAGGCTGACGGTTGGCACATTGAGCCGCGGTTGGGTTAACACGGCCAGCGCAGTTGTTGAAGTTGAACATTGCGCGCTGGAAATCCTGGAAGAACCCATTGGCAAAGATTCGTTGTTGATTGACATCTACTCCCCGAGTAAGTTTCGTTCCTCGATTTCCAACGTAACGAATCTCGAACACAGTATCTTTGAAGATTTCGTGCTGGCCGCCGATGTTCCACTGTTGCACGTAAGGCACTCTAAGATTTGGATCGAACGTAAAGAGTGCAAACCCGTCGTCCAGTCGGAAATTTTCCAGCGACGTTTGTGGTAGATGGAGTGATGGAATCGGCACGACGGGAACTCCGCTACTCAGTGTCCCCGAAGTATCGTTAAACGTAATCGCCTGGGAGAACCCTCTGTTAGCAGCATTGTCGATCGTGGAGATGTTGTTATCGATGACATATGAGATGCCATAGCCACCTCGAATCGACGTCGTTCCTTTTTTAAACGGATCCCAGGCGAAACTGAAGCTGGGCGCAAAGTTGTTCCAATCGTTTTTGAATAGCGGCCTGCCACCGCCTGACGCGGCGTCCAGCGTCGCATTCGGATTACGAAGCGCCTCGAGCCCGCCCACCGGAAGTTGGAGTAAGCCATGCTTTTCAACGGGCACAGATACAAACTCATAACGTAAACCAAGATTAATGGTTAGATTCTGACGGAAGCGCCAGGTGTCTCCGATGTATGGCCCTACACTCCAATACTGATAGTTCTGCGTAATGGTTTGACCACGAAGCAAGCCCGATGATTTGTCCCTCGCGTTGAACGTCTCATCCACGCTAGCGATTGGGCCAGTTAGAGATGCCAGAATACTAGTTGCATTGTTGAAGTCAGTTGAGGAGATACCGCCTGGGAACAGGTTAGTTCGCAGCGGATTCAATGTTCCGACATCGTTGAAGCCGACAGTGACGAGTGGAATGGTTCCGCCTGCGTCAAACGGATCAATCTTCACGACGCGGTAGTTGGCGCCAAGACGGAAGAAGTGACTCTCTCGCGCCCACCCCACGTTGTCCATTAGCTCATAAGTGGCAGTCTTACGTCCTTGCTCGAGAAAGTTCTGTTCGGGATCACTGATCAGGGGAAACGTGACTTGATACCCGCGATCAAAAGTTTGATTGTTTACAAACTGAGGTTTGTTTCGCATGAATCCACCGCGCAACTCATTATTGAGCGTAGTTGTCGGTGTCCAATTCCACGCTGCAGCAAGTCGCGGACGCCGGGATCGTTGTCCGCCACCAGGCAGCCCCGGGAACGGTTCGCCAATCGCGTTGAATGGATCATTGGGCAAGCTGAAATGGAATTGGCTGAAGCTGAGTTCAAAGCGGTGAGCAGAGCTCAGGTCGTAGTCAGTCCTGAAGCCCCAGAGATGCTCGTCAGTTCCTGATGGCGTATTGAATCTGAAACGCGCGAAATTACGCCGGTCGCCTCCCGTTAGATCATTTGGCAGCGGAGTCAGATTGATCAACGAGGTCGTTACTGAATCAGGGGCGAGACCACTCAACGTGAGCAGGTTAACGGTTTGAGTCGTTCCATTCGCTGCAGTATAAGTAAATAGTCCCTGACGTGCTGGACTCGTCAGAACCGTTCGAACTACAGATTCATCGCTGCGTGCGATCGTTCCTTCGTAGTAGGCATAGAAGAAAAGTTTGTCTTTTCCGTAAGTACGAGCACCGCCTTCACCAAATCGAGGCAGCACAAACGGACCACCAACCTGCAAACCAAATTGGTTTTGAATCAACTTTGCCTTGCCCACACCGGCAGCGTTGTTGAAAAAGGAGTTTGCATCGAACGCGTCGTTGCGATGGTACTCGAAAAGGCTGCCGTGAAAATTCTTGCTACCCCGCGGCGTTACTAACTTCACCTGTGCTACACCCAATCCATCCATTGGACCAGCGTTTTGGGTTGTCAAAGTAAATTCAGCAACACCGGGCACACTTGGAGCGGCATCTCCAAACAACGAATCGGTGCGGATGAAGTTGTCGTTGATGTTGATCCCGTCCCACGTTAGATTTGAAAACGTGCCACGCAGGCCATTGATGGTTGAAGTGCGATTCGTGGCGCCCGTAGAAACTCCCGCCTGAAGGCCTGCCAATGAAAGTGGGTTACGTCCATTCAAGGGCAAGTCGTTGATCTGCTGTTGTTGGACAGTTGTAGCCAATTCGCCGTTCGTTGAATTGATCGGCACTGCCGCATCCGAAGCTGAAACCGTGACGGTTTCTTCGACTCCTCCAGCGGCCAGTTCAATATTGACAGTGGCAGGAGTGGCGACATCAACTTTGAATGCCGCTACTTCCTGTGTCTTGAACCCAGCATGTTGAGCCCGCAATGAGTACATGCCGGGACGAACATTTTGAAAAACATAAAAGCCGTCTGTATTCGTTGTGACCGAGGTTTCACGGCCCGTTGCTTTATCGATGAGTGTAACCGTTGTGCCGGAGACGATAGCATCGGCTTGATCCTTGGTCGTTCCGTTGACAGTTGCGTCAACGCTTTGTGCGAAAGCAGGGAGAGCGAACAACATCACCGCGACCGATACAAAGATTGTCTTAAGGATTAGTGTGTCCGCGCCAAAACTTCTTTTCATAAACTCTCCTTCGTTTCCTGTTACCTATTTGTCTTGTTTCCACGATGTACGTGTGTGCTCTGCGAGGTAAATGGGCACACGTGTGACTGAAGATGCAGATTTGTATCTGACCAATTCACACTACAAACCTTTGGATTTTTCTTTGGGGAGACCGGCGCGAATCAACTCCAATCAATTGTTAGAGACGCTTCGCAAAAAATGGATGTAGCAAAGGGGAGGCCAAGAGAGTGTGCATTCGAGAACGAATTGCATCAGCAATAAAGTCTAAGTGGATCGATGCGCTCGTGGTCCAGGTGTGGATGTTTTCCAATGCCTCGGATTAGACTGCGCAAACGAAATTGCTAGTTTTGGACGACGATCCAAAAAGTACAAAACTGTAATTGCAATGTGGAGGAATAGTGGCTTGAACCGCGATACAAAAAAGTGAAATTGGATCGGAAGAGGCTGGTTCAAGGGCATGGCGTTATCGCGTGCGGAAGAGGAGTTTTCGACGATCCGGCTTGGTTTCTAGACATTCTTGTTCTTGTTGGTGTACCAGCAAGCCTATTGTTGGCGCGGGAGGTTTTATTCTTTGGTCGTCTTTGAGAATCAGCAAGACTTGAATTCTGCGAGTTCTAACGTGTGAAATGCTGTTGCACTTCCGAAACATATTCGTGAAGCCAGCTTGGCATCGTTTGTTTGGAGGTTAATCATGAGCCAAAGAGCAATTGATCAAGAACCATCGAACACTGTGAAAGACCCTGACGAATGGAAAACGGGTGACGAGGAGATGACTGGCGCCCAACGTTCTTATCTTCAAACACTCGCTGCAGAAGCCGGAGAAGAGGTCGACCTTAACCTCACAAAAGCTGAGGCCTCGAAAAAGATCGAGGAACTTCAGGAAAAGACGGGGCGAGGAATTGATCACTGACCTACTACAGCTCCATGGGCTCGCCGATCTTCGCTCGAGTTGGTCAGTGCCACATTTAGTAGGAGCGCCTTCACTCCTCCGGAGTGCGAGCCCAGACCAGTACTAGGTCAAAGTGTTAAGTGCAACACCATTGCTTTCTCAGTGACGTCCATTCGCTACACTTTCCATCAGCACAATAGTCCATCGCTTCAAAGGTGCGTAAAATTGGACGTGCAAGAGCGTGTTGATGCAAAACGAATCGAAAAAACGTGAAACACTTCTCTCCTACCTGGACGATTACCTTGAACGAGGTTCTGAGAAAGTATTCGTTTCAAAAGACGGGCTACGTTACGTTAGCTGTTCTTATGCGCAGCTTGTTATTTTTGCGGCCCAAATCGCACGTGAGTTGCACGCGCGCGGAATTCACGATGGCGATACTGTTCTTTTGATTGGCGAGAACAGTGCGGAATGGGTGGCGGCATTCTGGGGATGCTTGATCTGCGGTGTAGTTGTCGTTCCACTCGATAAGGACACGACGATTGACTTTGCACGATCTGTTCAAGAACAAGTGCGCGCAAAGTTGATCTTTGCCAGTACGAGTGCAGCCGGCGTTTTAGATCTTGACGTACCACGAATCGAAATGGATGAACTATTCGAGCTCGTTAGTTCGCACGATCCTCGACAGGTTGAGACGCACTCAATTACTTCCAGCACTCTTGCGGAAGTTGTGTTTACGAGCGGCACGACCTCGACGCCTAAAGGTGTAATGCTCACCCACGCGAATTTGCTTGCCAATTTGTTGCCCATTGAAAAAGAGATCTCGAAATATCTCAAATGGGAAAGATTTTTCCATCCGATTCGATTTCTGAACCTGGTTCCACTCAGTCATGTGTTCGGTCAGTTTATGGGAATGTTTGTTCCGCAGCTTCTGGGTGCTGAAGTCCATTTCCACAACACTCTGAATCCGGCAGAGATCGTTGCGCGTGTCCGAAGACATCGGATTTCCGCAACGGTACTAGTGCCTCGCGTTCTCGACGGTTTGCGACAGTGGCTTGAGAGACTTTATGAGTTGCGAGGGGAAGAAGGCGAATTCAAAGAAAAACTTGGAGCTGCAGTAGACAGGTCCTTCTGGCAACGTTGGTGGATCTTTCGACGAGTACATCGCTTATGCGGGTGGAAGTTTTGGGCGTTTGTTTGTGGAGGCGCTACGCTTGAAGCGCCAACGGAAGAATTCTGGCGTCGATTGGGTTTTGCTGTCTTGCAAGGTTATGGAATGACAGAAACCGCGTCTTTGATCTCCGTGACGCATCCATTCAAAGATAACGGCGGTTCAATCGGCAAAGTGATGCCCGGTTACGAAGTGAAACTGGATGAGGAGGGCGAGATTGTAGTACGAGGGCCAAGTGTGTCGTCTGGTTATTGGACAGGGAAAGGCGAAGTTTCACGAGAAGGAAATCAGTGGCTTCACACAGGCGATGTTGGAACACTCGATGAATCAGGACACCTTCATTTCAAAGGTCGGAAGAAAGACATAATCGTTACCTCGGGAGGCCTAAATGTTTATCCGGAAGATCTCGAAGCAGTGCTCAATCAGGATTCAGATGTTCGCTCCAGCTGTGTAATCAAATGGTCTGGTACGCAAGGTGATGAACCACTCGCCGTGTTGATACTCAACGATCCGCGGGCGAATGTTGAAAGGGTAATTGAGCGGGCGAACGAAAAGCTCGCCGAGCATCAGCAGATCCGGCACTGGAGAGTCTGGGAGGGTCCGACGTTTCCACTTACTGGAACACAAAAGGTGTTGAAGAGGGAAGTCGCTGCTAAGGTTGGAACGTTACGCGCTGAGCGAGTCAATACGAACGACAACGGTTTCAATTTCGTCATTGAGGAAGCCGCTCGAATCACTGGTCAACAGTTCCCCGCAGCTGGTGACCCAACGCTGAAATTAAGCACCGACTTAAAACTGGATTCGTTAGGACGAGTCGAATTACTAAGCGCGCTGGAAGATCGTTACCAGATCGAAATCGATGAAGCGAGCTTTACTGCCGCGACTTCAGTTGGTGACGTGGAGCAAATCATTCGCGGTGGCGTTGGGAAAGTCTCTGCGGCCTATCCGTATCCGACGTGGTCGCATTATTTTCCGCTAACATGGATTAGAGCACTTCTGTTCTACACAATAATCTTTCCTATTACGCTCATGATGAGCCGTCTGAAAACGGAAGGCCTGGAGAATCTTCGTGAGCTCAAAGAGCCTGTTCTTTTTATTTCGAATCACGTGACACTAGGAGATCATGCATTGATTCTTTCTGCACTTCCCATGCGTTTGCGTCATCGACTGGCGGTTGCCATGGAAGGTGAGCGCTTGCGCGAATGGCTCCATCCACGAGGCTCGACGGGAACGCTTATGCGGTTGCGAATGATCGTTGAGTACATCCTCGTCACAACTTTTTTTCACGTATTCCCGTTGCCAAAGAAGAGTGGGTTTCGTCGGAGTTTTGCGTACGCAGCCGAAAGTGTCGAACGGGGCTTCAGTGTACTCGTGTTTCCGGAAGGCCGGCGTGCTCCGCGTGGACAGATGCATCTGAGCCGATTCAAGAGCGGCATTGGATTGTTGGCTTCTGAACTGCAGATTCCGGTTGTGCCAGTGAGATTGGAAGGCCTTTACGAACTGAAACGGCGTCGCCAGTATTTTGCGAAGAAGGGGATGGTCTCAGTTAAGTTTGGTAAGCCCATTCGATTTGAACGCTCATGCGAACCGGCGGCGATTGTTGAAGAACTCGAGCGCCGGATGTCCGATAAACTTTAAGTTTGTCGTGTGCCTGCCAACACGAACGCAAAGTCGGGAGAGGCTCTGAAACTTCAACTCTCGTAATATCCAACACACGACAAACTGTGAACTTTATCGGACACCTGAAGTTTATCGGACAGGTCTTTTCTCAACCGCTTTGATGTCTTTGGGATCGAGGAGCGCCACCATTCCACCTTTTCGATACCAGATGCCCTCTGAAGTCTGCCATGCTTCATCTGCTTCAATCGTGACACCAGTATTTAATTTGATCGTCAGCGGTCCCCCATCTTTACCGCGCGCAGTCGATATAGGACTCATGCTCAGCTTGACTTGCTCAGGACTGGGTTGAACGGACGGAGATGGTTCGGCACTTGGCGAAGGCGAAGGTGAAGGTTCAATCGTTGGGCTCGGCACTGCCTCTGCCTGACGAGTTGAAGGACGTGCAGGTAACGTTTGGGGAGCTGTGGTCGGAGTGGAAGTCGATGAGGCAATTGGCTTTGGCGCCTTGTCACGCGTCAAGACCAGGTACATGAGAGCCAACAAAACCCCAATCACCAAGCCAACAGTGGCGACAATAAACAGCGGAGTTTGCCTGGAACGATTAGGAGTGAGCTCGATGAATTCGCGATTGTCGGCAGTCTCTACCAGTGCAGTACCATCAAGTTCGCAGAACTTCTCTGTGCCGGCAAACAATGAATTACATTCAGGACAACGCTTCATCTTTCTTGCGCAGACAATCCGGCAACAGTGTCTCAGTTTGTTAGCGGATCCGCAAAGGAATCGTCACAGCCAATACTGAGCGCGAGCGCTCGGATCGCTGTGCGCGCCTCCTGCTGTTCTGTCTCGTCGAGTAATGTCCAACCGAGCAAGATCGGACACTCGTCATCGTGAGTCAGTATTTTGTTGCACACCGGGCACGAATCAGGCGAAAGCTCCAGCACTACGTATAGTTTCGCCAACAGCGTGATGATTAGCTCGACGCGTTGCTGTTGTTCAGGTAGGTCAAACATTCGTCAATAGGTCCTATAGGTCGAATAGGTCCTATAGTTCGAGTTAGTACGTGAGCGTGTTTTCCCACTTCACTCGCTTCAGCAGCGCAAAATCTGACAGCATCTTTCCAGCACCCAACACGACTGAAGTCAACGGATCGTCAGCAACAAACACCGGAAGACCAGTCTCGGCGCGTAAACGCTGATCGAGATTTCTCAATAATGCGCCGCCACCAGTGAGTACGATTCCTCGATCGATGATATCAGCAGAAAGTTCAGGCGGGGTCTTTTCCAGTGCAACGCGCACTGCATCGACAATCGCCGTGACGCAAGGATCCAAGGCTGTACGGACTTCATCGTCGGTAACGGAGATCGTCTTTGGAATGCCTTCAACGATGTTGCGACCGCGTACATCCATCGACAGTTGTTCAGCAAATGGGAAGGCACTACCAAGATGTATCTTGATCTCTTCCGCGGTCCGTTCGCCAATCAGCAGATTGTATTTGCGCTTTACGTACTCTGCGACCGCAGTGTCCATCGCATCGCCTGCCGTCCGAACGGCACGTGCGTAAACAATACCACCAAGACTGATGACGGCGATGTCTGTTGTACCGCCGCCGATGTCGACGACGATATTGCCATGCGGCTCCGTTATCGGGAGACCTGCTCCAATTGCGGCGGCAACGGCTTCCTCGACCAGATAAACCTCAGAGGCCTTTGCTCGATACGCTGAATCTTCCACCGCCCGTCGTTCTACCTGCGTAATCTCGCTGGGGATACCGATAACAACACGCGGACTCACCCAGGTTCGTCCGTTGTGCGCCTTGCGGATAAAGTGCTGGAGCATCTTTTCAGTGACTTCGAAGTTCGCAATCACGCCGTCGCGCATGGGGCGGATGGCGACGATGTTGCCGGGCGTCCTTCCGAGCATCTCTTTGGCATCTTTACCGACGGCTTCGACGTTATTGGTCACCTTATTAATGGCGACAATTGAGGGTTCACTGAGCACAACGCCACGCCCTTTGGCGTAGACGAGGGTGTTGGCAGTGCCGAGGTCAATGGCGAGATCGCTTGAGCGGAGAGCGGATATAAGGGGAAAAGACATTGGTTTTGCTCAGACTTTCGAATCGGAGTTGGACTTGGGACAAGGTCGGGAGGTGCGCTGGACCGCTGTCTTTGTAGAAATAACAAAGACAAACAGTATTTAATTTATTGAGTGCACTGTGTCAAGAAGAATTTCTAAGAAGAATTCAGCTATATCTCACTCTCTCATTGGCGGGCTCTCTTTCGCCCGACTCCGCACAAATCACTGCGGTGGAAGCTCGGCATATTCTTTTTTCGCCTGGATAAAAAGAGGATTATCGGTATCGGCGTCCTTCCAGTTTGCGAGGAAATCCTGATATGCCTTCCTTGCCGACCCCAAAGAATCTTTATCGGAGAATTCGCCGCTCGTCTCAGATTTTCCAGACCGCGCAGCCTGCGTCCACGCTCGCGCAACGTTTAATTGGGCAATTGGAGAAAGGAATGAAATGAACGCGATCGCGGGGTGGTCGAGGATTTTCTGGAACTCCTGGGCTGCCGTTTTAGGTTGAACTAGCTTCAGGTAGGCCAGACCCCGCAGATAATTTGGCCACAGCTCACCAAATTCCCCAAGCTCGTAACGGCGAACTGGTTCCAAAGCCTCAATGGCCTTAGCTGGATTGTTCGCATTCAATTCATTGACAGCTTTCACCATTGGCAGAATTACTTTTGACGACCCAGTGTCGTGCGGATACTGGGCGTTTAGCTCTTTCACCAGCGACTCAGACTCGGCGGTCTTGCCGCAGCTTGCAAAGATGAAAGCACCAAAACTAAGTTGATCTATACCTCTGAATTGAGCGAGAGACGCCCGTATTTCGTCAACCGCCATTCCACAATTTCCTACGAGGAGTTCCATTTCGCCGGCCTGTAAGTGAAAGCGGGCAGCGACGTCCTTTTGATCTTTGTGCAGTGCGAGTTCAGTACCTTTGTTCTGCGACGCGCGTGCCTCTTTTAGCTTACCCGAGCTAAATTGAGATGATGCCGCCCAGCCGCTAATGACCGATTCGAAAGGCTTGCCCCTAACCCACTCAGCCTGTTGGCTCATTCCAATTACATCACGTTTCAGATAAGCAAGTATGTACATAGCTCCATGAATTCCGAAAGAAGCTGCTTTGTTCTGCGCAATCGCCTGATCGATCGTTTTGGCTGCCTCATCTAGCCGGTTGAGCCTCAAGTAAGCCCACGCAATATTGGAATAAGGTGACGAAGTGTTTGGATTAAGTCGTAAGGATTCTCTGCCAGCCTCAAGTTGCTTTTCGAAGTCACCCAGGAAGCTGTAGTTAACGGCAAGGTTATTTAGCGGTACATAATCGCGAGGATAGGTTTGTCTCCAAAGTTCCAACGTTTCGATCGCCTTCTCAAGATCACCTGGTACGTTCTGATAATAGTTTGCTGCGATATAAAACTTCTCACGCTCACTAACGCGATCGCGAAGTCCAAAAGACTGTTGAGCGTACTGTTTAGTCTTTACCTCTTCGCGCAGATTGAAATGCATCGTCGAAAGACGGGCATAAGCAAGCGCAAAATTTTGATCGAGCGAGACCGCTCGTTCATAGAATGGGATTGCTTCGTCGTACTTACCTTGTGCCCTCTTTTCATCGCCAAGTGAAAACGCCTTTAAAGCATCCAATGATGAAGTTGTTGCCTGTTCGATTGGCGCGTCGAATTTTTGTATCGATGCCAACGATTCGCCGAGACGTTCACGCAGGTGCGATGCAATGGTGCCGAGTCCCTTGAGTACGTCTTCCTTTCGCGAGGTCTCGATTTGTTCGCGCGCAAAAATATCACCGCTCTGAGCGTTTACGGCTTCGAGAGTCAAGACGTAGTTCGAACCAAGACTCGAGATAGTTCCGGCCATTAACGCTTTCACGCCTGTGCGTTGGCAAACTTCCCGGGCGATGTCACGTGTTAGACGTTCATCGGGTGAGCGATTCATGAATCGAAGTGTCTCTCGAATAGCATCGTCCGGTGCAATGCTCAGATATGGCGACTGGGCCAACTGAACAGCGAGCGCTTGCTTTAGAGTTCCGTCAAATACCGCATCGCCGGTCGTGTTAGTGAAATCGGCGAGCAGGATTGTGTCCTTATCGGTAAGCGCAGGGGTTCGCCGTCCGAGCCAAAGGAAAGCTGCGACTCCAATGACGAGCATCACGCCAACCGTCAATAATGCGACGGTCTTGTGTTGTCTAATTCCAGTTACTACGTACTCGGCGCTCGATACTGATTTCGTAGGACTCGTAGAATGCGGGCCGAGAATTGTTTCGACTTGTGACTGCGTGGAACCTTTTGTGGAAAGTGCAGCGGCACGAACTTCTGGTGGCAACGTGCGATCAATTTCCGCTTCCAGCTCAAGTTCTCGTTTTAAATTCCTCAGATCGATTTGCAGGTCCTTGATTACCTGATAGCGCTCGTCCGGATCTTTTGCCAGCGTCTTACGAATGATTCGTTCGAGTTGTTGTGGCACGTGAGGATTGAATCGCGCGATAGGAGCCGGCTCACGTTCCAGAATAGAGACGATCAAGTCGGTGCTTGTAGATCCGTCAAAAGGAGCACGGCCGGTGAGTGCTTCGTAAAGAACAACTCCCAGGCTCCAGATGTCACTTCGAGCATCAACTGCCAAACCTCGTGCTTGCTCAGGCGACATGTATCGCGTCGTACCCATGACCTTGCCGGGTTCAGTGTTGATGAGAGCTTGTGTTGAAGCGTCGAGATCGGTTGAGAGACATTGTTCGGTTAACTTCGACAATCCGAAGTCGAGCACTTTTACATAGCCATCCCGAGTCAACATGATGTTTTCGGGTTTGATGTCGCGATGAACAATTCCGGAGCTGTGTGCTTTGGCGAGAGCTGACGAAATTTGAATGGCGATATCAAGAAGTTCGCCAAGCTTGATGTCAGTGCTGCGAAAGTGGTCCCTCAAGTTTTCGCCGTCAATGAATTCGGTAACAATGAACTGCACACCTTCGTTTTGCCCGACTTCGTAAATGGTAAGAATGTTCGGATGATTTAGCGCAGATGCGCTGCGTGCTTCCTGGATGAACCTCTGCATTCGCTGCTGGTCCTGGCCGAGATCTTCTGGGAGAATCTTGATCGCGACTGAACGATGAAGTTGGTCGTCGTAAGCAAGGTAAACCTCTCCCATCCCGCCCGCTCCGATTTTGGAACGAATTTCATATCGTCCGAATTTTGTTCCTGGTGATGGTGGCATCTAGAGCAACGAATGCGGGTATGCGGCGATGGTTGAAGAGCGGCGACATTCTATACGGTTTTTTAGTACAAAGAAGAATTTATCCGCAGATTACACAGATTACGCAGATTACTTTTTCTGGTTGGGGCGAGGCTATTCCCTCCTTCAAAGAATCTGCGTAGTCTGCGGATAAATTCTTCTTTGGTTGCATATAATATCGACCTCGAAATGACGTCATCACTGTTCAATTCTTCCAAACCTGTAATCGGTGTCATTCACGTTGGCGCTTTACCCGGGACTCCACGGAATCACCAGACCGTAGCTGAGCTTGTGAAGTCTGCTCGTGATGAGGCTCAGGTGTACCGTGAGACGGGTGTGGATGGCGTAATTATTGAAAACATGCACGACGTTCCATATCTGCGAGGCGAGGTTGGCCCTGAGATTGTCTCTGCGATGACAGCAATCGGATTAGGTGTGAAGATTGCCGCGGAGCTCCCGGTTGGTATTCAAATCCTGGCAGGAGCGAATATCGAAGCTATGGCCGTCGCACACTCGTCAGGTTTGGACTTCATTCGTGCTGAAGGATATGCCTACGCGCACGTTGCGGACGAAGGTTTGATCCAGTCGTCGGCCGCGAAGCTACTGCGTTACCGCAAAATGATCGGCGCCACCGATGTGCAAGTGTGGGCGGACATTAAAAAGAAGCACTCGGCACACTCTATAACTGCGGATGTGAGCTTGGGAGAGACAGGCGAAACGGTTGAATTCATGGGTGCCGATTGTGTAATTGTGACCGGGACTGTTACCGGTAAGCCGCCCACTATCGAGGATGTTCGTGAGTCAAAGGCCCACTGCACTTTGCCCGTGATTCTCGGTTCCGGAATCAGCGAAAAGAATATTGAAGAGTTCTATCCGCATGCCGACGGATTCATTGTCGGGACCTCTTTCAAAGAGGATGGAGACTGGGCGAAACCGGTAGACGCTACTCGTGTGAATCGGTTTATTCGTGTGGTGACGGCCCTTAGATCGTCGTGAACTCGCCACGAAGACGCGAATACAAATTAGGAAGCTCTTACTTTACGGCTTCATCTTGTCGCAGGTATCTTTCAAAGCATTGAATGTCACAACGTTGAGACTCATGCTCAATTGACTCGAATCGTTGGTGATGTAGTTGGAGAGAATCGAAGCCGTTTGTTCGTCTGACATCGTTGCAGTGCAAGTCTTCAGCCACGTCAAGCGCTCCTCAGGTGCGCCGAAGAAGGGAGCCACTAACATTCCGTTTATTGCTCCGGTTGCGTAAGCGCGTTTCTCCGTCTCTGACATCTCGAAGTAATCCTTGCCGGTAAAAAAACCTCGACTGATAGTCACTCGTTTTTGCGACGCGTAGCTATTGATGCACATCAGTATCAACAGAACGAAGATCAACCGTTTCATAACTCATGCTCCGAATCTGATCGCTTTGACATGCGAATGTTAACCGCGAATCGGTTCCGTCCCAAAGCACTTTGGAGTGCGGTGGCCTGCCACCGCTTTGTTATAGCGTCGGATGCCGCAGTTTACGGCTGCCCTCGGAAATGCCGCTTTAACAAAGCGACGGCAGGCCGTCGCACTCCAAAGTTCACTGACCCACAATAGCTCTTACTCGGTTGCCTTTTAACAACGTGACAATTCCGTTCCGTCGGTACCACACACCATCCTTCGTTCGCCATGCCGCGTCAGCCTCGATCCGAGATCCACTCGTCAGAATAATTACTGGTTTCGAGGAGGCCGCTGATTCAGTACGCGGAGGACCAGTCGAGACTTGACCAACCCGCACTGTCGGATGTGCTGTGGAGACTTTCGGGGTGGTTGTTGGCGGCTTCTCTTGAGCAACCAACTCAGGCAATGGCGAACTGTTAATTGTCGGTAGAGGCGAAGGAGATGGAGTCGCTACGGCAGGAGGTTGTCCAACCTTAGATGTAGCCACTTCTGAGTTTGGTGAAATCATGCGGCGATGAAGGGCAAAGTAGATCGCAACCGAAATCAACCCGATCATCAAACCCAGCGCCGCAGCTATCGGTAAAGCGCGTCGACTCCGTCTAGCTTCAAACTTCCTAGAGTGTGTCGCGGCAAGTTCAGCCAGTGATGGTCGTTCAGGAGTGTTGGTGATTGCTGCGATCTCCGACTCTGTCGCCGATACGAGAGGTGTCTGATCAAAATCGCAGACTTCATCTCGATCGGGATAGATGAATTCGCACTGGGGGCAGCGTTTCATAAGGTTTCGGAATTGTAAGAGAGTTCTTAAAAAGCGAAGGTTTGGAGAAGCAGGTGTTTTTGTCAAAATCGAAGGGTGAGTCTGATCTGAAGGAATGGTCGTTATGGGATGGCTGCGAGGGCGTCAGAACTTGAATGGTTTTTTTAATAACCTCCCTGTCTTTTTCACGAACGATCCGATTTTGGAATCGTTTTCCTGAGGCTGACTTGAGCTAACCTTTTTGGGGTTCGCTTTGGGGGTGGTGGCTGGCTTTTTCAGATCCGTATTAGGTGTAGTTTTCGTCACCTCGGGCTTTGGTTCTGAACGAGGTTCCGGTGTGATGACCTTGTTTTCTGGTTCAGTTGCAACCGCAGTATCTGTTGACGCTGGTTGAGTCGCGTTAACCGCGGTACCAGAATCACTGCTTGGGGTGACCTTCCGTTGATGTGTGGCAACGTAATAAACGAGGGAAAGGACTGAGGTCAGGACTAACACCGCAAAGACGGTCAGGATCCGATTTCGTAACTGCGCTTTTTCGCTTTTCCCTGGTTTGGGAAGCTTTTGAGAGTCGAAGACGAGTAGGATGCCATCCATATCGCACAAGCTCTGGTCGTCTTCATAGATGAACTCACACTGCGGGCATCGTTTCATCGGGACCCTCCAGGAAGTCGGGACATTGTGTTTGGGGCCTGCGGGGCGGTTTGACGTGAGATTTCCCGCAGGGCTAAGAGTATCATCCGTGCGGCAGAGAACACAACGAAGTTATTTGTCCGACGAACTTTCGGTGTCTGGATTCTGGAATGGGCTCGGACACTTACACGCGACAAACTAAAGTTCGTCGGAGATCACGACTTACAGGTACCGCTCCGCAATTACGTTCCGATGATGAGCCACGTGGCCCGCAATAATGTAAGCGAGCGCGTTTACTGTGAAGGGGTTGTCGCTCGCGACTCCTGTTCGCATCCAGGCGTCAGGCGACAGATTCTGAAAGAAGGAAATGGTTGATTTGCGTACGTTCTCGAACTCCTCTCTTAAGCCGGACCAGGGCATTTCATTGGCGCCGGCAGCCGCCACGCAAATATCCTGATCAAAACTGGGAAGTGCATCCTGAAAGCCTCGCGCAAACCACAGAGCGCGACCCAGGAAAACCCGCTCGCCGTCGTTAACGTGGTTTACGACCTGACGAATTGTCCACTTCCCTGGGGAGTAACTGTGGAGTGATTGCTCGTCCGAGATGGCTTCCAGGAACGCATTTGTATCCTGGAGCTGCGATGTGAGTTCTCCAACAATGTCGTCGCCTGGAATCAAATCAATGTAGCGCGAGTAGTAAGGGGCAGCTTCATTAGGTTGTGGATGTGGCATGACGCGAATCGTAAAGCTCGTTTGGTAAAAAGACAAATTTGACGTTGCTTTTTTGAGATTCGGCTCCGCCGGTGGTTGTGAGGCATGCCTTTGAGAGGCTTTGCACAAAAAGCGAACATTTCCCAAACTGCCCGTTTGGGGGATTTTCGCTTGTTGTGCAAAGCCCCTTCGGCTCGACTACCAGACCCAGATTTGATCTTTAACTCCGCCCTCCAGCCTTGATTGGAACCCACACTAGAAGGCGAAGCCATACAACTCTCGTGTAAGGAGCGGCAAGGCAGAGCCATGCATCACAACAGTCTGCACAGCCAGTCCAAGGGCGATGCTGAGCCCAAGAACAGAACCGACGGAGTGCAATGAAATTGCACAAAAACCTACATAAAATATCCCATCAGAGTGTAACGAGTTGGCGCGGCTTGGTGTCTAATTTGCTGAAAGAAGTGGGTGTAACTGAAGCCCGGCGGGCACTGAGCTTATGGTTACAAATCCACCCTAGGGGGATATTTGAAGTATGAAAAACGTTCGAACGAAGTTATTGACCCTCGTCGCAATTTTGGCGCTTGGGGTTGTTCCAGCAATGGGACAGCAAAATCGCGGAATGGTGATCACCAATCCGCAACTCGGAAGGCAGGTCCGACATGAGTTGGTTACACTCCCTTACTACGGCGTGTTTGACAACTTAGCCTACAACATCAATGGAGGCACCGTTACGTTGTACGGCCAGGTTGTCCGTCCGACAACCCGATCTGACGCTGAGCGGAGAGTAAAACGACTCGCGGGCGTGTCGCGAGTGGTTAACAACATCCAGGTTCTGCCATTGTCTGGATTTGACGACAACATCCGACGAGCAACCTATCGCTCGCTAGCGCGAACCGCTGGTTTGTACAGATATCTGCAAGGCACTAATCCATCGATTCACATCGTTGTGGATCGTGGGCACGTTACCTTGGAGGGCGTAGTCTCGAACAGCGGTGACAAGACGCTTGCGAATATGGCAGCTCGACAAGTACCGGGAGCATTTTCGGTAACTAACAACTTGAGAGTTGAAGGCAACGTCGGATAACTCTTGAAGGATGAAGGCGGAAGGATGAAGAACCTTCCGCCTTTGACCGTTTGATTTTCCGTATCTCATTTTGATTTTTTCAATTGTCATTTGTGCACCCATGCCTGAGCAAAATTGAGAATTGAAAAATCTCAAATGAGATATGGAAAATGAAAGGGTCGCTTGGCTCGCCGCTTAATTCGGCGTGAACAGCTCCCGTGAAATCGCGACTGAAGTACCCATCAGCCACCAGAACAACATCGCCACTTCTGCATCACCGTAGTTGTAGTTCACCAACGAACTCACAAGAAACCCTACCAAGGCACCAAAAGAGCCCAGCAGTATGCCGAAGGAATTTGTGTCACCGAGATCACTTGCCTTACGACTTGCTTCCGAAAGTTGAATTAGGAAGGTGATCATCAGCCAAACCCAAAGAGCTAACATCGGTAAGCCTCTGTCGAACGCTAACTGTAATGGTGTTGAATGAAGATGAAGCATCTCTTTTCCGGGAAAGCCCCATTCCGTCCAATGCAATTTCATCGCATCCATTCCATGACCAAGTATTGGATGGATCCAGATCCGGCTGAACCCAACCCGCGCGACTTCGCTCCGAAGTGAAGAACTTGGATCGCCGAGAGACAAAGCTCCTTCCGCCCGAGTTTGCCAAACAACTAGTGCGCCAAATCCCAGGATCAAAAACAGAGCTGCTGTAACAACGAGTCTTAATGTTCCTCGGAGAGATCTCCACACGATGACGCTCGCTCCGACAACGAACGAAAGAAGCACCGTTCTCATGGCAGTTAGCGCGATTCCAACACCAAGAATCGCGGTGGCTACGACCGCAACTTTGAAATACTTGTTGGAACCATGATTGCTCAAATTTGCGAGTGCCAAACCAAACGCAAGCTGAGCAACCATCTGCAGTATCTCGGCAAACGTTTCGTAGTGTCGAGTCCAACCTGAAGCTCTGAAACGATGACTACGCGATTCACCAGTCAGACCCGAAGGTGATGCCGCATGCTTAACTTCCGAAGAGATTCGAATGCCTGGTCTCTCAACATGTTCGCCATGTGAGATCACACTTGCGGTCAGCGATTCAGCCGCAGCTGATTTAATCATCGAATCGATATCGGAGACGGAGTAGACGCGTTTGCCATTTAGCCTCCAGACCGTGTCGCCAGGATTAATTTGAACCTGTCGAAATGGACTATCCGGAGCTACCGTTTCCACTACAACGCCCCGGCCTCTAATGAGATCGTAGACGCTGTAAACAACTCCTGCACTTGCCGAAAGAATCAGGATACATACAAGTAGCAGCGCAATCCTCTTAGTAATCACCGCACGGGTCAGATAAAAGATCACCACACACCACGACGCCTCTAGCTTCGGAATACTTATTAAAGGCTCTGTCGAGAAAATCGCGGAAGCAAAGGTCCAGACGAGTAACAGAAAAACGATTAGGTCAAATCGTGATCTGTGTAAACCGGCATGTCGGGTCGCTATGGTGAGCAAGATCCAGCCGAGGATTGCTATCCCTATCCCAATCGCACTCGCGGCGACGGAATGAGGCGCAAAGGCGACGTACAAGAACAGTCCGACGAAAGTGAGCTTTTGGCTCAACCGTGCGAACGAGCCGTGGTTAGAGTCGGACCTCAGCAAGTGTGTCCTGAACGAACTAGACTCGGCCTTAAAAATTGGCCCAAATGTCGCCGGAAACAGACCGGCACTGCTAAAAATAGGTGCGTTGACACCTTTATTTACGCGTGTTAGCGTATCGCTTGGCGTTTTATGGAGTGGAAAAGGGGATGTAGATAAGCAATATCATCGCTTGTTCCCGCTGTTAGCCGCTACGATAAAAGCTACCCGTTAATGATACATAATATCCCTGATGGCGTTCGAAAAAGCTAAGGTCTTAAAAGCCGCCGAAAAATTCCTGTCACAGGGAAAAATCATTGCAGCGATCAAAGAGTATCGCCAGATTGTTGACAACGATGCCGACGATCTGACGACGCTCAATATGCTCGGTGATCTCTACGCGCGCGCCGGCAAGAAGGAGGATGCCGTTGCCTGTTTCGAGCGTATCGCTGAACACTACAGCGCGCAGGAATTCAATCTGAAGGCGATTGCGATGTACAAGAAGATCGAGCGTATCAAAACGCGCGATCCAATTATAGCTTTCAAACTTGGCGAACTGTACGCGACCCAGGGATTAGTTGTTGATGCGCGTGCGCAATATTTGATCGTAGCCGACGCGTACACCCGCTCGGGTGACAACAAAAGGGCTCTCGATATCCTTCATAAGATCGCCGACCTCGATCCTAATAATACTGAAATCCGCCTCAAACTTGCTGACGGCTACATGAAAGAGAGTATGCGCCCTGACGCAGCTGCTGCATTCGTGCAAGCCGCTGATCGTCTTTTTCAAACGGGCGCTCATGATCGGGCACTGGATGCTTACACAAAAGCACTGCGACTGATTCCCGATCACATGGATGCGTTGCGTGGTTTGTTAGAAACGCACATCGTGCGTGCAACTGCCGATGAAGCAGCAGAGGTTTTGGAAGTAGCTGTCCAGAGCAGGGAACAAGATAAGGAACTCGTCTCAATGTTGGCGAGAGCGTACCTGGAGGCTGAAGATCCAAAAGGTGCAGAACGTGCGGTCGCCTTGTTGGTAAAACAGGATCCTGCGAATTACGTGCAGTATCTGCCGGTTGCACGGTTGTATTTGAAGGTTGGTGAAATTGACGAGACCGTGCGCGTTCTGGCGAGTGTCATTGAACGCATGCTTGCCAGCCGTGAGGAAAAAGACTTACTCGACATTGTCAACGGAGTACTCGAACGTAATCCCGACCATGTCGAAGGACTTCGCATGCTTGTGCGGATTCACTGGTGGCAGCGCGACATGGAGACACTTCGTTCTGCGCTCGAAAGGTTGGCTGAGGCGGCCGAGGCGGCTGAACTTGCTGACGAAGAGCGTTATGCACTGACTCAGTTAGTTCGTCTGGCGCCTGACGAACAACGATATCTCGATCGTCTGAACCTGCTCGGTGGATTACAAGACGAAACTCCTGAAGACTTCTCAACAGCAATCTCCCATCCGGAAGAAGTGCCACAGTTTGAAACGTTCGCCGTAGTTGAAGACCAACCACCGGTTGTTGAAGAGACGGAACTGTTTGAGACTAACGAAACACCAGGTCAAGGCGTTTATGATCCCACATCATCGTTTGCTGACTTAAACGAAGAGCAGGCACCCTCTGGCTCGTTTCAAGAAGTTGATTTTGGCGGTGGAACAGTTAGTGAGACACCAGCAACTTCAACCACAGAGCCGGACGATGGCCGTGGTGACAACATCATGCGCCAGGAGCTCGAGAGCGTCGATTTTTATATATCACAGGGTTACAACGATATTGCCCTCGACACTCTGCAAGTCCTGGAAAAGCAGTTTGGGATGCAACCTGAGATTCTGGTGCGTCGAGAAAAACTGAACTCTGCAACTCAGCCAGCAGCTGCGGCAGACTTTGAATTCGGCGCTGTCGAGGAAGGGACAGACTCGAACGAAGAGGTTATTACGCTCGATGCGGACATGAACTTCGCAACACTGGCGGAAGAAGTTGGTACAGCGTCAAGTCCACCCATCGCGAAACAACCCGCTGCGCCCGCGGGCAAAGGCATCGACGCTGGTTTAGCGGAGTTGTTCGAAGAGTTCCGCAGTGCTGAGGAAGAAGACTCTGGCAATGAAGACTTCGAAACCCATTACAACATGGGTACCGCGTACAAAGAGATGGATTTGATCGATGAGGCAATTCAGGAGTTTCAAATTTCGGTTGCATTGGTCAAACCCGCTGACGGCACTTCGCGATTTCTGCAGTGTTGCAATATGCTAGGCCACTGTTTCGTACAAAAAGGAATGCCCGAGGCTGCGATTATGTGGTTTAAGAAGGGCCTTGGCGCTCCGGGTCACAGCGAGGATGAATATCAGGCGTTGCGTTATGAATTGGGTGGCGCTTATGAAGAGCTGGGCGATGTGACCCAGGCGCGAACGTATTACACTGAAGTCTACGGAGTAGACGTGAATTACCGCGAAGTGGCGGACAAGCTTAGCAGATTGAAGCAGACCA
This sequence comes from Pyrinomonadaceae bacterium, assembly GCA_036522415.1. Lineage (GTDB taxonomy): Bacteria > Acidobacteriota > Blastocatellia > Pyrinomonadales > Pyrinomonadaceae > PSRF01. The sequence goes on along the minus strand of DATDFV010000053.1, from coordinate 9,570 downwards.
GGTAGAGCTAAATGTCGGCGAGAATAAGCGTAATCTTCTACATTATCCTGTGCCTGGAAATCGGCATCTTTCTGACCGTCTTGCCCTGGTGGCCGCAGGGAATGTGGGGACTCAGCGATTGGGGCAACAACTATTTTCTGTTATATGCTGCTCGCAAAACTGGTTATCAAGGTTTGCAGGCAGTTGTCGCTTCCGGTTGGGTCCGCGGAGCTGTAACCGGAGTCGGTTTGCTAAATCTCGGAATCGCGTTCTGGGAAATCTTTAATTTCAAACAAACGGTCCGCGCTTTGCAGAGTCAACTCGCAAATCCACCTGCTCAAAATGCCGCTCGATCTAAAACGACCGCTAACCTATCTGATAACGAGCGGGCAGACGACACTCAAAACGAGTCCTAACTCAAACGAGTTCTCCAACATCCTTCAACTTATTGAAGCGGCCGTTGCGGCAGAACTTTCGCTAATCCAAATTCGCGAGAAACAATTAACCGCACGTGTTCTTTATGAGCTCGTTGTCAAAAGCGTCGCGCTTACACGCGGAACTCGAACGAGTCTGTTGGTAAATGATCGAGTAGACGTCGCGTTGACTGCGTCCGCTGACGGTGTGCATCTCGCTAGTGAGTCGATGCCTGCCGCCGATGTGCGACAACTTTGCTCAGGCGAGTTCTTGATTGGTGCGTCCACACATTCGTTGGCGGAAGCGAAAGCGGCGCGAGACGGCGGAGCTGATTTCGTGTTGTTCGGACCTGTTTTTGAGACGGAATCAAAAAAGGGATTTGGTCCACCGCAGGGTCTGGAGAAGCTAAAAGAGGTGTCAAGCGAGCTCGCAGCGTTGCCAGTGCTTGCAATTGGAGGAGTCACCGTGGAAAACAGTGTGGAATGTTTCCGTGCGGGAGCGAGTGGTGTAGCAGCGATTCGTTTGTTTGGTGATGCGAGCAAACTGTCTGAGATAGTGACAGCAGTAAGGCAGGCTTTCTATTTCTAATTCTCAATAGAAACTCTGAGTTTCCTCTGCGTACTCTGCGTCTCTGCGGTGCCTTTCTAGTTGATTCATACTAATCAAGGTCACAAGGCACCGCAGAGACGCAGAGTCCGCAGAGGAAACGCAGGGTTTCCACGAAGACATTGAGACAAAAACTTACGGAACAAATAAATGGCTGACGAGGTTCTTTCAAGGCCAGTTGTGCTATCGATTGCCGGACTCGATCCCTCAGGTGGTGCGGGCATCGTTGCCGACATCAAGACGATTGCCGCGTTTGGTTGTTTCCCGGCTGCGGCAATCACATCGATTACGTTTCAAAACTCTACCGGTGTTTTTGGTGCCGAACATCAAACAGCTTCATTATTGCGTTCTCAAATTGAACCGATAATTTCAGATTTGCAAGTCGGTGGTGCAAAAACTGGGATGTTGCCCACAACCGACATCATTCGCGAAGTAGTGAGGATATTCAGGGAGACGGAGTTGCCTGCACCTGTAGTTGATCCAGTTATGGTTTCCACCTCGGGATACGATTTGATTGGAGCTGAGCCAGCGCAACTTTTGAAGAATGATCTGTTGAGACTCGCGCGAATTGTTACACCCAATAGACCTGAAGCCGAACGACTGTCGGGAATTAACATCAAAAATCGATCAGACATGCGAGCGGCAGCGGAAGTAATCAAGAAACTAGGACCAGCAGCTGTTCTCGTAAAGGGTGGCCACAGGTTGGCTGATTCAGAAGACGCCACCGATCTCCTGCTCAACGAGAATGGTGAGTTCATCGAGTTCCGTGACGAATATGTTGATGTGGGTCAAGTTCATGGTTCTGGCTGTACGTTGTCTGCCGCGATTGCTTCGTGTCTGGGGTTGGGGCTGAGCGTTGAGGAAAGTGTTGGGCAGGCGAAGCGCTACGTTACTGATCTGATTCGAGCTTTGCGGCATTCATCGAGAATCGGACACGGCCCGCGGCCACTGTGAGGAACTCCAACCTAACCCGAAACCAATCACGCTGTGAGGAAGGGGCAAGCGGGACAAACAGGAGCAAACCCAACAGGCCCTGAGCGCGCCCGCGCAGACTCCAGGCCCTAATGTGGTGTTCATTGTCCACATTTTCTGTTTGGGGGCTTGAGATCTGCGGGGGCGCGCTCAGGGCCTGGTTGGTTTTGTTTTGTGTTTGCTCGCTTGCCCCTTCCTGACCGCGCTTCTGCCTGGCAGTTAGTCTTGCACTCAACAGCCGCTACGGCGAGAATGAAACCTAAACCATGAACTTCTACTCCGACGAAACCTATGGCGAGCGAGTCGCCGGCGTTTACGATGATTGGTACACCGACGTAGATCCGCATGCGATCGACAGGCTGGTGGAATTGTCAGCCGATGGTCGTGCGTTGGAATTGGGTATCGGAACTGGCCGCGTTGCATTGCCACTCTCAGCTAGGAACGTGGATGTCTCCGGAATAGATGCGGCTGAATCAATGATCAGTCGACTCAAAGCCAAGGAAGGTGGCGAACGCGTTAAGATATACAAAGGAAGTTTCGCTGACGTCGCTGTCGATGGAGCGTTTCAACTCGTCTACGTCGTTTTCAACACCTTCTTTGCGTTGGGCTCGCAGGATGAACAAGTGCGATGTTTTCGAAATGTCGCCAAACATTTAACCAGCACTGGTTGTTTCGTCATTGAAGCCTTTGTGCCAAACCTGCACCGGTTCGTTGGAGGCCAGGTGAATTGGGCCACGAAGGTTACTGAAGATGTAGTAGAGCTTGATGTGGGCCAGCACGATAGCGTTACCCAACGTGTAACGAGCCAGAAGGTTGTGCTCAAGAACGGCCAGAATGTGCGGCTCTATCCAGTGCAGATTCGTTATGCCTGGCCTGGTGAAATCGATTTAATGGCGCAGCTTGCAGGAATGCGTTTGCGCGAACGTTGGAGCAACTGGCAACGTACGCCGTTTGATGCAGACAGTGGAAAGCACATTTCCGTTTATGAACATGGTTCGTAATTAAGGCTTGAGTTGCAACAACAACCTCAAAAAGAACAAGTAAGGAAGGGCGGTTTACCCCTGCTCTGCCTCAGCTAATTGGTAGGGAAACAGCGGGGTAACCACCCTTCCTGAACTGTTCTATTCTAGTTTGCGCTCTGGAATTAAGCACAATGATCAATAGTCAAGCAGAACTGGCTGAAGAACGGATGCTCGTTGAATACGACGTTCAAGCAGGGGTTGCGGTTTTGACGCTGAACGATCCGCCGGCAAACACTTATAGCTATGAAATGATGCAACAACTCGATCGCGCGATCCTCGCCGCAAGGATGGACGATGCTGTTCAAGTGATCGTGATTACGGGGAAAGGTAACAAGTTCTTCTGCGCCGGCGCCGATATACAAATGTTGGCGAATGTGACTCCGACTTTTAAGTATTACTTCTGCCTTCATGCCAACGAGACGCTCAATCGATTGGAACAAACACCGAAGTTAGTTATTGCTGCTATCAATGGTCACTGTGTCGGTGGAGGATTGGAAGTCGCGATGGCTGCCGATATTCGAATTGGAAGGAGTGCCGGTGGGAAAATGGGCCTTCCCGAGGTCTCATTAGGTGTTTTGCCTGGAACAGGCGGTACGCAGCGGCTGGTTCGCATCGTTGGCAAATCGAGAGCAATTGAAATGATGGCGACGGGAGAACTTTTTCCCTTTGAAGTCTGTCGAGAGATCGGTTTGATTGATCGGTTGTTCAATGCTGATACAGGCGAGTCGTTCTTGAGTCAGGTTTTGGAGTACGCGAGACAGTTTACGACGCCAGCAAAAGCGGCGATGGCAGTCGGACGAATTAAGCGCGGTGTTCAGACAGGCGCTGAGATTCCGCTGGAATATGGGCTCGCTCTCGAGCGCGAACTTCAACAGCAACTCTTCCAATCGGAAGATGCAAAAGAAGGATTGGAAGCTTACGTTGCCAAACGCAAAGCTGAATTTAAGGGGAGATAATGAGGTTTGTTCTTGTTGAGGGGTCGTCACTCCGGAGGAGTGACATGTTTATAGATCAGGCATGATGAAGAATCGAGCACTCCTTTAGGAGTGAGATGTTGCTGCTGTGCTGAAAGGAACACGTGTCGTCTTAAGGATTACCGTCCGCAATGACATCGCACTCCTAAAGGAGTGCGTAACTCCGCGACGGCCCAGGACTATAAACATTTCACTCCTTTGGAGTGAAGACTCCAGAAGCCAGACAAACTAAGCACAAAGAACAAAGTACACAAAAAATGTACGAACACATTCTAGTCGACGAAACCGATGGCATCGTGACGATTACTCTCAATCGTCCCGAGAAGCTCAACGCGTTCATCGGACATATGAGACGTGATCTCGCCGAAGCACTTGAACAAGCCGGTAGTGAACGATCTGTTCGCGTCGTAATAATTACCGGAGCGGGAAGAGCGTTTTGTGCAGGCGGCGACGTCGAATTTATGTACCAACTCATGGAACGGGGGGATTCGGAAGAGTTCGCACGCATCCTGGGTGCGGGCCGCCGGGTGATTCTTGCAATCCGCCAGATGACAAAGCCTGTCATCGCTGCGGTGAACGGTGTTGCCGCTGGTGCGGGTTGCAATCTCGCACTAGCCTGCGATTTTCGAATAGCTTCGTCGACCGCGTCATTCACAGAATCTTTCGTTAGAGTGGGATTGAATCCGGATTGGGGTGGCACCTACTTTCTGCCGCGTCTCGTCACACCCAACAAAGCCTGCGAGTTGTTTTTCCTCGGCGATACGATCGACGCTAATGAAGCTGCGCGTCTGAATATCGTGAATCAAGTGGTTGATCCTGAGGAACTCAGCGAAGCCGTAACTCAACTCGCTCAACGTCTATGTGCTGCGCCACCTATTGTGATCGCGGCAGCGAAACAGGCTGTGTATATGAGCGAAGCTCAGGATCTGGATACCATGCTGCGTTTGGAGACTGAGTCACAAATGCGTTGTTTTGACTCTGATGACGGGCATGAAGGTGTGCGAGCGTTTCTCGAGAAAAGAGAACCTCGGTTTACGGGACATTGAAATGATTGCCGATTCTATGTCCGACGAACTTTAGTTTGTCGATCGTGTTGCCGAGTCCCCTTTGAACCCGGAGCGCCTGGACAACGCGATCGACAAACTAAAGTTCGTCGGACATTGAAAATCATGCTAAAAAACAAAACCGCATTAATCACCGGTGGCGGTCGGGGAATCGGTAAAGCGATTGCCGACGCTCTTGCTCGAGAAGGCGCTCGCGTGGCAGTTGGTGCCAGAACTCTCGAACAAGTCAAAGAAGTTGCTGACCAACTCGCCGGCAAGTACGGAGTACAAACGCACGCGTGCGTCTGTGATGTTTCCAATTCAGCGAGCGTTGAGACTATGTTTCGAGACATTCGTGAAGCCTTCGACAGTGACATAGATATTCTCGTGAACAATGCAGGCGTAGCTGAAAGCGCAACACTGGCCAATACTACCGACGAACTCTGGAACAAACATTTGGCGATTAACTTGTCTGGCACCTTCTACTGTACTCGTGCCGCGTTGCCCGCGATGGTGGAATGTGGGTGGGGTCGTATCATCAATATTGCTTCAATCGCCGGCAAAACAGGCGCTCCTTACATAACTGCATACTCGGCTTCCAAGCATGGCGTGATGGGACTCACGCGATCGCTGGCCCTGGAGGTTGGTGCGAGCGGAGTGACTGTTAACGCGATTTGTCCGGGTTATGTCGAGACAGATATGGTAACGAAGGGTATCGAGCGGATAACGAAGCGTACGGGTCTTTCGGCTGAAGCAGCGAAAGAGTCACTAAACAAAATGAGTCCACAAAACCGAATGGTCACGCCTGAAGAAGTTGCTGCGGTCGCATTACTCCTCGCAAGTGACGAAGGTCGCGGCATCAATGGACAGGGACTGAATATCGACGGCGGTACTGTTCTCTGGTAAGTGAATTCATGTTCGCTGGATCATTTCATAAACGAGCCTGATCGGCAGACCGACGATATTTAAGTAATCACCGGATACTTCTTCTACAAAAAGCGCTGCTTTCCCTTGAATCCCATAAGCGCCAGCTTTTCCGCTCGGCTCACCCGTTGATACATACCACTCAATTTCGTGTTCCGACAATTCTGCGAAACGAACACGTGTAGTTTCGATGCCAAGGTTTGACTCGCCGCCGACTCGGATTAACGCGACGCCAGTTAACACTTCATGCCATTTGCCGCTGAGAAGCTTCAACATCCGTTGGGCGTCATGATCATCTTCTGGTTGTGCCAACAAATGATTATCAACTACGACCGTGGTGTCAGCCGCGAGTATCAATCCATCTTGTCGCTTTGACGCAACTGCTTCAGCTTTTTCGAGTGCAAGCCGTTGAACGTAGGCTTTTGGGTCCTCATCAGGATTCCGGGTCTCATCGATTCCGGACGTAACAACTTCAAACGGCCAACCGACTGCGCTGAGGATTTCGGCGCGTCGTGGACTGCCTGAAGCGAGAATAAGTTTTTCGGTGAACATAGAAGTAATAAATCCCTCGCTTGGATGAACCACCTCGCGGTAGCGGGTGGGTGCGCAGCCTTTTGTGACGACCGATCCTGACGCTCCGCACCCACCCGCTACCGCGAGGTGGTACTGACTTCATCCAAGAGCTACACTCTTGCTGAAATGGACGAGTTGATCAAATCGTTGCCAACAGTTCTTCGTGCTGCAGGGTCGTCTCAGGAAGTTGCCGAGGCCGCCGCGATTGCTGCGTGGAAACACGGCGTAGGTGCGGGGCTTCAAAATCACGCCGTCGCAATCAAACTAGACGCCAACATCCTGATAGTTGAAGTCCGTGATTCGATTTGGCAAAAGCAACTCGCAACGATGAAAGAACAATTGTTGTTTAGAGTCAACTCAGTTTTAGGCCAACCAATCGTTAAGAACATCGAGTTGCGAGTAAATCCCAAGGCCGTTATTGTGACGCAACGGCAAGAGAGCGAGTCTGCTGAAGAAGGTGAAAACCAGGTGCCCTTTGAACTTTTGTCGGCAGCGAGCGCGATTCAGGATAAAGAGTTACGACAGAAATTCTTAAGGGCTGCGATGGCGACATTGAAAAGGAAATAATGTCCGATATGCGTCTGTCTTGTCGTGTCGCAACCAAGCAGGCTCTCCGATTTTGAAGAAGTGCTCACTTTGGGGCCTGGTTGGTTGCGACACGACAAGACAGACGCATATCGAACAACCATTATGCCAATCACAGACGACGACATAGCAAAAGTTGCGGAACTCGCACATCTTGAATTGCAGCCTGAGGAGTTGAAAGTATTTGGGCCGCAAATCGCAGAGATCGTGGACTACGTCGAGCAGTTGAACGAACTTGACACTACAAACGTCGAACCGGCGATTGGAGGCTTCACGCCAGAAGGTGCACAGACTGACTCGTCACGTGATGATGAGTTAGTGCCATCTTTGGGCCAGAAGACAGCATTAGCCGAAGCACCGGATGCAGCAGAAGGACACTTCAGAGTTCCAAAGGTGCTGTGAAAAAAGTATGAGGCCAGACTTGTACAGAATTGAGGGACCGTGGCGTGGTCGATTAGCTATATTGTCACGACCCCGCGGTGATGAATGGTTGCGAGACGAAATCCAGGGTTGGGTAGACTCAGAGGTCGAAGTGATCGTTTCGTTGCTAACAAGCCAGGAAGTAAGTGATCTGGGGCTTACCGATGAATCTGCAGTCGCGGCCGAACTCGGAATTCAGTTCATTAACTACCCGATACCTGATTACGACGTTCCCGTCTCTGCAACGACCTTCCACGGCTTAATCCACGAACTCAGTCATTTACTTTCGAACGGTAAATCCATCGGAATCCATTGCCGGCAAGGGATCGGACGATCGTCCGTACTTGCTGCATCCCTATTAAGCTACTTCAGTGTCAATGTCGATGAGGCGTTCCGACAGATTCGAGCTGCGAGACAAACGTCGGTTCCCGACACAATCGAACAACGACAATGGGTAACGAGATTTTCAGATCGCATCAAACACACCAACGCTGAACACCATGTCTCGTGAAGCCGTCGAAGCGGCAGTCAACGCTGCCGAAAAACTAAACCACACACTCAACGCGTTTCTGTACATCGACAAAGACGCGCCGCGTCGTGCCGAAGGTGCGCAGGGCTCGTTGGCTGGAATTCCCGTCGCCGTCAAAGACAACCTCTGCGTGATTGGGATGCAGACTTCTTGTGGATCCCGAATACTTGGCAACTACCATCCACCCTACAACGCAACAGTGATCCAACGTCTGATCGACGCCGGAGCCGTCGTTATTGGCAAAACGAACTGCGATGAATTTGCAATGGGATCGTCCAACGAAAATTCTGCCTTTGGCCCAGTAAAAAATCCCTGGGACACTTCCCGAGTTTCGGGAGGGTCATCAGGCGGCTCTGCGGCCGCAGTAGCTGCCGGAATAGTTCCAGTCGCCCTGGGTTCTGATACTGGAGGATCCGTACGACAACCAGCGTCGTTGTGCGGTGTCCTTGGTTTGAAACCGACTTATGGACGCAACTCGCGCTACGGACTTGTCGCGTTTGCGTCATCGCTGGATCAGGTTGGAGTGTTCGCACGCGATACTGCTGATGTCGCTCGCGTACTCGGAGTCATAGCGGGCCGAGACAGTCACGATGCAACTACCGCTGAGACGCCAGTGCCGAACTATCTGGAATCATTAAATGGCGATGTAAAAGGCTTACGCATCGGATTTCCGACTGCACTCTTCGGAAAGGGCCTGGATGATGAAGTAGGCAAAGCAGTGAAGGAGGTTGTCGAAGTTTATCGCAGCCTTGGTGCAGAAATCGTTGAAGTCGAATTGCCGCACGCTGGATACGCGATCGCTGTCTATTACATCATCGCGACTGCCGAAGCTTCGTCGAACCTGGCGCGGTTCGATGGCGTGAGGTATGGCTTTCGGGCTGAGGATGCTCCGGAGCTGCGTCAGATGTATCGCCGAACACGTGAGGAAGGATTTGGGCCAGAAGTAAAGCGACGCATCATGCTGGGAACGTACGTTCTTTCGGCCGGGTATTACGATGCATACTATCGCAAAGCTCAGCAAGTACGGACATTGATTAAGCAGGACTTCTTGACTGCCTTCGAGCGGTGCGACGCTATTATCACGCCTACTTCGCCAACACCGGCTTTTCCGATTGGAGAGAAGGTCGACGATCCGTTAGCAATGTATTTGAATGATATTTACACCGTTACCGGCAACCTCGCGGGTATTCCAGGACTAAGTGTGCCGTGCGGATTGTCGTCTGGAAGGTTACCGATAGGATTTCAACTGCTTGGGCCCTACTGGTCTGAACCAATCCTACTAAAGTTGTCGCACGCTTATCTTTCGGTCCGACCATTCACTGAGAGGCCGCCAGTGCGATCGTAGTTATTGATAAGAATTCTCTAAATGGTCTTTGTCAGAGCGCGTCCATCGGCCGCCCCATCGGACAGAAGTCCCAACCTCTAACACACGAAAGCTCTTCAGTCGGAGCGCGGCCGTCCTCGGCCGCCCCCGTCGTCTTTGAAGCGGGGCAGTCTTTGAATTCGCTAAGATGCTATTCGAAGGGGGC
>DATDFV010000052.1:0-60661 GCA_036522415.1 Pyrinomonadaceae bacterium | reverse complement strand
TTCGGCCAAATTGCGAGCGACCAGGTTTTGGTTGTGGAATTTAGAAAACCTGCTTAGCTTTGAAGAATCCTCCGGACGACCTCAATCCGATATCGATTTGGTCAAAGGAATGATCGACGAAGTACAACGTGCGCTTGATGAGAATCGAGGCCTTACGGAGTCCCTTCCCATCTACTCTCCGGTCGGTCTCTGCAACCGTGGGGGTGGTCTCTTTTATCAACCGGCGAAAGATTCCCAGGGCCACAATATTGCCTACACTAAGCCTATTCTTTTACTGACCAACAATTTCACCCTCTCATCCGCGGAGATGTTTGCCGCGGTATTGCAGGACCAAAAGCGGGTATCCGTCTATGGTGTTCGTACAGACGGCGGGGGTGGCAACGTAGTGGAATATGATGAAACGCTGGGACCTTACGCGGAGGGGAGCGCTCGCATTACGCTATCGATCATGGTGCGAAATCAGTTGATTTCCACGCCGGGACTTCCGAGCGCGCCGTACATTGAGAATATTGGGATCCAGCCAGACTTTGCGGCCGAGTTCAACACGCGCGAGAATCTGCTGACTGGCGGTCAACCGTTTGTGAATGGATTCAGGCAACTAATCGGGAATCTGATCAATGGCCCTCAATAACAACTCGAAGAAGTCACAAGAATGAGTCTGCTCGGGATGAACCCGCTGCTGGTTTGGGAGGACCGAATCATGGTGATTTCAACTCGTTCATCAAAGCATCCAGTTGGCCATTTAGTTCGCTTATCCTGGCCTGGGAACTCTGAAGTTCATTATCCAAATTCGTTTCGCGACTGTGCAAGCGCTCTTCTTCAGGACCAAACCTCGCGCGCTCGGCTTTCATATTCTTGATGCGAGACTCCAAATCAGCATGACTATTTGGATCGACGACTCGGTCCAATGAGTCTTCAGCGTCCTTAATCTGCTGCTCTATCCTTGGCTTCAATGCCTGCAACTCAGAGAGCTGAGATCGAACACTCTCAAGATCGCGTGCAAGCGAATCGGCGTGCCCTTGTTCAACTCTAAGTCGTTCGATCAACATTTGGAAGCGACCGCTGCTAAAGCTTGCGCGCTGCAACGCCATCCTTAACTCATGAACTTCAGTAAGTAATTGCTTCAGTGTTTGGTCAGTATCTGGCATGGCGGTCGTTGAACTCCGAGTCTGCGCGAGTGAACCTGACATTGCAATCGCGATGACAAATCCGAGAGTGAGCATCCTTACTAGTGACATGATTCCCTCCTGTATTGCGCTATGGTAGACCTCTTGCGTATTTAATGTACTAGAAGAAGCTCTGATTAAGTACGACAGGCTGTCAGCCTGTCGTGGTTCTGGTCGCGTATTATTGAGTCGAACCGCCGACAGGCTAACAGCCTGTCGTACTTGATCAGCCTTGAACTAGTCGTTGCTACCGGATACCCCAGGAATAAATGATAAACTCGAAGGAGAAGGAAAAACTAAGCAACGGATGAATCGGCGATGCAAACCTTTCTTGTTTCAAAGTATGAGGGTCGCTTGGAGTTTTCTCTTACTCATTCTCCTCATTAGTCTGGCCGCTGGTCAAACAACAAGCTCGAGCAAACCTTGCGTGACTCGGGTCCTGTTCCTGGGAAACAGCTACACATATTTCAACGATCTTCCGGCAATGTTTTCAGAACTGGCGAAGGCCGGGTCTCAATGCTCTGTCGAGACTCGGATGGTCGCTCCCGGTGGAAAGCGTCTGAAAGATCATTGGGAGAGTTCTGCATCACATGAAGCGCTAAATTCGCAAGCCTGGGACTTTGTTGTCCTGCAAGACCAGAGCACCTTAGGCACAAACCTGTATTTCCGAGGGAAAGCGCGAGTCGGTGGTGATGAAATATTTCGCCCTTACGCCGAACTTTGGGCCAATGAAATCCGCAAACACCACGCGATGCCTGTCTTCTATCTAACCTGGGCACGCAAAGCCACACCCGAAGATCAGGCAGCCCTAAATTACGCATACATTAGCGCTGCAAAGAAGACCCATTCCCTGGTGGCACCGGTGGGCTTGGCTTGGGCACGCATGCGACAACGTGATCCAACTATTGATCTTTACTATCGCGATGGTTCGCATCCTTCACCTGCGGGCAGTTACCTTGCTGCGTGTGCGATTTATGCGGCGATGTTCCAGCAAGATCCCACACAGCTACCGGTGCGTATCACCGGCCCGCCGGTTAACCTGGAAACCGAAGAGCTGGAGCCAAACAAAACAGAAGTCCTTGTGGATTTGCAGCAGGCAGTTGGGTTGAAACTACAACGCGCGGCTTGGAATGCATGTCAGGAACTCAAACGACACGGTGGTTACCTTAACTTACAAGCCGTGCCGCCGCCTAAAATTCCGTTAGCGGCTGGTGACTCATTGACAGCGGCAAATTTGGAAGGGACCTGGCGCGGTCAGATTCGTTTTTATCCAGGAGCTGGACCAACTGAGATGGTGCTCAAATTTGAGCGTGTTGGTGACACGTGGAAAGGACACCTCAACATAAATTATTCGGCCAAGGATTTCGTTTCGGAATCGATCGATCTTCCCGATCTGCTTGTCGGGCGAAATGACTTCACATTCAGCGATCCGGCCTCGGCTGGTGTAAACAAGTTCAAGGTCATGTTTCGAGGTGTTAAGGTCGGCGCGAAATTGCGAGGAAGAGCAGAGACAACTGTGGAGGGCAAAGTCGATGGCCGCGACTATAAACTCGAAGTGCTGGGAGACTGGGAGTTACATCGTTAGTAGGTCCGATAAACTTCACAGTTTGTCGTCTGTTGGAATGCAAGAACGATGATTTCCAAGGTCGCATCCAATAGTCGTTCGTGTTTGGCATCTCACGACAAACTAAAGTTCATCGGACATTAGACAGTATGTTCCCGATCATTCTTGCCGCGTTTGTAATCTCTCGCACCGCGATTGGGATGTGCGCTGCGGGCATCATTGTTTTCCTGATCGGACTGTGGAGGGTAAAGACTGATGTAGTCAAAGCTCGCGGCCTGGAAAAGATCGTCACTTTAGCCTACGTCTGTTTTGCGGTTCCGCTGGCAGTCTTCGGTGCACTACATCTCTTCGCTCCACAATTCATTATCCCGATCGTACCGCCTTACATGCCCGGGCGTATGTTCTGGGTCTATTTCATTGGTTGTGCTTTGATTGCCGCATCGCTAAGCATCGCTACTAAAGTTGGTATGCGCTGGTCGGGCCTACTGTTCGGAGTAATGATGTTTCTGTTCGTCGCGATGATTCATTTTCCAGGAGCACTACGCGAGCCGCACAATAGAATTATTTGGACTATCGTGTTCCGGGAGATGTCGTTTGGTGGTGCGGGATGGGTTCTTTCGGGAAACGCAAAGCACACATGGCGTGGCCGAACAAAGAAGACATTAATAATTGTAGGTCGCCTCTTGATCGCGGTCGCCGCGCTGGTCTTTGGCATCGAGCATTTTCTTCATCCGACCGGACTTCCCGGAGTCCCGCTTGTAAAAGAGATGCCGGCGTGGGTTCCCGGTCGTGTGGTCATTGACTACGCGACGGGTGCAGCTCTTCTCGCCTGCGGGATAAGTATCTTGCTAAACCGAAAGACGCGAGTCGTTGCGACTTGTGTCGGTGGCTGGATCTTACTTCTGGTGCTTGTGATCTATGGACCTGTATTGATCTCGGCGTTATCCACACCTGGTATTGGCGTTCAGGTGGAGGCGATCAACTATTTTGCAGATACATTGCTCTTCGCCGGAGTCATTCTCTCCGTCGCAACGGCTCGCCCTGATCCGTAAACAAAACTAATTGTCGACTACGTGCTTCGCTGCCAGCCCTTTTCGATCTCGGGGAACAAAATTCACCTAAAGGTTTCCAATCCCTCATAACGCCTTGCTCTAGAGTGTTAGTTCTCCGTTAGTTATCGCCGCTCAACTCCACGCTGGGAAATGAAAGGATTATCCATGCCTGTCAAAGAAGGGAATCGTCCAGCTCTTATCGGAATCGGGCTGATAGCGGGCTTACTTCAGGTATTAGTTGGTGTAGCGATGTATCTTGCCGGTGTTTACTTCAAGCCATGGAGCATGCTGGTCACCGGGGTGGTTTTACTTCTCTGCATTGTGGTGGGCACGCGTTGGTATTCAGTTAAGTATCTAAACGACGAGATTTCGTATAAAAAGGCTCTGATTGTAGGAGTCGTGATTGCTGTTTCCACTGGTGTTGTCTATGCAGTGTACAACCTGATTTCGATCAACTTTCTCTATTCGGGCTTCTTGGATGAACTCGTTCGAGTTCAAATGGCCCAGCGGCAACCCCCGGAGTCTTTCGATTCTCTTCGGGCTGGGGTCGGTGCCTCAGAAATCGCAGTGGCTAATCTAATTCGTCTTTCAGTGATGGGCTCATTGCTTTCCGTTTTGTGCGCCTTCTTTTTAAAAAGAGTAGGGCGAAAGCGGAATCGACTTTAAAAGAAAGGCTAAGCTTTTTAATCCGATACAGCTTTGCAAAATGCGAAATTCCCCAAACGGCGGCAGTTTGGGGATCGTTCAAGTGCTTTCTAAAACAATGACTTTCGAACTTCTCGGAATCCCCCAAACGGTGCCGTTTGGGGGATTTTCGTTTTTTTCGCAAGCGTTCCCGCATTTGACAGTCTTGCGCATAATTAAATATCCTCCGCCTATGTTGATTCGAATTCGCGAATTTAATGTGGAACGGTCCGATGAGCGTACCGGCCTGATTCGTGGATTGATGAATCCCTAAGTTTCAATTAATAAACCTTAGAGCTTAACTGCCGCGAACCAGCGTATCAGCGCTTCGGTTCGCGGCTTTTGCATTAGAGGCTTCTGCCAAAAATCAACTCCTTGAGCCAATCGGTGCCCACCTCTAAACCGGTGCGCTGACGGACCCTCCGCAACAAAGCGCGTTTTCGTTTCACCACAAATCTTCTGGAGGTGAAACATGGAAACACGGCAGCGCAAACAAATCTCCTTAGCGCAAAATTTTTTGAGAAGTCCCAAGCTGGTCCGGCGACTAGTTAGGATGAGTAGGATTGGACTGTCTGATACCGTCTACGAGATTGGTCCGGGCAACGGAATAATCACCGCGGCGCTCGCTAACGTAGCCGGACAAGTGATCGCGATCGAAAAGGATCCGGAACTCGTTCGGCATTTGCGGCAACAGTTTTGTGCAGTTGAAAATGTTGAGATAGTTGAGAAGGACTTTCTCAACTACTCAATCCGCTTGCGTTCTGGTGTCAATGTGCCTTCTCGAATTTTTGAACATAAGGTATTTGCAAACATCCCGTATAACAGTACCTCACAAATCGTACGCAAGATTCTTAACGAGAGGCCTCATCTCAGCGAAGCTCATTTAATAATGCAGAAAGAGCCTGCGAAGAAATTTTCAGGGTCTCCGAGAGAGACTTTGTTCTCATTACTCGTCAAGCCGTTCTTTGATTTTCAAATTCGATTGCAACTGAAGCGTACCGACTTCTGGCCTATCCCAAACGTCGACTCGGTAATGCTCTCGATCAAGCGGCGGTCTAATCCATTAATTGAGCTGCGAGATGCTGGTCGCTACCGCGAATTTGTGCAGTATGGTTTCGGCAGATGGAAGCCTAATCTCAGGCTGGCATTCGAAAATGTCTTTACGTATAAGCAATGGAAACGCCTTGCCCATGACCTGAAATTTCCTTTGAACGCCACACCCACGGAATTAAACCTGCAACAGTGGTTGGGTTTGTATCAGGGTTTCAGCTGCACCCGACGGCAGGATAAGTAGTGATTTCAAAAAGCTCGACTCGAGCGATGTTAAAACTCCAACCTCGGTTCTTGTGATTTTGTGATGGAGTAATTCTTTGGAGATAGCGAAGGCTGTTCATCGTTCGCTTGCGACACTTATTCGATAATTTCGGAAAGCCCCGGTGTAACCATTGCGTCTGAATACTTACTACAAGCAATGTGCGCAAAACGTGGTTGGCATCATCAGAAAATTTCAAAACGGTGGCAGTAACAGCTCTTCTACGTTTACTCGAGAGTCTCTACTGATAGAGGAGAAACTTGTACTGCTCCAGATCCCCGAACAATTTAAGGAGAAAACATGACTCAAACGTCACGAGCAAAAGCGAAAACAATGCGGGCCGTAGCTTTAGACAAGTTTGGCGGTCCGGAAACATTACAGATACAGAGCGTCCCCATTCCCGACATCGGGCCGAACGACGTCTTGATCCGAACTGAGGCAGCAGGCGTCGGCGCCTGGGATCCATTCGAGCGCGAAGGCGGATTTGTTGAAATGATGGGACGCAAACCGAAGTTTCCATACGTGCTCGGCACTGATGGAGCGGGGACAATCGCTGAAGTCGGCAAGGAGGTGAGTGGCTTTAAGTTGGGCGACCGTGTTTACGCCCTGGAGCTGGCTAATCCAAAAGGCGGTTTCTACGCAGAGTATGCCGCAGTCAATGCAGATAACGCATCGAAAATTCCCGGGCAGCTAACAATGGAACAGGCGGCCGTGCTACCGAGCGATGCCGTGACAGCATTGACGGGTTTGGAAAAAGTGCTTCATTTGAAAAGTGGTGACTCACTGATGATTTTTGGTGCGAGCGGTGGCATCGGCCATCTTGCGATCCAACTCGCCAAGCGCCTGGGCGCGAGTGTCTTCGCTGTTGCCTCAGGTAGTGACGGTGTAGCGCTGGCCAAAAAACTCGGAGCAGACGCGGCTGTCGACGGAAAGGGCGACAATGTTTTAGAGGCAGCGAAAGAGTTTGCGCCTGAAGGTTTCGACGCCGCATTGGTCACTGCCGGAGGTGCTAAGACTGATCGTGCTCTATCAGCGATTCGAAAAGGCGGACGCGTCGCTTATCCAAACGGCGTGATGCCTGAACCCCACGGGCCTTCTGGAGTACAGATCGAACCCTATGATGGTGAAGCTGATCCAGCGCTCATTCGCAGACTTAACAATCTGATCGAAGCAGGACCCTTCGAGGTTCATGTGCACCGAACGTTTCCGCTGGAAGAAGTTGTGAAGGCTCAGAAGGCACTTGACGAACACCATCTGGGTAAGATTGCACTGCGAGTACAGTGATCGCAACCAGATGACCGCAGCGTCAGAAGGAGTCAATTGTGAGGGTTCAAGGTCTGATTTGCGTGACCTTGAGCCCTCTTTTGTTGTTGCCGACACCGATGGCGCTCCGAAAGACATCCTATGGGGCTTTCGCAACATCCAGAAGAAACGGCATCGGCGGGAGGTTCAGATACTTCAGAGGAGAAACAAATGGTCACATCGAAATTCAAGAGTGTATCTGTACCGGAAATCGCGGTGATAGCCGTCACACGTGGCGCGATTGGATTTGGTGCGGGGTTGTTATTATCAAATAAGTTCAACCGCCAACGGAGGAAGACGCTAGCTTGGACGCTTTTGTTGTCGGGGGTGGCCAGTACGATCCCGATCGCTCTAAATCTCTTCAGCAAGAAAGAATCGACCGTTGCGGCGCATTGATTGGACCTAATGATCCATTCGAATCGAGCTGGAAGGACTCCCGAAAATAAGGCCATGTTCAGTTTCATGGCGTGACGAGTGGATCAGTGCTCGCCGGCAGATCTCAACCTGACTGAGTGCTGATCCAATCAACCTGCTCCTTTTGGCTTTGCACAAAAAGCGAAAATCCCCGTGCGCGGGAGAATCTGTGAAAATATCAGAGACCTCGACTATTTTCATAACTTCGGGAGTGTAGGGATTGTTCGGTCCGAACTATTCATTCGAATTTTGTGTGCTCTGTTGCCCGGGTTGCTCTTGCTTTTGAAGATTGAGGTTCACGCAACATTGAGATGAATAGTGTGGACTTGAACGATCCCCGCACTTCCGTTCGCGGGATTCGATCAATTCTTTAGCTGTTGTTGGTAGAGAGGACTTGAAGCATCCTCACACTTCCGTGTGAGGGATTTCGCTTTGTGCAAAGCAGATTTTGTTAGATCGTAGCCGCACGTCTTATCTTTCTCATCAGCACTATCCTATCGCCGCCATCGAGGTACATCCGATGTTACTAATGACGAGATCATACAATTCAACACCCTACTTAGTTCTTTTGTTACAAAGCGTCGTGCTGGTCGCTGCGACGACATTCACTCAAGCCCAAACGCCCTCAATGGGCCGACAGAGCGACGCTAATAATGAATACCAGGTTGGCGCAATCTTATGGACGCAGTCTTCGGCCGAGTATCGCGCGCTTGCTTATCAAACTTTCGTACTGGCGAGGTTGCAGTTGGATCAGGCTCTGCGAAATCGAAACCGTTCGAATTTGAGAAAACGTCCGGCCGTGATTGTCGATGTGGATGAAACGGTATTGGACAACAGTCGTTTTCAAGCGGAGCTCGTGCTGCGTGGCGTTCCATACACGTCTGAGAATTGGAAAGCATGGTGCGACCGGGCTGAAGCCGGAGCCGTACCTGGTGCTGTCGACTTCCTGAACTACGTAGCCAGACGCGGAGGTCGTGTGTTCTACATCACAAATCGCCGGCAAGCGGAGAAAGCTGGCACGATGACGAACTTAACCAGACTGGGTTTTCCGGGGGTGACGGAGGAGACTGTTATGGTTAGGGAGCAAGGTTCGAGCGCCAGCAAAGAAACTCGACGGCAGAAGGTGCGCTTGCATTATTGGATTGCAATGCTCGTAGGCGACAACCTCAATGACTTTGACGATAACTTTTCTGGCAAATCAATTGCTGATCGCAGTGCGGAAGTTGACCACGAACGAGCTGAGTTCGGCTCACGTTTCATAGTGGTTCCTAATCCGATGTATGGCGATTGGGAGAACGCAGTTAACAATAATCAATCTAATCTTAACGACGAACAGAGAGCGGCGAATCGTCGAGGCGCTCTGAAAGGAATCACAACGCGGCCCTAAGCGACGAATGGGCGAGTGGGTGAATCGGCGACTGGGCGAGTCGGAGACTTTCGCCCTCTCGTAGGTTTCCATCCCCGATCCTTTCCTTCGCGATTTACCCACTCGCCCCTTCACCCCTCTCCTGGTTTCCCCTAACGCGCAACCAAGGGCGTTGTTACAGACCAAATCTGAATTGGTCCGAGACTCAGGTTTGTCGTCTTGACTATATAAGTACCGCCCTGCGACACCGGTGTTTCGAGAATTGCCAATCCCGATGATGAGTTAACTGTCTGGACAATCTTGCCCGAAGGATCTACCAGGACCAACTGTATTGGAACTTTCAAACTCGATTCTACGGCGATTGAGATTGCCTTCGAGCCTGACGGTAGATTCAAATTAGTGAGCTGAATTTGCCCG
Organism: Pyrinomonadaceae bacterium; assembly: GCA_036522415.1. Taxonomy (GTDB): domain Bacteria; phylum Acidobacteriota; class Blastocatellia; order Pyrinomonadales; family Pyrinomonadaceae; genus PSRF01. Next base: position 51,384 of record DATDFV010000052.1, on the reverse strand, counting down.
GCGGATTCCGTTGCACTGGACTGAGTTGTTGTTCCGGGTCCAGTCGTCGGTGTGCCCGTTGTTGTCGCGGTACCTAAACAGAAGCCGTCGATAAAACCTGCATCCTTGATCGGCCTGATCTCAAGAGTGTGATGACCGGTTGATTTTGCGGTGTAGTTGAAGCTGCGCGAGCTACCAAAGACTGGGGCCTTGTTCGACCCTGACGCACCGTTGTAGCTGACCGTGCCCTGCGACGCGCCATCAACCAGGATTTCCGCACTACCACCTCGCGGACTCGTCGCATAGAAGTAGGTGACCGCTCCCGCTGCTGTCGGCGAAGTATCAAATGTTAATGAGACATTGTGCTGATTGTTGCCACCTTCGTTCAGACGGAAGTGTCCTGAACTTGCCGATGAGTTACTAATCAAGTGCCACCCGTTCGAATACGTGATATGGCTGTCGTCGTCTTCAACCCTCGTTCCCCCGCACGGCAACGGCGTTGGCGTGGGAGTAGGAGTTGGTGACGCATCTGTTGCGGTGATCGTTACCTGCGCGAGATTAGTACTCGATTTGCCACGAGAGTCTTTCACAGTCAAACGCGCCGGATAGTTGCCCGGGTTTTGATATGTGTGACTCGTCGTTGCTGTTGATTGTGTCAGAACAGCCGTGCCGTCGCCGAAGTCGAAACTGTACGAGGCAATGGTGTCCCCTGGATCCGGATCGCTGGAGTTTGCACCGCTGAAGTTAACTGAGAGTGGAGCGTTCCCCGAAGTGGGATTACCTGATAACACCGCGAGCGGTGCGTTGTTTGGTTGACACGAAGCGTTGCCAACGATTGTGTACGAACCGGCTGGTGTCAAACTGTCGGGACAGTTGTCAGGCGTGATCGCTACTGCTTCCACCCGCATCAGGAACGCGCTCAGCTTCTCTCCAATTGCAGGGTTTCCAACTCCGCTGCGTGGAACGACAATCGTGATCGTGCCATCAGCGCTGAACCCGCTTAGTGGATCAGCCGCGCTCAATGTTCCGCCATCTGGACCAAATTGGAAGATCGCATCATTCTGCGTTGCAGTTCCACCGGTTGTTGTACTCATCTGGACAACGTATGTAGTTCCGTTAGGTGCATTGAACTGTACTGGCCAGGTTGTCGCTGGTGGTAAAACGGTCAGGTCTTTCATTTTGATTGTGAAGACGAGCTTGTCTGCGCCAACGTTAAATGGTTCAGCGATCGAAACACTTTGAATATCGTAGGGTGGTTGAGCCGACGGGATACCCAAACCGAAACCATCGCCGGTTGGATCGGATAGAACTTGTACGCCCGGCACCTGACAGGGATCAGCGCCGGGAACCGCCGGATGTTCACCGCAGCTCATTCCTTCTCCAATCGCATTAACTGCAGTGACTTTGTAGTAGTAAGTCGCGGTTGGATCCGTAGCGGTTGCGTCGTCGTATGTTGTCTTATCAACAACTGTCGCGAGGGCGGCTCCATAGGTTCCGCTTTCGGTGCGCCGATAAATTCGATAACCAGTTATCGCAGAACCGCCGTTATCTGGAGCGGACCATTCGATGTGAACCGAGCCCGAACCAGATCTTTCAACACTGTCCACGCGCGGTGCGCCCGGTGCTGACGGCTCCAACGGATCGAAGGCGGCGAATAGCCGGCGACCTCCGGACTGCCGCGCGATCGTTGCTTTGTTAGCGCGTGAATCAAAGTATGGCGGAGTCTTGGCTACGGTGCCTGAATTACAAGCGGGAGCGATGCAGCCGTCTGCATATCCGAGTAATGCCCGGCCTTCACTGTCTACGCTGAAATCGTTGAAGTCGAGAAGATTGCGCGATGATGGGTTGAATGGATCGAGTGCTCCACAAGTTGTTCCGTTTATGCAGATCGATCCTACTTGCACTGGATCGTCGGGTGTGGCGTCGATAGTGATCCACGAGACGCCTGCATCGTATGTTGTGGCAATGTATAAGTGCCAAACGCCTCTAAAGTTGTTGTCGTCCTGATAATCGCCCGGCGTGGTCGTTCCGAGAAAACCGAACGCTGCGCGGTTATCATCTCCCGCGACTACCACTGGGAATACGGCGCTCTTCACGCCGACCTGTGCGCCGATGTCGCTGTTTCGAATCCACGTTTGTCCATGATCCCGCGAAACAGCGATGTGGGGGTGATTGTCGCCGCTGATCCAACCCAGATAGATTGTGTTAGTGGCTTGACCAAGAGGCTTTCCAACATCATTGAGACCTACGCCTAATGAAGGATCCAGCCCACCTGTGCTTCCGGGAACAGTGTAGGCAGTCCAGGTAATTCCGTTATCAGTTGAAACAGCAACGCCGTTCGTACCGCCACCGATGCTGCACGACGAGTTTGGAATGTAGACGGTCCCGTCCGGAGCGACCTTGATGTGCCCATGAATGCCGCCCAGGCATTGCGTTGGATTAAACAACAACACACTTGGCCCAAACGTCAGGCCCCCATCGTCGCTGCGTGACACCTCGGCTTCGCCAGCAATGTTTTGCGACGCGTAATAAACTGCGTTTGAATACAGTGGGTGTGGCGGCGGCGCGGGAGAAGCATTTGGATTGTACGGCCCACCTCCTAGAGTTTCGTGATCCGGTCCGGCGGGAGCGCCTCCTCCTTGTGCTGGTGTAAATGTATTGCCATCGTCGTCAGAAAAAGCCATCAAGCTGTTGCCTTCGCCTCCAATCAGGTCCAGCGAAAAAACACGGCCCGTGTGGCGATCGACAAATCCAATTGGATCCGATAGTGCCGCTTGTTGCACGAATGGTGTAGAAACATCGTCCCATTGATCTTTGGCCGGTGAGGAACAATCGTCGAAGCTTGCTCGCAGCGTATTCGGACCCGATTGGAAAAACGAGACGCCACCTGTATTGACTTTATCGTGTTTTAGGCTCGCGACGTTCGGATTCCAATCGACACCGATGGAAGGTTCACCTGCGTTGTCGCCCATGCCTTCGAAGGCGGCGTAATTCTGATAGCGCGGTGCCAATCCAGTTCCGGTTTGCGTTGGAGCGGGTGGATCTACGAGTGCAATCGTGCCGGTGATACTGTCACCGAGCGGAGTTGTTGGAATGACGCGAATCGTGTAGACGGTGCCATCTGCGGGAACATTAAGAAAGACAGTCTCCGGATCGCTTGATCCATGCGAACTTCCGACAACTGTGGCGCCTTGCAGTACGTACAAATCGAAATCGGCAGCGGAAGTGGGCCATTGAATTTGTATCAGAAGTTTTTTATTTGCAGCTACGCTCGCTGCGTTCACGGTTAAGGTGTACTCATCGCAGAGTGGTGTGCCCGGCTGGCACAGAGGTGTCACGACGCCTCCCTGGCCGGATTCATTTGCGACGACGAACGGGCCCGCAGTGTAAGTTAAGGATCCGCTGTTGGGCGTGAGCGTGCCGTTGGATGGACTGGCAGCCGAACCGACGGTGGTAATGATTGCTAGGGCTGCTGAAAACAGGATAAGTGCAGCTAGTAGAACTTTCGTTCGCGATAAAGAAGTAATAAATGAGCGAACCAAGTTAATTTTGTTTGGCATTTTTGAGATCCTCCTGAGCGTGCCGTGCCCGGCTCCTATCGCGGTTCGTAAATGGAAAGATGGTTTCGTCGATTAACGAAACGGTGGATTTAGGCCCTTTCATTACGTTTTGAAGCTTAAAGGGCGATGGTTGAGAAAAACTTGAGGCGGGGTTGAGATGGGAATTGGAAGCTAACTTGACCGATTGTCCGACGAACTTTAGTTTGTCGTCGTTCGGATACGTGCATTTGGTTTTAAGAGGCTAACCTGCCAACCAACGACAAACTAAAAAGTTCGTCGGACAATTTCTCAAGGATTTCTCAAGCGATCGTAACTAATGTACGCCGTGAGTATTCATTGGAGCTGCGGAGTCGCCCTATGCGCCTAATCTTGTCTAACAGTTTGTGCCTTGTGCTGAGCTCAGTGCTTCTGTTCCTGGGATGTAGCAAGTCAGAGTCATCACCTGCAGTCTTAAATAATCAGAACGCCGCAAACCAAAACTCAGTCGCGCAGACTGCGAGTACCCCGGCCGCCGCCGCACCCGCGAAGAACTCGCGTGGAAAACTAGATCCGTGCGGTCTTTTGACTGCTGACGAAGTCAAAGCCATTCAGGGCGAGGCTTTTAAGGAAACCAAAGCGAGCGAGGGTTCTGACAACGGAATGGTTGTTTCGCAGTGCTTCTTTAGTCTGCCGACGTTTGCAAACTCGGTTAACCTGGCCGTGATGCGAAAAGGTGAGGGTAACGGAGTCCGCGATCCGAGAGAGTTTTTTGAGAAGACGTTTGCAGGTCGTGCGGAGAGCGAGAAAGAAAAGGATCGCGAGAAGCCTAAGCGAAAGAGTGCGGAAAACAATCGTGAAGACGAAGAGAAAGAAGGCTCCGCTCCGCAAAAAATCGACGGCGTTGGTGACGAAGCATTTTGGACAGGCAATCGAGTTGGTGGCGCGTTGTACGTGTTGAAGCACGACGCGTACATTCGAGTCAGTATTGGCGGTGCTGGAGATCAAAAGACAAAGATCGAGAAATCAAGAGCTCTGGCGCGGCTCGCGTTGAAGCGACTCAGCTAAACTTCTCTCTGTTCATCAGCTCGCCGAACAGAAGCTCCTTGACTGGAGACACAGAAGCTCTTCTGTCGGAGCGCGGCCGTCCCCGGCCGCCCCCAGCGAGTCATCGGTTCTGCGATTGCAACTTTCCCTGGCTGAGTTCTCGATCGTTGAAGGTGAAAGCGAATGTATCTAGTAGTGGTCCTGTCCGATGGGGGCGGCCGGGGACGGCCGCGCTCCGACAGAAGAGCTTTCGTGTATTTTTTCAGCGGGCTTCTGTTCTACGCGGATTGAATCGTGGAACAAGATCCAGTGAAGATTCTAAAAACGTCGAAGCCACATCATGACGCCGGCGGCCGCAAACGCTATCCCAAAGATTAGTCCGGATACAGTGACAAGACATGCAGTTGGGAAACGAAAAAGCCCGCGGGGCCCACGATTGTCGAGACTATCCACGCAACGGCAATCCAACTCGGCATCTTCCGCGTCTGCAGTAGGTGAATTGCAAACAGATCGAGTCCAACGGAAAACGTCGCCGCTGCTCCTGCATAGATGTTGTCTGAAACCACGCCAAGATCGCGTCCGATCAAAACAACCAGTGCAAGAATCATCAGGGCCGTACCCAGCAGGGGAACGAGTTTGGCATCCGTAACAGCAAATGCATAAAGACCCACGACGCCAAAGAACAGAAATAGATCGACCGCCAAATAGATCAGAAGTACTTTTGGGGTGGCTTCTGGGATGAACGAGGTGATTGCTCGTAGGAGGCCAGCAAGAATTGCACTTGCTGCCCAGATACGGACCGTCGATCGGAGTCGAACGGTGATGTTTTCGATAAACATTATTGAGTCTTATTCAATGTTCGTTTGTTCAGATCTGCGTTTACGGCCAAAGTTTTGCAAGTGTAATCTGGCGTTATCAGTCTCGTATAGGACCTTATAAGACTAATAGGACCTATACGCTTGACCATTCAAAGAATTTAAGGGGGGTAAAGAAATGGAGAGCAGAGCAAAACTTCTCGGTCACCCGATACATCAGATGTTAATTCCGTTTCCTTTCGGTTTGCTGGCGACGGCCGTAATATTCGACATCATCTACTTGCTTTGGGGCAACCCAACGATGACGACAGTTTCCTACTGGATGATCTATGCAGGAATTATCGGCGCGATTATCGCAGCACCGTTTGGATTGATCGACTGGCTCGCGATACCGAAGAATACGCGCGCGAAGACAATCGGAATGATCCATGGCTTAGGTAACGTCGTTGTGCTGCTGCTATTCATTGGAAGTTGTTTGCTCCGATACTATGACGTCGGTCCAATTCCGCATTTGCCTACCAGCTCGGCGTTAGTGCTTTCATTCGCAGGATTCATTCTGGCTGCGGTGACAGGATGGCTCGGCGGAGAGTTGGTCGATCGTCTGACGGTAGGCGTAGATGAAGGTGCCAATCTTAACGCACCTAGTTCACTTAGCGGGCCGGTTACTCGAAAGGCGGCCTGAGAACTTTCGACTAACAGATGAAGCTCAGGTTGAAGAAGCTGCGGGATCAAACCATCGTCATCACCGGCGCGTCTTCGGGAATTGGTCTGGTGACTGCGCGCAGTGCCGCAAGGCACGGCGCGCGCGTCGTATTGAATGCCCGAAATGAAGAAGCACTAAAGCAAATTGTCGCGCAGATACAGTCGATCGGCGGTTTAGCTTCTTATGTTGTTGGTGACGTGGGAATCCTCGATGACGTGAAGAACATCGCGGCTGAGGCCGTGCGGAGGTTTGGTGGATTCGATACTTGGATCAACAACGCCGGCGTGACGATTTATGGGCCGGTGCTTGATCAATCGTTAGACGATCACAGGCGTCTATTCGAAACCAACTATTGGGGCATGGTTCACGGCTCAATGGTGGCTTGCAACTATTTGCGTGAACGAGGCGGGGCACTAATCAATGTCGGCAGTGTCTTATCAGACAGAGCGATCCCTCTGCAAGGAACGTATTCCGCTTCTAAACACGCGATGAAAGGGTACACAGATGCATTGCGGATGGAACTTGAAAAGGAGGGCATTCCAATCTCTGTGACGCTAATAAAGCCATGCGCAATTGATACGCCGTACATCAAGCATGCAAAGAACCTATTTCAAACGGAACCACTCAATCCGCCTCCTGTTTACGCGCCTGAAGTAGTTGCTCAAGCCATTCTTCACTGCGCACAACACCCTGAGCGAGATGTGATTGTAGGTGGAGGCGGACGGGCTCTTGTTGAAGCCGGTCATCATCTCCCCCAGTTAACGGACAAGTGGATGACAGCAACGATGTTCGATGTGCAGAGATCAGGGAAGCCCAAAGGTGCCAATCATCGCGATAGTCTTCATTTTCCTTCGGAGGATGGAAAGGAACGGGGAGGTTATGGCGGGCACGTCGCAGAGTCGAGCGTTTACACGCGCGCCGTTTTGCATCCGTGGCTTGTTGGATTATTGATTGCAGGAACCGGACTCGCTGCAATCAATCTTTGGAAATCGCGTTCGCGAGATGGAAATCCCACTGATGAGTGATCAACTTCAGTTTCGTCCTGAAGTGCGCCAGCGCTCGCTGCTCATGCGCCTTTGTTGCTGGCATCTCTGCGTTCTCTGCGTCTCGGCGGTTTTTCCGTTCTCGCTTTTCTCGGCACCGCAGAGACGCAGAGAACGCAGAGGAAGCGCAGAGAGATCAGATTATCGTGGATGCACCTCTTGCCCAGGATAATAAGCAGATTCAAGATTCGCCCGTATCTCTTCAAGTGTGAACCAACCTGGCTTGAACTCTCCGCGAGTGTAAAGCATTGCCTGATCCATGTAGTGCCGATTCTTTGGATCTCCGCTGGAACCAAAAGTGTGAACGGATAGCGCTCTAACCTTTGGTGCAAACTCGACCACACTGATGTACGTTCCTCCGGCGACGCCGTAACGACGTTTCTGTCCGGTGATTGGCGCAGCGTAGACTGTGAATACGGCGCCATCGTTACCATTCACGCCGCTTACGGCAAGACTCGGTCTGGAGTCTTGAAACTGTTCGTTCTTGCTCTCATCGATACGTTGAAGACGATTGAGTTCACCCCAGGCAACTTTCCACGTACCAAAGTCAAGTTGAACGGCTTCGATCACTTCTTTAAGAGCATCGATCGTGTCCTTTTTTTCATCTGTCGAAACGCGGTCGTGCCAGAGACTGAAGATCGTCATCGCGATAGAGTCGTTCGTGCTCCGTTGATTCCACCGAACGAGTTCGTTGTAGACTTCCTGCAGTTGTAAGTCATCACCCGATCCTTTATCGAGACGCTGTTTGAGGGCTGCGACAAGTTCGGGTAAACGCTGGCCTGCACTCATTACACGAGTGTCAAAAGCGACCTGTCTCCAGTCCTCAAAGGTGAACATTGATCTACTCGCCAGGATCTCGCGAGAGATCGCACCGCGAGGGTTGTCGCCTTCCTGCACCATATATTTCGGAAACTGTTTAGGATCAGGATTGCCGTCGCTCGTCAGCCGAAAAGGAGTTGTATTACAGTTTTGCATCCACCCCGTCTTTGGGTTTGTGAGCTGCGGTAACTCATCTATCGTGTGATAACCCTTCCATTCAGTAGCAGGATCGCTTCCGTCCACGGGCTTGGTCCAGTCGAAACGCGGATCGCGTTTTGGAACTGCGCCGTTGTAGAGATACCAGGTGTTTCCCTGGCGGTCGGCATACATCACATTGCCGAAGAGCATATTAAGTGGCGTGATCGCGCGCTTGAGTGCCCCTAGAGATGTCGCCCTGGTCATGTCGTACCATTCGCGCAGCCACCCGTCTGACTCAAACTTCGCCATTCGTATCGACAGAAGTTTACCCTCACGAGCCGCCAAAATTGGGCCGTGATGGGTTTTGCGCATGGTGAATTTGCGCGTCTCAATACCATTCGCTGTCTTAACGCGAATCTCTTCGACGTGCTCCGTAGCCATCCGATATCCATTGCCGTATTTGTAAGCGAGCGGACGAGCGGGATCGTTGAACGTCTCCAAATACACATCTTCTAAATCGGCGGCATTGTCAGTGCTAACCCAGCCACCATTTTCGTTGTGTCCGACATAAGGGAAAGGAAAACCAAACCGTGTGTATCCAGTGAAATTCCAGCCTTCATCGCTATGAACATGGCCCTCATAAACCTGGCCGGCGCCAAAGAAGGGCAGGTGAGGGTTGATGAAGAGCATCGCGTGACCGGTTGCACTTTTCGAAGGACCGATAACCCAGCCATTTGAGCCGGTCTGTGCCTTTAAGTCGTTTTCGGACGCAGCAGTTTGTAACTCCATGCTTCGCAGGTTTGGATCACGAGCAAAGCCGTTCTGGTAGTAGTTGTAACGAATGAAAGCGAGGGTGTACCACGGTTCTATTTTCGTCAGCAGTCGTGGATGGACGTCCGGATGACGCTCGAGATAGTAATTGAAGCCGGCCGCGAAGGCATCACACAAAGAACGCATGTGTCCGTCAAGTCGCGCATATTCTTCGCGTGCTAATCTCGGGATCTCAAGCGCGTGGTTGAGTCGATCTTCATCCAGGCTTTTCTCGCCGTACACTTCGGAAGCTCGCCCTAGCGCATTTATGAAGTTCTCTTCGACTCGCCAAAAATTATCTTCGGCCTGGGCATAAGCAAAACCAAATACCGTGCTGGCGTCTGTATGACCGAAGACATGAGGGACACCGTACTTATCGCGATAGATCGTGACCGTGCGCGCGAGTTTCGTGTATGGATCGAGCGTAGTCTGAGCGTTAGCACCCACCAATGCGTGACAGAAAAACATTGCGACCAAGATTCTCAAAAGAGTCTTGTCAGGATGCGAAGGTCGTACGATGAATTGTCGAACGTTCATGGACAGGGCTGTAAAATGAAGCAACTTCTTTTTATTGAGACTACTATCGCTTTTTCGAGTATCGCTGCCGCACAGAATAACCCTCCTTCCGAAGTACGCAAAGTTACGCGGCGTCGGACGGCGCCGAGGTAATCAAAGATCATCGGCGTGGGAGCGCAGGCGTCCCCGCCTGCCCCCGTCCAACCTAATCAAGAATATTGCTCTGAGCCACGCGAGGAAATGGAGTTGGTTCTTCTCGACGCGGGCAGGCGGGGACGCCTGCGGTCCCAGGAGGGTGGTTTTTAATTGTCATCCGCGGGATTTGTAAACCAGTGTATAGCGCCACAAGAGGCGTCTCGTCACAGTGGCGCTGGGCAAAGTCTCAGCAGCAAGCGCGCGCATGTTGGCGACAGTGGAATAACGATCATGTTTCCCATGTTGTTCCCACGCCTTACGGACTTCTGCCGGCGGTTTCAATCTGCCATTGTAAATAAGCCTTAGACTCCCACTTACTCCGAACGCGGCGACATCAAGCAACCGCTCAATCCAACTACTGGACTCGACAAGATCCAGGACTGCGAAGATGCCTCCAGGTTTGAGTGAGTCTTTGATCCTTGGTAACAACTCACGTTGATTTAGATGATGCAGGGTGGCGATGGAACAAACGAAATCGAAGTGTGATTTGGGAAAGTCCCACGTTGTCGCATCAGCCAACTGGAATTCGAGATTCGCAAACCGGGTTGAACGTGAACGTGCCACTCGAATCATCTCGGACGACAGATCGAGTGCGATTACGTGCTTGGAAGTCTCTGCCAGGCGTCTCGCAAACGTCCCGGTGCCACAACCTATTTCCAGAGCGATTTCACAGTTCGGAGGGAGGTATCGAAGCAGGAGATCGTGATAGTGATTATTTGGAGTCCAACCCTCGTCGTCGAGAAGCGCTAAACGATCAAAGTCTGCTTCGATTGACATTGCTGGTAGTGATCTTCAGTAGGAAATTTTACGCGCAACGCTGAAACCAAATAGACGCCATCGTCCTGGGAGCGCAGGCGTCCCCGCCTGCCCCCGTCCAGAAGAACCGAGAACATTGCTCCTAGCAACTAGTGAAAATGGAGTTGGTTCTTCTTAACGCGGGCAGGCGGGGACGCCTGCGATCCCAGGACGATGGTCTTTGATCATTTTCACGCTTCCAAGCGTGAGGTGTTTTCCTGGCGCGTAAACCGCTTCGTTTACTTCGCCGGATTCTTCAGGATCTCCGCCAAAGCCTGCAGTCGCGCTGCATCACCAGCGCTCTTGCCAGATGCTCCGCTTTGTACTGACGCCGCCAGAGTCTGGAGTTTTGTTACGTCTTTTTTATTCAACTTCGAACTCTCCGCACTTTGAATCGCCTGACGCAACGATGTGACTTGATCCGACGATAGTGCTTGCGAGCGTTCCAGCTGATCGACGTATGCTTTGGCTACCACCAGCGTCCTCGGCCACTGCATTCTCTGTTGGTTCTGCACGTTCAACTCAGCGACTCGAACGGATTTTGCAGCGTCGATTTCATTCTGCGAAAGGGACTTTGTTGGCGTTAACTCAAAGATGTCCAGGCCACGTGCGATTTCAGAAGCGTAGATGTTGCCGTTGTACCAGTATGCCGACCAGTCTCCGCCCAGCACGAGCATCTTCGGATCAATCGGGCCGCGATCGAAGTACGCTATTTCAACCGGATGCTCAGAGTCTGTGAAGTCCATGATGGAAACGCCGCCCTGATACCAGGCCTGTACTTCGATATCACGGCCGGGAACCGGAATCAGCGAACCGTTGTGCGCTACACAGTTCTCGGTATCGCCCTGAGCAGCGGGCATCTTGTAATAGCTTGCGAACTTCAACTTGTTATCCTGCAAGTTGAAAACTGCGTCAGCGCCCCACTTGTTTGGATCCGTCGCGCGGCATCGTGCTCCAAGTCCGCCACCCCATTCATCCGTAAATACTACTTTCTTTCCATCATTCGAAAATGAGGCTGAGTGCCAATACGCATAATTTTGATCGTTGACGGCATCGATTCGTTTTGGATTAGCCGGGTCTTTGATGTCTAACAGGATTCCGTTTCCGGAGCATGCGCCAGCCGCCAAACCAATTGCCGAATACACAGTGATGTCGTGGCATTGATTGGTATCCGATGGTTTTGTCAGACCTTCTTTGCTATGGGTGCCGGCGTTATTGAGACCGTTTATTGCACCCGTTTGAGGGTTCGAAAAAATCCTGGGACTCGAGATGACTTTAGCGTCTTGCGGCGCTGCCAGTGGTACCTTAATCACATCGATACGAAACAGCGACGTATTCGGATCCTTGTCTGGTTCCCCACCAGAGCAGCCGGCCAGTTCTTCGCTTTGGCGCACAAAAGAGGTGCCCGAAACATATATGTAGACATTGTTCTTGTCGTTGGGATCCACAACGAGCGTATGTGTGTGTGAGCCACGACAAGTTTGCACTGCTGCCAACTGCTTCGGCTTCCGAATGTCGGTTATGTCAAAAATTCTCACTCCGCGGAAACGATCTTTCTGTGCTGCGGGCGGGTTTGGTTTGTCTTCGTCTCCTGCTTTGGGCGGAGGTGGCGGTGGGAATCCGGCGGTACCACAATCGAGCCGTCCATTTGGCATTTCAACCGACATGAACATGAGGTTCTTGTAAACTGAGACATCGCCCTGACCACCCGGACATACCATTGTTGTTAACAGAGTAGTCTTTGCCGGATTCGAGATGTCATAGACACTCATACCGTAGAAGTTTCCCTGGAACAGATGATTCCCCTGGAATGCCATATCCGAGTTGGCAAAGGCGAGTTGGGCCAGAACCAACTTTGATGCACTTGGAATCTTGGCCGAGTCACCGATGCCGAGTATTCCAAGTGTTGATTTCACCTTTGGACTTTCGGGATCGCTGACTCCAAGTTGAAAAGCATCTGGTTTTTTGAGCAGCAATAGGTGTTTGATACCCATTGCGGTCTCACCAGCGTCAAAGACTCCAGGCGTCAGTTTGGTGCGGGGATCAGTTGTGTCTGAACCAGTCATTCCAGCTGGTAACGGCTGAGCGGGTTCAGGAGCAAATGGATCAGCTTGCGCTTCTTTTGTGGATTCCGGTGTCGGTGAAGGTGATGGCGAAGTGGTTTGGGCCAGCATCGTGGACGCAAAACACGAACACACAAGAACGGAAGCTAGTAATAGATGCAAAACAAGTGCGTGTACTCGATTCATCATTTCTCCTCTTGAGGTTTTTCCCCCAGCATAGATTGCATGATTCTGATTTCGGCGCGCTGGCCACTGTCAACATCGGTTACGAAATTAAATATTTCAGCGTCCTGTCCCGCGCCAGGAGAGTCGAACAAGTCTTTTACCATGATTAAAGCGCCCCCATGATGTTGGATCATTCCAGTCAGGAATAGATGGTCAAACTCATCACCTTTGGCGTTTCTTAAGGCGGCCATCTGCTTCGCCGTAAGCATCCCAGGCATAAGCGTCTCGTGCTTTGCCATATCCATGCCCGGCATGCCCGGCATATCGGTCATTGGCATTTCTGTCGACTGTCCTCTGGCGATTAACCATCGCTTCATAAAGTTGATTTCGTCTGACTGCGACTTACTGATGCGTGCGCCCAGCAATCGGAGATCTTTGTTCTCGGTATGCGATGCCATCAGCGCAGTCATCTCGACGGCCTGGGCGTGATGCATGATCATGCCCTGCATAAACTCGACATCCTTGGGCGAAGGTGCAGGTAATGTCGCGCGCGTCGAAGAGGGAAGAGTGCGCGTAGGCTGACCCGGAGCGCCGGGCTGGACCACGATTGGTGTCGTAGATCCAGACTGCTGCGCGTTGGCGGTGAGCAATGACAAACTCAGCAGAGCGCACACCAAAGTGATCAGGATCCGCCTTGTCGCAATTTGCATGACCCACCGCAACTTACAATTGTTTGTAAATCGAAAGGATTTCATTGGCGACTGATTTCAAACTGGAGGGTTTTACCTTATCACAAATCCGACCTGCAAGCGCGCCAATACAAGCCTGAAAGCACTTTGCTGGAATAGACCAGTGCTCCCCGTATGGAGAAACAACTGGTGCGCGGCACGGCGAGGCTGTTTGCGGCGTATCTTGTCGGCTTATCAAAGTCCAGTCCGTCGTTCCAATTCTTCAGGGTACCGCGCTCCTTCAACCGTAATCTTGGAAGCCGCGTTGTCGATCTCGCGCAAATCGTCAGACGAAAGTTCAAGCGAAACTGCCCCGATGTTTTCTTCAAGCCGATGCAATTTTGTCGTGCCGGGAATTGGAACGATCCAGGTCTTTTGTGCGAGCAACCACGCGAGAGCTATTTGCGCTGGCGTGGCTTTCTTTCGTTCTGCGATTTGGCGTAGCAGATCAACCAAAGCCTGATTTGCTTTGCGAGCCTCCGATGTAAAGCGAGGTACTATGTTTCGGAAGTCCGACTTATCGAACGTAGTATTCTCGTCGATCTTTCCTGTCAAAAAGCCCTTGCCAAGTGGACTAAAAGGAACGAAACCAATACCCAATTCTTCACATGTCGGCAGTGCATTTTCTTCAGGCTTTCTCCACCAAAGTGAGTATTCGTTCTGGATGGCGGTAACTGTTTGTATAGCGTGCGCTCGACGCACGGTGTGCATTCCTGCCTCTGAAAGCCCGAAATGCTTGACCTTGCCATCCTGAATCAATTCTTTTACTGCTCCCGCGACGTCTTCGATCGGCACATCAGGATCGACGCGATGTTGATAGAACAAATCAATTCGATCCGTCTTCAATCGTTTTAGAGAAGAGTTGGCAACCTCCTTGATGTGATCAGGACAACTATCAGTGCTTACTATTTTCCCGTCAGGATCGAACCTAAAACCAAATTTGGTGGCAATGACTACCTGATCTCGAAATGGGGCCACAGCCTCTCCGACAACTTCTTCATTCTTGAATGGGCCGTAGGCTTCGGCAGTATCGAAGAATGTAACGCCGCGCTCGAAGGCTGTCCGAATGAGCGAAATTGCGGCCTGCTTTTCTGTCGCTGGCCCATAGCCGAAGCTCAACCCCATACATCCAAGTCCCAGAGCTGAGACTTCGAGATTGCTTTTTCCAAGTTTTCGCTTCTGCATCACATCTCTCCTCACTTAACATGCTGATACTCCTCATCACTAACCTTTTCCATCCATTCCACGACCTTGCCATCGAACGCTTCCTGAATGGCGATGTGCGTCATTGCGGTGTTTGGTGTCGCGCCGTGCCAATGCTTCTCATTTGGTGGACACCAGACAACATCACCCGGCCGGATTTCCACCTTTGGTTGACCTTCGCTCTGCACCCACCCACATCCTGATGTGACGATCAAAGTCTGACCAAGAGGATGTCTGTGCCATGCTGAACGAGCACCAGGCTCGAAAGTGACACTCGCGCAGCGAACACGTGCCGGTTCAGGTGAAGTAAACAAAGGATCGATTCGCACGTTGCCGGTGAAGTACTCCTCTGGCCCTTTCGACGCGGGTTGTGAGCCGTTTGTTTTCAGTTCCATTTGATTTCTCCAGCAGCATAAATTGGCTTTAAGATAATGTTGCAAAGAATCCCGCGAACAAATGTCTATTTCACTCAATCAAGGTAGCTATTGTATGGAGATTGTCGAAAAATTTACTAACACACACGAAAAAGTTCTTTTTGCAAGCGATCCTGCGATTGGTTATCGCGGCATCATTGCTGTCCATAGCACTGCGCTTGGACCAGCTGTCGGCGGCACACGTTTCTGGAACTATGCGAGCGAGGATGAAGCGCTTGCTGACGCGTTACGTCTGTCGCGCGGGATGACTTACAAAACGGCCCTGGCTGGATTGCCACTCGGAGGTGGTAAATCGATCATCATCGGCAACAATAAGATTGTCGAACGTGACGCGCTCTTACGTGCGCACGGTCGGTTCGTTGATTTCTTGAAAGGTCGTTACATAACTGCCGAAGATGTGGGAACAAGTCCCGCTGATATGGAGATTGTTCGGAGAGAAACACAGCACGTTGCTGGACTGCTCGGTCGCTCAGGTGATCCATCACCGTTTACTGCACGCGGAGTATTTCGAGCTATTCAGGCCGCAGCAAAATATCTTTGGGGTTCGGATAAACTCTCAGGTGTTTCAGTTGCGATTCAAGGTTGTGGCCACGTTGGCAACTCGTTGGCAAGACTACTTCACGAAGCCGGGGCCAAACTTTTCGTGTCAGATGTGAACGTTGAAAGCGTTGCGCGAGTGGCGGACGAATTTGGTGCGACAAGAGTCGAACCGGATGAAGTACTCCGGGTCCGTGCGGATATACTCGCTCCGTGCGCTTTGGGTGGCGTGATCAATGACCAAATAATCGCTGAACTCAAGGTACGAATAGTTGCTGGAGCAGCCAACAATCAACTGCTCGAAGAGCGCCATGGAGAAATGCTTCGAGATCGTGACATTCTCTACGTGCCGGATTACCTGGCGAACGTTGGAGGCGTATTAAACGGTTGTACTGAACTGCTTGGTTGGGAAGCGGCAGAAGCTACAAAAAGAATCGACGAGATCTATGACACCACATTGAAGATTCTTGAAAGCGCAAAAACCCAGGGCATCACAACTAACAAGGCTGCCGATCGACTTGCAGAGGACCGGCTAGGTACGACAGGCTGTTAGCCTGTCGTGGTTTGGTTTGGTTGAGAACTAATTGGCCCGATGGCTTGTTAGATTCTGCTTGTTAGATTCTGGCTTGTTAGATTCCTGACTTGTTAGATTCTGGTAGATGGTTAGACTGTCGTTTTAGTTCTGCGGTAACAACGTCGAAAAATAGGCCAGCACCTCATCCGCCAATCGTTCGTGTCCTTTACCCTCAACACGCACGATCGAAACATTCTTGTATCCGTGAGCCTCGGCTATGTCTATTGCTCTTTGCATTTGCGAGTAAATCGGATGGCCAGGTCCGCAAAGTTCATCCTTAGCCCCGACCAAATTTCGAATCGGCAGATTTGTTCGCACCGCCGCTGAAGATATTTGCTGTTCATCTACCCATCTGCCTTGAAAGTTTGGACACACGAGGGCAGCACCTCGCACCCGCTCTGGATGATCGAAGAGAATCCCCCAAACAGTATGTCCCC
The DNA here is from genome assembly GCA_036522415.1 of Pyrinomonadaceae bacterium. Classification (GTDB taxonomy): domain Bacteria; phylum Acidobacteriota; class Blastocatellia; order Pyrinomonadales; family Pyrinomonadaceae; genus PSRF01. The sequence goes on along the minus strand of DATDFV010000052.1, from coordinate 34,847 downwards.
CGGCCTCGAAACCGGTGATGAAGAAGTTATCTTCACCGCCATACTGCTTCACCATGTCCTGAACAATGCCGTCGATCCCTTCCATGTCGAAGTTAAACTGTCCGGTGCTTTGAATTCGATCCCAGACCTCGTTCGTATAGTGATAGCTGGGAACGTTTTTGAAACCAGCGCCGCCATTCGTAACCACCAGCGGTGTGACAAGAATAAAGGGGCGGTGTCCACGCGCGCGTGCAAAATCGGTTGCCGCCGCGAGGAAATCTCTATCGGCGCTGTCGATCACTACGACGACGGGATATTTCTTGCCGCTGGCCCATGTCTCCGGCAATGACAGGTAATATTGAATGGGATGGGTAGAGGCGGTTTTTAGTACAGGCTGTTCGGATGGAGCAACGAACGCAACGGCAAACACGAGCGACAAGAATATGAACACGAAGAATATGCTCGCTCTCGTCATGTCGGCAGTACGACAGGCTGTTAGCCTGTCGTTGCGTCGGGTTCGTTACTTATATTTAGAGGCTGCGCGGGACGCATCGACAGGCTGACAGCCTGTCGCACGTTTCTTATCCCACACGACCACGACCGCGCACTTGTAGACCCATCAGTCGTGCGGGGAAGGTTCCAAAATCCTCTACTTCCCAAGTGTTGCCATTACGCAGACGAACACGTGCTGCCGGAATGAACATGCCCTCATGCTCTCCGCGCCCAACATGCAGTTCAGCGTATCCAAACGGATAATCCTCTGAACGCGCGCCATAGCGCAGTTCCGCAAAGCGCAGGTAACGCTGATAGAGGACTGTTAACTTTGTGCGTCCATCTGCCTCCTCCGTAACGAGTATGGCGTTTGCTGGCACACCGACACCCGAACCAACTTCGATCCGCCCAGCATTCATTCGCGACAGAGTCCGCAGGAGGTCGTCCTGGCCTGATTGCAATGCCGAATTGAGTTGCCGCACCTCGTCAGGCGTCGTCAGCCGATTAATGATCAGCTTAAACGGTAGTGTGCGACCGGGCCGTGGACCGCTGATGAAGTAGGTGTTTCCTGTAATGGTGTAGCCGGACCATCGATCTTCCTGGGCCAAAGCGGTCGGTGTTGTAGAAATAAAATTCGCAATCCCAAAAGCAACTAGCAGTACGATGAGTATTACGCGTTCGTGTCTATTCATAAGATCCTCTGAAAGTCATAAATCTTTTCGAGGGCCAAGTGACGAGGGATGTTTGTAGCGTACCAATGAGTCGTTGTGAGTTCGGTGCGGTCGCGTACGCTCAATGAGATCACGCCACACGAACTCCTTTTACATTCCAAATATGATCGCAGTACTCCTGGATCGATCGATCAGAAGAGAAATATCCGGTTCGTGCAACATTCAAAATCGACATCGTCGTCCATCGTTTCTGATCTCCGAATGCAGCACTCACTTCGGCTTGTTGATTAACGTACGATTCATAATCAGCGAAGAGAAGATACTCGTCGCGGTCGAGAAGGGAATTAACGATCGGACGAAACACCTCGCGATCGCCATTCGAGAAAGCACCATTGCCGATTAGATCGATTACTTGGCGCAACGGCTCATTAGCGTGGTAGTAGTCCCTTGGTTGATAGCCGCGTGACTTTAGTTCCATCACATCCGCGGCAGTCAAGCCAAAGAGAAAGAAATTCTCCGGACCTACTTTTTCTCGTATTTCGATGTTAGCGCCATCCATGGTGCCAATTGTGATCGCACCATTTAAGGCAAACTTCATGTTGCCTGTGCCTGAAGCTTCTTTGCCGGCAGTGGAGATCTGTTCTGAAAGATCCGCGGCGGGATAAATCATCTGACCATTCTTCACATTGAAGTCGGGAAAGAACACAACTTTTAGTTGGTCGGCAACTCTGGGATCGTTGTTCACAACTGTTGCGAGCGAGTTGATCAATTTGATGATCAATTTAGCCATGCGGTAACCGGGCGCCGCCTTGCCGCCAAAGATGACGGTTCTAGGCACAGTCTGAAACGCGCTGTTGTTCTTCAACTGGAGGTACAACGTGACCACGTGAAGCGCATTTAGCAGCTGGCGCTTGTATTCATGTAAACGCTTCACCTGAACATCAAAGAGCGTGTCGGGGTCGACAACAATACCTGTTCGTTCCTTAAGCATTCTGGCAAGTGCTGCTTTGTTCTGTCGTTTGACACTGCGCCAGTCCTCACCGAAATTCTCATCGCCGGAGTATTGCTCGAGCTTCTTCAGTTGATCTTCGGTGCTACGAATCCAATCATCGCCCAGCCGAGTTGAGATCAATTTGCTAAGTCCTGGATTACTCAGAGCGATCCAGCGCCGAGGGGTTACCCCATTCGTGACGTTGTGAAATTTTTCAGGGTACAGATCGTAAAAGTCGCGCAGCACGCTCTTTTGTAGCAGCTCGGTATGTAATGCAGCAACGCCGTTGATTGCATGACTGCCAACTGACGCGAGATGCGCCATGCGTACGTACTTTTGATCGCTCTCCGCAATTAAAGACAGACGTTGAACTCGTTCTTCATCACCCGGGAAACGTGCGCGAACTTCTTCCAGAAACCGGCGATTGATCTCGTAGATTATTTCTAAATGCCTTGGTAGTAGTTCGCGGAACAGAGGCAACGGCCACGTTTCGAGCGCTTCGGGAAGTAATGTGTGGTTCGTATAACCAAAAGTCTGTTGCGTGACATGCCAGGCTATATCCCAATCCAAACCGCGTACGTCAACAAGGAGACGCATCAACTCCGCTACTGCTACTGATGGATGGGTATCGTTGAGTTGAACCGCGAAGTACTTGTGAAACTCATCTGGAGCGTTGCCTGAAATGTCATTGATGCGCAGCATGTCCTGCAGCGAACAGGAAACGAAGAAGAACTGTTGTTCGAGGCGCAACTGCTTGCCTTTGTTTATCGTGTCGTTGGGGTAAAGAACTTTGGTGATCGTTTCGGAGCCGACCTTTTCTTCAACGGCGCGGTAGTAGTCACCAACGTTGAATGCTTCAAAGTCAAATGATTCGGTTGCTTCGGCTTTCCAAAGACGCAGGAGATTGGCGGTACCGACTTTGTAACCGACGACCGGCGTGTCACAAGCAACGCCTTTTACGACGTGGTGCGGAAGCCAACGCACGCGATAGTTTCCCTTGTCGTCAACGTCGGTTTGAGTGTGACCGCCGAGATTAACGTCGAAACTAATTTCGGGTCGTCTTATTTCCCATGGATAACCGGGAGACAACCACTTGTCAGTTATTTCTACCTGCCAGCCATCCTTAATTTCCTGATCGAAGATACCGAACTCGTAACGAATGCCGTAACCGATCGCAGGAACCTCGAGAGTTGCGAGTGACTCTAGATAACAAGCAGCTAGTCGGCCAAGGCCGCCGTTGCCGAGGCCGGGTTCTTCTTCCTGATCCAACAGCGAGTCAAGATTTAGGCCCAACTCTTCCGTAGCCTGCCGAGTTTGGTCATAAATGCCGAGATTGATCAGATTGTTTCCGAGCTGTGGGCCAATCAGAAATTCAGCCGAGAGATAGGACACGACACGGACATCACTCTTCATGACGGTCCGAGCAGTAGCGATCCAATGATCCAGAAGTCGATCGCGCACGGTAAGTGCAAGAGACATATACCAGTCATTTCGTGTGGCGATCTCGGGTAGTCTTGCTTGACTGTAGTACAGGTGATCCAGGATGTCGTGCTTAATTGACTCGGAGGTGAGCTCGGAAGGGGAGATGTTGACTGCGGACGGATTTGGTCTATTGAGTTGAACGTTTGTCATGGTGGAGTCTCAAATGAAATCTGTTCTGGATGACGACAGGCAAAATATCCTCAATCGGGGCTGAAGACAACGGTTTTGCAGTGCAGGAACAAGAGCAGGAATTAGCAGTCGGCCAGCCTGCGAAGCAGGCGAAAGCCGTCTTGACCTATGTAGATATTTATATGTATAGATACCTAGTATTATTGGAACTACTGCTCTAGGCGACGCGTTTACACAAGCACCGACAGCAATGAAGAAAAACTATTTGTCATACACGATGGCGCTCACCCTCCAGGCGATCGAAAACGGCTATGGCTACGGCTTCGACATTATGACCGTAACCGGCCTTGCGAGTGGAACCGTATACCCCGCCTTGCGACGTTTGGAGGAGGCCGAGTTCGTTTCCTCCAAATGGGAAAAGGCATCTGTTGCGCAGGCAGAGTTGCGGCCACCGCGGAAATATTACGAGGTCACAAAGTCTGGTCGAACAGTTCTCGAGGAAGCACGACAACGTTTTCGATTGCTGTCGCAGCTTGAGCCACTCGCCACTAACAAACCTGCAAAGCAAAAGAGTTGAGGTTCCTATGGCAACCCAAAGAACAAAGCCGTGGATATCATTAATTCGTCTTATCGGTGTAATCGTGCCGCAGCGCTTGCGTGCCGATTGGCGTCAGGAGTGGGAGGCTGAGTTGCGTTATCGCGAAACGCAATTGGCGGAATGGCAGCAACTCGATTGGCGCAACAGACTCGATTTAATCCGCCGTAGCATGACTGCATTCTGGGATGCGCTCTTTCTGGCGCCTCGACGAGCTGAAGACGAGATAGTTCAGGACATTCGCTTTGCTCTTCGTCATTTACTCAAGAACCCGGCCTTCACATGTGTGGCCGTGCTCTCGCTGGCCCTGGGCATCGGTGCAAATACAGCAATCTTCAGTTTGGTTGATGCGGTGATGTTGAAGATGTTGCCCGTAAGACATCCGGAACAACTGGTCGCTCTCGATTCATTCACCCAACGAGGTGAGCAGCGCGATTTCTCGTATCCACTATTCACATATTTGCGAGACAGGAAACCCTCGTTCTCTGGCGTCTTTGCTGCTAGCGATGGCACGAGTCGGATGGCCACGAAGATGCCTTCCTCTGACGACACTGCACAAGCAGAAGTGCAAATGGTTTCGGGCGAATACTTCCAGGTACTTGGAGTTGATGCTTTCGTCGGCCGGCTTCTAACGCCTGAAGATGAAAGGACTGGTGCTGGTCCAGTCGCAGTGTTGAGTTACAACTTTTGGCAGCGCCGCTTCGCAGGAGATTTTTCAGTCATCGGCCAGGCCATAACAGTGAAGGAACAGCCACTGACAGTAGTCGGTGTAGCTCCTGCAAAATTCTTCGGTGAAGCGGTTGGCAGGGCGCCTGATGTTTGGACACCATTGACAATGCAGCCTTCGCTCCAGAAGGGGCAGTCGTCTCTTGAAAGCCCGAATATTAGCTGGCTTCGAATTATGGGTCGACTCAAAACAGGTGTTAATGAGGATCAGGCGAAAGTAGAATTGAACGATGTAGTCTACCAGCTCAAAACTGAATCGAGCGATTTGGGAAAATCAGCTCTGAACATCGCGAAAATTGATGTGTTGTCCGGTGCACAAGGGCTTGCTGAGTTTCGGACCCGATTTACGAAACCGCTACGGATACTTATGGCAGTCGTTGAGTTGGTTCTTCTGATCGCATGCGCGAACGTAGCCAACCTACTGCTGGCTCGAGCGACAGCGCGTCAAAAGGAAGTTGCTGTTCGTCACGCAATTGGCGCCGGACGCTTCAGATTGATTCGACAGTTTCTTACCGAGAGTCTGATCCTCGCGACTCTCGGTGGCGTACTTGGATTGCTTTTCGCATGGTGGGGAAGTCGAGCACTGTTGATATTGGTTTCGGGTGACTCTTCCCCGATTCCGATTGATGTGGCGCCGAACCTTCGAATTTTGTCGTTCACGTTCGGCGTATCAGTGCTAACAGCTCTTCTGTTTGGACTTGCGCCCGCGTGGATCATCACACGGCCAAACGTGGGTGCAGCGCTAAAGGTTACGACTCCCGCTCGACCTCGTTTGGGCTTATCGCGTTTGTTGGTGGTTTCACAGGTAACTTTCTCATTGCTGCTGCTGATTGGCGCTGGTCTCTTTCTTAAAACGTTGCACAATCTGCGCACCATCAATCTGGGATTTCAATCCGACCAGTTAATTCAAGTTCGCATTAGCCCTAGATCGAGCGGCTACAAACCGGAGCAATTCCCCGAGCTTAACAAGCGAATTATCGAGAGGTTGAACTCTACTCCCGGCATTCAATCCGCCAGCGTAGCCGGAAGCGGATTTCGTTCAGGCTCGTCTCGTACCTGCTGTATCGCGGTTGAAGGATATACTCCGAGCAAGGATGAGAACCGCGAGATTCAGATTCTTGAAGTCGCTCCAGGTTATTTTTCTACCATGGGTCTGCCTTTACTGATGGGTCGTGACTTCACTCCTTCGGAAGTAGAGAGCAAGCCGGGCGTGTTTCCCAAGTCGGCGATCATCAACGAGACGATGGCCCATCGTTACTATGGTCAGGCGAATCCAGTCGGCCGACGTTTCGGTTGGGGTGATCAGAAAGTGGTATACGATACGGAAATCGTCGGCGTGGCAAGAGATGCGAACTACGGAAATCTTCGCGACAAGACCAAGTCGTTAATCTACTATCCAAGTGAAGGTGGTACACTGCTGGTGGTCAGAGCTGGTTTGGATTCATCAATGCTGGTCTCTACCATTCGAAACGAGATTAAGACTGTCGACAAGACGTTAGAGCCCTTCATCTCGACCGTACCTCAATTGCGTGACGAAGCGTTGGCGCAGGAACGTATGTTGGCGAAGCTATCCAGTTTCTTTGGGTTGCTTGCATTATTGCTTGCCGGCATCGGTTTATACGGAGTGATGTCATACGACGTAGTACGTCGAACACGCGAGATCGGCGTTCGCATGGCGGTAGGCGCAAGGGGACTTGATGTTTTGGGTATGATCCTGCGCGAAGCACTCTGGTTGGTGATTATTGGTGTGTTGGTCGGGCTCGTGGTGGCGTTGCTGACGATGAAGTTGATTGCCAGTCTTCTTTTCGGACTGGAGCCGACAGATCCATTGACATTGATCATGGCAACGGTCGTAATGTTGGCAATCGCGGCATTCGCAGGCTGGCTGCCAGCATGGCGCGCAGCACGGATAGACCCAGTGTTTGCGCTGAGACACGAATGAGCACGGGAATGACTATGGCTACCAAGACAGCTTTCGAAGGAGCCCAACCGATTCTTTCGGTTCACAACATACCTTCGACTGTCCGGTATTACACGGATGTCCTTGGGTTCAAGAATGCCGAATGGGGCAACGACTTTTTCACGTGTGTGGTGCGCGATCGTGCTTCGATTTATCTTTGTCAGGGCGGGCAAGGGCAAAGCGGCACCTGGGTGTGGGTGGGCGTCGAGGATGTTAGCCTGCTCTACGATGAGTACAAGGACAGCGGGGCTCGCATTCGAATGACGCCAAAGAATTTTCCATGGGCCTACGAAATGCACGTTGAAGACCTGGACGGTCATGTGCTCCGATTTGGTTCGGAGCCACTGGCAGACAAACCTTTCGATACAGCTGATTTTTCGGTTTCCTTACTCACTGATTGATTTTGTTGGGAACTTCCCGCTCGTTAAGCGCGTTTCCTACCCGGCATCCCAAATAAAATGATGGTTTTGCGGCAACTCGGCTGGCCGAAGAAACATCGTAACCGGCCGCCGTTTCAGGGTGTCTAACTTCACGTGGAGGATTTGTGTTTGGCTTTAAAGTTCATACCAGCCTGCTTTTCACGCGTCGCGACGTTGCTCGCGTTTATTGTGATTGGGTTATTTTCAGTAAGTTCCGTACGTGCCCAGACCCTCTCAACCGCCGAACCGAAGGCTGATCTCAAGACCAGTCTCAGCTCTCTCTCAACACTTTACACCCAGGAAGTCGAGCGTCTCGAAAAACAACAGCAGCAGTCAAAGGCGCTCTACCAGGACGGTTTGATTTCGCGCGTCGAATTCGAGAACGGCGAAAAGGCACTTGCCGACGCGCGAGCAAAAGTCGATCAGGTCGCGAAAGAGATTGCTACGGCAAATCAACCGGCACCTGTTATCACAAGCGATCTTGCCTTAAACATGATTGCTTCAGATCGACCGTGGTCGACGGGCAACGGGAGAATTGACAGCTTGATTCGTTATTACGGTGGGAAATATGGAGTCGATCCATATTTGATCTTTTGCACCATGTCTCAGGAGTCGGGCTTTACCTCCGGCGCAGTCAGCCCGAAAGGTGCGCAGGGACTAATGCAGCTAATGCCTGACACAGCCGCACGATATGGCGTGACGAACCCTTACGACGTCGCGCAGAGCATCATGGGTGGAACGCGCTACCTGAAAGACTTGCTTACAATGTTCAACGGCAGAGTTGATCTGGCCTTGGCGGGTTACAACGCGGGCGAAGGCGCCGTGATGAAGTACGGCAACACCATTCCTCCTTACAGTGAAACCCGAAACTACGTGAAGTTGATCCTTGCGCGCTACAGCAAGAAGCAAAGTTCCTGATTTCTATCCGCAGATTACACCGATTACACTGATTTGTTTGAAAGCCGTCGGGCCTTCATAAACGAAATCTGCGTAATCGGTGTAATCTGTGGATAGTTTTCTTTTGGGAGGATGAAGATGAGGCGAATATACATCGTGGCGCTGGTTTTGTTGGTTTCTGGATTCGTTAGAAGTGATGCTGCATTTACTCGCTCGCAGGATCCATTGGTAGTGAACTCCAGCACCATCGCCCTCAAACTGGAAAACGCTCGTGTCCGCGTCCTTGAAGCCACCCTCAAACCAGGCGACAAGGAGAAGACGCATTCTCATCCTGCTTACGTGATTTACGTGATTCAAGGCGGAAAGTACCGAAACCACGCTGCGGATGGGAAGGTAACTGATGGAGAGTTTCATACAGGCGACGTTATCTATCGCGATCCAATTAGCCAGCACTGGGCCGAGAACATAGGCGATACGACAATTCGCCTCGAGCTAGTTGAACTTAAGAACTAGGCAAGGTCCTGCAAGTCATGGATGCAAAGTTTCAACCAGCCATAGCGGCCGTTCGCGCGGGCGATCTAGCAACGTTTCGATCCCTCATCGCAGTTGACCCTTCTCTCGCTACCTCCCGATCTTCCAGGAGCCATCCTACCTTGCTGCAATGCGTGGTGCTGGATGGTAAAGATAGACCGTATAACGTTGAAATGGCGGAGATCCTGATCGACGCTGGTGCCGAATTAAACGAACCGTTCGTCGCAACCGGGAGCATGAACAACAGAGCCGTTGCTGAAGTATTGCTTGACCATGGTGCATTGGTTGATGGTACCGGCGGTTGGTCGCCTCTCGAGGAAGCGCTTTATTGGAACAGTCAGGATGTAATCGAATTGCTGCTGGAGCGGGGAGCCAAAGTGTTGAACCTGCGTATGGCCTCCGGACTTGGACGTACGGACTTGATCGAAAGCTTTTTCAACTCTGATGGAAGTTTGAAACCGGAAGCTGGCAAGATTGATTGGCCATTTCGTCGCCACGAGCCAGCGGCGCAATCGAACTATCAACAGGACCTCATCAACAATGCTTTTGTTTACGCGTGTATGCACGGTCATATCGACGCAGCAGAGGTATTGCTCGATAAAGGCGCAGAGATCAATGCGATACCCGGCGGGTTTGATTATGCGGGTACCGCCCTGCACTACGCTGCATTAAATGGTCACCGCGAGATGGTTGAGTTTCTGTTAGCGAAAGGCGCGGACAAAACCATCAAGGACACGAAGGTTGGATCGACACCCGCAGGCTGGGCAGAACACGGTAAGCACAAAGAACTGTTGGACGTTCTTTAGTTCTCTTATCGGCACCACCGGCTTCCGGCGGATCGTCGAACAGAAGCCCCAACCCCTAACACACGAAAGCTCTTCTGTCGGAGCGCGGCCGTCTTCGGCCGCCCCCGTTAAATAGAACCCATTCATTCTTACCGAGGCTGGAACGAAGCAGCGTGTGGCCCAACTCACGACTCTCAAGACTTAACTAGTGGGTTCTATTTAACGGGGACGGCCGAAGACGGCCGCGCTCCGACAGAAGAGCTTTCGTGTGTTAGGGGTTGGGACTTCTGTTCGACGAGGTGCCTTATCGGGTACTCAGATCTCCATCAGATCTTTTCCGACGATAATTCGGCCCTTGAAATTCTTTCGTACACCTTCCGCCCATTGTTCATCCGTAATCGAAGCGTCATCGCCCGGAACGAAGTGGGATAGCACGAGCGTTTTAACTTCGGCCTGCGACGCAATCCGTCCAACATCTTCGGGCAATGTATGCGCTGCCATCAGATGTTCACGAAGTCGTTTTGCGTTCGGCAGACGTTTTACCAATGCATCTACGCCCGGTAGATACATGACTTCATGAACAAGAACGTCAGCGCCTTTTGCAAACTGCGCCAGCTCCGGCGCGTACGCGGTATCGCCTGAGATGACGACCGAACGATCTCTCGCGTCGAACCTGTACGCATACGCTTGTTTGATAGGTGGATGTCGCACCAGGCAGGCACTAACTTTAACGTCGTCATTCGACAACACGCTGCCGGGCTGGTTGATTTCATGGGTCGTGATCAAATTCCGTGGGTCGGTTCGACCTTCGTCCACTATCCGCGTGTCAATGTCAAACTGCTGATAGTTGAAAAAGTCTCTGGCCATCTTTGTTATTCCCGCTGGGCCATAGGCGTCTAATTGAAACGGCAGACCTGTAATCCAGGCGTTGTAGGTCAAGGGTCCAAGCTCAAGATTATGATCCGAGTGATGGTGTGTGATGAAAAGATATCGCAGACGATTCAGTGCGACTCCCGCACTGATGAGCTGCTTTGATGTTCCATAACCACAATCGACCAAATACGGTACGTCATTGATGAGCAGAAGAGTGGAAGGGTTACTGCGGCCGCCTTCACCCACCCTTGGCCCACCTTTGGTACCAAGCAAAATCAGACGTGTTCGCGCTTTCTGGAAACCGAACGTCAAACGAGGAGCAAGTGCGTGAAGTGCCAGAAACGTTGCCGTGTGCGATACAAACTGTCGTCGATTGAGTTTCATATGCAGTTACGAGCTGGGTCCTGGGACGCAGGCGTTCCCCGCCTGCCCCCGTCACGAAGAACCAACTCGGATTTAATCGGTGCTGGTTAGCCGTCACGGGGCAGGCGAGCTGCGGTCCCAGGACGCGGCTGATAATTACTCGGTCGTCCGTACTTTACCAACCACGGGTGCCATCTTCGTCGGTCCGAATGCGACGTTCTGCTCTGAATCTATGACCAGGTTGTCTCCGTCAAACTTAAAGTTCACGGTTGAATAGAACGGGGTCTCGTAAAGAACGATCTTCAGAGTAAATGTATTCTCAGCACTCCACGTTCCGGTTGCTGCGATCATCGGATTTGCCGGCACGCTAAGAAATCGATCGAGTCCATTCGTAAACGTGCCCCGACTCTTAACCCAGGAGTCGATCCCGAAGGGCAATCGGGTTTCGCCTGCGCCAGTTCGTATCGCAACGTTCGGAGTCGGCGAGTTGAAATCAAAAGAAAGTGCTCTGACATCACGGTCGTTCGCGGAAACCTCAAACCATTTGCCTGAGACGCGTCCGGTAATCGTAGAAGTGTGCGAACCGCCGGGCAAGTTCACTCTTAAACCATCAAGTCGCGTTTGCAGCTGACGACGAGCGGCGGTGTTCTCCGGCAGGCGGGCCGGCTTCATCGCAGGCAGCAGCTTATCCCAAACAAGGTTCATGACTTTCTGCATGTCGCGAACTCCGCTGGTAATTGCAACCACAGCATCCGACTCAGGAATCACCATGCAATACTGACCAAAAGCTCCATCCCCGCGAAACGAATTGTGACGAGAACGCCAGAACTGGTAACCATAACCCTGGTCCCAGTCACTCGTCGGCGCCGATCCATTTGACGTTTGTATGGACGTTGCTTGTTCTACCCACGAGCTCGGAAGCAATTGTTTGCCATTCCATATGCCTTTCTGAAGGTATAGTTGTCCGAAGCGTGCGATCTCCTCCGTTCGAATTGCTAAACCATATGCGCCGGCACTTATCCCTTGTGGGCTACTGATCCATGTTGGATCTTTGAACCCGAGCGGCTCGAACAGTCTAGGTCGAAGATAATCAAGTACAGTCATCCCCGTGACTTTCTGGACGATGGCAGAGAGCATGTACGTTGCAGGCGAGTTGTAGAGAAAATGAGTGCCTGGCTTGAAGGGTACTGGATGCGTGAGAAAAGTCCTGGTCCAGGTGTCTTTCTGTTTCGTTGGATCGTCTGCGCGAATCGGTGCTTCAATTTGATTGCCCGTATTCATGCGCAAAAGATCGCGCACTCGCATCGCGCGCAGGTTCGGAGAAGGCTCAGCCGGGGCCTCATCTGGAAAGAACTTCAACACCTGATCATCAAGAGTAAGTTTTCCTTCGGCAATGGCGAGCCCAACTGCTGTTGACGTAAAACTCTTGCTCAGAGAAAACAGGATATGTGGTGTGTCGCGATCATAAGGTGCCCACCAGCCTTCTGCGACAACGTGACCATGGCGAACGACCATGAGACTGTTCATTTGGTCAATTTCTTTGTCGGCGGCATCAAGGAACGCGAGAATATCCGCGGAGGCGATTCCTTGCTGTTCAGGGCTACTCCGTGGCAACGACGGAGCCTTGTTGACCCGTACGTCAACGCGAGCAGGTTGTTGACTCTTGACTGGTGTTAAGAGTGACGTTAGTGCAAGGAATGTGACCAGGAAAAGAGATACAATGATTCGCCGAGTTTTCACAGCATTACCTGAATGATTTAGATTGGCGGAAGAGCGTGCGGATCCTAACACCTAAAAGAATTTTTTTGCAGTTGTTCCTGTTGGATAGCGTGCGTATTTGGATGGGGTCAGTACTAGCTTGCAATTATAAGCCGTAAAAAAGAGGAACGATCGTCCGGGGACCGCAGGCGTCCTCGCCTGCCCGCATGCAAAATATCCAACTCTGTTTTATTGAGCGATGAGTCGGACTGTTCTTGGTTCTTTTCGACGCGGGCAGGCGGGGACGCCTGCGGTCCCAGGACGATCATTCGTTTTTACCATGGAGGTTCAATGAAGGGTGCACAAATATTACCGGCAGTTTTGTTGTTGCTCTTCACCTCAGTTCCATTTACTCGAGCTGTTATTGCGAAAGACGCGAAGGCCTGGCGGGCAGTTCATCTCCTCGATTACAACACTGACGACGATCTCGATCTGCTCGGCAAGAATCTCGAGACTTTGGCGAAGCAGGGAATCAACGTAATCATCCTGGAGGTTGATTACAATTTTGCTTTCCAATCGCACCCTGAGCTTCGGCGCGGAACAACTCAAATCACCCGCGACGGCGCTCGCAGGTTTGCTGCCCTCTGCAAGAAGAACAAGATCCGACTTATTCCGGAATTCCAGTCCTTAGGCCATCAATCATGGAAGGCGCAAACGTTTCCACTCCTTACGGTTTATCCTAAGTTTGATCTCACGCCAGGCGCATTTCCGAACAATGAAGGTCTGTATTGTCGCGAATGGGATCCGCTCAATCCAGAAGTTTGGCCAATAGTTTTTCAGTTAATGGACGAAATCATCGACGCGTTTCGTGCTGATGCGCTCCACGTCGGGATGGATGAAGTCTTTTTGTTAGGCTCCGAGCAGTCGCCAACAACCAAGGGAAAAGACGCGGGGGTGCTCTTCGCAAACGCCGTGCAGCAAATTCACGAACACCTCGTGCGTAAGCGACATGTGGAGATGCTGATGTGGGGCGACAGATTGATCGATGGGGTGAAATTCAATCTCGGCGAATGGGAAGCCTCGACTAACGGAACAGCCAGCGCCATTGACCTTATTCCGAAAGATATCATCATTTGTCCGTGGCATTATGAGGTGCGAGATAGTTATCCTTCGATACCGATGTTCATAGAGAAGGGGTTCCGCGTCTTGCCTGCGACGTGGAAGAACGTCGATGCGGCGAAGGCCTTAATTGACTTCAGCCGCGCGCATGCGAATCCAAATCTGTTGGGATTCATGTTCACGACCTGGGGAGTGAACAAGGATGTGCTGCTGGATTTTCCTCCGCTCGTCGAAGGTCTCAAGAGTTTGCAGAATTGACTCTGCTAAGGTTGGCAGCAGTTCGATTGGTAACGTCCTGCGACATCACCAGGCTTTAGCCGGTGGTCTTTTAATTTTTCAGCTACAAACAACTCCGCTAAAGCCTTGTGGTGTCGCAGAACCATCTTTACAGTCCGAATATCTTGTTTGCGGGCATTCCTTGAGTTTGGTATAAGTCTCGGCGTACCAGCAATCCCCCTCCCAACCCCTGGATAGCTAGCTAATCCCTCTGAATGCCTGGAAGCCGACAAGGACGACTTGTCTCCATTCTTGCTCGCCCCTGTCGAGAAGATCGAGAAATGAATATGCCAGATGACAAGACTACCAATATAACTTACTCAAATTGTTGCACCGGAGTGCCGGGGTTTGATGACATTTTGGGGGGCGGCTTACCTTCAAATTGTTTTTATCTCATTCAAGGTGATCCGGGTGCAGGCAAGACTACCCTGGCTTTGCAGTTTCTTCTCGAAGGTGTTCGACAAGGCGAGAAGGTCTTTTACATAACCCTTTCAGAGACGAGGGCGGAACTTCTTAGGGTCGCACGTTCTCACCATTGGTCGCTGGATAAAATCGAGTTGCTCGAGTTGTCGGCGATTGAAAGCCTGCTGCGTCCGGAGGAACATACAACCGTTTTCCATCCTTCCGAGATCGAACTAAACAAAATAACGAATCTGTTGCTTGAGAATGTTGATAGGATCCGACCCACCCGCGTCGTCTTCGACTCGCTCTCGGAATTTCGCCTGATAGCGGAGACACCTCTCCGTTATCGCCGTCAGTTGCTTAATCTCAAGCAGGTGTTTGCAAAATACGGAAGCACTGTCCTCTTACTTGACGACAAGATGAACAAGACCGGTGTTGAAATGGATCCGCATGTCCTGAGTTTGACTCACGGGGTTGTCAACCTTGAACAGTTGGCTCCCGAGTACGGTACGGCACGACGTCGCATGCAAGTAACTAAGTTGCGCGGAGTGCGATATCGCGAAGGCTATCACGACTACACAATCGTTACCGGAGGATTGCAAGTGTTTCCCCGACTAGTTGCGGCAGAACATCACAGGGAATTTCGACGAGAATCAGTGTCGAGTGGAGTTAGTGAATTAGATCTATTACTGGGTGGTGGACTGGATCGAGGCACCACGACTCTAATGATCGGATCAGCCGGGACCGGTAAGTCCACAATCGCTAGTCAATACGCAGCGCATATGGCGGATCAGGGTGAAAACTCTGCCATCTTTGCATTTGACGAATCCATCGGGATTATGACTGCACGCACAGAAATGTTGGGCTTGTCGGTAAAAAAGCATATCGAGGCCGGTCGTATCCATGCGCAACAGATCGATCCGGCGGACATATCGCCCGGCGAGTTTGCGTGGAATGTGCGAAAGCAAGTCGAAGCTGGTTGTAAGCTAATTGTGATCGATAGCCTTAACGGGTATCTGAATGCGATGCCTGGCGAGAGATATCTGAACTGCCAGTTGCACGAGTTATGTTCATATCTGAATGAACAAGGAGTTACTACCATTCTGATCATGGCACAACATGGCATGGTAACGGCTCTGGAAACACCGGTCGATCTCAGTTACTTGTGTGACACGGTGGTCAATTTGCGTTACTTCGAAGCCGAAGGTGAAGTTAAGCAGTCCATAGCTGTGATCAAGAAACGCAGTGGCAACCACGAACGAACAATTCGCGAGTTCACGCTGGATGGTGAGGCCAAGGGAATTCGCATTGGCCAACCACTGAGGGACTTCCATGGGATTCTTACCGGTGTACCGCGATTTGAAGGTGTGCAAGAAAAAATATTACGCAGCTCTTAATGGATCATGCAGGTGCCAGTGGAACTCAATTCAAGATATCCGCTCAGCTCGAAGAAATCTGACGAGCCGGAGCTCCAGGATTACGCGCTGAATAGTGGCAATGAGCGAGTGATGGTAATTGCCCCGCTCGGTCGGGATGCCACGTCAATTGCCGACCTCCTTAATGCGAACGGATTTGAGGCTTCGATTTGTGCCGACCCCTCCATCGAGACGGACGAGTTAGTGTCGGCCGGGGCGCTCATCATGACTGAAGAAGCATTGGAGTTCGCTCAGATTGGATATCTATTGGCAGCGTTGCAGAATCAGCCGCCCTGGTCTGAATTGCCGGTGATAATTCTGACAAGCGGGCCAAAATCTCGATTGGCGTTGCTCTTAGATAAGGCCGCACGGGCAGCAAGAAGTGCCACGCTGCTTGAGAGGCCCATCACTACCGACACTCTGTTGCGCGCGATCAATGTCGCACTGAGATCTCGACGCAGACAATACCAGGTTCGCGATCTGATTTTTGAACAACAGCGGATTCAACAAAAGTTGGAGAAGAACGAAGAACAGTTGCGCATGCTGCTGACGCGTGAGCGTGCTTTGCGGCAGGCAGCTGATGAGGCCAATCATTTAAAGGACGAATTCCTGGCCACGATTTCTCACGAGCTGCGTAATCCACTCAACGTAATGCTTGGTTATTCCGAATTGCTTCTGCGGATGGATGAGATCAAACAATCACCTCAGCTTTCGCAAATGAGTGAAGCGCTGCGCCGCAACGCCCTTGCACAATCCTACCTGATTCGTGACCTGCTGGAACTCTCTCGTTTACGTAGTGGCAAGCTGACGTTGAATTTGGAGACAGCCTCACTTGCTACCGCAATCAATAATGCGATCGAAACGGTCCGAGCTGATGCGGATCTTAAGAATATCTCGATTGACCTGGCTCTTCCGATATCTCCCATTTTCCTGGAAGGTGATCCGCTTCGCCTCGAACAGATAATCTGGAACCTCTTGAGTAATTCGGTGAAGTTTACCGACGCGGGAGGCAAGATTCGGGTCGCACTGGATCGCCAGGATGGTGACGCGGTCTTGACGGTCCAGGATACAGGTCAGGGCATTCACCCGTCATTTCTTCCCAGAGTCTTCGATATGTTTCGTCAGGGTGATACGCGCGCAAGTCGACAGCACTCAGGCCTGGGCATCGGGTTAGCATTGGTGCAGCAGCTGGTTCGATTGCACAACGGGGCCGTTGAGGCGTTCTCTGAAGGACCAGGAAAGGGAAGCACATTCACCATTCGCTTGCCAGCAAAACATGAGCTCACGGCCATCACACCCGATGAGACCATCCTGGATCCTCTTGAGGGTCTACATGGATTGAGAATCCTCGCCGTCGACGATGATGAGGACAACACTTCGTTGTTGCGCCAGCTGCTTGAGCTTAGTGGCGCACGCGTGCTTACGGCAAACAGTGGTCCGACTGCTCTTGCGCTTGCCGCGAATTCAGACGTCGACATAGTTCTTTCTGATATCTCAATGCCGGGAATGGATGGTTTCGAGTTTGTAAGGCAGTTAAGAAAACTGAAAGGGAAAGAAAACGTTCGTGTCATCGCGCTTACGGGTTTCGGTCGCCGTGATGACGTCGAGCAAGCGCACAACGAAGGTTTTGTCGCGCACCTGACCAAACCGATTGATTTCGACAAATTGATTAAAATGCTGCAGGGATTAGCCTAATCGATTCGAACGTAGGTTATCCACAGATTACGCAGATTACACAGATTCTGATTTTGAGTTTTGACAAATACGCGGTCCAAATCATTCAATCAAGATCTGTGTAATCTGCGGATAAACTCTTAAATCGTTCACTTTTGCAATCTACACACGAACCCCCATCCACCACCGAGTTCACTAACCGCCAGCAACAACTCATTAGTACCCTTTTTGAGGGGCAGATAAACAGCGTCGTCGTCAGCACTGATGATTCCGAGAAACGCCGGATCGCGAAAATTCTGCGCGCTGCGACCACGGTACAAAATCTTGCCATTCAGAAATACACTCACGTCATCGCTATATCCAATATCAAGCTTCTTCACTTGCTCGCGCTCCGACTCGATATTTGTCCTGGCATAAATCATCTTCATACCGGGTTGCGGTTCGAGTCGTTTTGAGAAGTCGTTTGCGAATGAGACTCTTGGATGAGGCGCTTCCAGATAGCGATAGAGCACGACAAAACCAGGTGGCTCAGCTTCAACTTCCTGCCACTTCATAGCCGCAACTTCAGCGTTTGTTAGCGGCTGCTCAAGATTGCGTTGTAACGCATCGTAAGTTGGCGAGATGGCCCAACGCGTAATAGTGCCCGCAGGCATCGGGGGAAGATGTCGTTCCCATGCAGCATCAGGAGTGATATGGACTTCAAAATTCGAAAAGTAAGTTGCGCCAGTGAGCACAGCGAGAGCTACCTGACCTTTCTGAACGCCACTTTTCAAATCGGGCATGACAAGGGCCGGTTTGTCCATGTCCTTGACGAAAAACTTTGCCTGCGCGCCCGACACTTCCAGTCGTAAGTGAAACCAGCTGTCCTTTGGTATGTCGACTGCGCCAGTAAAGCCTGGACCATTGTAGATCTGCCAGTTCAAACCGGTGTTGAGTACTGGCGTGTACTGCATTGCGTCAGGCAAACCTGATTTGTGTTGCCTCAAGTAGATCCATTCCGCGTTACGGTCGTCAGCCGAAATCCGGAATTGGATACCGAAAAATCCACGGCTCGCGGGGGTAGCAACGTCGACGTCAATAACGCCATCACGCATCTCAAAGTCCTTTACCGTCGCTCCTCCACCATCGAGATAAATGGCTTGGCGACCCTGATATTCCATGACCTTCGCCTGCCCCTCAAGTAGCCAACGTGGCGAATCTGGCGGAAGGGAAAGTGACTGCGATTGCGAGCTCGGCGCAGCCTTTAAAGACGAAGCTGCAACGATAGTTAGAGCAAGCGTCAGTAGATGAATAACTGTAATTCGCATTGTCATCAGGCCTTTCGGTATGGGCTGGCGGATGGTCCAGTCAAACAACTTCCCGCGACATGCTTTACCTTTTTGTGATTGAACGGCTTGGGACGGTGATGAAATGGAAGAGTTCCGACTCAGATCGAAGACAAGCAACCTGCGAACAAAATAATTAAGAAAGAAAAGAACAAGTAAAGAAGGGCGGTTTACCCCCGCCTGCTGCCCGATGTATCTGATCGGCAAAAGCGGGGGTAAACCGCCGTTTCTTACTTGTTCGGTTCTAGCTCTTCGATTCTAGTTGTTCGATTCGTCAACACCTCCCTGAATGTGATCGAGTAACGCAAACTGTCTACACGAAGAATGCTATGCTGCCACTCCGATCGCGCTGCACCCGAAAGCACGTACGCCGAGCGTGGCTCAGCGAAGACATTCACGCGCTCCCACTTACCGCCTTTCGTTATCTGCTTCCGAAAGCGAAGCACACAAGGCGCAAGCAGCGATATTCCAGCAACTCTTCCGAACACTGGCTTGTCCCGATGCCAGCCAATACCCGCGCCCGGCCCATATTCAGTTACCAGCGCTTGCTGAAAATCATTGAGACCTGCGAATGACGCGGCGAGTTCTTGAAGGCCGCGTAGAAATGATGGAATTGCATCAGCCTTCAGCAGTGCACCAGCACCGGAGTATTCGTATTGCCACCCGAATGAGACAATGCGACGCTTGCCCTTGTAACCATGAAAATCGAATTCACGGAATGGAAGTTCGCGGATGTGTTCTACCAATCGATCTTCGTATTCTCGATCGATGAATTCATCGAGATACTTAAAGCCCGCTAGATTTTTGTACTTGTCTTCATCTGCCTTGAAGAAGTTAAATTGCAAACGCCCCCCCTTTAAGCACAAAGCGCTATATCACCGTATAGTATCAATTGATGAGCAAGCGGATTCTCGTTTCAATTCTTATTTTTATTACAGTAGTCATCTCGGCCTGGGCAGTAGTGCGTTATAAACGCGCGCCGCGGCAGATCCCCGCCACCGATCCGCCGCACTTAACCAACAATGATGCGGCTGACTGGAATCTGGCAGTTGAGCAGGTAAAAGCCGATCGCGGACCAGAGGGTGCAGGCGCAATCGAGATTCCTGACGAGCTGAAGCACTATCCGGAACGGCATTGGTTTCTCGCTACGCAGGTTGCCGAGATAGCTAAGTATCAGATTCACACTTGTCAGGACTATGTGGATCTGGCAGCGGCCATTGAAAGAGGTGAAATGGTCGAGGTGCCATGGGTCACCAACACCTACGTTTTGTTTGGCGTCGCGGCAAAGGCGGATGACAGTGTCTTCGCAAGATACGAAGACGATCATGAGCTTGGACTCTATAGCGAAGCGGAGCTAACTGAAGCTTACCGGCAACTCGATCTAAACAGCACCAACCTTCGCAATGAGATTGCGTCGCTTAAGACCCAGGCAGCAAAATTGCCGAAGCGCGATCGTCCTAAGCAGAGGGACATACAAAAACAGATCGCACAGCGTGAACAGGATCTAAAAGACAGTGACGAACAAAGAGCCCTGTTGGATCAGTTCTACAAGCAACCCGATAGCCGGGCTCGGTTAATGAGTGAATATCAGTCGCTTCAAACGCTTGCCGCAAATTTCCGCGGCCGGTCCTACAACATCGACCTTCCGGCAGATCGTGCCGCATTGAAAGTCAGTCTCTTAAGTTCACTTCGTCCAGAAGCTCTGAAAATACTGCAAGAGATCGCGTCGATCTATCATCGACAATTCAATAGACCTCTACCGATCAGCTCATTAGTGAGGCCTGAACAGTACCAACACGCACTCCACCGGGTGAACAGAAATGCGGTCTTGATCGATGCCCCTCCACACTCTACCGGCTTAGCCTTCGACATTGACTATCGCTACATGAGTCCGGCCGAGCAAACGTTTCTCATGGCGCAGCTCGCTCAAATGAAGCGCGAAGGACGAATCGAAGTAATTCGTGAACGCAACGCAAACTATCACGTATTTGCTTTTGTAAAAGGGATGCGTCCCAGCGATGACCTAATCGCGCAGTATCTTGAAGCGGCAGGCGCTGAACCAGCTGAAGCAAATCATCCACCGTCTAAGGAAAAACCGAAAGTAACAACGCGGCCGAAGAAGACAAGACAAGCTTCCAGGGTTCATCAGAAACGTCGAAGGCATTAACCAAACAACCAATCAGTGAAGAAGCGTCCAAGCCTCAAACGCAAAGCGAGAATCCCCAGAGGTGTAATATGTGAGACAACTGCACGCCAGACCCCGCTCCGCTTCACAAACACGTCTGTGTATTGATAACGCCCGGTCATGTTCCAGCCTTTGTAACATCCCTGAAAAGTTGATCGCGCTGTAACTACGGCAGTGTCACCATTGATAACGACTTTTATATTGTCACTCTCTGTGCTTTCGAATCGAACGTCACTGGATTTAATTGCTTCGATGGATTCTGTTTTGTCGCGGACCCGGCCCAAAGGGTCGGTCAGTATGTACTGGTCATCAATGATGCGATCCAGAGCCGCAATGTCCCGTTGAAGGAAAGCGTCACCCCACTCAATTTCAATCTTCCTGATCTCAGCTTCGTCGGCGGTCATGGGTGAGACCTCGTGAGCCCTCTCAGTTGGGAGGAAAGATTCTATCGTCGCTGTCATATTTCCAACTTGTTCTATTTCATTTCATGGCAGGCCCTGGTTAGGTTAACTAAGAAAATTCTGTGCCGGGATGGACGAGCGCCCGCAGAATCCAACACGTCTCAACGTTGGCGAGGATTGGTTTGTACGGATCTGACTCTTATGATCTCTTGCCTTAGTTCAATCCGTCGCGAGTGTAGCGATTTAAAGCAAGTGACTGTGTTGCACGCGGCGTGGGAAGTCTTATCGCCAGTGCTTCAAATCTCTTGCGTCGCGCGAAGGATCTGGTTGAGTTGTCCATTCATTCTCACGAGAAAGAGACCGTGCAGGCAAGAGGGCTTTAAACAAAAAGCGAAATCCCCCCAAACGGCGCTCCCAGGACCGAAGTCTCTGATTATTTTCACAGCTTCGGCAGTGTAGGGATCGTTCAAGTCCACTCTATTTATGGGCCACGAGAATTGAAGTCGAGCAACAAATAAATAGGTCGAACTTGAACCATCCCCAAACTGCCCCGTTTGGGGGATCGAGAAGCTCGAAAGAGCATGCGTTTTAGAGAGCACTTGAACAATCCCCAAACTTTCCGTTTGGGGGATTTTCGCTTTTTGTGCACGGCTTTAAACCCCAGAAATCGTTTAAACGATTTCCGCTTACGGCCATTGGATAACTTTGCTCTTAGTCTTTTCGTTAGCAGGCGAGGAAATCAGTTGACTTGTGCTGGCTGCAGGTTTGGAAGACACAGGTCGAGTAACGGTGGGCTTGATCGATGTCGGGATAGATTCTCGAGGTGAGATGTCAGTCTTAATCTTTGGTTCTTCCGGGATGCTAACAGACGTTTCTTGAGTCTCGTTGTCCTCCGCACGACCCTGTGCAACGCGATTGTGTGGTTTTGCTGGTGATGAGTTACGCCTTCCCACGTCTTCAGCGTGATTCAAATTCGCTGAGGTATTAGAGGGTTGCGGTGAAGGCTCAGGAACGTTTTGTTCGATCGTCGTCGCGGCGGGAATGCTTTCCGTGACTAACTGCGGAGATTGATTTACTGTCGCTGGTGCTGCTTGGCGATGTTCGATAACGACCTCAACGACAGCGACCACGAAGAGCAAGACCGCACTTGAAAGAGCAACTCGCAAACTTAATCTCAAAGCCGAGAATGATCGAGGTACGTGCTCATCGATTTTTGGTGAATAATCATCGACAGCGAAAGGCGCAGAATTAACTGTAGCTGCGTAGTCCTCTGGACTCCCACGACCTGCCGTCGCTTTGGCACAGCGTGCTGCTCTTGTTATCTGCGCCGGTGCATTACGTTTGTCGCCGAGATATCGGGCGACGCCCTGAAAGGTTCGAGCGTTGGCCCACATTTCAGGAGAAGTGCCAAAGCGTGTGCTGGCCTTTGCGTCTGCGCCGTGCTCGACCAGACACTTAACGACACCCTGGTGACCGAAGAATGCGGCCAATGCGAGGGCGGTAAACTTGTCGTTTCGCACTCGATTCGGATCTGCTCCGCAGCTCAATAACACGCGGACCATCTCAACGTCGCCACGTGACGAGGCTCTCATAAGTGCCGTCGTGCCGAATATGTTCGTAGCGTCAACATCAACGCCGGCAGCAAGAGTTGATTTCAACGACTCAACGTCGCCCGTTTCTGCGGCCTGAGCGAAATCCTTCGAGAGCGTCTCTTTTCTTTTCAGGTTCAGCATGCGAATTAATGAATAATCATGATTCGATCACCCGGTTTGACCAACGGATCAACTTCTTTGCCAGATTCAATCTCGCCCAACTTGATGCGTGTCGTCGTTAGAAATCCGCGACCATCATCACGTGCAATCTGTGCAAACTTTGCTTTAGCTGTCACGCCGCCGGCAGTAAGAATCACTTGAGTGAGTGTCAACCCACGCCGAAACGTTTTCTCACCTGGCAACTTCACTTCACCCCCGACGTACACGAATTGGGTTTCGTTCGGGTGTACGGTCACGACATCACCAGGGCGCACGAGCAAATTCATGTCTGCCGATTTTGTTAGATCTATTTCGTACATCTCATTACTGTTGTTCCTTACCACCGCCACCCGGGCAGCTTCGGGAAGCGGTTGCGCATCGGCCACAACCACGTACAGTGGGATAGCCTCGCGCCGCAGAATCTTAGTGCCGGAATCTTTTACCAGGCCGCTCACGAGGATTGTATGGCTCGCAAAGTCGCGTACACCGACCACAACTTTTGGGTCTTGGACTAAGGCACGCTTCGTGAGTTCGTCCTCAATCTTGCTGCCAATTTCTTCCGCGGTTAGTCCGCTCACCTGCAAAGGCTCACTGAGAAGAGGGAATTCGAGAAAACCCGAAGGAGTGATCGTAAATAGCGTTGACTTTGCAGCATCAGCGGCAGCGTCATTGAATCGAACGTCCAGTACGTCGTTGGGACCAACTCGATAAATCCTGGTCAATGAAAGCTCTTCAATTGGGGCAATGGGAGTTGATGTAATGCTCTCTGCAGGTTTTGAGGTTGAAGGCAGCGAGACCTTGACCGCGTTTGGCTGAGGTGCGGCCGATGCTACCTGAGACTCCGCCTGTGCTTGAGATATGGACTGTTGCGCTTTGGTCGTTTTCGGCGATTCAACTCGCGGCTCAGTCCTGGCGACTGGCGGTTGCGTTTGATTCGCTGCTTCCGCTTTACGGGTCAGCAATGTTTTATGCAAGTCGTCCTGCTCTTGTTTACTCTTTGTATTAAGGCCCGCCGCTCGGTGAAAGTTATCTATAGCCTTTTGCCACTCTCGTGTTTTTACGTAGGCACGACCAAGAGCTTCGTATGCGTCAGCATATTTGGGATCGACCTTCACTGCCTGTTCAAAGGATGAAATGGCCCGCGCTACCTGTCCGGAGTCTAAGAGGTCCAGGCCAGCCTGCAACAGAGTTCTGGCTTCCGCACTTGCGCCAATTGAGACTCGAGTATCCGTGACATTCTCTTCGGATTTTGTTTTTGGAGCGTAAGTTTGGGCCGAAACTGTTGGGTGACTCAGAGCAAGGCTCGAAAGCACTAAAAGAAGGAGCAATGATTTGTACATGAAGGCACCCTCGCAAAAACGTGTCAGCGACGCTTTTCAGACTATAGGGGCGGGGAATTGTCGAGTACCACAACTGAGGGATAAGCAGGGACTTGTTTATAGCACTTTTGCTGTCGTAGTTCCAACTATTCTTCGGGACACTACCGGCCCGCTACCTGGATGCAGTCACCACCTCACGGAGAAGCTGTTGAAAATAATCAGAGACCTCGGTGCTGGGACCGCAGGCGCCCCCGCCTGCCCGGGTCGCGCGCTACCATGATCAGCTGTGCAACTGTTCGCTAAGCAAGGTCGTTGAGGGAACTCACTTGGTTACGTTCAACGCGGCAGGCGGGGACGCCTGCGATCCCAGCACCGAGTCATGAATCACCCCTGATGGTTGCGCGCGATGATTGCTGCGGAGAGAATGTGAAAGGAGCCATGAGACAGCACTACATAATCCTCTTAGTACTCTTGCTGACTTTCATCCCACTGTCTCTTCAAGCTCAATCGAAACCAAACAAGTCCTATCTGTTCTACGTGGTTTCGGAGTCAGCAGACAAAATCGCGCTGGTTCGTTTCGGACCAAACGGCATAAGCATCGATCATCAGATCGACACCGGCGATATGCCTGTGGACATAGATG
Organism: Pyrinomonadaceae bacterium; assembly: GCA_036522415.1. Classification (GTDB taxonomy): domain Bacteria; phylum Acidobacteriota; class Blastocatellia; order Pyrinomonadales; family Pyrinomonadaceae; genus PSRF01. The sequence goes on along the minus strand of DATDFV010000052.1, from coordinate 9,746 downwards.
GACCGCACGGCATTGTTGTCTCACCCGATCGACAGTACTACTACGTCACTATTGCTCATGGGCGGCCCTTCGGCTTGGTGTGGAAGTATGCTGTCAAGAACGACAAAGTGTTAGGGAAGCCAACACTTGGTTTTTTCCCCGCGACGGTTGATATCACTCCCGATGGCAACTTTCTTTTTATTGTGAACTTCAATTTACACGGTGACATGGTGCCCTCTTCGGTTTCAGTGGTCGCAACGGAGACGATGACTGAGGTTAAGCGAATTCAAACCTGCACAATGCCGCACGGATCACGCTTGAACACGGATGGAACAAAGCAGTATTCCGCCTGCATGATGGACGACATGCTGGTCGAGATCGACACTCGCGCGCTAAAGGTAACCAGGCATTTTGTCTTGACGAAAGGTAAGGAGATCGGAATGGATGGTGCGCCAATGATAACGACGGATCCGCACCGCTCCATGAACATGCCCGGCATGAAGGACACTGGCGGCCACGGAATGGAGGCTCCTAAACCGGGAGATGATTCCTGCTCGCCTACCTGGGCCCAACCATCGCGCGATGGTAAGTCAGTATTCGTTGCCTGTAATAAATCGAGCGAGATCGTGGAAGTAAGTACAGACAGCTGGAAGTTACTACGCCGCATTCCGGCCAGGCCGGGCATTTACAACCTTGCGGTTACCCATGATGGTTCTCGTTTGCTGACGACGAACAAACGCGATCAGTCAGTATCCATTTATGATCTTAAAACCGGTAAGGAGTTAGCTCGTCTCCCAACCAAACGTAAAGTTCTTCATGGCGTGGTTGTTTCACCCGATGACCTGTATGCATTCGTGACCGTCGAAGGCGTCGGGTCGGAACCTGGAACGGTTGAGGTGATCGATCTGACGGCACTAAAGACTGTCGCAACGATTGATGTTGGAGAAGAGGCGGCCGGAATTGATTTCTACAAAGTTGAACCCTGAAGCCATCTCAAGCGACCTTCAAACGTTCTTCCAGACTCTTGATGTAGTCGGCGAGTTCGGGATACTGGATGTGACGCATGTTTTTGATCAGCGATGGTACTTCAGTGGGTTTCAGCCCAACTATGACGGGAGTAACGCGCTTCTTTAACGAAGAGGCGGCACCCATCTCGAACATAAGATTTGAGTTGTGTACAGAGTCGCTCGTAACGATGACAAAGATCTCATCCGCCTGACGGAGCTCTCGCCGAATCTTGGTGAACACGACTTCACCAGCAGCGGTCATACTACCAACCGGCTTGACCGTAACTCCGGCACTCTCCAATCTCTGCGCCAGGTCCCTCGCAAGATCCAGGTCCTCAACTGTTGAGCTGATAAAAGCTTTATACGGCACAACTCATTCCTTTCTCGTTTGGCGTCTACCCGGCACCCTGCGCGCCAATTGTGCCAGAAATTGATCGAACCTGTTAAGGTCAATCCCCTTGATGTCGTGCATAGGAGCCAATTCTGCCGGTGTGACATTATTCAGAATTGGAGTAACTCGTTTACGTAGGGTTCTGAGGCCGCCCACCTCGAATGATAGCCACTGCGACCTGGTACTATTTGGTGAAATCAGAACTATTGCTTCGTTACAGCTATCGATGCCTTTGATGATCTCGTCGGCAACGATGTTCCCTCCCTCCAGATCCTTTTCGTCCAACCAGCAGAACGTGCCCAACGCTTCGATCTTTTCAGCCATAGTTCTTGCTATCCAGGCGTCAGAAGATGAATGACTCAAAAAGACCGTATAGAGCCGACGCTTTTCTTTTTGGCTTCGCCGCCTGGTTGCGTGCCGTTGCGAGGATTTTGGCATCGATAAAATGGATAGCAGTTTCTAATCAGTCTTGTCCAGGTGCGGTCGTCGATCCCTTTTCAATCTTTTCACCTAACTTCACAATCCAAAGACCTGAATTGATGTCATTGAAAAAGATCAAGCCATTATGTGGTTGAGCGCCCCAGGTGAACGGCATGTTTGGGCGATAACCTTCTGGATCCCCTGTCCAGAGTCGCGCCACCTCGCGTCCTTGCCGGTAGAGATCGCCTCGCAGCTCTCCTGAAACATCTACGACCCTTCCGCCACCGCTGTAGTAGCCCATGTACATGAGATCGTTTTCAACCCACATGTTGTGCGCGCCACCTTCCGGCACCGGATACTCAGCGACTTTCTTCGGGTGGTAAATGTCCGAAATGTCGATGACGTGACAGATTCCTCTTACTGGAATCCGTTTGTGCGAGTTGATATCGAAGAAGGCCGGCAATACTTCATCGCCTATGAACAGGTAGTTGCGATTGCGGAATACAGAGTGAGTTCCCGCCAACCAGCCGTCACCATAAAGATCATGATGGTTGAAACGGAACTGACTAACCAATTGTGGATGTTCAGGGCTGCCACCTTTCAATCCTGCACCAACATCCAGAATCACGAGTCCTTCATGCCAGTACGCGAGATAAGCGAGTCCGTCCTTCACGTACAGATCATGAAGATAACGTCCGGCAATTTCTTCGCCTTCTTTCGTACGAATCATCCCAGCCATCGGGCTTTCAGTTTGCCAACGCGCGACCTCTTTCGGATTCTTTGGGTCAGCGAAATCGATCACTCGCATTGAACCAGTCGCGTCATCCGTCAGGTAGACGTAATGACCGTCGACGAACGAACTGTGAACGCCGCCTGTTACAGTTGTTGTGTAGTCTGAAATCAACTTTGGGTGGGCGGGATCAGACGTATCGTAGAAAGCAATTCCATTCTTTCGATTTGACGCGCCTTCCCTGGAGATAACGAGCGTCTTTCCATCAGCCGTCGTCATGATGTCATTCACCAGACGAGCATCAACTTTTATGGTGTCAGTTAACTTTGGTTTTGCAGGATCGGAAATGTCATATACCATGAAGCGATCGGAAATTGTCGAGTAGTATGCATAGTTGCCAATGATCCACTCTTCAGCACCTTGAACTTCTTTGCTTGGAACTCGACCAACAGTGGTGAGCTCACGCTCCAGATTGCGTGAAGTAATTACGATCGAAGCGCTCGCAGATATGTTCCCGCTCGAAGCAGTCACAACGTAAGACCCCGGCTGTTCGGCAACAAAGCCACCGTCAGGATAAACGGTGGCGCCGTTTCCGGTGACAGACCAACGTGGCGTGAAAGCGATATCAGCTTTGGCTTTGAAATGAACCACATCTCCTGTGCGCGCAGTTGAAGCATCAGCGGAGACTGTGAGACTACGAAGGGAGTTCTTCACAACTGAGACCCTGGTCGTCGCAGTTGCAGCGCCTGAAGTAGCGGTAATAGTCGTGCTGCCTGGTTGGACTCCAGTTACAACTCCACTCGCGTCAACGCTCACTATGCCTGGATCTGCAGAGGACCATGTGATGGGCACTCCGTCACGTGGGTCACCCGTAAAAATTCGCGCAACCGCTTCCAGTTGAAACGTGCTTCCAACGAGCAACGAAGAGGTTACAGGTGCGATTTCAATTGACTTTACACTGGCAGGTTTCACGACGAAAGTAACAAATCCAGCTTCACCGCCAACAATCGCCCCCGCCGTAACTTCGCCTGACCCGAAGACTTTGATGACTCCATTCTCATCGGCGGCAGCGATGTCAAATGGGCCAGCGAAATAGGTCGACGGCTTTTCGTTTACGATATTGCCCGAAGCATCTTTGGCAACTACCGAGAGTTGGACCTGTTGACCGACCTCGGTTTCCTTTACCGGAGCAGTGACAATCACTGTCTTGACGACGCTGGATTTTGTTTGCTGAGCAGCTACGGAAATAGATAACAACGAAAGGCTAATCATTACAACGAGAAAGTTCTTGATTTTCATTTAGGATCCTCCGGTAAGATAGCGGCTGGCTAGGCTTTTTATAGTAACTCAAAGAGTCAGTCAATCTGTCTTCTCGAACACTGATGACGAATCCGCGCGTCTCATTATTAGTGCTTGTTTGTTTATTTGGATCGCTTCAACTCTCGTGTGCGCGCCGCAACGCGCCTGATGTTTCTGCATCCGCCTCTCCCACTCCGAACCAGGAAGAGGTTGTCAATCAAATACTCGATCGGTTCATTGAGGCAGCAGGCGGAAAAGAAGCAATCGACGACGTCAAGTCCTACAGAATGAAAGGGCACTTCGAAATGCCCGCGCTCGATCTGCGCGGCAAGATAGAGGTGTGGGCGAAGGATCCGCAAAAGTCACTGACTATTATCGAGTTTCCAGGCATAACAGTTCGAAAGGGCTATGACGGAGAGACTCATTGGGCACAGACGCCTTTCGGCAGTGTCACCATGACGGGCCCACAGGAGATGTCGGAGCTTGAGAATGATGCGGACGTGTACAACGCTTCACGAATTCGCAATCTTTACGATCGTATGAAGCTCGAGATGAAAGCACGCCTCAGTGGTCGCGATGTTTATATGGTGGAAGGACAGCCAACGAAAGGACCTGCCGAGAAATTGTTCTTCGATGTCGAAAACGGTCTGCTCGTACGTTGGGACATGGCAAGGCGTCAGGGCGATCGAAGAGTTTTTGTAAAGGTCTACTTAAATGACTACAAAGATATTGATGGCGTAAAGATTCCGTTTAATGTGCGTATGGTGTTTGAGTCCTTTGAGTTTTCCTTGATCGTGGACGAGATGCAGCACAACGTCGAGATCAACGACGCAATCTTCCGACGACCGAAGTAAACGCAGTCAGTACCACCTCGCACTAACAGCTTGGAAAATGATCAGTCACTGCTTTGATCCAAAATATTAGAACTCTTGACACTCAACCATTCGCTACATATATTCCCCGCTCCCAGTCTTAGCAACGACACATACCGATGAAACGAATCCTACTGATAGTTGCAGTTGTCGCACTCTACGTCCTGCATCAGGACTTTTGGTTCTGGCGCAGGGGCCATCTGGTTTTTGGTTTTATCCCGATCGGCCTTTTTTATCAGGGATGTTTTTCTATTGCCGCTGCGCTGTTGATGTGGTTACTAGTAAAACAGGCCTGGCCGGTTCATCTTGAGCAAGAGATCGAGCGAGAGTCCGAGGAGGACCACACCCATTGATCCCCGCAATTTTTGTTTTTCTTTATCTCGCTGCTGTCCTTTACATAGGCATCTTTGCATTTCGTCGGGCGAAAGGCCGTGAAGATGCCGAAGATTACTTCATCGCCAGCCGATCACTTGGCCCATTCGTGTTTCTCTTCTCATTGTTTGGGACGAACATGACGGCGTTTGCGATCCTGGGTTCATCAGGACACGCTTTTCAAAACGGCATAGTTACTTTTGGCTTGATGGCGTCATCCTCTGGCCTCGTGATTCCGCTGACCATTTTCTTCATCGGTACTCGCGTGTGGGCGCTTGGGAAGAAATACGGTTTCATGACGCCTGTGCAGATGTTTCGCGATCGATGGGAGTGCAGCCACATCGGAACCGCTATCTTCGTCGTCCAATCTGTATTGCTCGTGCCCTACATAATCATCGGCATCATGGGTGGCGGAACTACTCTCAATGTAATCAGTGGAGGCGTCGTTCCTTATTGGTTTGGTGGTGCACTTGTAGCGCTCGTGGTAATGGGCTACGTGTTCTTTGGGGGTATGCGCGGCACGGCGTGGGTGAACACCTTTCAAACCATACTCTTTCTTTCGTTCGGTCTCGCGGCCATACTCGTGATCGGCGCGGGGATGGGCGGCTTTCAAAGTGCGGCGCATGCAATGATCAATTCACCTGCACTCGCGCCTTTGCTTACCCGAGAACGAATCTCACCTTACTACTTCTTTAGCTACACATTCATTCCGCTATCTGCGATTGCCTTTCCACACATTCTGATCTTTTGCCTGACTGCGGAAAAGATGAAGCATTTCAAGAAGACAGTAATCTTCTATCCACTCTGCATCCTCGCGATCTGGCTTCCTTGCGTATTTCTCGGTGTAATGGCGAATCGAGTCAACGACGTACCGGAGATCCGCGCAAAGCAGGAAGCGCGGCGCGTGCTGGCCACACAAGGCAAAAATATGACGCCCGATCAGCGTGATGAATTGCGCGACAAAGCCTCAGGCGACGACGTCATCATGCTATTGCTGCAACGCTACGCACCACTCTGGCTAGCAGGAATTCTGGGAGCAGGGATCATGGCGGCAGTTATGGCAAGTGATTCGCAGATACTTGCTCTATCAACTATGTTCACGGAGGACGTCTTCGCCTTTTATGGGCACAAGGATCGATTTGGGGAAGCAGTTCAAGTAAACACGGGTCGTCTCTTCATTGTCTTAATAACTATCGTTGCTTACTCAGTCGCATTGCGTGCGCCCGAGACTATTTTTGAGCTGGCAATTCAATACGCGTTTTCAGGGTTTGCGGCACTCTCGCCACTTTTGGTCGCTGCTCTCTTCTGGAAGGGAAGTACGAAGTGGGGTGCCTTTGCTGTTACGGTGTGGGTGGCGTTTTCGGTACTGGCTGTTGCATTGTTCCAACACTTCGTTCCGGCACCGGCTCCTGGACCAGCTGTTGTTTTTGGCAAACTCGGAGGATGGGAAGTGCTGTCACGAACACCGGGCGGAACCGCAGTCTTCGGATTTATGCCAGTTGTCCCGATGGTTATCATCTCTACGCTGTTGATGTGGTTTGTGTCTTTGGCCACACGCAAACCTTCGCAACCAACCATCGCAAAATACTTCTGAGGTCAAACATATGAAGAGATTAATCGTGACAGTGCTTGTAACGGGCGCTGTGACTGGATGTTTGTTTGTTCTAACTCAGTCGCAGTCCGCCGCACAGAAAACAGATCGGCGCGTAATAAAGGTTCCTGGTGCTACAGCGCCCAGTGTTCCAATCTCGCCCGCCATAGTGGCTGGTGATTTTGTTTTCATTTCCGGCACGCTCGGGATTGATCGGAAGACGGGACAAATGGCTGGTCCAGGTTTTGAAGAACAGGCCGAACAGGTACTGGTAAATCTGGAGGCAGTCCTGGAAGCTGCTGGAAGCGACACGTCGCGCGTGGTGAAGACGACTGTTTTCCTGGCAGACATGAACGACTATGCGGCGATGAACGAAGTATATCGACGTCACTTCAAACAAGATCCGCCTGCGAGGTCCGCGATTCAAGTGGCGAAGTTGCCGGCGAATGCGAGGATTGAGATCGAGGCAGTGGCATTGCTGAAGTGAAAGAGAAATGTCCGACGAACTTTAGTTTGTCGTGGGTGGAGTTCAGTACTGCTGAATATCAACGGGCCTTAACTCCACGCACGACAAACTAAAGTTCGTCGGACATCTCCCTACCCGAAACAATAAAGCCTTCCGTCCTGTGATCCGATCACAATCCTGCCTTTGCCGATTGCAGGTGAGGCTGACAGCGGCGCGCCAGCGTTGAACTCCCAAAGTTTTGCGCCATTCGTCAGATTCAAAACGTAGAAGCGTCCATCGTTAGATCCTACAAAGACACGTCCATCAGCGATTGCTGGAGATGACTCAACTCGCGCGCGCGTGGTAAACGTCCAGACAGCTTTGCCCGCAAGACTCAGTCCATGTACCAACTTGTCGCGTCCGCCAACGACAACTCGGTTTGCAGTAACCGCGGCAGAGGAGTAGTAGGGAAACTTTCGCTGCGGATGCTGGTAGCGCCAAGTCACTTTATGATCTGTAAGGCTCACCGAAAGCACTTCATTGTCGAAGGTGCCGTAGAAGGCCGAGTTTGCTCGAAGTGCGGGCGAAGCGCCGGTGTATGCACCTGAGGAGACGCTGAACATCTCTTTGCCATCGCTCACTCTGATTGCTCGAAACATCTCATCACAGCCGGCAATGAACGCTATGCCATTCCAGATGCTTGGCGTTGAGTGAACCGGGCCGTTTGTCTTGAACTTCCAAAGCACGGCGCCGTTTCGTGTCGATACGCAGTAAAGGTTTTCATCGTACGAACCAATCAACACGCGATCGCCAACAACAACAGGCGAAGACTTAATTTCGCTTCCGGTTTTCATCGTCCAGAGGCGCTTGCCGTCTGAAGCACTGACAGCGTGTAAGACTCCGCCCAGGTCACCAACGAAGACTTTACCGTCACTGTAGGCTGGGGATGATTCGCCAATGGGATTACCTGCATCGTACTTCCAGTACACGGCTCCGTTGTCGAGATTCAGAGAAACGAGTTCGCCTTTTTGCGACCCGACGAAGACGGTGCCACCAACCACTGCAGCCGAAGATTCGATCGAATCTCCTGCTTCGAAAGTCCAGAGTAGTTTTAGATCTGTTGCAACCCTGGAATCCGATACACCGGTGTTTCGTGAATTGCCCCGAAACTGCGACCAGTTATCTGCAGGGGTGTCTTGTGCATGAAGGTTGGGAACAAAGATCAGGAAAAAGAGTAAAGTTAAAGCTCTGCGTCTCTGCGTCTCTGCGTTAAAAGGCTGCGCACTGTCATAAAACCGCAGAGACGCAGAGAGCGCAGAGACGCAGAGCAATTCTTTCAGAACGCGCACTGATAAACCTCCAACGCTCCATTAATATCAAATGGCCTCGGATTGAAGCGTCCGGTCCACTGCTCAGCAGCTTCGGTAGCTAACATCGAAAGATCGTCCGAACGAATTCCAGCTTCACTCAGTGTTTGAGGCAGACCGCCGGCGACAGACAATTCCTCGAGCCGCTTGGCCAACTGTTCAGCAGGATCTGATTGAACCTGCGCCCGGCACATCGTCAATAGTTGGGCGTATCGCTCACTGGCCACCGCGCTGTTCCAACGAACTACAGTAGGTAGGAGAAGCGCGATTGCAACACCATGCGTTGTTCCGTAGTGAGCCGTAAGCGGGTTCGCACAGGCGTGCGTCGCACCAAGCATCGAATTCTCAATCGCCATGCCTGCAAAGAAGGCGCCCAGTTGCATCGCACCTCGCGCCTGAAGATCGTACGGCTCAGACAGGACACGTTCGTAATTGTTTTCCAACAGTACCCAGGCCGCACGCGAAAACAATTCCGATATCGGGTTGCGTTTCGTTGTGACGAACGTTTCAACAGCATGAGCGAGCGCGTCGAAACCCGAGGTGGCAGTCACGCTGTGCGGTTGTGAAACCGTTAAGGCCGGATCAAGCAGCGCGACGCGGAAAGCGATCTTAGGATCTCCGCAGGCAAGTTTTTCGTGTGTCTCTGCATCTGAGATCAGCGCATAGGATTGAGCTTCGCTACCAGTACCTGAGGTCGTGGGAATGCCAATCATCGGCAACGTCGGCTTGCTGGCCTTCGCATATCCATGATAGTCGCGCATGCGGCCGCCGTTGGTGAGGAGGAGGTTCATTCCTTTGGCGCAATCGAGCGAACTACCACCCCCGAGTGCGACAATCGAATCAATCTGCAGTTCGCGGGCGTGTTCGCAGCTACTCTCGATCATTACCGTGTCAGGATTGACATCGAAGTCGTGAAACTCCGCGACTTCAATTCCTGATTTGCGCAATGGCAACACTGCCTCAGCAACATGACCTGACCCGACCAGGCCGCGATCGGCAACGAGTAAGGTACGTTTGAATCCTAAGTCACTCGCTAACTCTCCAAGTCGTTCAATCACTCCAATGCCATACACGACGCGAGTGCGAGATTGGAAGTCAAACGAGTTTGGCATGATCGGTGAGTCCGACGAACTTTAGTTTGTCGTGCGTGCAGATCTCAGTCGCGGAAGGAATCAACAGTTCGCAAATCGCCACAACGACAAACTAAAGTTCGTCGGACATTTGCAGTCTAGGGAGTCGAAGCGGTGCTCGGGGCTCCATTCATTTCGGCAAG
>DATDFV010000051.1:0-11319 GCA_036522415.1 Pyrinomonadaceae bacterium | reverse complement strand
CGGTCATTCTTGCGAGTTGCGCCAGATAACGTGTGGGTGACTGCGATTAAGCGGGAGGAATCGGGAGACGGAACAATCATTCGTCTGCAGGAGCGAAGCGGCAGACTAACTGAGGCGACAATCGAGATCCCACCGCTGCGACCAAATCATAAGGTCGCATTGAAGCCGTGGGAGATCAAGACTGTGCTAATTGGTAATGCAACAGTGAAGGAAGTGAATCTGCTCGAGGCTTAATTGTGTTTAAGGTTCGTTTGGTTCATCGATTCGACGTGATACAACGATAAGAAGTCAGAACCGTACGCGCGTCGGGTTCGCGCGCAAATTGGGAGACTCGTAATCAAGCGACACGACGCTACCGCGTTGCGGTTCTGACCCGTCTGACATCAGCAACTATTCAGGGTGCAAATGTTCGATCGTCATTTCTCCCGATTCAACACGCCGCACTACCTGAGCCAGGTACGGATCCTTTATTTCTAGAGCGTAATGGATGAGGTTGCGGGTTTGTTTTGGGATTGAGGTGTTGGTTATGAGTTTTCGAGCGCGACGTTTGAGCGAGGCGTCGATGATTTTCAATCTTGGTTTTCGTCGGGTTCGTGATTGTTGGCGCAGGGATGCGCTACTATCGTGAGCCATGGGCTTCTTCCTTTCTCGTGAAGGTTGAGTCCTAGGGTCGGTATTGTGTTGTCGCACAAGCCGGCCCGCTTCTATTTGTTCTGAGGGGTTAAACTAACTCTAGCGTAGAGATTTTCGGTTGTCACAATTATTCGCCAACAAATTATTCGCCAACAAATTATTCGCCACAGATGAACGCAGATTTTTCAGATAAGCATTTCACTTCTTTCCGATCTGTCTCATCTGTGGGCCTACACCCACGGTGATATACTTGATCTCCAAGAGGTACTGTAACGGTTCGACTGCAGAATGAATGGACGCTACTTTGTTACAAGAACTTCAATTTAAAAGATGAAAGCTGACGGCCTTGTCCAGAGATTTCGCGCGATTCTCGCAAACGCACCCGAGTTAGAGCTTAATAACTTGAGTGGGCAGTTCGACGCACTTTTGGCTCGCATGCAAGGACCGGGAGTTCGCCGTCGAATGTCTGCTGCATTTAACGCGTCTCCGAAAGAGCTAGGAAAGGTGGCCGTGGCCACCGCTCGTAGGCGTGGCTGACAAAAAGATTAGCAAGGATGGATGAAGCTATTTGATTTTGAGAATTGCATTGCCTCCCACGAGCGGTTTGTTAGATCACTTAGCGCGAGACTTTTCACGGAACATCTTCTCAAGATCATCTTTCATGTACGTTGAGAAGTCGCGCTTTGCTTGTTCAAGAAACTCCGTTATCAAGTTGTAACTTTTTTGGATTGATTCTCGATCGATCGAGGCTCGCGCCAATTTGACGCTCTTAATCACCTTCTCTATTGCCACCAGTAGTCCTCTATAATTTGGTTCAAATGAAACAGAGATCGCCAGGATCTTTTGTGTAGACCTTCCCAGATCAAGTTCCACGTCGCCATTTCTAAATTTCCTTGGCGAGGCACTTTCAGAAGCGATATATGCAAAGGTAAGCTCCAATCGATCCGTAAAGATCTTGCCCTCGATTTCCTTCGGCACCAAAGTCAAAGGGACGTACCGTTTCTCATTCTGTTTCTGACCAATCAAAAAATCGTGAAGTTGAAGATTGGGTCGCTGCTGATAAGGAGTCGATAAGGTTTGTGCTGGCATAACTTGAACCTCCGGCGGCTTACATCGTCGGTGAGAACAGAGTGAGATAGTAAGACAGTTTAGTCATCACACCTGGATTGTCAAAAGGGCAGTTTTGCTGCCAACTATCTATTACGAGAACACCTTTAGGTATGCCTTCCTGATTCTCAAGAATATTACCATAGATATGTCGTGCCAACTTATTAATCCTCATCAGAGGCTCTAGATCTCTTAGGTGGCTTTCCTCCATATAACGTCTTACCTTTTTCACATCATCTTTACGCTTGTTAGTCATATCAAGTTTCTTCAGATCGATGTGGTCGAGATCAGGAAGGTTTTTCACGACGATTTCTTCCAGACTTTGACGGACAAGCCCGGCTACCCCATGACATTTCTTACGGGTGTCTGGCGAGTAATAGAGAAATGTTTTGGAGTTGGGGAATTCATTTCCCCTACGTTCCTTGATGTAAATGTAGTTGCCTCTTGGCGGCAATTTCCATGTTCTTGCTCGGACGTTGCGATAGAGTTGACGTAAGAAGATCCATAAACGTCGCCAAGGGCCTGCATCTGTAAAAACTGTAATTCTAACTTCCTGCCGATTCCCGTCGAATAGCTCTTCGAGCATGGTATCCATTATCTTCGTGCGCATTTCTTTATTCTTTTGTCGTGGATAGAGGACGTCTTTCAGCAGCGGGACAAGAGCCGCAAACGATCCGGCCGATATTCCAATGAAGACTTTGTGCCGAGCTATCAAACTCAGAAGATGTTTTCGAATGTCTTCCTCGCCATATTGATTGGCCAAGTCTTTATCGATGAAGGGAAGGAAGACCAGACCGACGGCGCATACGATTTGCAATGTTAAGAGAACCCGCTGTTTCCAGGACATAGTAAGCGAATGAGAGAGACATTCCCTTAGAGGATTTGGGAGCGTTCCGCTTATAACATGTCCTGACTTGATTGTGCTAATGCAGTCTAGGTTGGTGTAAATTTGCCGCTCACAGTTGGAGGTTTCCATATCGATGAGGTCCGGGTTGCGGACAGTCAGAAAATTGATAGTTGATCTCTCGGTTCCTGGTTCGGGAGCAATACTGAATGATGACCACGACTTGACACCTCTGAACGTTAGCCTTGCCGATTTGTAACTATGAGCTTTAGGATCATTTGGCTGAGACAAACAAACTTCATGAATTCTAAGGAAAATGGTTACCGCTAAATCAGTTATCGAAATGAGTGGTCCGCCACCTTTCTTACCTTACAACCCTGTTGGGCGGGGGGAAGGGCGGGAACACATCGAGGTTCGTCAGCGAGAAGCTGCCATTGGAATTTCGGTTACAGAAGGTTCAGCCTTAACTCCGCAGGTTAGCTCCGCGCAATCCCGACACGCTCCGCTTTCGTTGGAAGTGATTGATCGAGATGGAATTCATACGTTCCTGCGAGACATACCATTCGAGATACTAGTATCAGATGACCGAGTATTTACTCTGTCCAGCAAGAATCAGCAGACGCACTGGCGCTTTCTTATCATGATTTCTGCTAGCTCAAAGCAAATGAAAATGCAGTTCACCCTGAGCTACGCGGGTCAGACCATTGACGAAGCCGTGGCGGCAATAAATTTCTACGCGGCGCTCGCTGAAGGTGGTGTATTGCGAATCCATGGTCGACATCCACTCACTGGTGGCGAAGTATACATAGCGACCGGAAAAATCCCAGCCGGCAGTTTTCGCAAGCTTGATAAGCGATTTGAGAGATTGCTCCGCCACCTGCAGGTGATACAAGAGAAGACTGGTACGACTTTCGTAATTCCCGATCGAGATATCGGGTTCGACGAAGCCAACTTCATTGCCTCAACTGCTGAAGTTCTTAAGACGGGACACGCTCGATACACGGCCCAACCATGGGTCAGTGTGTGTAGCGTTGAGCGTGCGAGAGCCGGTTTAGAGACGTTTGCTTCTGGTAAGCCTGTTCCCATGGCGCTCCATTATGACGCGCAAGAAGTTGAAATCTTCGGCACTCGTATAGCGCTTGGTCCAGTAACATTTTTTTGCGAACGGACTTATGTTACCAAGAAGGATCTGTCGGAAGCTCAGCAGCAACTTGACCAGGCACAGCCGGGTGACTTGATAAATATTCGGTTCACGCCGTTTGATGCTTGCCCAATCGAAGCCAGATATATCAACTGGGTACCGGCTGATGAGGCGGAGCGGTTGCGACGCATGCCAATGTATTTGGCAGCTGAATCCGAACAGGCAGAAAGTCAAATAAAGCAGCTAGCTCACGCTCAAGGGACCAAACCGCTGCGATTCGAGGAACTACTGGGGCCAATTACTCAAGATGACGATACCTACGACATCGACAAGTTTCTAAGCGAGCTGAGCAAGTGGCGAAACGAGCCAGCCTCACGGCGTTCCGAGTGAATGCGTTCTATACTTGTGGATACTGATGTAGTGTCCTTCCTCTTCAAACAGGACACTCGAGCAAACTTATATCAACCAGATTTGGATGGCGCGCTACATCTCATTTCGTTTATGAGTGTGGCGGAACTATACCGATGGCCAATCCTGAGTCGCTGGGGCGACAAGAAGAAGAGTGAACTGGAAAGCTATATACAGCGATACACATTGATTTTGCCAAATGTGGACATCTGCAAGTTGTGGGCGCAAATTGCTTCGGACTTTCAGATACCAATGGCAGATGCGTGGATCGCGGCGACGGCATTGCATTATCAGCTTCCGGTAGTAACTCACAACTTACGTCACTTCAGCAGGGTTCAAGGGCTCACGGTGGTATCTCACAGTTAGGCTTCAGACAACCTGATGCTAACGAAACGAACCGCTGATTGAGTACGACAGGCTGTTAGCCTGTTGGCGATCATGGGCCACAATGGGAGGCAAATCACGAGAGGCTAACAGCCTGTCATACTTAATAGATGCGGATTTGCTCGACCTAGGCTTGCTTCTCATGGCGTTTTGCGCAGGTCCTTTGCCAGTTGGATACGTTCCTCCAATTCATGTTTAAGGGTTGGGTCAACGGTTCTGATGTGTGCGAAGTCTTTTTCTGCCTCGCTGTCTTTGCCTGACATCAGAAGAGCCAAGCCACGATTCATATAAGCCTGGAGCAAACGATCATTCAGCTGTAAGGCTCGGTTTAGGTCTGCTAAGGCTGCATCAAACTGACCCTTTCCTAAGAGGGCCGCGCCGCGTCCCTGATATGCCTGGGCCATATTGTGATCAAGTAATAGTGCAGCGTTGAAGTCAATCAGAGCTTGATCGAGATTTTTTCGTTTAATCCAGGCATAACCGCGGTGGCAATAGGAGACACCGTCTTTAGGATCGAGTTCGAGCGCTTTATCGAGGTCAGCAAAAGCTCCAGACACATCGTCCAGCTCAACCCGAGCTCCTCCACGATTGCAGTAGGCCTCCTGCAGATCAGGTTTGAGTTTTATTGCTCGATCCCAGTCTGAGATTGCACCATGCGTGTCACCGAGGGCATGTTTAGCAGAACCTCGATTCAGATAAGCCTGAGCAAGGCCAGGACTGATGCGAACTGCACGTTCAAAGTCAGAGAGTGCTGAACTCATTTCTCTCATTCGAAAGTAAACCGCGCCTCGACTCAAATACGCTTGAGCCACGAAAGGATTGACTATTGTTACTGCTTCCGTCTGATCAGAGGCATTCCACCTTGAACTCAAGTCCTTTCGACTTAGGTTTGGGTATGAACTAAGTTGTATCGCTTGTGTGAAGTACAAGAGTGCGGTTTCAAAATCGTGTTGCTCATAACTTCGCGTCCCTTGTTCAAAGGCTTTACGGGCGGCGTACGATGTTTGTGAAACAGCAGAACCGCAGCAGATTACTGTTATGAAGAAAAGGTAAAGACAGCGACTTCCAATCATCGATTCACCTCCCCGTGATTGTTCACATTCAAAACTTCCGAACCGTGATCGAAAAACTCCGATCGTTGCGAGGCGTTCATCTGTAAGTAACTATGTTTCTCACACCTCTGAAACGCCTGGATGAAAAAAGTTTGCAAGCCTCATCAATCAGACACCGCGGGCTGGTCCAGTCTGGCAACTTTGAACTTAAGTTTGTGTTACGTGTGCACCGAACGGTGCGTTAGAGACGGACATCTTGCAGAAAGTTCTCGCGCGAAACTTATGTCTAGTATAGTCTGCGTCGCGTAACGGATTGAGATCAGGTTGAGTTGTTGATAACTAATGTAGGTTGAATTTTCTGCGCTCACTCTCCGCATCCTCTACGTCTCGGCAGTACAGGAGGAACGCGTACTTCGCTGCCGAGGCTCCTAGAGTCAGCGCAGAAGACAAAGAGGCCTCGCACTTGAAGTGATCTCGATTAAACGCTATTGGTTTTAGAACGTTGGTTCCGGGAATTAGTATTGTCTAGGATTGGATGGAGCTTTCGTCCTGGTTCATCCGAGCTTGGGGAGCAATCCTCGCGCGCAAAAAAAGCTTTACTTGCAATTGGTCCACGGTATCAGGCACGTGCCCACTCACGCAGCCGACGTAACCAGGTCGGACGATCTGTTTTGCGGCTCTCGTTGATAAAATGCGCGATGACAGTGCTATTGAGATCGGGGAAAGCTTTGCTTTTTTTAACTTGGACGTAGTCGGATTTCTCCAAACTGAAAATCCGCAGCTCCCTTTGATCGTATAGCCAGACTTCCTCTATGCCGAACTGCGCAAAGATAGATAGTTTATTGAGTGAGCTTTGCGTGATATCAACCTCAATCACCAATTCGGGCGCTGGATCGGAGTTCAGATCGATGTTGGTTTTGCCTCGCATCTTCTTTGCATTCCTTATGTAAAAACATGCGGCGGCTTCAAACCCACGTTCTAGATCTTCACGTCGGAAAGTTGTTGAACCAAATCCGTTTATGTCCGTCACTTTCTCTTCAGCAATGATGTTAACCAGAAGCGTAATTATCTCTTTCAATCGCTCATGTTCAGCAGAGGGAGTCATGATCTCGAGTTGCCCACGGTCATACGTGAGTCTTAGTGTTCCATTTTCCTGGCTAGCGTGAAGTAGAGCTTCATAAGTATTCCACCGAACGTTCTGAAGGATCACTCGTTGTTCATGGTGGAGTGTGGTCGTCGACATTGTAATCTCGAAAGGACTGGCAATTGGCAAATTGTATTGTAACGTTTTTGGATTACATGCGGAAACATTCAACAGTACGAACGCGCTCGTGTAAGCCGGCCATTTGATTTCACTCCTTCCGTATTGCGCGACACTGATTCTGTCTGGCTTTTTGATTCGCTCGCCCATTCGCGTGCTAGTCGCAGGCTCACTTTCAGAAACGCTTGCGCTGCTGGTGAAAGCGATTCGTCTTTTCTATGAATGAGACGCAATTCGCGCTGGCGACTCACTCCGTGTACTTTTATTGTTGTTAGCTCTTTTCTATCCTCTTCGTCATGGACGCTTATTGAAGGTACAAAACCAATGCCAACACCTTCAGTCACCATGCGTTTAATAGCCTCAATCGTGACATTACTCACAACCGGATCAAACTCTGTTCCACATTCTCGGAATGCTTGGGCCACTTCCTCATGAAGTGAGGATCTTCCACCCTCGGCGATTAGGACCTCCTCATTTAGATCCTTGATGCGCACCTCTGACAGGCTCGCCAGGCGATGTTCCGGGTTTGTGATCAAAACAATCTCATCTCGTGTGATTAGATGTTTCGTAAGTGAAGGCTCATCTGATGAGAGCGCAACGAGAGCCAAATCCAGGTGACAGTCTTTGAGTCTCGTCATGATGGATTCTGAGTTGTCGCAGGTAGCCTCAATCTTGAGACCCGGGTGTTGTTCCTGAAATGCATGAACGAGTTTTGGCAAAAGGTAGAGGCTGGTGCTTTCGTTTGCCCCAATTCTTACGAGACCGTTTTTGCACTTCGCCAGATCACGTAAGCCGGACAAGGCATCACTTCGCAAATTCAGGATGCGGCTGGCATATGAATACAAAAGAGAACCGGCATCAGTCAGTTGAAAGTTGTTGCGGTCTGGTTTGGTGAAAAGCGGTGATCCGACTTCTTCTTCCAGTTTCTTGAGCGCGATGCTGACGGCTGGCCCAGTGCGGAACACGCGCTCCGAGGCACGAAGTATAGTGCCCTCTTCCACGATTGCAGCAAACATTTCAAGTTGTTGGAATTCCATGATGACCTCTCAGTTGGATATGTCCTCGCGCTGGTTTGTCTTTGGCCCAAAACCAAAAGGTCGTCATCCGTTCTATTTGGATGACGACCTTTAGCGGAGCTAAGTTTAAATTTGTCGTCATCCGGAGCGCATACACACGCATACCGCGATAGTTGCGATGGCGATGCATACGACCGTCCAACGATTGTTACGGATAAAAGCTGAGTTCGAGGGATTAAACGTCATATAGAAAAGGCTTAAAAGAATTTAGCCAAAGCCACAGTACGGCATGTGACGCGATAATTTCAAGCATTTTGATCAATTACTCCGAGGTAATGCACTGTCTGGTGCGTAGCCGGGTTGAAAAACCTCTTGTTTGCCCGAACTGACGATGGTATAGAAAGGATGGTTTTCTTTGACATGTTGTTCGTGGCGATTTACAGCGACTTGCTCCACGTAAAAAACTGCTAAAGAGCTGCACGGATACTCCTAACGAAGGACCTCGCGCACTCTAAGGCGCGGGGTTCTTTTTTTGTGTGCGCGAATACGACTGGCGAAACGTAATGACGAGACCGAAAGACCAGGTTGCGATAGAGGATGACCAGCTTGCTATGCCGAGGTGTGGGAATCCTCACTATAGGTTCGAGACTGTAGCGCTGCATGCGGGTACGCCGCCGGATCCGACCACCGGTGCAATGCTCACACCCATTTATCAAACGACAACATATCGACAAGAGGCCGTAGGCAAGGACAAAGGATTCACCTATAGCCGATCGGCTAATCCGACAGTTTCCGCGCTCGAAGCGAAGCTCGCGGCATTAGAAGGAGCCGAGTACGCAACCTGTTATGCCACTGGGTTGGCGGCAACTACAGCACTATGTTTAGCCCTATTAAAATCCGGCGATCGTGTGGTTGTGTCACAAGCGGTGTATGGAGGAACGGTAAGACTATTCTTACAGGTATTGGCCCAGTTTGGGGTGAAAGCGAAGTTTGTTGACACAAGCAGCCTGGATACATTGGCAGAAGCCCTTCAGGAAAAGACGCGCTTTGTTTTTATTGAGACTCCCGCGAATCCCACCCTTAAGCTTACAGATATAGAGCGCGCTTCATTGCTTTCACGGATGGCCGGCGCGTTCCTCGTGGTAGATAACACGCTACTGACCCCAGCATTGCAACAGCCGTTTTCCTTAGGTGCAGATGTAGTTCTGCACTCGACTACGAAGTTTATCGATGGTCACAACGCAACGGTTGGCGGAGCCTTGATTACCAGAGACGCCAGGCTGCATGAGCGTTTTTCCTTTACGCGTAATGCGATTGGTGCCATTCAATCTCCCTTTCCCGCCTGGCTGACATTGCAGGGCGTGAAGACTTTACCTTTGCGGATGGCCCAACATTCCGCGAATGCCTTGCGTATTGCGCACTACCTTACCGAGCATCCGCGCGTAGCTTCGGTTTCATATCCGGGCTTGGAATCGTTTCCCCAGTTCGAGTTAGCCCAAAGGCAACAGACTTCCGGAGGAGCGTTGATTGCGTTCGAAGTTGAAGGTGGAGTGAAAGCAGGAATTCGCTTGATGAATTCAGTTGAGCTTTGCGCACTTGCAGAAAATCTTGGAGCGGCAGAAACGATCATCACGCATCCCGCGTCGATGACTCATGCTGATGTTCCAGCGGAGCAAAGAGTCGCGGCTGGAATTACTGACGGTTTGGTGCGGTTATCGGTTGGCTTAGAGAACGTAGATGATTTGATCGAAGACTTGGCTCAGGCATTGAAAACTTGATGTCTGTCTGTTTCTCTGCGTGCCGGCGGTTCTGTGGTGCATCTACAAATTACCACCGCCGAGACGCAAAGGACGCAGAGAATGCGCAGAGAAGAAAACTGAATAGCAAAGGGAGCTGATGTACAAAAAGAATGAAATTGTAGTTCTGAAATTCGGAAGTTCTGTTTTGAGGGATCGGAACGATCTGCCGCGAGCTGTGCACGAGATCTACCGTTGGTGGCGGCGGGGGGTGCAGGTAGTGGCGGTATGTTCTGCATTTGGCAATACAACCGATGAGTTGTTGAAGTCTGCTGAGACTCTTTGTGAGCAACCAGACCGGTCCATTTTGGCGACTCTGCTGGCAACTGGTGAGGCAACCTCATCAGCTCTGTTAGGTCTAGCGCTTAACCGAGCGGGTATTCGGGCTCAGGTACTCGATCCTGCACAAGCGGGGTTGCGAACCGTTGGCGGAACATTGGATGCGGATCTCATTTCCGTCAATGTAGCTCGCCTGAAGGGGGATCTAAGGAGTTCAGTTGTTGTATTGCCTGGCTTCGTTGGTCGGGGAGAGAACGGCAACACGACACTACTGGGACGAGGTGGATCAGATCTTACGGCGTTATTCATCGCTCACCGACTCAATGCACAGTGTGTATTGCTGAAGGATGTTGATGGGGTGTATGCGAGTGATCCCGCTATTTCCACAACGCGACCGCTGCGATTCGCTGAACTCAAATTTGAAACAGCTCTTAAAGTGAGTAATAAGCTGGTGCAGGCGAAAGCGATCCGGTTTGCTGCTCATTATGGATTGAAGTTTACGGTCACAGCGATCGGTTCCGCATATGAGACGGTTGTGGGCAGTAACACCGATCGTCTCGAATTCTCGAGGGCAGATCGTCCACCATTGCGCGTTGCCCTGGTGGGATGTGGGAACATTGGCGGTGGAGTTTACCAGGCCCTCACTTCCTTGCCTGAGTTGTTCACTGTTACCGGAGTGGCAACTCTCACAAACGAACGCGCTCGTGCCGCCGGAGTTCCTGAGGCGCTCATTTCAGATTCAGCAGCAGAATTGATTGATAACGATTGTGACGTAGTGGTGGAATTGATCGGAGGCACGAAAGAGGCAAGCACAGTTGTGAGTCGAGCGTTAAGGGCGGGTCGACATGTCGTTACAGCTAACAAGGCATTGATCGCAATTGAAGGAAAACGAATGTCGACATTGGCTGCGGATGCAGCGCTAACTCTGGTGTACAGCGCTGCTGTTGGTGGTGGGATGCCGGCACTTGAGGCGATCGAACAAGCGCGAGTCGTGGGCCAGATTGAATCTATAACAGGAGTGCTAAATGGAACAACGAACTTCGTACTTTCTCGGTTAGCTGAGGGACATAGTCTTAAGGCCGCAGTTGAGTTAGCGCGTTCGGCAGGTTACACGGAAGCAAATAGTCGGCTCGATCTGAACGGCACTGACGTTGCGCACAAATTGGTTTTGTTGGCGCGCCATGCGTTCTCACTACCGCTGCAGTTTGACGACATTGAGCGCGTCAGTCTTGAAGGTATCGATCCGGACTGGGTACGTGAAAGAGCTTTTCACGGGGAAGGCGTGCGGTTCGTGGCTACGTGCAAGCAGGTAGAGGATAAGTTGGTGGCTAGTATCAAACCCACTGTATTACCTCAGAATAATCCCTTAGCAAATACGAGAGACGTCGATAATTGCCT
>DATDFV010000050.1:0-35504 GCA_036522415.1 Pyrinomonadaceae bacterium | reverse complement strand
TATACAAGAACCGGGATTGAGAAAGCGATCGAACACTTCCGCGCAGCGATCGAGCTGGATCCCAACTATGCACTAGCCTATTCGGGAATTGTTGATTGCTACTTGCGTCTTGCGACGAATTATCTCCCACCTGAGAATTATCTCTCCGCGTGCGATCAGGTGAGTACCGAGGAAGAAGAGTGGAAACTTAGCGAGCAAGAATCTGCAGAAGCTACCACCTCGGTAGATCGCAAGCCCGGCCGTAAAGTTGATTTGCGCCACGAATGGGATTGGAAAGGAGCCGAACGGGAATTAAGGAGAGCTAATGAATTAAAGAAGAACTATCCCACGGCTCACCAGTGGCATGCTGCATACCTGTTCTCGCGAAGGTTGTGCAAGGCAGCTCGTCCAGAAGCGGTAACTACTCAGTTGAATTCCGACAGAAAGGATCTCACCGCGCGAATTCCATCAATGAATCTAACGGCTGCGGAGGACGTACAAGTCTTGTGTACCGTCGCCCGCGAGCAGATTGATTCTGGAAACTATGAGGCGGCAGCCCTTGTTCTGAGCAGGTGGTGGTCACTAGGGGACGTTCCTAAATTAGAGGGATTACCTTCCGAGTCGTGTGCGGACCTGCTTTTTACTGCAGGAGAATTGGCAGGATTCGTAGCCAGTGCCAAGCAAATTCCTACGGGCCAAAAGAGTGGCGAGATGCTGTTGAGCGGAGCTATAGCATTCTTCGAACAATTAGGCTCCGGCGGCCGATCTGCGGAGGCCCGCATTGAACTGGCAATGTGTTATTACCGCCAAGGAAATTTTGATCTCGCGCGATCAGTATTGCTAAGAGTCTTAGAGAAGCTGACGACCGAAGAGAACGAACTTCGGAGTTTAGTTTTGATTAGATTGGCGTGTCTTGAACGGCATTCCGGGCGATCGTTTGAAGCGTTGAGAAGACTCGAGGAGGCTCAATGTTTCGTGGAGGCTTCTGGCCCGTGGGCAACCGGTCGCCACCACTTGGAACTGGGTTCGACATATAAGGATTTGGCGATTGCGGAGGGTAACGATTCGTTGTTTGACCGCTCACTAACGCAGCACCGCTTAGCACTCTACGAATTTGAAGCTATCGGCAATCTGAGACTGATGGCCATTGCGGAAAACAACCTTGGATTCTTAAAGGTTTGTGCCGATCAACTGAAAGGTGCGGTCTCACACCTCGACAACGCTTGCTCATTATTCGATCAGCTGGGTGATCAGGTGCGTCGGGCACAGGTCAATGACACGATAGCGCGGCTGCATTTGGCAGAAGGAAGGATCAAACTTGCAGACGACGCTTCAGGTAGAGCGGTCGCCATATTAGAGAGTGGTGACGAAGACGCATTGCTGGCCGAAGCATTAACAACCAACGCTTTGGTACAAGTTAAATTGGAACGTTACGGTGAGGCAAAACGGCTTTTTGAAGCCGCTCATGGCGTTGCACTACGGTGTGGAGATCGAGAAGGATCGGGCCGCGCCCTCCTGATTATGCTTGAGGAGATGGTCTGCTATCTAACCAGTGAAGAGCGGAATGATGTAGCTGAGCGTTTGAGTCAGTTGTTGCACGACTCGCAACAACCTTCTATCAAGCGAAGAGTGGCAGCCGCGGTGAAGTCAGAACATTGCTCACCAACCTAAAAACCGTCGAATTGTTAAACCGATTTCGGGTATCCGATCGCTTAGCGTCAAACTCCATTGGTATGCCTAACAAGAGAGGTTCTTGCGAGCCTCATTATGTGCATCCTCGTAAGCCGAGTACGTTCCACAATAAGATCTTACTCACTAGGAGGAATAAAACCTCGAAGGGGATTTGACCCGAGAGCTGCTGTTTGCCTCACAAGTTTCATTTCGCTTCTCCCGTTTATAATCCGGCATAGGCATTGCGGGTGGTTGCGTTTGGGTGTGTTTTGCCCGTGATTTTGTTCCATGTTGACCGATCTCTGACTCGAACTAAGCAAACTGACTGAAATCTTGGGGTCAGTTCGACTACCAAGCCAAGTCAAGCATAAGCATCATGAGTCTAGTGAAAACGATGCCGCGCGAGCCCGTTATGGTGCCAGCTCTTGATCCGGTGATAGTTCCCGCTCTGGAACCGGTAATGGTTCCCGTGCTGGAGCCGGTGATGGTGCCGGCACTTGATCCGGTAATCGTTCCTGCGCTTGATCCGGTAATCGTGCCTGCACTAGCGGTTCTTGAGCCGGTTATGGTTCCAGCAAAGGACCCAGTTGAAAGGGAAAGGGTTAGTGCAGCTGTTGCGATAAGGGTTTGAACCTTTTTCATGATTTTCTCCTGGTGAACTACTTGTTTACTGGGTATGCGAGGATGGGGATCCGACTTTGCGAGTTCCATCTCCATTCTCGCTTTCAAAATAGCTGTGACGCCTTGGTCCTTTTCAATGGCTGTGCCACAGACCTAGTGATTACCATGGCTCCAACTAAACTTTTTCCTAACAACGACTTAAGTTGGACCAGAAGGAGATCGCTCGAAGGACGGAGGAGTGATTACGGAGTAAACACCTCTTTTCACAGAAGCTCAAAATTGCGGGCTATTTGTCGATTTGGGCCATTAAAGGGCTTACGTTTACTCAAGCGAGACTCTGTATACACCCGTGGCACTGCATACCAAGTATGCAAGCCTTTGATATACCGAAGCCGGAGTAAACCTTGACGATGGTTGTTCACTCGAATAATCACAATCTAGCTTCAGTTTTGAGTGCCAGTGAGCATGTTCAGGCTTGTTGTGCAATAGCTAGAGACAAGCTGGAGTCCGGCGACTACAGGGCCGGTTGTGCAGCACTTGAGCCGTGGTGGACGCTAGGCGAATGGCCACAACTTCCAGGTTTGGAAGGCTTGGCGTCGGCCGAGCTCCTTCTTGTGGCGGGCACACTTAGCGCTTGGATGGCTAGCTCGAGTCAAACAATCGGCGGCCGGAAGCATGCTGAGGCTCTCTTAAATGGTTCCGTGGCAATTTTTGAGCAACTTGGACTCAAGAAAAGAGCCGCGGAAGGAAGGATCGAACTTGCAACGTCCTATTACCATCAGGGGGTTTTTGATTTGGCACGCACCACCCTGCTCTCAGCTCTCGAGGACCTAGATAAGCAAGATAAAGAGCTCCGCGGAGTTGCGCTTTTAAGGCTAGCGGTAGTCGAAAGGTTCTCAGGAAGGTTGCACGATGCTTTAGCCTTGCTTAATGACGCCGGAAGTCTAGTCGAAGGTGCAGGTGATTGGCCCGAGGGAAGGTTACGCCTTGAATGTGCGAACACTTTGAAAGATTTAGCATCCTCTGAGAACCGAACGTCTTATTCTGAGAGTGCGTTGAAGCATTATGACGCTGCGCTGTTTCATTTCACCAAGATAAACAATCATCGGTATAGGGCGATCGTCGAAAACAACCAAGGTTATCTGCTTTCAAACCTCGGTAGGTTCGATGAGGCCTGCGTCCACTTGGATCAGGCGCGAAAGCTATTTGAACTCTTGCACGACCATGTTCGGCGGGCACAAGTAGACGAGACGATTGCTCAACTTCATTTGTCTTCGGGCAAGTATGACCAAGCCGAACAGTCGATCAATCTTTCGGTGGAAACATTAGACGTAAGTGGTGAAGACGCGTTTCTCGCGGAAGCACTCACAACCAAAGGTCTTGTGTTCTGTCGATTGGGAAGGAAAAACGAAGCTAAACCGTGCTTTGAAAGAGCTCAACGAGTGGCCGAGCGATGTCAAGACTCGGAAACCGCTGGTAAAGCGTTGCTGATAATGATCGAGGAAATGTGTGATCAGCTCGCCGACGATGAGCGTCGCGAGATCGGTGCGCAGGCTAATCAGCTCCTGGCTAATTCACAACAAGCAGCTACAAGAGAGCGGCTCCGCAAGTGTCTCGACATGATTGCCGAGGCGCACAAGAATTACGAAGCTCAACGCGAGCAGGAGATTCACGCTCAAAAGATGGCCGCACTCGGCGAGCTCTCGTTTGGTGTGGCCCATAACGTCAACAACACGCTGACCGGCATCCTGGGTCGAGCTCAGCTCCTCCTGCGCAACAGCCACGACCCCGCGAAACTTGAAGCCGGCATCGAGATGATCATCAAAAGCGCTGAAGATGGCGCGCAAATCATTCGACGTATCCAGGACTTCGCACGGCAGCGTCCGAGCCGCGAGTTTGAGGTTGTCTCCGTTGCCGAACTGCTGAAAGATGCTTGCGAGATGTCGCGTCCGCGTTGGGAGACACGCTCCGAATTCGCACCCATCCGCTTTGTCCTTCACGCCGACTGCAAAGCTCACGTCAAAGCCGATCCTGTCGAGCTGCGTGAAGTGCTCGTCAACATGGTCTACAACGCCGTCGATGCCATGCCTTCGGGCGGCGAGATTCGCGTCTCTGTTCAGGAGAGTCGTGAGCGTGTGGTGATGTCCATTTCCGACACGGGCACCGGCATGACTCCTGAAGTGAAGAAGCGGCTCTTTGATCCGTTCTTTACGACGAAAGGAAAAGCCGGCACCGGCATGGGCCTCGCAGTTTCGTTCGGTATCATTCGCCGTCATGAAGGCTCGATCGACGTCGAGAGTGAACAAGGCCGCGGCACGACTTTCAGAATCTCTTTGCCAAAGGTCGCGTCTGAACCAGCCCGCGGTCTCGATGGCGACGTAACAAAAGCAGAATCGCAAAGTGAAGGCAAGGTCCGCGTGTTGGTGGTGGACGACGAAGCACACGTGCGCGACGTTCTGAAGGAAGCTCTCGAGGCCGAAGGTTGTGAAGTACTGTCGGCTCAGAGTGGCGACATTGCGCTCTCAATTTTCGACCAGTATGAAGGAAAGGTCGACGCAGTCTTCACCGACATCGGCATGCCTGACATGAGTGGTTGGGAGTTGGTGACCGAGATTAGATCTCGCTCGAAAGACGTTCCGCTGGCCATCATCAGCGGTTGGGCCGACGCGATCAGCGTGGAACAAAAGAACGCCGCCCAGGCAAACTGGGTAATCGCAAAGCCGTTCGACATCGACAAGATTTGCGCGATTGCAAACGAAATAGCTGAGAGGCGGAACACTCACGCTTGATTTCCAATTGCCGATTGCCGATTTGCCTCGTTAGTGCGTTGGGGAACAGCTCTAGAAATCGACAATCGGCAATTGGAAGGCGCTTTCCTTTGCGTTTCCTCTGCTTCTCTCGGGTCTCGGCGATAAAGATCGGGCGACAAATTTCTAAACACAGAGACACAGAGAACCCGAGAGACGCAGAGAGTTTCAATTAGGCAGAGAGATAAACTCCATCAATCGCTGATCAATCGCATCGCGCACTTTTCGGAATGCGTCGATACGTTGATCCCAGTCGCCTTCGACTGCCGCAGGATCCTCAAAGCTCCAGTGAATCCGCTGCGTCTTCCCGGGGAACACCGGACATTGTTCCCTCGCGTTGTCGCAAACCGTAACTACATAATCAAACTCTTCTCCCCTGAACTCATCAACTGACTTCGATCGTTGTTGCGAGATATCGATGCCGATCTCACGCATCGCTGCGATTGCTTCAGGGCGAACCTGAGTTGGCGCAACGCCCGCGCTTTCGACCTCAAATCGATCGCCGGCTGTCTTTCGCAACAGACCTTCCGCCATCTGACTACGGGCAGAGTTTCCGGTGCAGAGAATCAGGACTCGCTTACTCATGTTCACTCGTTTTCAACCAACGAAACAATAGGGTCGCGGCTGCTGCACCTGCAAGTTGGGCAACAATGAAGCCCGGTGTGTCCTTTGGTCTGATACCTGCAAACGTATCACTCACCGATCTCGCGAGTGTTACGACCGGATTGGCAAATGAGGTTGACGACGTGAACCAGTAGGCGGCGCTGATGTAAGCGCCAACTGCAAATGCCGTTGCCTGTGGGCGCGTTCTTACCACTCCCCAGATGACGGCGAGCAGGCCGAAAGTTGCAACAAACTCTCCAAACATTTGCGGCAGGCCCGACCTTTCGTGATGTGAAGCAAAAAACAGCGGCAGTCCGAACATCAGATGGGCCATGGCAGTGCCGGCAAACGCGCCAATCAGTTGTGCTGTTATATAGAAGGGAACGTCGCGCCAATCGAGATCGCTTTCAGCTGCGGCTGCAAGAGTCACCGCCGGATTCATGTGCGCACCTGAGATTGGACCAAAAGTCAGAATCAACGCGACGAGCGCCGCGCCTGTAGCAAGGGTGTTTGCAAGCAAGGCCACTGCTGTGTTCCCGTTGGCCAAACGTTCTCCCATTATCCCAGAGCCAATTACAGCTGCGAGTAAAAAGGTAGTGCTTACAAACTCGGAGACGATGCGTTGAGGGAGCTTCATCGGAGCCGGACATTATGCGATGTTTGTGTGAAAAACATATGAACTACTTTATCCACAGATTACGCAGATTACACAGATTTCTTTTAGAGATTTCAGAGCCCGATCTCTCTAAAAAAATCTGTGTAATCTGCGTAATCTGTGGGTGAATTTTCTTACGCGCTGGCACTCAGATCGTGGCGTTCGAGCTTGAGGTACAAGCCACGACGAGTAAGGCCGAGTTCACGTGCGGCGCGTGAGATGTTGCCGTTGTGACGTCGCAACGCATCAGCGATCATTCGTCGTTCAACTTCAGCTAATGCCTCCCCAAGTGTACCGGAGGTTTGTAAGCTCGGAGATGGCATCGAGGCAATCGATGCTGCCGAGGGCGCGGTTGGAGATGAGGTTCGTTTGAGCTCGGGTGAAAGCTGTTCAGGCGTAATCACTGTGCCGTCTTCTGCGCGGGCCACAGTACGCTGAATCTCATTACACAGCTGTCGAACATTGCCTGGCCAATCGCTGACCATCAACAGATCGACCGCCTGCGGAGTGATTTGAATGTCTTTACGTCCAAACTTCGCCGAGTAGTGGTTGATATAGTAATTAACGATCGTTGGAATCTCTGAGCGCCGTTCTCTTAAAGGCGGCACACGCAATCGAATCACATTCAAACGATAGTAGAGATCCTCACGAAAACGTCCCTGCGCAACCATCTCTTCGAGATCGGTGTTAGTTGCGGCAATGATGCGCACATCCACTTTGCTCGGACGCTGTTCACCGAGCGGTTGGATCTCGCCTTCCTGGAGAAATCTAAGCAGCTTTGGTTGAACATCAAGTGGTAAGTCGCCAACTTCATCCAGAAACAGCGTGCCCCCCGCAGCCGTTCTGATTACGCCCTGAGAATCTGAAACTGCGCCTGTAAAAGCTCCACGACGATAACCAAAGAGGTAACCCTCAGACAGTTCCTTGGGAACAGCTGTGCAGTTGAACGGTACGAAAACTTTTGCGCGGCGCGAAGAGATCGCATGGATTGCGCGCGCGACCAACTCTTTACCAGTTCCCGACTCACCCGTGACCAGCACAGTGACATCCGAAGAACGTATCTTGTGAACTTCCTCCACGAGCTGTGTCATCGCCGGGCTCGAGTGAATGAAGCCAGGCATCAAACTCGTTCCCGTTAATTCATCCGCTTGCTCGTGACTGCCACTCTTGTGTGCACCCGCGCGCAGTGCGCAAACGTCCATGCCCAGCTCAACAACGCGCAGCAACGGTTCGAGTGCAACGCCTTTTGGCAGTGTTGCTCGCTCACGAGGCGCCAAATACAAATAAGCAGGCGGCGCATTTGAAGACTTCAGAACAATGATTTCGGCGTCCTGCTTGCGGCAGTAGCGCTCGCGAGCTGCTTCATCGTTCAGAGCATTGATCTCAGCAGCGATCTTTGCACTCTCCGGAGGTGTGCATCCCATTGAGACCACGACGCGCGGTTCGTTGCGTTCGCCGTGCTCAGAGATAAGAACTTTCTCAGCGCCTGTCTCCTGTCGCATCACAGCCGCGAGTTCGCGCAACAACAACTCTCGAGAAGCAACAGCTTCCGCAAGTCGCAAGGTTAGTAACTGGGTTAATGCAGATTGTTCCTGGGTACGTTGCGGAGTTGCACGAGCAAGGTCGCGAAGTTCTTCTTCGGCTCGAGACAGATCCAATCGCGCGCCTAATTCACGAAAAGTGTTGAGCGCTCGCGAAAGGTGTTCGCTGGCGCGATCGGGCATCAACGAAGCATAGGCACGGCCAAGTTCAAGATGGGCGCGCGCCGAGCGGTAGCGATCGCCGAGCATGTCGAAGATCGAAACGCTGCTGCCGAAATGTTGAGCGGCAGACGAAGCATCCGACCGGGACATCGCCAACATTCCATAGAGCCGGTGAGCTTCGCCTGTGAAACCAAGATCGGTTGCGGAATCTGTAGTATCAGCGCTGACCTGCTGGAGTAGCCTTGCACTCTCATTGAGCTCACGAGTTAACAGGTGGGCTTCCGCGGCAATGAGCCGCGACTCGCAGATCGCCTGCCGATCACCGATGGTCTCGGCGAGCGTCAGTGCTTCTCGTGCTTTTGACAATGCCTTCTCTGGATCGATGATCGCGAGATAACAACGACCAAGAGTTCGAAGTGCCTGCCCTGCATACCACTTGTTTCCATTCTCCGTGGCCAGAGCTACCGCGCGACTTAAATAATCCTTAGCTAGATCGAGATCTCCGCGCAGCATGTGGAGTTCACCGAGCGAGTCGAGGATCATCGGCACTTTGGCGCCGCGTTCGTCGACTTCAGTCGCCAGGCTCAGTGCACGTTCCAACGCTTCCTGAGCTCGATCCCATTGGCCGATCAGGATCAGGTTAATCCCAAGGTTGTTATAGCCGTCTGCCGCATTGGTCTTGTGATCGGTGCGCTCGTAATAAGTGATTGCCTTCTTGAGATAGTCGATACCTTCCTGTGGTCGCTTCAAAAACCAACAGGCGCCGGCCATGTTTGCGTAAGTGCGGCCCAGAACATATGCAGCGGGGTGGTCGCCGATCAGCTTGAGAGCTTGCGATAAGTTTTCAAGGCCGTCTTCATAGTGGCCCTCTTGAATATCTGCGACACCAACACCGAAGTACGACTCGGCGAGGCCACGCCAGTCACCATTCTGGCGGAAGCTTTCGAGCGCGTGCTGTGCGTAATCTCGGGCTATTGGATATTCACTGATGGTCCGGTAAACGCGAGAGAGAGCGGCGTAAATGTGACCAAGATTCGTAGCGCCAGACTCAGAACAATCACGAAGCGTTGCCTTGAGCATGGCAATCGCTTTGGGATGATCGCCGTTGTAGTTGTAACCAAGACCGAGTTGAACGCGAAGATAACTGACAGTTTGATCGTCTAACTTTGCGCGTGACTCAGGCGTCTCGTACATAGAAACGGCGGCCAGTGAATCGCGATAGTGGCCTTGTTGTTCGAGAGCTGTTGAAAGCGCGCAGCGGGCCAATGCCAGAACTGCTGGATAATTGCGTGCGGTTGAGATCAGGAGACTCAGGCGATCTTTAGCTTCGGTGGATAAACCCTGGTCCAGCAACGAGCGGACGTCGTCCAGGTCGGCCATCAACGATTCGTTTGAGGGACGCACACGGGAGCGCAATCTCACGCGGGCATCCGCGAGATCGACGACACCTCGCTCATCAGGGGCCTTTTGGTCGTGGCCGTGGGGGCCCGTACCGACACGTTTATCCATTTAGTTCCAGTAAAAGCTCAATTAGGCTGAGTTTTCATGACGCGTCAGTAGGTGGGAGGGGACTGCCTCAGAGCTACTGAGAAATTGGTTAAGTGTCTAACAACGCCGCAATTCGGTACGGAATTTAGCACAGGAGGTTCAGTCCGTACAGTTCAGTTTTTACGTTTGGCGGGGAAATTTTTCGAATTTTATCGTGACCGTAGTCGTTATCGCTAGTCCTTTTGGACTCTCGGAGGCGCTTACGCGTTATCAAGTAGATGCATCTTCCAAAATTGAGGTCACAATACGACGTCTTGGTTTGGTTTAGCTGCTTATCCAGAACAATATCAGGATAAGAATTATTGGTTCGATTATCGCAATTCGCGCGAGCCATTTTGCGTATACCTTCTTTTGGGGCTGAAGCTCAGCATGATCCGCAGACACAAAACTGCTCCACCGGCTGCAAAACCGCGGTTGTAATATAGGTTCTCCTTAATCCATCAAAGCAGAATAAATGCGTCTGTCGACTGCGGACACTTTCTTCCGTTAGACCTAACCGGATACTCACTTAATGCGGTGAATTGAGGCCACTTACGTAAAAACAACCCTCCAGTACTGCCCGCCTTGACACCCCCAAACTCGGTCGCTATCCTTTGCGTTTCCGTTCGCAGCGCGGAAGGTCTCCTAGGGTCTTATGTTTGAGTCGCTTTCGGACAAATTAAAGCGGACGCTGAAGAATCTGCGCGGCGAAGGGGTTCTGACGAAGGAACACGTCGATGCCGCGCTGAGAGAGATTCGCCTGGCGCTGCTCGAGGCAGACGTCAACTATAAAGTCGCGAAGGACTTTATAGCCTCGGTCAAAGAGAAAGCCGAGGGTCAGCAAGTCTGGCAGGAACTCAAACCGTCAGAGCAGGTCGTTAAGATTGTCTACGACGAGTTGGTTGACTTGCTGGGTGGCCAATCCTCGCGTCTTGTTTTCACCAAACAGATTCCTAACACCGTAATGGTTGTTGGGCTTCAGGGTTCTGGTAAGACGACCTCCGCGGGAAAGATTGCGCGCTGGCTCGCGAAAAATCAGGAACGTAAGCCGCTGTTAGTTTCGGTTGACGTTTACCGGCCGGCAGCGCGGGAACAGCTAAAAGTAATTGCCAGAACGACTGGCCAACAGATCTTTGAACAACCGGAAACGAACGACCCGTTAACTCTTGTGCGCGAGGCTCATAAGCACGCACAACAAACGGGCTTCGACACTCTGCTAATCGATACTGCGGGACGTTTGCATATCGACGACCAGTTAATGGAGGAACTCGTCAACATAAAGAACGAGACTCATCCGGTAGAGATACTGTTTGTTGCTGACGCGATGACGGGGCAGGATGCCGTTCGTTCCGGTGAAGAATTCCATCGCCGCGTTGGGATAACTGGTGTGATCCTGACGAAGATGGATGGCGACGCTCGCGGTGGTGCTGCTCTGTCGATCAAACAGGTAACGGGACAGCCGGTGAAATTTGTTGGTGTCGGCGAGCGTTATGACGCACTCGAACCGTTCTATCCCGATCGTGTTGCGCAGCGCATTCTGGGAATGGGCGATGTTCTGTCGCTGATTGAAGAAGTTCAGGCGAAAGTCGATCAGTCAGAGGCTGAAGAACAGCTCAAAAAACTACAGAAGAACGAATTTACTTTAGACGACTTTCGTTCGCAGTTACGGCAGGTCAAGAAACTCGGTTCTTTCTCAAAAATAATGAAGCTCCTTCCGGACCAACTCCTGGGTGGTATCGGAATGCCCCAACTCGATGACGAACAGTCAAAGATGATGGAGCAGGAACTCAAGCGAACCGAGGCCATCATCGACTCGATGACCTGGGAAGAGCGGAATGATCATCGAATCTTGAATGCAAACCGGCGTCGCCGTATCGCACGCGGTTCGGGAACTTCGGTCGCAGGTGTCAATCAGCTCGTCAAACAATATGTTGAGATGAGACAGATGATGCGGCAGCTTTCCAGTTCCGGTTTATTCGGCGGTTCAGGCCTTAAGAGCAGAATGATGAGAAAGATGACCGGTATGCCGGACATGAGCGGCTTTGGCGGTGATGGAGGTGATTTGCCCTCGTTGCCATCTGGTCCGCCGCGTAAAAAACTGAAGAAGAAAAAAAAGAAGAGAAGACGATAGATGTAGTAGTTCTGAAGGAGGAACCTGCTTGTTAGCCATTAAGTTGATGCGCACCGGCGCAAAGAAAAGTCCGTCGTATCGCGTCGTTGTTAAAGAGAAACAATCGAAACGCGATGGTGCATACCTGGAAAATCTCGGCACTTACAATCCAACCCGGAATCCTGCCGAGATCAACCTGAACCTTACCCGCGTTAATTATTGGATCGGAAAAGGAGCGAAGCCTACTGATACGGTGAACCGTTTGATCAAGGCGTCAGCGAAGGCGGCCGCGGCTTTGACCACCGAGGGTTAGTAGGTAAAGCGACGAGAGGCTGACAGCCTGTCGTACGACGGAAGTATGCGTGAAGTTGTCGAGATGATTGTGAAGGTACTCGTCGATGATCGCGAGAGTGTCGACGTTCGCGAAGTTGAACAACGCAACGGTGCGACCTTGATTGAAGTACGCGTTGGTCCAAACGACGTCGGAAAGATCATTGGGAAGCAGGGTAAGACGATTCGGGCGCTGAGATCGTTGACGCGGATTGCGGGCGCCAAGCACAACCGACGCTATGTCGTGGAAATCGTTGAATGAGTTCTGTTGAGGAGGACAGTTCTGATTCCCTGATCAGCGTCGCACGAGCTGTAAGAACACGCGGTTTGAAAGGCGAAATCGTAGCGGAGCTTTTGACGGATTTTCCGGAGCGTTTCGAAGGTCTGGATCGACTGATTGCTTCGTCACCTGCGGGCCAAAAGCGTTCAGTTGAGCTCGAGGAGTTCTGGTTTCAGAAGGACCGAATCATTCTGAAGTTTGCCGGCGTTGACTCCATTGAAGCGGCGCAAGAATTGATTGGTTCTGAGTTTTGTATACCCGAAGCAGATCGGGTTCCACTGAACGAGAACGAGTATTACGACTTTGAACTTGAAGGCTGCCTCGTCCTCGATTCCGGCGGGAGAGAGATCGGTAAAGTTCAGAGAGTTTTGAAAACGGGCGCCACCGAAATACTTGAAATTGCCACCGAGAATAGCTCGGTTGTACTGGTGCCATTGGCCGAATCAATAGTCACGGACATTGACATAGCGGCCAAACAGATTGTGATTGATCCTCCAGAGGGTCTTTTAGATTTGTCTTAGATCTTTGATAGCACAGTTGCGGGTCCGATTGTCCGACGAACTTTTTAGTTTGTCGTGCGTCGGACACTGGCCCTCGAATTTGTTCAGAGTACAGCTAGACGAGTCACGACAAACTAAAGTTCGTCGGACATTCGGCCGCTTGCTCGACCTTCCAATTCGAGCGGCGTTGTGAGTCGAACAGAACAAAATGCTAAACATCGATATCATCACGATCTTTCCAGACTACTTTCGTGAGATTGTCGATCACGGCATTCTCAGGCGTGCACGCGCAGCCCGACTCGTTGATCTCAAGGCCCATGACTT
This sequence comes from Pyrinomonadaceae bacterium, assembly GCA_036522415.1. Lineage (GTDB taxonomy): Bacteria > Acidobacteriota > Blastocatellia > Pyrinomonadales > Pyrinomonadaceae > PSRF01. The sequence continues at coordinate 22,394 of DATDFV010000050.1, read as the reverse complement.
GCGCAACTGGACGAGTGATAAACATCACGTTGTTGATGATCGTCCTTTTGGTGGTGGCGACGGCATGGTTTTGAAACCTGAGCCGATCTTCTCTGCGGTTGAGAGTCTAACGGGGTGCTCGCGTCGCGAAGAGTTTCCACCGGAAACGCGAGTGATTCTTTTATCGCCGCAGGGGCGTGTCTTCTCTCAGGCAATCGCACAGGACTTCGCATCGGCAAAACGGATCGTGTTGTTGTGTGGTCGTTACGAAGGCGTTGATGAGCGGGTTGCGGAAGCGCTGGTTACTGATGAGATTTCGATCGGCGACTATGTTTTATCAGGTGGCGAACCAGCTGCGATGGTTGTCGTGGATTCGGTTGTGCGACTGTTACCGGGTGCATTAGGCAGTGATACTTCGGCAGTATTTGAATCATTCTCGGAAGGCATTCTGGATTATCCGCATTACACGCGGCCGACAGATTTTGAAGGTATGAAAGTACCCGATGTTTTGTTAAGCGGAAATCACGCTGAGATCGAACGTTGGCGCAGAGACGCAGCATTGAAGAAAACGCGTCGCAATAGACCGGATTTATTGAAAGATTCTTGATCAAACGAGCACGGCTCGAAATAAGAGGTGAGGAAATGAATAGATTAGACAGAGTTGAAGATACACAGTTACGAAAGAACCTTCCTCGGTTCCAGCCGGGCGATACCGTACGTGTTCATGTCAGGATTAAAGAGTCTGAGACGAAAGAAAGGCTCCAGGCTTTTGAGGGTGTTGTCATTGCGAGAAAGCACGGTGGCGCTCGCGAGACGATCACGGTAAGGAAGACGAGCTTTGGCGTCGGCGTTGAGCGCATCTTCCCCCTCCATGCAACGATCATCGACCACATCGATCTCGTGAAGAAAGGTCGCGTTCGACGCGCAAAACTTTACTACCTTCGCGGACTACGCGGGAAAGCTGCGCGCATTCGTGAACGTGATACACGAGGTCATCAGTCGGACGAAACTCAGGCCTCTGCTGCCGGCAAGACCAAATAGATCACAGATCACAGATCTCACATTTCGGTTCGGGACTCGAATCTGAGATCTGAGATCTGCGATCGAATTTCTGCTACGGAAGTGCAACGTGTGCGACATACTTATGCCAAAGTCAGTGACTAAATGTTTCTTTCTTTATTTTGGCGCACAGTAATCGCGACTGTTGGCCCAAGGCACGTTGTCGTTCATCGTGAAGCAACTTGCCTCTTCAGGTACTTCGATGCCAAGATGGTCGAGGCACTGGCGTCCCCCGCTATTATTAACATCACCTGCCAGCCTTACGTGGGTAGCGATGGGCCGCGTTCAATCAATAATGGACCGGCGTTAGTAATGATTCAGTCCTTGGCTACAGGTTAAGTTCATACAAGTGCAATTAATAAACTAGTAGTCTCGTTACGCTCAATAGACTGAAACTTACGAACAAAACCCGGGCTCGCAATCTGGAGCGTCGGGCACAAAACCAAACAGATGCGGATCGCTATTCTGGGAACCCGGGGTATACCAGCCAGCTACGGGGGCTTTGAGACCTTTGCCGAGCACCTCGCGACGCGACTTGTTGCTCGCGGTCATCAGGTGACTGTTTACTGTCGCGCACACTACGTTTCTCCGCGCCAACTTGAGTTTCACGGAGTCCGTCTTCAGGTCCTTCCGACTATCAGACACAAATATTTTGACACTGTAGTGCACGCATTTTTATCGGCTCTGCATGCAGTGCCAAAGCGTTTCGACGCAGCCTTGATATGTAACGCTGCGAATGCTCCGTTCGCACCGATCCTTCGTCTAACTGGAACTCCCACCGCCATTAACGTTGATGGACTGGAGCACAAACGAAAGAAGTGGGGATGGTTGGGCCGTCGGTATTATCGACTCGCGGAATACTTGTCAACGTTGTTACCGAATGAGATGGTCACAGACGCTCAAGTTATTCAGAACTACTACCTCGCTCGCCACAACGCTCAATCAACGATGATCGCTTATGGAAGTGAAGTGGAACGTCGCCCTGATCGTTCTACAGTTCGAAAGTGGCGAGTCGAGCCAAATCGTTATGTATTGTATGTGTCCAGGTTAGAGCCGGAAAACAATGCGCATCTGGTGATTGAAGCGTTCAAGCGAGTGCGGACTGCGTATCGTCTGCTGGTTGTCGGAGACGCGCCTTATGCTGAGCAATACATCAATGACCTGAAGTTACGAGCCAAGGGCGACAAACGAATCATCTTCACTGGTTTTGTATTTGGTCAAGATTACCGGGCATTGCAGCAGAATGCATATTGTTATGTCCATGCGACGGAGGTCGGAGGAACGCATCCGGCTCTACTGGAAGCAATGGGTTACGGAAACTGTGTGTTGACGCTCGATAGTCCAGAGAATTTAGAAGTCGTCGGAGATGCGGGTATTCCGTATGGCAACGAGTTTGACTTAAGTGAGAAGCTACAACGAGTGCTTCGCGACGGGTCCTTAGTTCACGCTTACCGAAACCGAGCACAACTGCGAGTTAAGAGTTATTACGATTGGGATCATGTTGTAGATCAATACGAACAACTCTTCGCCCGGATGTGTGGTCAGTCCATTCAGCAGGCTGATGAACCCCTGCCTGCTCGGTTGGTCGATACTCCGGAATTGGAGCAGGCAATCAAGCACTAAAAAACTGTCCATAAAGAGAGGAGCCCCGCCGATCACTAGGTCGGCGGGGCAAATGTTTAAGGGCAGGTTCGGGCAAAACCCCGGGGGTGGCAGTGCAAATGATAGAACCGTCGTTTTTTTAGGCGATTCACGATTCGGACAGGGCGTGGGTGCGGGCGGAGATAAAGCCGGTAACTAGGATCCACGCGTCTGGCGGCGACTGGCACCTCAGTTTGTTAAGTATTTAAAAGAGCTGCCAAGCTCTACTTCGTTGATTCTGGCTTGGTCTGTGCGAAATTATACGGACGTTTAGTGACGTGTCAAGAATATTATGAACTTTTTCGCAAAATTCTCGTGACAGATAGTAAACAACGTTGGTCTTTGACCTTCAGTCTTTGTTCTTTGGTCTTTGGTCTTTGGTCTTTTGGTCTTTTGGTCTTTTGGTTTTGGGCCTGTTTTGACTTCGAGGATTTCAAGGACCGAAGACTAAAGGACAAAGACCAAAGACCAAACATCATCATGCACCCGATCGCGTTGATGTGAGACGCTGTGCCTGACGTCGCACTGCTTCCGAAACGTTCCGGTTTTGTGTGAGGTTTTGAAGGTCTTTCGTACGGATCCGTGGCAGGATGTTCATCGCTGTGGGTATTGGCGTGCGCGGATTGCGGGCGAGGTTGTGAATGATTGGATAGGATCGGGCCCAGGTTCGATTAAGAGCAATCAAGCGTAATACTTCATCGGCGACCGTTCGCATCGCCGATATATTCTCAACTTCGTGATCGGTAATTCTTGGATTGTTTATGACGGCTGATGAAACAACCTTGTTGGCATCCCGGATGAGGATACTTCGAGCTTCCCGATCTCCCTTCATCGCAAGTTTCATTCGATCCCTGGTCGTCATAAACATGATGCGACGAATCAGCGAAACTCGTTCGGCTGAAACTTCTCCTCCTTCCAATTTCTCATTCTCGATTACACGCTGAACGTTTGCGGAAACTTCTGCGGCGGTTTCGGGCACCAGCTCGTCATAACGTTCTGCGGGCAACCACGTATCGTCGATGTCCGCGTCTGAAACTTCGATGTGCTGCGCGATTATCCAGGCATCGTCCAGAGTGAGAGGACCGTCTGGTGTGTTCAACTCGGCACTCTCAAAAAACTCCGCAGCAGCATCCTTTCCACGCGCTCGCAACTCGTCGGCTATCTGACGCGCACCTCTTTCCTTTTCAAAAAACTCTCTGCGAGTTTCAAGAGCACGTCGCTCGGCCTCCGATGTACGCGCGGTGTTGCTGAGGATGGCCTCGATGATTTCAGGCGAACGAACCAGGCGTTGTTGGTTTACGGCGAGAAGTTCGAGCAAGGAGCCATCACCCGTTTTTGCTGCCACGAGGGCGAGAGCTTGATCCGGTGTGTTGTTGTTCAGAATCAGTGCCTCATGGATTTCGCGATCTTCGGCTAATTGTGTTGCCAGATACGAAAGAACTGACGGGGCTGTATCGTCGGCTTTTGCTGCAATCAGAAAATTAGCGGGTTCTTCAGTCGCGAGCGTTTCGTTTGCTGCTGATGCGATTTCCGAATCTTCACTTTCAACCAGGGCGACAAGCAGTTCGAGTAGATCGTTTTGTGGGAGTGGCAATAGGCCTCGAGCGGCGGCCACTCGTGCCGGTTGAGGAGCGGAGCCTTCGATAATTGCCTTAACTACAGGATTTGATGATGTAATTTCAGAACTCATGGAAGAGGTCTTTGCTGCTGCTTAATTCAGATTGAAATTGTATTCAAGTTGGATCCACATCGACACGGGCTTGCCGTCGAGCGTCGCAGGAATAAACTTTATTTTATGTGCTGCTCTCACCGCCCGTTCAGTAAGTCCACACGGCAAGGCATTCACAATGAAAACTCTTGAGACATTGCCGTCGCTTCCGAAAACTGCTCTGAGGACAACTGTCCCCTCGACCTTATAGCGCCGCGCAAATTCCGTGTAAGTTGGTTCAGGTTTTGAAGTGGGCCGCGCCTTAGTCGCAACTTCCTTTCCGGTTAATACAACTTGCTTCCCGCCTGGGGAAGATCCTGTTAGCGCCTCGATCTCGTCCAACCACACGCGTTTGTTTTCAGAGTCGGGGCTTAGCCGCACATACTTGGTTAATGGATCGCTCGCGCCTCTGTAGCGAGCCATGTAAATTGTTTTTGCTGTTTCATCCTGGGCTGCATTCGCATCGAGATAGAAGCCAAGCAGCGCTTGTGCCTTGAGTAAATGAGCCTGCGCGTAATCAGGTCGCAGCTGAATTGCGAGATCAGCGTATCTGACAGCATCATCTCTCGAATTCATCAACAGGCTTATCAGCGAGTGTAAATAGTGGGCGTATGGATCCTGGGGCTGGAGTGACAAGGCTTTTTCGATTTCTGCGAGTGCGATGTCTCTCTTGCCCTGCTGCAAAAGCATATCGGAAAGAGTGACATGAGCAGATGACCAACCGGCGTCCAACTTGATTGAGGTCTCAAGAGCACTAATTGCCTTCTTGACCTCGTTTGAATGAGCATAGGCAAACCCCAAATAGAACCACGCTTTCGCGTCTGTCTCGGTATCCTTAACGATTTCTTTCAGAAGGTTGATAGCGGATTCGAAATGATCTTGTTTGATTAGCTGAACCGCGACGTCCAGCTTGTTCGTCGAGGAGGGGGGTTGTTGTTGAATTCCCAGAAGGGTCGAGTTGGACAGAAAAAAGATGCTGGCAGTTAACACCAGCATCTTTAAGCGAGTAGAAGTGTAGTTTGCTCTAGGCATTGATCCCGTGACACTTTTTGTATTTCTTGCCTGAACCACAGGGACACTGTTCGTTGCGTCCAACTTTCGGCTGGTCACGTACCACGGTCTTAATCTTACCCGCTTCTTCGCCTGCTGGAGCTGCTCCCTGATTTGGACCGGTATAACTCAATTGCGGCGGACGCCTGGGTGGTCGTCGTACGCGCATAGCAGCTTCCGGTGGTTCTTCAGACACGATCTGCAGATTGAAGAGAGAGCGAATCGTGGTCGTGTCTATGCGGTCGAGCATCTCCTGAAAAAGATCAAAACTCTGCTTCTTATATTCAACAAGCGGATCCTTTTGTCCGTAACCCACCAGGCCAATTCCCTGTTTGAGGTGATCCAAGGACAACAAGTGATCTTTCCACTGAGCATCAATGATATTGAGCATGATGATGCGTTCGTACGTACGCATCGCTTCGACGCCAATCAGCTCTTCTTTCCTGGCATACTTGACCTTGAGCTTTTCCCAAATCCCGTCGGTGACTTCCTGGGAAGTCATGTTGGGAATGTCGACACGTTCAGTATCAGCGTCGAAATCGTAAATGCTCTTGATCTGGATCTTGTAATTCTCAATATCCCAATCGTCGGGTGAGACTTCGGGATTCAAGTACTGCTTGGTTATATCTGAGAGTAAGTCGTACGCAACGCCGGCTGAAGGTGGATCACCCATTAAGTATTCACGCTGATCCGGCTCTTCCATCAACTGCCGACGAAGACCGTAAATGGTCTCGCGTTGTTTGTTCATCACGTCGTCGTACTCGAGCAAGTGTTTACGAGCTTCAAAGTTACGACCTTCAACTGACTTCTGCGCTGCGGCAATGCGCTTCGAGACCATCTTGGATTCGATAGCGACACCCTTTTCCATGCCCAGACGTTGCATCAACGCCTTCACCTTGTCTCCGGCGAAGATACGCATCAAGTCGTCTTCGAGAGAAAGAAAGAACCTTGATGAACCCGGGTCACCCTGGCGACCCGCACGACCACGTAGCTGGTTATCAATTCGACGTGACTCGTGACGCTCCGTACCAATTATGTGCAGCCCACCGAGTCCCACAACTTCCTTGTGCTCGTCTTCCACTATTCGCTTTGCTCGTATGAACGCGACCTGCCATTGATCTTCGGTAGCCTCATCGGGATCGACTTCATCCTTTTTCAGAAACTCGCGCGCCATGAAATCCGGATTGCCGCCTAACAGAATGTCGGTACCGCGACCGGCCATGTTAGTGGCGATTGTCACGGACCCTCTTCGACCAGCCTGGGCAACGATCTCGGCTTCTCGCTCGTGGTACTTAGCATTGAGTACGTTATGCGGAACAGCTTCTTTAACTAATCGCCTGGCTATTAACTCGGAGTTTTCTACTGAAACAGTGCCAACCAGCGCCGGTTGACCTTTTTCGTAACACTCCTTGATTTCTTCGATAACAGCATCCCACTTCTCGGGCAACGTTCGATAGATTACGTCCGAGGAGTCCACGCGAATCATCGGCATGTGCGTTGGGATAACTACGACATCGAGTTTGTAGGTTGAATTAAACTCCGCCGCTTCAGTCTCAGCGGTTCCGGTCATGCCTGAGAGTTTCTCGTACAGACGGAAGTAGTTTTGCAGTGTGATCGTGGCGAGTGTCTGATTCTCTTTCTCAATCTCGACACCTTCCTTGGCCTCGACTGCCTGGTGGAGTCCATCTGACCATCGCCGGCCTTTCATCAGACGACCCGTAAAGTCGTCAACGATGATCACTTCACCGTCTTGAACAACATACTGGTGATCGAGCCTGTAGAGAGTATGCGCCTTTAGTGCTTGCTCTACGCAGTGCAGCAATTCCATGTTGGAAGGATCGTAAAGATTGCCCACACCAAGCAGGCGCTCGGCCTTATCAACACCTTCTTCAGTCAACACTGCGGTGTGTGCTTTTTCATCGACGACGTAATCTCCGGTTTTCTTTCCTTCAGCATCCTCTTCACCACGCTTCAGGTGCGGAATGATTGCGTCGGCGTTTTTGTACTTATCGGTTGCTTCGTCAGATGGTCCGGAAATAATGAGCGGTGTGCGCGCTTCGTCAATCAGGATTGAATCGACTTCGTCAACAACGGCGAAGTAGTGGCCTCGCTGAACACACGTCGCGAGGTCAAACTTCATGTTATCGCGCAGGTAGTCGAACCCAAACTCGTTGTTAGTTCCGTAGGTAATATCTGCAGCGTAAGCGGCCTGACGTTCGAAGTCGTCCATGTCGTTTTGAATGCAGCCGACATCGAGACCAAGGAAGCGATGGATTTGGCCCATCCACTCTGCGTCGCGTGACGCCAGATAATCGTTCACGGTCACAACGTGCACGCCGCCGCGACCGGTCAGTGCATTCAGGTATGCAGGCAAGGTGGCAACGAGCGTTTTTCCTTCACCTGTTCTCATCTCAGCAATCTTGCCCTGATGGAGAACCATGCCACCAATCAACTGCACATCAAAGTGGCGCATGCCGGTTGTGCGAACACTTGCTTCACGGACCGTAGCAAATGCTTCCGGCAGGAGTTCGTCGAGAATCGCTCGCTCGCGTTTCTTTCTCTCTTCTTTATCTTTTGTATCGCCGACTGCTTTTTGCACTCTTTCCTTAAACTCAGCAGTGCGAGCTTTCAATTGGTCGTCGGAAAGTTTCTGTAAGGCTGGTTCGAGAGAGTTGATCTTATCGACTGTTGGTTGAATAGTCTTCAGAAAACGCTGATTATTGCTACCAAAAATTTTCGTTAAAAATTTATCGAAACTCATATCTAATAATGTTCTCCAAACAATTCACTGAACAAGCTGGAATTTTAGTTGACCGTGTTTAAGTGAAGCAAGCGCGTGTCCGATATGCTTTAGCTTGTCGTGACGTAACCAACCGAGCCCCCTGGATTAGAGATTGTTAGAAACTGAGGGCTCGGTTGGTTACGTCACGCGACAAGCTAAAGCATATCGGACATTTTTCACCCTGGCTCTAATTGTTTCTTGATCATGTCCACCAGGTTTTGGCGTGGCATTGAAAAGTTCACCACTATCTTCTTGCCGTCCGGTGTGGCGTTCGTATTTTTCATTAATACTTCTTCGTCTTTGCCTGCACGCGACCCTGCTCCAAACACAAGCGCGGCGTTTAGTGCTTTGGCCAGCACTCGCGCACTATCCGAAGATGAGGCTTCGGATTCTACCGATGCCAACACTTCGGTTTCACCTTGCTTGATTGTGAACTTAACGGTCGCGTTCGGGTTGTCTTTACTGATTGGCTTCAGGTAGATAAGAAAACCACTATCGTTAAGCGCGCTGACCATTCGCCCAAAAAGATCGATTAGATTTGGATCGCCAGTCTTCTTGGTGAATCGAGGGTTCACTAGTTTTGCGTTGTTATCAAGTTCAGCTTCGATCACTACTTCAAACGGTTTATCCAGATCGAGCTTGCCAGCGTTCTTTTGATCCTCAACGTACTTCGCGAAGTCTTTCAGAACTTGTTTGTTAAGTTGACCCTCCTCTGGCAACTCAAGATTATTTTCGGCTGCCGTCTGCTCGAGTTTTGTTTGAGCTTCTTCAGGCGTTAGTTTCCTATTCGGATCGGCTTCGGCCGTCGCAGTCGTGGTAACACTTGCACTTGGCGAAGGCGACGGGATAGGACTGACCGACGGGCTCGGACTTGCTTCTGGCTCCACGTTCTTCGAGGACTGTGCACGCGAAATGATCTTAGGTGCAAACGTCTCGGCGCCCTTATTACCGGCGACTAGTTGTGCTGTGGCCAGTTGGTTATCGAGAGCGAAATAACCCTCAGGGTAATGAAACTTTTCGCTGCTGAGTTGGAGCAGGGTTACGTCATCTCCAATCTGAGTCCGGTTGTATGCTTTATCTACAAATCTGGTGTTTGCGATCAACGCGGCCACATTGAGCGCGTCGCGGAACGCTGGAACGTAAACAACCATCCAAAGCAGCCCCAGATGCAGCAATATCGAGCCGCCGGTCAGCCGCATCAGAATTGGCCATCTGGGCGCCTTGTTTACCTCAAAATTTGCAAAAAGCTCAGGCATCAATAATCAAACGCGACAGGCTTACTTCGGGTTTCAGCGTTTTAGACGCCCCGACATTGCCACACGTTGCGAAACAGATTGTAACTCTCCACAACCGCCTTAGCACTTCGCAGGCCAAGGCCCGGTAGTTAGAATGACGTTATGCGCGGTAACCGTGGAAGTCGCCGAAAAACAAATCACAAGCGTCATAAGGATAGACGCGAGTTTAAGGTGGATCGTTTACAACGGGATGAGGCGGCGCCGCGACCTCCTGTTCAAACTCGCGATATGAAGAAACTTCTGGAAGGCATTGGCACGCCACCGCCATTGCCTTTCAAACCAGACCCGTTCCAGCTGGAGGCCTTGGCCGCGCTGGAACAAAATGATGTCCTGGTTACCGCTCCGACCGGCAGTGGAAAGACGTGGATTGCGCGCGAAGAGATCCAGCGGCTTCTCGAGAACGGCAAACGTTCCTGGTACACGACACCCCTAAAAGCACTTACGAATTCAAAGTACCAGGAATTCATCGACGAGTTTGGAGCCGATCGTGTCGGCATCCTCACCGGCGATAGAAAAGAGAATTCAGACGCGCCACTGATTGTCGGGACCACTGAGATCTATCGCAATCAACTCTTTGATTCATTGCGCGGTGGTAGTGAAGTCACATCTGATTTGGTCGTGCTTGATGAGGCGCACTATCTTGCCGATGAAGATCGCGGGCATGTTTGGGAAGAGGCGATCATCCTGACACCGCCCAGGATTCGGTTGTTGTTGCTTTCAGCGACCATCGGCAATGCGTATGAGTTTGCTTCGTGGTTGGAGGAAGTTCGAGGCATTGAATGTCAAGTTATCAGTGGACCGCCAAAACGCCCCGTGCCGCTGCGTTCTGCGGTGTTGCTGCCCGACAAGCGATTACTACCGCTGATCAACGATGCCGGAAAACTCAACGCGGAGATTGCGCAGATGATTGAGAGATCGAATGCGGATCGGGACAGAAGGGGGCACAGATGATGTCAACGGTCTTTGGTCTTTGACCTTTGGCCTTTGACCTTTGACCTTTGTCGAAAACCAAAGGTCAAAGACCAAAAGCCAAAGGCCACCACATCATGAAACTCCGTATGCCCGAGATGCCATCAGCAACTCTGCTTTCGGCGCTCGATTCATACAACCTGCTCCCGGCAATTGTCTTCATGCCAACTCGACGGCGTTGCGATCAAGCTGCGCAGGAAGCCGCTCTGTCTCGTCGCGATCCGAATGAGAAGCGACGAGAGGCGCGACTGCATTTCATGCGTTCATTCGTCACTCAAAATCCGGAGGTGCGCGGTCACAGACACTGGGATACGATCATCCGTGGTGGTGTAGCTTCGCATCACGCTGGTCACATCCCTGCCTGGAAACTTGTGATAGAAAAGTTAATGAGTGCTGGTTTGCTGGATGCGATCTTCGCAACCGCAACCGTTGCTGCTGGCGTTGATTTTCCTGCGCGCAGTGTTGTGTTAACAGGCGCTGACGCTCGTACTGGAAATGGTTGGCGGGCGCTCAGTGCCTCCGAACTTCAACAGATGACGGGAAGAGCAGGACGACGCGGCCGCGACAATGTTGGGTTTGTTGTCGCCGCGCCGGGATTGCATCAGGATCCGGAACGTATTGCTCAGTTACTCAAAGCTACGCCGGATCCACTGGTAAGTCAGTTTCGTGCTACTTACACCACTCTATTGAACCTACTAGATGCGTACGGAAGTTTTGCAAGTGTTCGAGAGATTGCTGAGCGAAGTTTTGCGTATCGAGATCTCGCCCAGCGAATTCATCAACTGCAGAAATCGCGAGCCGACAGTGAAAAGACTATTGAGTCTCGACTGCGCGAGGCTGGATTCGGTTTGTCTGTAGACGCGGTGCTTGGGCTTGAACGTTTGATTGCCGCGAAGGCTCGCCTTCAGGAAGCAAAGCCGCAAACACGTGCGGAGTTGTTTAGCGGGTGGCTAAACAATGTCGTGAAGCCGGGTCGAGTTGTAGGCGTCGGCAGGAGTGGTAAGCGTTTGGTAATGGTGTTTGAGAAACGCGATGGTAGTGTGCGCGGTTTTCGTGAGGACGGAAGCACCGCGAGTTTTCCCCAGGAAAGGATTGGGCGGGTTTACAGTCCAGTTTATCGGTTAAGAGAAGATGAGATCGAAAGCGCGTTCGACGAGATTCATCAACGAGGAAAGGAATTGGTACTTGCGGAGCCGCGCTTGCGCGATGCCGGCGAGGAAGAGCTTGAGACAATACAACTGCTCGACGATAGCATCGACCGATTGCTACCTCCTGAAATTACGGGTGCAGATCGAGTTCGTTGCACCGAGCTCTTGTGGGATTTGCATGCAATCGCTGAGGACTATCAACGAGCTTTGAGAGGAATCGAAGGATTGCGCGGCGAGGTCTGGGAACCTTTTGAAAAGCGAGCAAGGGTTCTATCTGTTTTTGGTTATCTTGATTTCGAGAATGAGAAAGTTACCGAAAGAGGTCGCTGGCTTGCTGATCTGCACATCGATCGTCCGTTGCTTGTTGGTGAAGCACTCGAGAGTGGACTCTTTAATTCACTTCAACACCGCCATTTCGCAGGAATCATGGCCGCGCTTACCGCCGACGAGGATCGTGATTATGGTGAGCTTGAATTGGATGACGACATCGTTGCATCGCTAACTCGGTTCGAAGACATCGGATTCAAAGTTTCCGGAGAGGAATGGAAGCAGGGCGTCGAACCGGCACCAGAGCTCAACTTTTCAGCAGCGGGTGCGGCAGCGTTATGGGCTGGTGGCGCTGAATGGTCCGAGATCGTGAGAATGACCAGGGCAGAAGAAGGGGATCTGTTTCGCATGTTTTCACGAACCGGCGAGGCACTTTTGCAGGTAGCCGGTCTGCGCCGAAGCCATCCACAAGCGGCACAGACGGCTGCGGTGGTTGCAGAGATGGTACTGCGGGAACCTATCCGTTAAGTCAAAGTCTCCTTAAAGGTGGTTCACCCACTGTGGATCAGAAGCCGGTTGCCAGGATAAGCGAAAGCTCTTCTGTCGGAGCGCGGCCGTCCTCGGCCGCCCCCGTCGAACAGAACCCACTCATTCTCAACGAAACGGAGAATCGTCTGGCCCACTCATAGACCTTCGACAGCAAACGCGGAAGTGCGACATAGGTTCTATTCGACGGGGGCGGCCGAGGACGGCCGCGCTCCGACAGAAGAGCTTTCGTTCATCCTGGCAACCGCCTTCTGTTCGATGGCGTGGCCGATGGCAGGGAGCTTCCAAGTGGAAAGGTCAAATGGCGCAATGACCAATGATTGGTTTCTGCGCTAAGATTGGTCACCGCAAATTTACCCAGAGAAAGGAATCATTATGTCTAGTCCTGCGTCCCAACAACCCTCCCCCCAACTTTTTTTTCAAACTATCAATGCCTATCAACAGACGGAGGCGTTGAAAGCTGGTATCGACCTCGAAGTATTCACTGCGATTGCCGAGGGGAATACAACTGCTGCTGACATTGCGAAGCGTTGCAAAGCTTCTGAGAAAGGAATTCGCGTTCTCTGTGATTATTTGACGATCATGGGAATGTTGACCAAGGAAAACAATAAGTATGCTCTGACACTCGACTCATCAGTCTTTCTGGATAAGCATTCGCCAGCATACCTCGGTGGAGCTACCGAATTCCTTTGCGACCCAATGTTGACTGAACCGTCGAGAAACATGACGGACGCCGTACGGAGAGGTGGCACAACGCTCGACGGCGAAGGAACCGTGAGTCATGACAATCCGGTGTGGGTCAAGTTCGCGAGAGCGATGGCGCCGATGATGGCGATGCCCGCGCAGCTTATGGCGAAGCTTGTAGATCCACAGGCTGATCGGAAACTGAAGATTTTGGACATCGCCGCTGGTCACGGTTTGTTTGGGCAGGCATTCGCCGCCAACAATCCACAGGCGGAAGTAGTCGCTCTTGATTGGCCCAACGTGTTGGAAGTGGCAAAGGAGAATGCGGCGAAGGCTGGTTTGTCTGACAGGTACAGCACAATCGAAGGAAGTGCTTTTGATGTTGAGTACGGGACCGGATATGACCTCGTCCTTTTGACCAACTTCCTACACCACTTTGATCCGCCGACCTGTGAAACGCTCTTGAAGAAAGTTCACGCGTCGTTGGTTGACAGTGGTCGCGCAGTGACGTTGGAGTTTGTTCCGAACGATGATCGCGTAACGCCACCGCAAGCCGCGGGATTCTCCATGATGATGTTGGTCAGCACACCCTCGGGAGATGCGTACACGTTCCGCGAAATCGAGAGCATGGCTGCAAATGCCGGTTTTTTGAAGAGCACTAACCATCCACTGCCACCGTCGATCCAGACTGTGGTGATTTCGGAAAAATAGTGTCCGATAAACTTCAGTTTGTCGTGACGTGGGATTCGGGGCCCTTGAATTAACGAGGGCCTGATTTCCGCGACACGACAAGCTAAAGCATATCGAACATTAAGAAAGGCATCTCGATGCGTTGCTCCCTCCTTGTTGTTCTTTGCTTGCTCATGCAAACCCCACTTTTTCTTCAGAACAGAACATCGACCCCACAACCTGAAACCATTTACCTGCTCAAACCCGCTCGCGTCTTCGATGGCGAGTCGGCACAGTTACACGACGGTTGGGTTGTGCTTGTTCGCGGTCAGAAGATCGAAGCGGCCGGACCGCCGAGCGCGATCAACGCTCCGGCAAACGCCACAGTTATCGATCTTCCCGGATTAACTTTGCTGCCAGGTCTTATCGAAGCGCATTCGCATATTCTTCTTCATCCCTACAGTGAAACTCCCTGGAACGATCAGGTTGCACATGAATCACTAAGCTTGCGAGTCGCACGTGCCACGAACCATCTGCGCAGCACGCTTCAGGCAGGCTTTACGACGATTAGAGATCTGGGCACCGAAGGCGCCGGATACGCTGATGTTGGTCTGAAGCAAGCCGTGGAACAAGGCATCATTCCGGGTCCACGAATGCTGGTCGTGACGCGCGCGATAGTTGCTACCGGCAGTTATGGCCCAAAGGGTTATGCTTCAGAGTGGCGTGTTCCTCAAGGCGCCGAAGAAGCGGACGGCGTAGATAGTTTGACTCGAGTGGTGCGTGATCAGATTGGTCATGGTGCGGACTGGATTAAGGTCTACGCTGATTATCGTTGGGGCACTCAGGGTGCAGCGCCGACGTTTTCACTTGAAGAACTCAAGCTCGCTGTAGAAACGGCGCGAAGCGCGAACGTTCCTGTCGCGGCGCACGCAACAACCACCGAAGGAATGCGTCGAGCAACTCTGGCCGGCGTCGAAACAATCGAGCATGGCGATGGCGGAACTCCGGAAATCTTTCGGTTGATGAAGGAACACAACGTTGCGCTATGTCCGACACTTGCAATTGCCGGAGCAAATGCGGAACGCAAAAAGGCGGTTTTCAAAGCGGCGTTAGAAGCCGGAGTTACGATTGCGAGTGGAAGTGACGTCGGTGTTTATGCGCACGGCGACAATGTTCGTGAACTTGAAGCGATGGTAAATTTTGGAATGCCGGTGATTGACGCATTGCGTTCGGCGACGTCGATCGACGCGCGCGTGCTGCACATGGCAGAAAAGATTGGCCAGGTGAAATCAGGATTGTTTGCTGATGTGATTGCGGTGGAAGGTGATCCGACGAAGGATATTTCGACGCTGAGGCACGTTAAGTTTGTGATGAAGGGCGGGGTGATCTACAGGCAGTAAGAATCTATCGGTCATTTCCATTTTCCATTTCTCATTTTCCATTGTTTCAGCTTCGGCGAATTAAAGCGGCGCGAGGGATACAAATGGAAAATGAGAAATGAGAAATGGAAAATGACCAATAATTTTAGAACCCTGACTCACAAACCAACTACCCGGGCGACCGTTGCCAGCATCTCTTCCGTCTTAAACGGCTTCGGTACGAAGGCTATGAACCCGATCTGAAGCGCTCGTTCACAATCCGCTTCCGTATGTGCAGTAACCGCTACACACGGAATGTGAGCTGTGGTCTCATCACTCTTGAGGGCGTTAAAGACTTCCCAACCATCCAACTCCGGCATCGACAAGTCGACCATTATTAGATCCGGCAACTTCTCGCGAGCGGACGCAATACATTCCTGACCGTTTCTGGCCTCCCAAACCTCATATTTGGCCGTCGTCAAAAGCAATCGCAATAGCTCACGATTGTCGTCGTAGTCGTCGGCGATGAGTATGGTTTTGGACATCTTGCTTTGGTCTGGGTGCCAAGCTTACCAAACGTGGGCCGACGGACAGAAATGAATAGCTCAAGACGAGGATTTGGTAGCAGCTGCAGTCGTCAGGAGCAGGCGGTAGGTCGTCTAATAGGTCAAATCGGTCACATAGGTCCTATCAATTATCAGAGAATGACACCCTCCCCAAAAACGATTTCTTGACTAGCTTCACCGCAGCCGTCCATAATCGTTCTTTAGAGGCTCCGGGCCCCCGACAGCCTCTTTCATTAGTGCGGACACACGGCGGGAAACCCTAGGTTCAAATCCCTACCTGCAAGACCTTGAGGTTCGTCACACAACAATTCACCGGACGGAGGAGCGAGCTGTGGTCAACGGACATTTGGAAGATAGCTTGCGGCATGAAATCGAGAGTTTCCTCGATGGCCGCCTTAGTGCAATCAAACAGGAAATAGCTTCCCTGCAGGGTCAGCTTAACGAAGCACTGACCAGTCTGCTCGAGCGCCAGAGCGACGTTCAGATGGAAGGCAGTTTGGCTAGTTCCATCGCCGAGCACCTCCGCGCAGCTCACGAACGTGGGGTTGACCTGGCCGCGTCAGAATCATCTCGGGCGAAGGCCTCCAGCGATATGGCAATCGTCAAGTCTGCGATTTTCGAGGTTAATGAACAGAAATCGCAGGCTGAGATCCTGAAGACGCTCGTAAATCGGTCTGCCTCATTTGCTCCACGTGTTGCTTTCTTTGTGGTCAAGGGCGGACAGGCGACCGGCTGGCGAGGGCGTGGCTTCGAAGGTACCGTTGGCGATCAGGCGATCCAAAGTATCTCGCTTTCACTCGACTCCGACACCATCATCAGTAGTGCCGCCAAATCGCTCCAAACCTGGAGTGGTGGCGCCGGCTCTCATGCCGACGACCACTTGCTCTTGAATCGACTCGGTGAAGAACCCGCACAGCGTATTGTCACCATTCCATTGACTGTTCGAGGTAAAGCGGTCGCCGTTCTATACGCAGACTCAGCAGGACTAGATTCAGAATCCATCAACCTTGAAGCTCTTGAAACATTAGTAAGAGTTTCAGGCATGGCGGTTGAACTCCTTTCAGTGAGTCATGCTCCAAAACGTGTCGCGGAGGAATCACGCGCAGAAGCACCAGCACCAGCACCAGCAGAGGCTACCTATACACCAACGAGTGAATACGAAGAGTCCAGCAGCGTGCCGGAAGGTTCGTTCTCAGGTGCTGAGACCGTGGAAACTCATTATGTTCAGCCTGAGCCAGTCGCTGAGCCAGCTGCGTCTTCCGACTACGTTGGTCAGATTGCAGAGCCAGAGACAGCTTCCTCGTCGGCTGAGGAATCGTCACTTTTATCTGAACCGGGGTCGTATGAGCCGGCACAGGAACCACCCGCATCATCAATTGGTAGACGCCGTTATGGCCAGGACGCCGAGCTGCCAGTAGACGTTGCTAACGACGAAGAGCGTAGATTGCATAATGACGCCCGCCGCTTCGCCCGACTGTTGATTTCAGAGATTAAGCTTTACAACGAACAAAAAGTGGTCGAGGGTCGTTCGGAACACGACCTTTACGATCGGCTTCGAGAGTACATCGACCGTTCACGAGAGATGTATGACAAGCGTGTAAAAGCGGAAGTAGCGGCTCGTTATGATTACTTTCACGGCGAACTTGTCAACACTCTGGCGGAAGGCGATGCTTCAAAGTTGGGTTCGAACTATCCCGGAGCAACGGTTAACGTATAAGTCGGCACCAAAGCCAACGTCCGATATGCTTTGGCCTTTGGTCTTTGGCCTTTGATCTTCGACAGAATCGAGGATTGGAAACAAAGGAGGACCCAAGACCAAAGGCCAAAAACCCAAGACCGTTCCTGTTTTGTAGTGAATCATCCCATCGGTAAACATCGACTCCTGTTTGTCATTCTCGGCGTTGCCGTTCTGACCGTAGCGTCACTTCCTTTCCTTCTTAGTGCGAGTTGTCGCACACACCCACAAACTCCCGCTGAACGCAAAGCACTCGAGAGCTTGCGCACGATGACGCGCAATGACGTGCTGCCTTCTGACGATGTAGTCGCTGGAATTGAGAACCAGTTTCCGCGAACAAAGGTTGCGGCCCTGGCTCGGATGCTGCGAGCACGAATCAAGTTAAACGCCCGTGACTTTGCTGGTGCAGTGTCAATGCTTGATGCGTCTGTGATTCGCGAGCAAACATCCGTTTACGATTACGCGTTGTCAATGCGCGGCAATGCACTCGAACAGCTGGGAAAAGACGCCGAAGCACGAGCCATCTACCAACAGTTATTACAGGATTATCCAACTTCAATCCGAGCGCGCGACGCTGCTTTGCGCGCGGCTGCCTTGTTGATGAAGAGCAATGAAGCCGCCGCAGTTCCACTGCTTCTTAAAAGTTTGACACAGGCTGACGACGCTGGCGCGTTGTTGGTTGTCGCAAAGGCTTACGAACAAACTTCAGACACGACAAAAGCTCTGGCAAGTTATCGACGTATTTACTTTTTCGCGCCTGCTTCAGCGGAGAGCACTGAAGCCGCGGCCTCAATCACACGACTGGGTTCGACCACCTCGCCTGCCTCAGCTGAAGAAGCGATTGCTCGTGCGAATCATTTGTTCGACGGCAAGAGATATGGTGATGCCGTTGCTTCCTACGGCGAGGCTTTCGCCAAGTTTCCCACAACGGCCAGCACCGAGAACCAACTACGCCGGGGAATTGCTGCCTACAACGTTCGCAAAACTCCGGAAGCAGTTGCTGCTCTGACAAGCATCCCAACCTCAGCAGCCGAAACTCGCGCTCAAGCTTTGTCTTACCTCGCCCAAACTTATGCGCGCGCGAAACAATGGGAGCAGGCTAGAGCAACCGTTGAGGAGTTGCGCAAGAGTTTTTCTACGAGTCCCTCTACGCCGCGCACGCTCGTTGCAGTTGGTCAGATTGCCGACGACGCCAAGAACAACACTGACGCTACATACTTCTTCCGTGCGGCAGTAAATTCGTATCCAGGGGCAGCCGAAGTTGCGCAGGCACAGTTTAATCTGGCATGGGAACAGCATGAGGCAAAGAGTTTCGCAGAATCGTCTCGTTTGTTGACGGAACACCTGGCACTCTACGCCGACAAGAATACAGACAACCGTGGTCGCGCTGGGTACTGGGCCGCCCGCGACTCTGAACGAGCGGGCAAGTTGTCCGAGGCCCGTGCTCTCTACGAAGCGATGCAGGCTCGTTACGATGCGAACTGGTACGGGTACCTGGCGAAGCAGCGTTTGGATGTACTGTCCCGCTCAACTCAACCAAAGACTTTTACCGCTGATTCGATGGTTGGACGAGCGATAGCGAATCTTCAAACAGTAACGGTTGCCGAAGAGACCGCCGGACCTGAACAAGAGTCGAGAATAGTAAAGGCCGATGAACTCTCGAACATCGGTTTAGATGAGTGGGCGTTGAAAGAATTGACTATGGCAGAAGACAGCGCGCCCAACAGTCCAAAAGTCAATCTTGCAATCGCGCAGATCTATCGTTCCAACGACGACAATGTTCATGCGTTAAATACGTTGAAGAACAGCTTTCCTGATTATTCGCAGATGAAGCCTGAGGAGATGACGCGTGAAGAGTGGGACGTCTTCTACCCGCTGAAATACTGGGACATCATTGTTCAGGAGTCACGAGCACGAAGTCTGGATCCGTATCAGGTCGCCGGGTTGATTCGTCAGGAGACGATCTTCACGACGCGTTCACGTTCGTCCGCCAGTGCCTATGGGTTGATGCAGGTATTGGTTCCGACAGGCCGATTGACCGCGAGAAAGTACGGCGTGACTCAGGAGATAACAGCCGAGTCGTTGTACAACCCTCGATTGAACATTCAACTAGGCACCGCTTATCTGCGCGATCAGATAGATAAGTTTGGGAGAATCGAGTACGTAGCCGCGGCTTACAACGCGGGGCCATTGCGCGCTGCGGCATGGTCAACTTCGTTGCCTTCCGAAATCGATGAATGGGCTGAAGCTGTGCCCTTCAAAGAAACGCGTGGATATGTTCAGGGCGTTGTTAGAAATCGGCTTCAGTATCTGCGACTCTATGATGAGCAGGGAAATTTCAGAGCTGAAGTTGGGACGAGAGCCGTAACCGCGCCTCCGAGTGCAACTCCAGCGCCGACGAATCCGAGTGTCAGGAAACGCCGTGTTGGTGATGAACATTTCGAAGAATAGATCCCCCCAATAAAACCCCCATCAGAATCTAACAAGTAGGGAAAGGGGGTTTACCCCCGCTCTTGTGCCCTACCTGAACTCTTGGGGAACGGCGGGGGTAAACCACCCTTCCCTACTTGTTAGATTCTGGTAGTGTGTGATCAGGAAAAGACCATGAGTCTAAAGGGGGCACCTTTGAAAGCAGTCCTGGCAACAGCACTTCTGTGTTTGATTTGGAGCTCTTCTATTGACGCTCAAACGACAGCACAAACTACAAAGACACCTCTGCTCACAATCACCTCAGAGCCGAACGCGATTGTTTGGATCGATGAAATTCGTCGTGGAAGCACAGACTCTTCCGGCAACTTAGCGATCACCAGACTGAACCCCGGACGTCATACCGTTCGTGTTCGCGCAGACGGCTTCAAAGAAACAACGCTGCCTCTGATTCCCGGTCGTCGTTCGGTCGTGGTGAAACTCGTTACGACCACGGACAAAGCGGAGTTGACGTTTCAGCAAGCCGAAATGGCGAGAGAGCAGGCAAAGGACGACGCTGATCGCGAGAAGGCGGCGGATCTCTACCGTGAGGCAATCAAGTTGCGAGCCGTATATCCAGCCGCACAAATTGGACTGGCGCGAGTGCTGATGGATTTGAATCAATTTCGGAAGGCACACGATGCAATCGATGCTGCGCGACGCGCGCGACCGATTTATCCCGAAGCTTCCGCCATCGAAGGACGCATATATCGCGAAGAAGCATTCGAAGACGAAGCAATTCGCTCTTTCCGTCGTTCAATTCGCGAAGGTAACGGATTTCAACCGGAGGCGCACGTGGGACTGGCGAGAGTATTGGAAGACAAAGGCCAGTTGGCAGAGGCAGTCGTGGAGTTTCGCAAGGCGATAGATCAATTGTCTGACAGCGAGCCAGTGATTTATCAGATGCTTGGAGCTGCGTATGAGAAACTCGAGAAGCCAAAAGACGCAGTAGCTGCTTACGAGAAGTATCTGGAACTGGCGCCGAGTGGGAGTTACGCCGCGGCGATTCGATCAATCCTGGATCAATTGAAAAGGGAAGCGGCAGGTGAGCAGATCATTCCATAGTGATTGCCACCGACTCGTTAGCACCTGGAAATCGAGCAAGCTAAACAGTTCGTTTATGACTCACCACACACGACAGAGCGCTGCACCCCAGGTAAATCCCGCGGCAAACCCCGGCATCAAGACATAATCACCTGGCCGCAAAGTTCCTGATCTCCAGAGCGTATCCAACGCAATCGCCATCGATGCCGACGAAGTGTTTCCGGTGTTTTCAATCACTGACACGACTCTGCTCACATCTTTCAATTTAAGACCACGCGCTAGTTGAGTTAGTAGATTCGCGTTTGCCTGATGCGGAACTATCCAACTTACATTATCGATGCTCAATGAATTTCGATCCAAAACAGTCTGGCAAGCTGACAGCATCCGTCGTGATGCCTGCAAGATCACCGATTGTCCATTCATTCGCGGCACGTAATCCTGAGGCTCCGCTCGTCCGTTGAACTGCGAGCCTGGTGCTCTTATGCCGAGATCATCGACGTACTTGCCATCGGTTGCGAGGTGTACGTCGACGATCTCAAGCGCCCCCACTTCTCCCTCGCTCGAAACTATAAGTGCCGCGGCTCCATCTCCGAACAACATCGACGTCGTTCCCGCCTGGGGTGAAACCGTCAGAAACGTTGACTGGACCTCGGCCAAGCAGACGGCGACGTTGGTAGCCAAACCGGAAGTCACTAAGGCGTTAGCTAGCTGCAATCCATAGAGCGTGTTGCAGCATGCCTGGCGAATATCCAGACAAGGAACTTCACGCAAATTCAGAGCTGCCTGCACCGCCGGCGCGGAGCCGGGAATGAACCGATCGGAAGTCATCGTCCCAAGAATCAGGTAATCGATGTCTTCGGTGGAGACACCTGCTTTCCTCAGCGCAGCGCAACCAAGCGCGCTGGTAATCTCACCGGGTGCCGCCCAATGCCGCTGTCTTATTCCTGACGACTTAAAAATCTGTTCGGGCGTTAGACCAAGCTTCTGAGCAAGCTCTTCGTTACTTACAACTCTGGCCGGTAAGTAACTTCCTGTCGCTGTGATAAATGAGTTCATAACTCGAGACGTCGCGATGAAACGTATCGATCGATATCTTCGATCGTACGGAAGTTTGCGGGAACGACCTCAGCATCCGGAACACGGATGCCGCAGTGTTCTTCAAGCACAGTCACAAAATCGACGAGAGCGAAACTGTCGAGTGCGCCACTCTTGAAGAGGTCGAGATCTACTGCGACTTGCGGTACACCCAGAGTGGCGGCATTGTTGTTCAGAAATTCAATTACTGGTTGTGGTAATGACATACTTAACTCCTTCATTTACTAATTCCTGACTTTTTCGTTTTCCACCGAACAGAGACCCTTTGACTGAATCCACGAAAGCTCTTCTGTCGGAGCGCGGTCGTCCTCGGCCGCCCCCGTCGAGCAGAAC
>DATDFV010000049.1:0-32865 GCA_036522415.1 Pyrinomonadaceae bacterium | reverse complement strand
ATAACAGGCAACGAATAGCCTGTTTGCTTCCATCTTCCTAAATGAAGCCATTTGATAAGAGGATTGTCTTTTAAACGAGACAAAAGCATGTTGAGAGGATTGCGATGTTGAGACGTATTAGAGATCTGGAGGCCTACAGACTTCACGCCACTGACGGAGACATAGGTCACCTTGAAGAATTCTACTTCGAGGATCGTGATTGGAGAATTCGATACTTTGTAGTTGAAATCGGCACCTGGCTGCATAGCAAGAGAGTTCTTATCGCACCCGGCGCAATTACCGGAGTCGATAACGCTAACAGAGCCATTCAAACACCTTTCACAATAGAACAGGTTCAACAAAGTGCTGACGTTCGTACCCATAAACCAGTCGCGCTGCAACACTCGCGTGACTACTATCTCTATCTGGGTTGGCCTTACTACTTAGGATTAAATGCTTCCAATGCTGCGCGTAGTGAAGCAGCCGATCGCGAATCTACTGAAGCCACTTCCTCTGAGTCATTTCAAAGTACCGCCGATGCGAACTTACGCAGCTCGAAAGTCGTTGGGCATTATCACATCATGGCAGTAGATGGTGAGATCGGCCACATCGAAGATTTCATTGTCGACGATGAGACATGGACACTTCGATACGCCGTGGCCGATACAAGAAACTGGCGTTCAGGCAAAAAGATTCTGTTGCCAACTGACTGGATCCTCTGGGTAAGCTGGGCTGAGTCGAATGCTTATGTCAGCCTTACTAAGCAGCTCATCGCGACTGCGCCTGAATATGATTCGCAAAAACCATTAACGCGCGAGTTCGAGACTCAGCTATACAATCACTACAAGCGATTACCCTATTGGGAACACAGGAAGGCTGTCGGATAAGCGGCAAGTATAGGCCTATTGGACCTATCCGACCTATTTGTTTAGGGTGTTATATCGAAGCTAACTATATTCGACTCCGCCATTGGACCGTCGCAACAATCAAAGTGTCTCTGCACCGACAACTCATAATGACCAGGAGGCAAGGTGTCGTACCATGCAAGGGCACCTGTCGGATCTGATCGGTCGTCAACCACTACCAAAAAATCCACCAACTTAGGTTCATTCGGCATCAAAAGCGCTTGCTCAGGCAGATCCTCCTTTTGGCATGTCCGCTCACGAGCGGCGGTTTGCAAAACGTAGCTTTGCCATTTTGTGTATGAGACCAATTGACCGTTGCGCTTAAGTCGTGGGGTATCCTGATAGATATCTCCAGACAAGCAGGTATACAGGGGGTTAGTGCCCGTGTTGGTCAAGCTGATTGCGACCGGTATTTGTTGGCCAGACCTATAAGTTTGAGTTGGCCCATCCAACAAGGGGCTGACCGGAGAAATCTTCACTTTAATCGGTTGATAGTCTTCGCTCTGTTCGGAGCGTTGACTTCGTGTCGCCCCTTTTTCGGCCCAGGCAGCAGCTCCCAAAACTACCAATGCAAGCGCCACTCCCACGAACGATTTTCTTTGCTTCCTCATGACTCCGACTCCCGCTTTTCAGACTTCCTCACATCCTTTTCAAAGCGGCTGACTAGTTCCTTTACTCCTTTGTCGATCTGTTTCTTCGATTCATCCAGACCGGACACGGTATTTGTTACTCGTCCCCGCCAAACGAGCTGTCTGTCAGTAGGGGTAACGAAGTCGACCAACACAGATTCTCGCGAAATCAAACGATCTATCGTAGTCAGTCTTCACGTTTGCTCCGAATGCAATTTCACAAGTCAAGATCACAGATAACAACCCAATCACTCTACAGAGTCTCATAGCTACCTCCCCTCTTAAGCTGAGACCAATTCAGAATACTTACTCAGCTTTGCTCGAGTAGCTCTACATCGTCACGATGGAAGTGCCCATTGGCACTCTCTCTTATTACTTACCGGTCGTGAAAACCAGTTGTTGCCACTCGAGCAAATGTGATGAGAGCAACAGACATGCCGCTAAGACTAATAGAAACAATTGAAGATTTGATTGAGTAATGAGGTCTCGCTTCGACGCCATTTTGGTCCTGGTGCGGCGAATTTCTACAACGACGCGTTGTTAGTTCGTGGCCTTTTTTCTTATCGACGCAAGACAGCCACACCACGAGTTCCAAAAATACTGACAATCACTTGATTAACCGTCATCTCTTCAGAAGAAAGCGCGTTGCAGCTGTGGCATACAGATTTCAAATGAGTATTGCGAAATTGAAAGCACTGCGCCTCCTCTGCGCTCTCTGCGTCTCAGCGGTAAAACGATAACCGCCGAGACGCAGAGGACGGATGGAAGTTCGCGCGACCTAATGACGCGGTTATTCGCGGCAACTGGTGGGAGATCTTCAACAACCCTGAACTCGATTCACTCGAGACTCAGGTAAACATCTCAAACCAGAACATCGCCATAGCTGAAGCAAACTTTCGGATCGCACGAGCTCTCGTAAAAGAAGCACGTTCTGAATACTTCCCGACTGTCACTGCCAGCCCATCAATTAGCGTCTCCAGACAATCTGCGCGTCCCACTCAATCGAACACTTCAACTGGTCGTGTGCTGGCGAATTACGACCTTCCGTTCGAAGCAACATGGGAGCCAGATCTCTGGGGCCGAGTGAAGAACAACGTGTCAGCCAGTGCCTCGGAAGCACAGGCCACGGCCGCGGACCTGGAGAATGTGCGCCTCAGTGTCGAAGCGGGACTTGCCTTCGACTACTTTCAACTTCGCGCCCTCGACGCAGAAAAGCAGTTGCTCGATTCCGCGACAGTTGAGTATCAACAGGCGCTCGACTTGACGAAGGTTCGATTTCAAACAGGCATCTCCTCCGAAGAAGATGTGACTCAAGCTGAAACGCAGTTGGAAACGACACAAGCGCAAGCCACCGACCTTGGTATTCAGCGCGCGCAACTGGAACACGCGATTGCCTTGCTGACTGGTCAACCCGCTTCGACTTTTTCGATGCCAATAGACGCCTTAAAACCGGAGCCTCCAGCTGTGCCTTTTGGTTTGCCATCACAACTGCTCGAACGTCGTCCTGACATCGCCGCCTCACAGCTACCTACGCCTAAACAGTTAACGTCCCGGTAGTCGTTTCCTTGAATTCTGGAATGTCTTTTCCTGATCGCGTAATCTGCTAACGTCATCTTCAAACAAGAGTCTCAACTCCGCACGAGGAGAATCTAATGCTTCTTTGGTATTTGTCGCCAAGAGCATTTTCCGGTCTCACTGCAAGATCGCGAATTCAATTGAGCGAGTTTTGGACTAGTGACTTATTGGAAACGCCATGGGACACCTACCGTCTTGGTCAGTAGGTTTCCGAACAAAGGAGAACCATGCCGCGACAACTTGCGCCTTTTCATTTAATGCTGCTTCGCGTAGCAGTAGGTGTATTGATGGGAATATGGATCGGTGCACTCTATGGATTATTTATCGGTGTTGCACATTATCCGCTGACTCATATTGGTCTCGACTACGAGCATCCCGGCCCTCTTATCCCGAATACTGTGGAATGGGCCTGGATTGCTACCGAGTTTGCGGCCTTCGTTGCCGGAGTATTTGGGTTCGTGGTGGTGTTCAGTGCAGTCTTGCTGGGAACAAGGAGAAAAACCGCCGCGATCATAGGTTTCGTTAGCGGGTTGATTCTATTGCCAATTCTTTACATACCGCTTCCCGAACAGCTCGTTGCCTCTTCATTGCGATTTACACTTGGATT
This sequence comes from Pyrinomonadaceae bacterium, assembly GCA_036522415.1. Classification (GTDB taxonomy): domain Bacteria; phylum Acidobacteriota; class Blastocatellia; order Pyrinomonadales; family Pyrinomonadaceae; genus PSRF01. The sequence continues at coordinate 29,170 of DATDFV010000049.1, read as the reverse complement.
TCTAGTCGGTCTGGTTCTATATCCGGTTGGCCTTACTCTACTAAGCCTGTTGGTCGCGAGCATTAGTATTAAGTTTAAGCGCTGGGGCTTGTAATCAAGCCGATCAGTAACATTCTGGAGTGTCTCCCCATAATCGCGTAATCTCTGGTGCCATGTTTCAACAGGCGCCTCCAACTCTCGGCAATCAATACGAAGACGATCGGATGCTGCGTTCGTATTTGTCACGCGTATGTCCGACAGAGGTCTTGCGTGAAATCGAACCTTCACTCAGCGAGATGGGTCAACTGGCAGGCAGCGAGCTTTATCCAATGCAGTTGGACGACAGATTGAACGAGCCCACCCTGACTCAGTGGGATGCCTGGGGAAATCGCATCGACAAGATCGGGCTAACACCTCTGTGGCAAAAGGCTGAACGGATTGCCGCAGAACATGGCGTTGTCGCCACTGCTTACGAACAGAAACACGGCAGGTTATCGCGTGTGCATCAATGCGCGCTTGCTTACCTTTTCACTCCTTCAACTGACATCTACAGTTGTCCGTTAGCAATGACGGATGGTGCTGCACGCACGCTAATCTCATCCGGCAATCAGTTCCTGATCGATCGCGCGGTACCACATCTGATCACTCGCGATCCAAATAAGTTTTGGACTGGGGGACAATGGATGACAGAACTCACCGGAGGTTCCGATGTTGGCTTGTCAGAAACTATCGCACGAAAAGATGAGACTCAGGCGGATAAGTTCTACTTGTTTGGCAGAAAGTGGTTTACATCAGCCGTTTCTGCGCAAATTGCGCTGACGCTCGCTCGACCTGAAGGAAATGCGCCCGGCGGACGTGGGCTTGCACTCTTCTATCTAGAGACAAGAGATGAGCACGGGCGATTGCAAAACATTGAGATCAACAGACTGAAAGACAAACTCGGCACGCGTAAAGTTCCGACAGCCGAGCTGACGTTGAACGGCACGCCCGCCCGTCTCGTGCAGGGAACGACGGATGGCGTGCGAAACATAACTCCGCTCCTAAACATAACGCGTTTGTGGAACGGCATCAGCTCAGTAGCGCTGATGCGCCGCGGGCTGGCGCTCGCATTCGACTACGCGAAAAAGCGAGTTGCTTTTGGTGCACCACTTTCTGAAAAGCCATTACATATGGATACGCTGCTGGGATTACAAGCCGAAACTGAAGCAGCATTTCAGCTGGCGTTCTTTGTAGCCGAGCTCAATGGGAAAAATGAAGCCGGTGAGATCAGTGAAGATGATGCTCAGCTGTTGCGAGTGCTTACGCCAATAATGAAATTGACCACTGGTAAGCAAGCCGTGATGGTTGCCAGTGAAGTTCTCGAATCGTTTGGCGGTGCAGGTTATATAGAGGACACCGGCTTGCCAGTTCTCTTACGCGACAGTCAGGTGCTGCCGATCTGGGAAGGCACAACGAACGTGCTCGCGCTCGATACGTTTCGGGCGTTGGGCATTCACACAACCAACGAAGACAGAATCGAGGTGCTGCTTTCGAGCGTCAGAAAATGGATCGAATCGATTCGCAATCCTCTGTTAATTAATGCCGGACAAACTGCAGTGTCAGCGCTGGAACATGCATCACGCTGGCTACTTGAAGGAAACAATTTGGAGGCAGGAGCGCGTCGTTTTGCAATCACATTAGGTCGCGCCGTCGAGCTCGCTCTATTGGCAAGGCATGCACAGTGGTCAGAGGATTATGAGGGAGACGGAACTGCAACAGCCGCAACTCATCGGTTTGCTCAGTCTGGGATCGACATGGTTATAGATCAACCATCTGCTTGATCTGTTCTCTAAGTTCTTTAGTTCGTGAAATCGTCATCGCAGTCATGCACTCGGTGATGACAATGGGATAGATGGTGCCGCCGCGATTTAGATAGCCTTCAAAATCGCAGTTAGTATCGCGGTACTTCAACCAGGCGAGCTGGGCGGCCTTTAAAGAAGCCTTGTGACCTTCATCGTCCAGTTTGGACAGCAATTGTTGATAGACCTTATTCAATTCAGCGTCCGCTTGTTTGTACTTAGTACCTGAGCACTGTTTCATCTCGTAGGTAGTATCACCCTTGCAGGGATCTCTCTGAGCCTGAGGGATAACTGGAGCGGTTACAGAGAGCAGCAACACCGGGCTCAGGAATTTCATAGTCTTCATACGCTTCTCCGAGAGTGAGTCAGCAACCTGGCTAGAATCGAACAAGCCAGAATTGAACAAGCCAGAATTGAACAAGCCAGGTTGTGCGACTCTCATATTGGTCTTGGGTTCTAACCGACACGCGCGGCATTTAGCGGTTACGCGGCTCGCCTGACGCGCGCAGGAACACTAGTTTCCTTTGGCACGGCCGTCTTCACAGATCTTGATAAGAGAGCACGTATCTCTTTCCAATGCAGCGAAACATCAGCGAGCGGAACTGCCAACGCGAGGCATGACCAAATTATCGCCTGAACAATTTCTACCCCAAGAGTCTCCCATCCGGTGATACCCATGACAAAGCGGCCGCCGATGAAGACCAGTGCAATAGCGTAGCTGCGTGTCGCCCATTGCCGGTGCAACGCGATCTTGCGTCTGAACGCGAAGAGGAACGCCAGAGAAGTCGCACCTATCAACATTGTCGCATCGACGATTCCGAGCACCGTGAACGAGCGCGGGGCACCCATCCGCTCCTGGTAATACTGGATGTAAGCGCCAAGTGGGGCGAGGCCCATTGCACCGATCACATAGAGTCGTCCCATAACTCTGTGGGTTTTGGTAAATCGCTGCCGCAGGCGATCCGAGAATTGTAGCGGCGCAAAAAGAAGAACGATGGCTCCGAAGATTCCGTGCGGAAGTAGCCACCACTTGAATGGCTCATAATGCTGCCAGGCGGGATTCGATGAATCTACGAGAAAGCGTTCGTTGTGATACATCACGTACGCACTCGCTAAAGCAATTACCGTAAAGACGAAATACTTTGCCTTGACCTTCATTGCGACTCCTTCTCATCAGCTTGTCAATTGCTCCATAAGCTAACGCGAAGTTTTGATGAGGTTTGGGCCACACGCTTGGAGAGTGGGTGATGGGGCGAGTGGGCGAGGGGGTGAAGGGGCGAGTTGGAGAGAGGGCGAGGCGGTGAGCGGTAGCGGCGTGATAACCGAATCGCCCACGCCCACTCTCCCAATCTACTGCTTATAAACCACCCCATTCTTCATCACGAACACCACATTCTGCATAACATGAATATCTGCCAGGGGATCGCCCGATACAGCGACGATGTCCGCCCACTTCCCGGGTTGAAGCGAACCGACGTGCTTGTCCCAGCCGAGCAGCTTTGCACCGTTCATCGTACCGGCAACAATTGAGTCCATATTCGACATGCCACCCCATTCGACCATCAAAGCAAACTCGTGAGCATTCGTTCCGTGGGGCACGACGCCGGCATCCGTACCAAGCGCGATTTGAACTTTGTTTGCAACTGCCATCTTGATCGACTTACGGATCGCAGCGGCCGCCGCAAAAGCCTTCTCGGCTCGGAGTCCTTTGAGCACGCCGGCCTTCGCTGCACGCTCGACAGTTTCCGCCGCCGACAGCGTTGGAACAAGAAATGTTCCATGTTCTTTCATCAATCGAACGCCCTCTTCATCGAGAAACGATCCATGCTCAATCGAAGTAACTCCAGCACGTACCGCCAGCTTTATTCCTTCCGTGCCATGGGCGTGAGCAGCAACTTTGCGATCCAGCTTGTTTGCTTCTTCAACTAAGGCTTTCAACTCTTCAAAACTATATTGCGTCGCGCCGACTGCATCTCCTTCAGAGAGCACTCCGCCGGTAGCACAGGTCTTAATCACGTCAGCGCCATATTTGATTTGATAACGGACGGCAGCGCGAATCTGCTCAACGCCGTCAGCAATGCCATCTTCAATCCCACGGTCCATCAGTCCGGGCCGGAAACCGTTGCTGTCGCAATGACCACCGCGAATCCCGAGAGCGTGGCCGGCCGTCTCCATCCGGGGCCCGGGAGTCCAACCTTCGTTTATTGCCTTGCGCAACGCCATGTCATCAAAGCGGCCCGAGGCACCAACATTTCTGACACTTGTAAAGCCAGCCATCAGCGTTGCGCGTGCGTTTTCAACACTCAGGATCGCGGCAAACGATTCGAAGTCTCTTGCCGGAGCCATGTCACCTTCAGGATCTCCCAGGACGCGGCCGACAAGATGTGTGTGGGCGTCGATGAACCCAGGTAGCAGGGTGACATTGCCGAGATCAATCACTTTCGCGTCTGCGGGTATCGTCACTGAGTTCGCTGGGCCGACGGCAACTATGTTGTTATCCGTTACCACGACAACTGCATTGGCGATAGGTGACGCGCCGGTTCCGTCAATCAAACGGGCCGCTTTGAGAACGACTGTTCCTTTGCCGATTGGCGGCTCAGGTCTCTGAGCGGTTGCTTGTCGGAATGAAAACAGAGTGAGACAGACTACGAGGAGAAGAAAAGTAGAAAGGTGTTTCACGGGAATGCCTCGGTCGAGAGCTGGTTAGCAGAACCGAGGCATTCTAGCAGGAATGTCCGATATGCGTTTAGCTTGTCGTGACTCAACCAACCAAGTCCGCCGATGCTTAAAAACGCTGGGCTTGGTTGGTTACGACACGACAAGCCAAACGCATATCGGACATTGGCTCTAACAAATCCCTCTCGTTTGCGCGCCGCCATCACAAAACGCAGGCTTCACAATGAGCCAGGTTGTAACTACACCTGCTCCAACTCCTCCAATAATCAACCATGTCTTCGTCGAGATGCCGCCACCTGCCTTGCTGACACTATCGACTTCTGAATATGCAATTCTTTGTGACGTGCCGGTCTTGGCATCTCTTAAAGTGAACGATACCGGCTCAACTGCCGTAATGTGCCCTTTCAGTTTGGTCTTATCTCGAAATTTCACTTCGACCTGCTGATCAAGATTCGCGGATAGCGTCTGAACCTTCGCTTTCGTGTTTGTGACGTTGCTCGTCACCTGAGCGGCTGTCGCGCGAGGAAAGACAAGAGTCGCGGTGCCGATTAATACGGCTAGCAAAATGCTTAGATGGGTTTTGATCAAATGGATACTCCTTCAGTTTAGTAACAGCTTGCAGTCTTTGTTTGGCAAGATGCATACCTACCAAAATTCGCGGGATTAGCGTAAAAAGTTGAGGCCCAGTCCGAGTTGCCGCAGGAAAAGTTAGCCAACTGAAGGGTACGGCAGGATTTATCTGAGCTTTCGAAACACTAATTACGGTTAAAAAATTAAGGCCGTCGCCACCAGGGCGACGGCCTATGGCAGGGCAGTTGATGAAACGCTATTTACACTTGCTATATCCGCAATCTCTGCAAAAATCACATCCGCTCGCGTGTTCAAGCTGGCCGTGACATTCAGGGCAGATGCCGATCATGTTTGACATGATCGCACCAACGGGCTGACTAGACTTGGCAGTGTGTTGTTTGCCAACTGCGCGCGCGGAGTCAGGAAGATCCTGAACGCGCCGGTTCGTGATCATGATGCATTCAGCAACAGCTTGTTCCGGTGAAGTCAACAACCGCTCGTTGAACCACACGGCGTGTGTGCCGGTAACCTTGTTCAAACTGTAAGCAACTTCAGCAGCGTCGAATCCACCTCGCAACATCTTCGAAGCAAGCAAACCCACGCCGCCGCTGATCGGACCGGTTGCAAAAACTTCCTGAATCATCTTTCCGTCGTGATTGACTGTGACGTAAAGATTCTGACCATCAAAAGGAATCTGCCAGGTCGCACCTTTCAATTCACGTGGACGCTCAATGCGGATGGCAGTCACGGTTGGTGCAGCAATAATTTCAGAGTGTTCACGCGCGATCGCTTCCTGCCGTTTCGAAGTATCGTCTGCGGCCACTGCCTCTGCTTTGTCCACCGCTTCTTCGATTGGTTCGACGACAGCCTCCGGATTACAAGCAATCTCACCTTTCGGTTCTTCCGCCTTCATTGAGGTCAATACCTGGTTCTCGCGTGAACCATCACGATAGTAACTTACCGCTTTGCAACCAAGTTGGCGACCGAGCCTGTAAAGCGCATCGACCGATTCGACTGTATCGTTGACTGCTCCGTTGCAAGTCTTCGACACACTGTTATCGACGTTGCGCTGAGCAGCCGCGAGCACATGAACGTGCTGCTCAGCGCTTATGTTCATCGCCGAGATAAAATGAGACGGCAACTCACTCTCGTGTTCCACGACGTAAGCTGCAGCCGCATCTATCGATTCCTGATCACACTGATCCACGTTGAGGCCCAAAGCCTGCGCAGCAAGAGTGTGAACGTAGGTGCGAGTTCCCAGTGTGTCTTTACGAACATAGGCCCAGGAAAAGTTTGGCTCGATGCCTGAAGACGTTTCAGCTACCAGCGAGATTGTTCCAGTTGGTGCGATCGTGGTCACTTCATAATTACGCGGCGTGAGCACAATGTCTTTTGGAATACCAATCTGGTTGTAGAGAAACTCTGTATAGGCTTCACGGTTTGGTTCAAACTCGGGGAAAGCTCCCTTCTCTGCGCCCAGCCGGTTGCTTTCCAGCCATGCTTCGCGTCGAACAAAGCCCATCACTTCATCCATCAAATCGATCGAAGCGGGCGAGCCGTACGTTATCTTCAGATTCAAACAAAGATCAGCAAAGCCCATGATGCCCAGGCCCACGGGACGCGTGCGATGCACGACATCATTGATTTCCGGCAGCGGCCAGGCACAAGTATCGATGACGTTGTCGAGAAAGCGTGTGCAGAGATGTGTAACTTCCCGCAGACGATCCCAATCAATTCGCTTCTCGGGATCGTAAAACTTCGCCAGGTCGATCGAGCCAAGGTTGCAGGAGTTTGAGAAGTGGAGAAACTGCTCGCCGCACGGATTGCAGGAGTAAATCAGACCCATCGATTTCATCATATGATTATGACGATTGACTTCATCGATGAAAGCGATTCCCGGCTCAGCATACTTGTGCGCGCTCGCTACGATTCGATTCCAAATATCCGGGGCGAAAATCATTCCCGGTCGCGGCGCCTCTTCGACTGTGCAACTCGAAAGGTCAGCAGTCAGAAATGCCTGCCGATCACAGAACGTAACCGTTGATCCATCTGCTCTGCGATACACAACGTAGTCACCATCGCGGACGGGATCGTAAATAGATTCGGTCCATGATTCACCGTTGAACTCGAGCTGAAACCATTCGTTGTTGTCGACTGCCTTCAGGAACTTGTCGGTTACGTTCACTGAGATATTGAAATTGGTAAGTGAGTGCTGGTCGTTTTTCGCGTGGATGAAGCGAAGCACATCGGGATGCGTGACGCGCATCATTCCCATATTCGCTCCGCGACGAACGCCACCTTGTTTCACTACATCAGTGACTTGATTCACGATGTTCATGAACGAAACTGGACCGGACGCGACTCCAGTTGCCGAACTTACCATTGCACCGGAGGGTCTCAGGAATTCATAAGTCATACCCGTGCCGCCACCCGTTTGATGGATCGTGGCGGCCGCCTTGGCGTGATCCATAATTCCCTGTAACGAATCAGGCACTTCGAGTACAAAGCAGGCTGCCAACTGTCCATTCGCCTTCCCGGCATTTACGAGACAGGGCGTATTCGGTATGAACTCGCGCTCGAGCATTACCTCGCTCATCGCGGCAAAAAACTTGTCTCTTTTTTCGCCTGTTTCAGCAGCCGATACATGTCCAACAACGCGACGAACGATATCCGTCCATTCCTCAATAGCCCGACCTTTCGAGTCTTTTAAGGAATAGCGTTTACTAACTACTTTTCTGGCATTAAGTCCGAGCTGCTGCGATTTTCGACGTGCGGGAGTGGTCGGAGAACTAATTGTGTTGGGGGCTTTTTTGCCGAAAGCTGCGCTCATGTCGTTAGCCTTTCTCGCGGGAGACCGTGCGAGGGTAAATCGGGTTTTAAAGACAATTCGGCAACGCGATTAGCTCGCGCATGCCACTAACTAAGATGTTTGGCGGAAACCCCGGTTGGCTCTATTCAAGGCAAAAACCGGACTGGAGGGGGCAAAGGGGGCCTGCCACTGCTCCAAGTCAACGCCTCGTCTCAAGCGGAGCGGAATATACTCCTTTGACTTCCAAGTGTCAATATCTTGTGGCTATCTTTTTTTTCAATGCTACAGAGTGTGTTAGCTGAGTCTCTACGTTAAGAAGTAAGTTGCTGAGGACGTGGGGAATAACGCGTTGCAGGACTATGATGAGCTTTGTGCTTTGCTCTTTGTGCTTTGTACTCTGCCGTACTAAGCGTTGTGGATAAATTGGCGGGTCTTGCGCGCGTTCGCGCAGGCGGAAAGTGGTGCACCAAGCGCAAACGTCAAAGCACAAAGCTCAAAATTCTATTTAGACGATCCTCCCTGCGATAAGAGAAGTTCGTAGTTGCCGATGTCTCGATTGTGACTATCGAGGGCAGCAAAGGTATCGGAGGTTTCTTCGAGCATTTGCCTGGTCATCGCGATTGAGTCACTCAGTTGTTCGAAATCAAGCGAAGAAACTCGTTCGGGAGTAGGCAAAGTTACAACTTGATCGTTCACCAGCCCAAAGAAATTCTCGATCGACTGTAGTTGGCCCTCAACAAGCTTCACGGATCGTTCAATGTCGTTAAAGGCTGCGACTCGTCGTTTGAGAATCTCGACATTTGCCTGCTGAATCCGTCTTTCTCGATCGTCTTTGGACGCTGACACCGCGCGCTCTGCCTGCGTCAGTTGGTTTTGCACGGCCTGACGATTGATCGAACGCAAATGATGTTTGCGGCGTCTGTAGACGTCCAACAAATCAACGAAGTCTTCCCATCGTTGGTCGAGGCTTTGGATGTTATGTGGAATTTGCTTGGTCCCGGTGAACTTCTTGTAATTCGAATATATCTGGTTCTTCATCCAACGAAGATACTCAACCGCTTCGCGTTCACGCGGATCGAATAACTTGATTAGGGCTTCCCTCTGTTGTTCCCGCAGTTTCAGAAGGCGTTGCTTTTCACGGCGATCCACCAAACGCCGATAGATAGAACTGGCCGGTACGGTTGCGAGGTAAAGTGTCTCGGCGCCTAAAGCCAAGACCAAAGGCGTAATATCCTGGACATATGCCGTGGCCACGGCAAACCCAGCCATTCCCCAAAAGTTTATGGGTTCTTTAAAAGCTTCTTTCAGATATTTGAGATCAAACTTGGGAAACTCAGCCATAAACTTTATGAGACTCGTTTGCAATTATCTAGATAAATAGGAAATCGTTAGAGGAATCAGCCGGTACCGTTATTCCCTCCTGCCGCCGTTTCACCTTCAGGAAGCGCCTTTGGAGCTGCTGTTCCTGCGCCGGGACCTAACAACCCCATGTCACGTTTATACGCAAGCAGCTTATCCTGAAGTTGCATATCGAGCGCCTCTCGTTCAATTTCCTGCATTTGCGTATCGACTGAGGCAGAACCCAATTGCATTTTTGCTTCGGCAGCAGCGGCGCGACGATCAATCTTGTCGCGCATCTCGTTGAACGTTGATGCGTCGTCCCCGAGCTGGAACGACTCCATCGTCTGAGCGAGTTGCTCCTGCAGTTTTGCCTGCTTCGATTGATTTATCAACTGCATCGCCTCTGCAGTTCGGCGTTGCATTTGAAGCACGTAATTGTCGCGTGCTTTTAGTGCCTGTTTCGATGCCAGGTTTGCATGCTCCAGTTGCTGTCCTGTCTTTTGAAGATCGACCTGGGCTTGTTGCAATTGACCGATATACGCAGTGGCAATGTCGTCGCGGCCCATTTTGACCGAGGCACGGATTTTGGAGTCGAGGTCTACCACCTGGCTTTCGAGGCGCTCTTTGTTCTTCGCCAGGAGTTTTTCCGTCGCCATTACCTGGGCTACGGAATTATTCAACTCCGGCACTCGATCTCGCATATCGCGAATGGTTTGCTGGAGTATGAGCTCAGGATCTTCTGTCTTTTCGATAATCCCTCCAAAGAGGGCACGCATTGAGCGTTTCATCCTCGTCCACAGTCCCATTTCAGCTAATCCTCCGACGCGAGATTGTCAGATCTCTATGGTGCGATAACTATGCCCCTCTCGGCACATCCGACCTGATGTACGACGTATATGCCAAAGCAGTTTCAACTCTCGAAAATTCACAACAACCGGAAGTATAACAGTAGAGCCCAAACCCTTCCACAGCGTCACCCTGCGGTGCCAAATGCAGGTTTTGACTTTCCAATGTCCCGCCGAAACTGCATGCCTGGCCAGTGAATAATCTCGAGTGCCGAATAGCAGGCAGCCAGGGCCGTAGTGAGTGACTCTGCCGCTGCTGTTACGCCAAGCACCCTACCGCCAGTAGCCAGTAATTCTCCGGTCGCTGATAAGGATGTTCCCGCATGGAAAACTTGAACGCCACGAGTTTCAGCTTCTTGGCATCCTGAAATCACTGCACCGGAATCATACTTTCCAGGGTAACCACGATTTGCAGCAACCACACAAGCCGATGCACCTTCGGCCCATTCAACTCTCACTTCGCCCAGCGTGCCTCGACGGATTGCATCAAGAATTGCTATCAGGTCAGTCTTCAACCTAATAAGAATGGCCTGTGTTTCAGGATCACCAAAGCGCACGTTGTACTCAAGTACCTTTGGGCCACTATCGGTAAGCATTAAGCCAACGAAGAGAATCCCCTTGAATGGAAATCCTTCTTCGCTCGCCCCTTTAAGTGTCGGCTCGACAATCTCTTTGACCACCCGACGAACTTGTTCGTCGGTTAAGATCGAATTATCGGTGATGCTTCCCATCCCACCGGTATTTGGTCCCGTATCTCCCTCGCCGATTCTTTTATGGTCACGGGCTGCTGGCATAAGGACGTAATTCGTTCCATCCGCAAAGAGCAGTAAAGATGATTCCAAACCTTCCAACGCTTCTTCCAAGATTATTCGAGTCGCAGCGTCGCGTCCGGCTACGTGCGAAACCATGAGATCCGTTACAGCGCGATCAGCTTCTGCATGGTTCTTCGCCACAATCACGCCTTTACCTGCAGCCAGTCCGTCAGCCTTCACCACGACAGATGATTCAGGCGCACCAAATTCGGGACTGCGTAAGTAATCAATTGCCTCTTCGGCAGAGCTGGCAGTGCGATAACGGGCGGTCGGAATTTTGTGCCGGGCCATAAAGTCCTTGGCAAATACTTTACTTCCTTCTAAACGAGCAGCCTGAGCACTGGGACCGATAATCGCCAAACCTGCCGCTTCAAAGTCATCGACAAGGCCAGCAACCAACGGGGCTTCAGGTCCGACGAAAGTAAGATCTATACCTTGAGTCTGAGCAAACGAGACAAGACCCTTGTGATCTGAGGTGGGAATTGGAACAGTTTTCGCGACTCGCGCTATTCCAGCGTTACCCGGGACACAGTAAATTGTTGCTGGCCGCTCAGCCGTTTTTTTCAACGCCCAAACGATCGCATGTTCGCGACCACCGGAACCAATAACCAGTATCTTCATGATTTCTCGAAATGCCTTTCGACCTTTGTCAGGAACGCATCAGTTGGTCCAGTTTTTTAAGAGGTCCGTCCGCAGGTTTTACCTTGACACAATTTCGCCATAGTTATACTTTGCCCGATGGCAGCCCAGTGAGAAATGCCCTACAAAGAGATCCTCACCGGGAAACATCCGCTTCCTGTCTTACTTTAAGAGCAGGTTATCAACCCACCGGCATTATGTGATTCGAGCAACGACCCAGGGAGTACATCATGGCACAGAGGGAAGCCGCCCACGAACTCGAAACCAGTCCCGAGAGTAAGTATCAGGACAGATCAATTAAATGTGTTGACTGTAATGAAGACTTTATCTGGACCGCCGGAGAGCAAGTCTTCTTTCACGACAAAGGTCTCAAAAATGAACCCAAACGCTGCAAGCCTTGCAAGCAAGCAAAGAACGAACGCTTAGCAGCAATCGCAGCCGCTCAGACTTCTGGCGTGCGGCAGAGGATCGAAGTTTCAGTTCTTTGTGCACAGTGTGGTCAGCAAACCACAGTTCCTTTTTACCCCTCGCAGGGACGACCAGTGTATTGCCGTTCATGTTTCCTCGCAGGAAAAGCTCCAGCTAACGAACCTACACAAGCCTGACGCTCTTCCTTCGATCGAAAACATTGACCGCGATCAGTTATTCTAAACACTCCTCGCAAACAAACCTCGGATTCCAGTCTGATCGAGTTCGGTCTGTTTTCTACGACTCGCTTCCCATCAACCGCCGACATGAACGATCGGTCGACGTGCAGGATCTTTTTCAGCCTGACGAAGGACTTCGTGGGTAACTGGTGCGGTATCGCCTTCACCGAACGCAATGTATCTCAACAGGTACGACAGCGGATTCCCTTCGCTCCAGCCGAAATAAACGTGAGGCAGCTTACCGGTCTCGTCTCTCAAATATAGAAGGAAAGCAGCTATTGCGTTTGGTACTGCGGGCGATTCGGTACGAAGTATTTTGTAGCCTTCGACTGTGTCGCCGCGGATTTTGAGCGTGCCGGAAAACTCTGAGGCATCACCGGGTGTAACTTCGAAAAACAGGATCGGTTCACCTTGCGGTATGTGATTGTCCCCGCGTTTCTCTCTCTCTTTAGTTTGATACTCCTGAAGATCACCCTGGTCTTTACGGTTTGCGATGATTCGAATAGTTCCCCGTCCTGCTACACGAATAAAGTCTCGGGCCAAATCATCGAGTTCCAATTTATCAACACGTAGCTCGGTTGTGCGAAGCACTCGTGAAATCAATGAAGCAATCACAATCGACAGAATGAAGAACGATGCAATCTTAATTCCTTCAGGGCGCTCGTGAATGTTCTGACCGGTTGTATAGGCGAAGACGATGGAAATAATGAGATATACCTTCCAGTTTTTTCCTTTGCGATACATTGCCAGTGTCACTGCGATTGCCGCTGACGTCATGAGAACGAGTACACCGGTCGCGTACGCGCCGCCTTGTGCGTCAACATCTGCTTTAAAGATCAGTGTCACGGTAAACGCGATCGCCATGTAAACAAAAACTAGAGGACGCGTTGCGCGTGCCCACTCGGGTGCCATTCCGTAACGCGGAAGATAACGCGGAACGATGTTGAGGAGACCTGCCATCGCCGAAGCACCCGCAAACCAGAGAATTAAGATCGTGCTCAAATCGTAAACGCTGCCGAAGATGACTCCGAAAAATGAATGCGCGAGATAACTAATTGCGCGCCCGTTCGCCTGACCACCTTCCTGAAACTCTTCAGCGCGAATCAACATGGACGTAACCAAACTGCTGGCGATTAGCAGTACGCTCATGATTAGCGCCGCGGTTCTTAACATCTTCCGAGTATTCAACATTCGACCCCGCAAAAACTTCTCCGCGGTTTCGTCCGGCGCAGCGCTACGTGTGGAATGAATACTCTCAAGATCCTCTGACGGCAGGTCCATGTCGCTCTTAACTAGCGGCATGACGGCAACACCGGTTTCGAACCCCGACAGTCCAAGTGCAAGTTTTGGGAACAGGATGAATGACACCAGGATCATCAGCCATGGATTACCATGAACATTGGGATGGACCAACAAGGCATGCTTCCAATCCGCGAAATGAAATGGATGAATTGCCAACTGGTACAAACCGAAACTGAGAACAATGACATTCAAGAAGAGATAAACAAATACAAGGATCACCGCAACGCCAATGGCCTCTTTAAATCCTTTCAGAAAAATGGCTCCGAGCAGTGCAACGAGAATGAGTGTCACGCCAATCTCGTGCTTGAATCCAACGGGAGTGAACGGGTTTTCGATGATGTGTGCAGTGGCATCAGCCGCCGACAAGGTAATGGTGATGATGAAATCAGTGGCTACGAATCCCAGCAACACCAATACAAACAGTTTGCCCTTCCAGCGCGAGAGTAACCGCTCGAGCATAGAGATCGAGCCTTCGCCATGTGGGCTTTCCGCTGCAACGTGACTATAGATTGGTAATGCGCCGAAGATCGTCAGCAAAACGAGTACAAGCGTTGCGAGAGGAGACAAAACGCCGGCAGCCAGGAAAGCAATGCCCGGTTGGTAACCGAGTGTCGAAAAATAATCGACACCGGTGAGACACATAACTTGCCACCACGGATGTTGCTTATGATGTGCCTGAGAGGAGGCGGTTTCTCTTCCGCCTTTGAATAGCCAGAGTTTGAACCTCCGTCGTGCTCGCTGAAAAGGACCCATCTTTACCAGTTAGGAACCAGCAAGTCGCCGACTGGCTCTATGTTGCAATCTGAAGTCACTGAGTTGAGGATTTTACCTTGTTCAAAACCTACGTCAACAAGAGTTGTGATCGATAGTAATGTCCTAATCTCAGTACCACAGGCTATCAGCCTGTCGCGGTTTCCGTTGATTACACCTATTTTGAGAAGTATCAACTTTACGTCGTACTCACTGATGTGTGTCGGATGTGGACCGCAAAAACAAAAGCGGGCGGGGGCCTCCCACAGCCCCCACCCTAAGGCCACGTGTCCTCACCCCACGCGACCACTTCGTCCACCGGGGAGGTGAACGCAGCGGGATTATGCAATACTCGCGTTAAAGTTTCAACCTACTCACATCTTCCGATGTAACCGTTTTTGATTAAAACTTATCGCAGTTATAAGTGGAGTCGATTGAAGAATGATGAGTGGACCACGCGATTGTAATCAAGTCTCTTTCGAACTCGATTGATCAGTGATCTCACCAGCGTGAGATAAATCGGCAAAAGCGACAACCAGCAACAGGGCTGTGACACCGAGTGTCGCAAGGATGTAGAGCACGGCCGACATTTCTCTGTAGATGAGTATGATTACGGCGATTGAAACTAAGAAGACCCAGAGGGCCGTCATCATTTTTCGCCGGCGTCGATCGTCGGCTAAAGTTCTTCTGTTCATTAGCTCGATTTCTTTTCTGTATTAAAGATTTAATAGATCAATAGATGACTCGTGTCGGTAAGTATGTTCCGGTTGTGGAAATTGCACCTGTCAGTCCACCGGTAACCGCTCCCAGAAGCGTCGAGCCGATTCGCTGAGATGAGAATGCACCAGCTTCAGGAATCTCAACCACGTCGTAGGGCATGAGTACAAAGTCAGGCTTTTGACTCTTCTTGATAGCCGCCAGGTCCACATGAATGACATCCTGCTCCGTCGAGCCAGGCTTTTGCCGGTAGATTTTTACATCTGTGAGTTTGGCCTCCTTACGTACGCCGCCAACCATGGCCACCGCACGGCTTAGGGTTAATTGCTCACGAAGAAATACACCTTGAGGCGAGAGGACTGCGCCAGTCATGTACACCGGCTCAGCTTCGGTAACCAGAATGTAGTCTCCAGGTCGAATGATCGGATTGGCTTCGACCTTTCCTGCGCGCAATTCGGAAATCTTCACAATCTGTAAAGGTATCCTGGTGCCGTCAATGGGAAGAGCCTCTTTCTCTTCGCCAGGTTCAGGACACATCAGTGGTTCAGTGTGGAGCACCTGAATCGTTCCGGAGGCTTGTTCCGTGAAGCCGCCTGATGCTGCGATAACTTCATTCAGCCGAACCTTCCGTTTCATTTCAAGTCGCACTGATTGGCGAACTGCGCCGAATACAGTCGCGGGCTGTCGACTGTTCCGCTCAGTTATGCGAACGCTGACCTGCGGGTTATTGATGAGTTTTGAATACGCAACAGCGATGTCTTTCTGTACAGCTTTTTCAGTTCGACATTTTGCAGAAATTGGTTCTTCCAGAAATGGAAGCGAACCGAGATTGCCATCCGAGTCTACTTGAGCAGTCGAAGACAAATCTGGTTGTCCGAAGACGCGGATCTCAACGACGTCACCCGGGCCAAGCAAATATGACTTGATGCCTTGATTGTCGAGTGGTGACGATTGTACGGCTCCTGTTGTAGAACTCTGTTGCGGTTCTTGCTGCTGGGCGAGAGCGACAATAAAACATGCCAAAGCAAACGTAATGACCAGTAAAAACTTAACTCTCATTTCAAGACCTCATCGCTAGTAATGCAAAAACACGTTTCACTCTCAGATGTTTCGTAGCTCAAACCGAGCGCGAGACGCGGTTCTTTGTCTCGTGATCAGACTGCGTATGTCCCCGCCGGTGTCTGCGGTGACCCTTCAAAGCGCCGGGCAACACAAAACCCGTAAAAAGCAGGTTGCAATGATCGCATAAAAGATAATAGATGCCAACCAGACGCATAAACAGCGGCGTTCGTTTGTAACCACGCCGCAGCTTTGAACTTCCACACTTGGGACACTTACGAAATGTCATCACCCGAGGAGCGCTGATTCGTGTTTCGGGACTCTCGATCATGCAATTCAGTTTTCAATCGAGCAATCTCTTTTTCTATCCGTTCGGTTCCTGCGTTCCTGACCTCCTCTTTCACCACATCCTGATTCAAGTAGAACAGCGCGTCTCGATAACGGTCGATTGCGCGGCGATAATGTCGCTTAAACGCGGAGCGCTCTGCGAGTTCCACCCAATGTGCCACTTTTACCGATGCAATAAACTCGTAGATCGCGGTTTTCGATTCTCGTAATTCCTGTTGGTCCGGATAAATGCGGAGAGTAGATTCCAAACACTCAAGGGCTCTATTGGCAGTTTCAATTTTGTCGAATGTGCGGGCTCGTTGTTGCGCCTCGCGGGTCAAAGCCATCGAATGACCACGTGCCCAGCTTAACAAGTGGTGCTTGTGCAGAGAACGCACTCGCTCCTGACCAGCACGAATTGCAATTCCCTTCTCGCTGCCCATCTTTCCCGATCGGATAACTTCTTCAGTACGCGAGAGGTATTCATGGCAGAGCTGCGCGACATCGAAGTGAGCCTCTGGTGTCGACGGGTTCGCGTCCGTGGCCGCGGACTGCTTCTGAATCGCGCGCAGCGCAGCAGAGTTTAACGAAGTCGAAAAGCCTTTCTTCTGATTGCGACCAGCGTGTTGGCGATGTGACTTCGAAGCATCCTGAATTCCATGTTCGAGTAGATATCGAGTCCAGGCTCTACGCATTACAACTTCACGAGCTGAAAGTGCCACGAGCAAGACTAAACTGAATGCTAACCCGGCCGATAGCCACGGCGCTTCGTCGCCGCCATTGGCTAGCATCCACCACAGAATTACACCAAGTCCAGCGGCGACGATTATAGCCGCCAACAAATAACCCGCACTTGAGGGGACGCGGCTTCGCGATTGACTATGCACTTCTCCATCAAATCGCGAACGCGATCGCGAGGTTCTGGAGAACAGCTCATCTGCAGAATTATTTGCCAACAATCGTCCTCCGGGTTGATTATGCCAACCGGAAAAACCCTTCGACGAACATCGGGTCGAGCACGCGCAATCCAGGGGGAATGGCCTTCGAGACTAATCGACGTAAATAATACTCAACTTTTTATGATTATGCTGTCAATATAGGACAAACCGAGCAATGCCACCTTCACTCCACGAGGAAACCAAATGAGTGAGACCCTCTTTGCTAACAAGGTCGCTTTTGTTACTGGAGCAACGTCAGGCATCGGCCGAGCCTGCGCTCTGGCGTTTGCGGGACATGGCGCAAAGGTCGCTTGTGTAGGACGAAAGGATGAAGCTCTAGAGAACGTGATGAAAGAAATCCAAGCCCGCGGCAGTCAAGGGCTAAAGCTAAAAGCGGATCTCGCTAACGATGAGGCAGTTGATTACGTTCTCGCACAAACCCAGGCGACATTTGGCGGAATAGACATACTAGTCAACGCAGCAGGACATATCAGCAACGGCACAATTGAAACTACGTCAATGCAATCGTGGGAAGAGATGATGAACATCAACGTTCGCGCGATCTTCCATCTTATGCAAAAAGCTCTGCCCACATTGATTGAAAGAAAGGGAAACATTGTTAATGTGTCGAGCGTCACAGGACTGCGAGCGTTTCCCGGGGTGCTGGCGTACTGTGTTTCAAAAGCCGCTCTGGACCAGTTAACCCGTTGTTCGGCACTGGAACTTGCCGCTAAAGGTGTGCGAGTAAATGCAGTCAACCCAGGTGTCGTTGTGACCGACATACACAAGCGCGGCGGGATGAATAACGACGAGTATGCCGCGTTTCTGGAGCGTTCAAAACAAACGCATCCATTGGGCAGAGTGGGTAGCCCTGAAGAAATTGCCGACTTAGTTCTGTTCCTCGCCTCAGATCAAGCTAGTTGGATAACTGGGGCGACGTATTCGATTGACGGTGGTCGCGCGCAAACTTGCGCCAGATAACAGCTCATGAATACACCAAACCAGCTATACCCCAACAACCATTTTCCACAACAAGCCGTAACCATAATGATGCAACGTCAGCGATCCACGGGCGCCCTTAAGATTGCCATTGGTATCGTATGCGCGCTTATTGCCCTGTTATTCGGCCTGCTCCTGCTACTCCTGATTGGTTACGAAACGGGACCAGTCGCTTTCCTGATAGGACTAGTAACGGCAACGATTCCAGTTCCACTCTACGTAATTCTCGTTTTGTGGATTGATCGCTACGAGTCAGAGCCCTTCTGGATGCTGGCCACTGCCTTTTTCTGGGGTGCATTGGTCGCAACGTTCGTCGCGTATCTGATTAACACTACTGGTGGCGCAATCGTTTCAGCCCTTGCGGGACCTGCCGCCGGAAACACTTTCGCACTTGTAATATCAGCACCGATTGTAGAGGAGTGTACTAAGGCGACTATTCTTTTCATTTTCTTCTTCTTTAAGAAAGACGAATTCGACGGCGTTATTGACGGCATCGTGTACGGCGCGTTAGTGGCACTTGGCTTCGCCATGACGGAGAACGTGCTGTATTACGCGAAGGCAGCATTGGGAGGCGGTGCAGCTCTTACTGTAACTCTTTTCCTGAGAGGATTTCTTGCTCCGTTTTCTCATCCTTTGTTCACCAGCATGACCGGTATTGGTCTCGGTTTGGCCAGACAAACACGGAATCTCGCGGTCAAGCTTATTACGCCGGTGCTCGGACTTCTGATGGCGATCTTCATGCACAGTATTTGGAATGGTTCGGGCGCCATCTTTGGAGGCGGCGTCTTTCTGCTGACTTACATCGTAATCATGGTTCCGGCGTTCGTGATTCTGTTAGTCGTTATCGGAATAGCACTATATCGCGAAGGCCAACTGGTCCGAGAGTTTCTCCTCTGTGATCTCGAACGCGGCATGTTGACACGCCAGGAATACGATCAGCTGGGCTCGATCTTTGGACGAATGGGATCGTCATTTAATGCGTTGACTCAAACTGGAATGAGGGGTTGGCGCACACGGATGAGGTTCAACCAAATGGCTAGTGAACTCGCTTTTTATCGCTGCCGGGTCTCAAGAGGAATTTATTCAGGAGTAACTAATCTCAACGAAGTTGAAAATGAATACATTCAAGCTCTCTCAAGTCTGCTTCGTGAGGTTCGCGGTCATTGAGAGAAGTCAGTACCACCTCGCGGTAGCGGATGGGTGCGCAGCCTATCGTCAGTAGTCAAGGCAAGCTGCGCACCCACCCGATACCGCGAGGTGGTACTGACTTCTTTTTAATCGAATAAGACTCGCAGGGCTGTCGCGTTCTGGCTTATACTTGCTCAGCGGCTTGGCCAGGCCATTTCACAAGAGCTGACCCCTAGTGAAAGTTCAACTCTTACCCAGCACCTTCGATGCCCAGGGTCGCGCAACCCTTGAGCAACGCCTGACTTGTTTTTTGATCGATGACTGTGTGGCAGTTGATGCCGGCAGTATTGCCATCGCGCTGAATGCCGAACAGCGAAGCAAAGTTCGCGACATAATCGTCACGCATCCTCACATGGACCACATCGCGAGCTTACCGATCTTCATCGATGATCTCTATCCAACGCTCAAACACCCGATGCGTGTTTATGCGACGTCAGAAGTAATCGCGCTTCTTGAACGTGACGTCTTCAACTGGAACGTGTATCCACGCTTCTCGGATCTGAAGAATGACTATGGGCCGGTGATGGAATACATTCCAATTCCCACGAGCGGTGAGTTTGACGTGGCCCATCTCAAGGTCACTGCTGTTCCAGTCAATCACATTGTACCGACGGTCGGCTTGTTGATTACTGACGGAAAGAGCCATGTCGCTTTTAGTTCTGACACAGCCGAGACCGAAGAATTCTGGAAGGCTGTAAATGAGACGCGACAGTTGGACGCACTCTTCATCGAGGCTTCGTTCCCGAACGAGATGGCGAAACTCGCAGAAGTATCGAGACACTTCACACCTTCATCACTTGGCAAAGAACTTCAAAAGCTTACCCACAACGGCATGGACATCCTCGCGGTACACCTCAAGCCGACACACCGCGACACGATTATTCGCCAGTTACACGAATTAAATATTCCTAAACTCTCGGTGATGAATCCGGGTGAGGTTTATAGCTGGTAGGTTGTTGGGCTGTGTACTTTGAGCCTTGTACTTTGAGCTCGTGCGGCCTCTCAGTTCTTAAATAAATCTCAGACCGTCTGATCCAAGCACCAAGTACAAAGCTCAAAGTACAAAGCTCAACTAGTTGGTGCCTCAAACTCGTGCTCAGTATGTTCGCCATCAACACCGTGTAGCGAAACACGTCCACTCGCTAGAAGTTCCTTAACCCTGAAGCTTCTGTCTTCTCGGTCCCGCCCCGGCATCAACTCGGCGCGAAAAGTCACCATCATTCCCGGACGCGCCCAAACATCGCCCACCTTCTTCTGCCGTTTTGGTTGTGCCGCACCCACTTTTCTCTTCCTCACAAATGCTCCCACCGCTCCCACTGCTCCAACACCAATTGCAAAACCGCCCAGCCAGCGGAGGGTGCGCTTCTTCATACTGTCCTGCTATTCACAAAGCGAGTCGAGTCGGGCCGTAATAGTTGGCAAGCCGCTAAGTGCGCGCTGGGCATTAATCTGGGTAAACCCCGTCCACTCCGCGGGCACACTCGCTTCGGGGAAAATCGCTTCAACGGGACATTCGGGAACACAAGCATCGCAATCAATGCAAGTCTCGGGGTTTATAACCAACATATCGTCGTCAAGATGAAATGCCTCAACAGGACAAACAAGTGCACAGTCGGTGTAGCGACAATTCACACAAGGTTCGGCAACGACGTAGGTCATAGAGGGAAGGCCTCCTCGAGGTCTGGAATAAATTTAATGCTGGAGCTAATGCCAACCTATACTAAACAAAACTTCGGGCGTTTGAAAACCAGCGACTAGGTATTCCATCGATTCACGGGCACGCCGCTGGAAAACTCATAGAACTTCATATTCCTGTGCGCCAACATCTTAGTCAACAGAATGATCTGTCCGGTGTGCATCGAGAAATGCTCAGTGACGTGAAAGATCGCCTCGAGTATATCAACGTCTTTTCCTTGAATCGTGCGCCTTTCCAAAACTACGCTCGAATCCAAATCTGCGAGTACCTGCCCAACTTCCCCAACCGTCGCCCGCAGACACTCGAGTAGTTCAACTCGCGGGATTACTTCACGCTGGTTGAATTCACTATCGCGATCCCTACAGTCTGGATTGTCGCCGAGACCTGACACGATCCACTGCCGCGCATTGCCACAGAGATGCAACACTAGGTTGCCAATACTGTTGGAGGCTTGGTTCGGACGGAACCAGATTTGTTCGTCCGTCAGTTGCTCAAGGCAACGCTCAATTTTCGGCAGATATTCGGTGGAAAGAAATCGACTCGCCCGATCGATAAAGGCACGAGCGACATCCGAAGAAGGGTTGTGCATAGGATATTCGATGCCTGCAACTTTAGACATCTTCGTCGCTCGGCAATTCAGGGCGACGTTTGTGTTTTGCTTTCCGTTGGGCAGGTCTCGCTATTTCATCTGGCTTGGAACGAGAAAGCGGGTGCCCGGGAGGTGCAACCGGTTTACGAATGCTATCAAAGATGGGCCTTGCTGCTTTGGTCTTACCATTCTTCGATGACGAACTTTTCCTGACCATCTTGCGCACCTGCTTGAGTGACGTTGAGGCTGCCCGATGCTATCGCCGACTCTAAAGAGTGTCAATAAACGTCCACACCGTAGGATAGACTGTTAGCCTGTCCTTGCGTGCAGCGTACTTCTGTAAAAACGTTGATGCTAGGGCCGTTCCGACAGGCTAACAGCCTGTCGTACACAGAAATTTGTTGTTTGGCTTACTCCTAGGCTTCGCTACCGCGAGGTGTCTTGGAGAGGAGTCTAAGTGCGTGGGTGGTTTCGTGGCGACGCTTCTGCTGAAACTCACTAACCCAATTGGTTACAGTTTCGACCATATCGCGCGCTGCTTCACGAGCAGTATTCACCTTCGGCTTTGGACTTGGACGATTGTTCTCGCCTTTTTTGACTATTCGAATTGTTTTCTTGTCTGACATTGCTTGTATTTCGGGTCTTGCGTTGATTCCTTACTTCGTATCAACGAAATTGCCGCCATTCTGTTCCCAAATTCTCAAAAACTAGAACGTTGGTCGCTGGAAATCCTGCAAAGAAGAGGCCACATCAGCTAACGCGCAGTTAACCGGCCAAAAGGGTCACTATTTTGCGAATGTGCAGAAATTTTTTGTGAGGCGTTTTGGTACTCGCCTTCAAATCGTACACACCCCGCAGAACAGAGTGGCGTCTAGCGAGACAGTACTAGGGCTTAGCGTCCAGGACGGTGTTCTTTTCCTTCATATCCAGAGCCCAAACTATTTTATGAGTTCGGAAAACCATGAATGCCAGAACAATTGCTCCGCCGATATTGACGTACTTAAGACCGTTTACCATCTTCCGCGTTCCATACTCGACCAATAGTGCATTAATTATGATGAGCGCCAATCTGAATTCGGTTGGCCCTAATTTGAAGTAGCTAATTCTGAACTTGTCCGTAGCAGCAAAACACAAGAAGGTACTAATCTCGAAGCCTGAACAAATTGCCAGCAGGATGAGGATCTGGTAACGCGATTTGTCCGGAAGTATGAATGCGTATCCGATTATGACCGAGCAGAGGAACAGATAGTCCAGGAAGTGATCCATGTAATATCCCCAGCGAACCAATCCCGTGTTCCGGTACTTCCCGACCTTCCCGTCGTAGTGATCCGTTACGTACTGCATAAAGATCATCACCGAGACCATCCACAGCCAGCGCAAATCCCTGGCGGCCAGATATGAGAAGAACAATATGAATCCTGACCAAACCATTGTCAGCATCGTCAGGTGATAGGTTTGAAGCCAGCGCGGGATTCTGGGTAACACACGCACAGCGAGACGTCGTTCAAACGGTGTTAAGAAAGAATTGTTGATCTTCGACCCACCGGCAAATTGTTGAGTTTCAATCATTCGTTTTTGGCTCTTTTGGATCCGGGTTCTTCTTCCGCCGTGGAGGATCTTTATGACGTTTGTCAGGATATTCTTCGCTTAGAAAGCTGCGAAGATGAGCTCCAAAACAAGCGACAGGATTTCCAAGATTAACTAGCACTCGAACGACTCCTGGGTCCTACGCTGGTGACGAGTAGCAGAATTTCTGCGTGTTTCGACCCGCTCAGCCATTAGTCGTGTTCGGCTTTTTGGCAAACCCAACATCCGTGGTGATGGATACTGGCACATCTTGGCGGTCCGTCCTCCATAGCTTCCAGGGACGGTCTCTGCAAAAGCTGTGCTTTGGATTTGATGAGGCTAGATAAACACTACGGACTGTGAACTCGGAATTTCGAATCGTTTCCTGCATCGCATGTTTCGACATGCCAGCATGTCGTCGATTCTGACCAGGTAGTCGCGGGACTTCTGAAAGCGGGCCCGATCCATCTCGTTTGCGCCCCTCGGTGGTTGCGCTTTCCTGGTTCGCTTAAGCCAGCGCACATCATATTCAGCTCGTTCACGACAGTGAGGACAGCTGTAGGTAGCTTTCTTAACTTCTTCCTTCTCGTTAAAGAAATCTCGTTCGTTCATAATGATTACCAGTCTTAGTCTTGATCACAAAGTTCTCTTAGATATCGAAAACTGTAGATTCCCGTTTCGTGTCCATCACTCCAACGGAAATTAATAGCATAACGCCCTACGAGGCTAAGATCGCGAATCTGGATTTCGTCTGCAACTGTTTCGGGCTTAAGAACTCGCTCGCCGGTCCATTCATTCACACACTGCGCGCACGGGCAAGCCCGACGAAGGTCTGCGGCCCCGTACTCGCATTCCTTATCATCCGCCCAAATGATTTGAACGGTAAAGTCATCGGGTTGTCGAATCTGGCGAGGCTCGATAGCCGCTCCACGGGGTTCTGACATATCGGTAATCAACTATTCGCTTGTAATGCCTCAGAAACTGATCTGGCATTAACGTCGTAGTGTGACGCATTCCAGACTGCTTTACCGTCTTTAAGGAGAATGACCTGCGGTGTCTCGTGTCGCACGCCAGTTATGTTGGCGACTTCTCGAGACAATTCGCGTGCGCTCTGGACTTCCAATAGATTTACGTCATCAAGCTTCTCCATCTCGCGATACGCTCGAGAACTTATTCCACACGCATTGCTGTGCTTAAAAATCAATATCGGCCGTCGTTGGGATTCAGCAAATAATCTATCCAAGCTCTGCTGATCCTGAATTAATACGAAACTGTTAGCCATGTCCAAACTTTCTCTCCTGAGCGATATTAGCCTAGAGACATAATTCCGGCCAAAGACGAACTCATCCCAGCGTGTGCTCGGCCACCTCAGTGTTTTTGCCGTGCGTTGAGGGTACTTGTTAGCAGTCATAAGTCGAATAATTCTTATTGGTCCTATTCCTACCAAATAACCAACTTCCCTATTGACGCGAGATTGAAATCGTCTTATCGTGCGGGACCAACGTGATTGAGAAAGCTTGGCTGTCCTCAAGCCGGGCGAACTTACTGAATAGCCTCACGAATCTCTCCACAAGATTCTGCTTTCTCGTCAACCGACACAACTATGTTTCGAACTTCAGCAAAGGAGAAAGTGTATGTTCAAACCTCACTGCCGTGCGCCTCGGCAATTACTCTCAACTGTGTTCATGACGATACTGCTACTCGTTGCAGGTGTGGATTCAGCTTTAGCCGACGAGATAGCTGTATGGAACTTCAATGATTCAGACCTTGTTGTAGATCACGGTTCTGGATCGCTGGCAAGCAATTTCGTAGCTGCAAATATTCTGTTTGCGGCCGGAACAACAAACAATGCTCGACTCGGAGACGTTGCGGGTCAGGCGTTGTCGCTCCAGGGTGGCACAAGCACCATAAACAACGGTCGCAACATAACATTCAATGTGAGTACACTCGGATTTACGAACATCCTCGTTAGCTTTGCCACTCAGGGAACAAGCACTGGCTTCAACCTGAATCAATTCCAGTACAGTCTGGACGGAATCACTTTTACTGATTTCGGATCACCCTTTGTTCCGTCAACCGCGTTTGGGACGGTGCCAGTGGTTTTCACTTTGTCCAGCATAGTCGGACTCAACAACAATCCGAACGCGGCGTTTAGGATAGTCTTCAACGGAGCAACGAGCTCGACGGGTAACAACCGTATAGACAACTTTGTTGTGGAAGGCACCTCCGCAGGCGACACAACAATTCCGGAACCCACAACGGCACTCCTGCTGATTTCCGGATTGACCGGGTTAGTGCTTAAGCGGAAAAAGCGAAAGGCTACCCAAGGGTAGCCTTTGCTCAGTACGACGGACTGTTAGGCTGTCAGTAGTGAATAGGTCCTTGCGTCCTATAGGTCCTATCGCTCACTTGGGGCCTGACGATTACGATGATCAACTGAACACGACTAGTTCCAGTCGCCGATAAGAACAAACGGCGCCCAGAAAAATGGTGCACTGTACTTCTTGCCGGAGATCATTGCTAACTGCGCTCCGCGCAGGGCGCTGCTGGACGAGGCATCATTTGCTGTCAGCAACCGACGATAGAAATCCGTCATAAGTTCGGCAGTGGATCTGTCTGCAACTGACCAAAGACTTACACCAACGGTAGGTGCACCTGCGTACATGAACGCGCGAGTAAGACCCATGACGCCTTCACCACGTTTCTCTTTCCCAAGACCTGTTTCGCACGCCGAAAGCACAACCAGGGGTCCGCCGAGATGAAGATTGAAAACTTCATCCGTGCGAAGAAAACCATCATTGGTCTTGTTTCCCACTAACGACAGGACAACGCCGGTGAATTGTGGTCGCTCCGCATTTAGAAGCCCGTGTGTCGCAACATGGATAAAGCGGTACTTGCTGATGTCTCGAGCGACCAGATTGTCTTCGTTCGCGTCGAGATCAAGCCATATATCAGCCTGAGCTCCAGAGGTCTTTGCGAGCTTTGAGATCTGATCTGCTTCGATGCGCGTCCCGGCCAACCGAGCCAAAGGCAAGCCCTCCATCTTTTGCGGTGGAGAGGCTGTGTCTCCCGCAACGTCGGCAAGTGCGCTTTGGATACCGATTCCGCGTACCTCGGCATCGGCAGTACTCGGTGCTGCTTTTCGGGCACGGGCGTCGTTCGAGTTGAATACGGGATCGGCAACGATGAGCATTGACTTGCCCGTCGCCGTTGTGCGCTGCTGCTTGATCGCACCAACGACCGATGCCGACGGTGCATAAACAATTTCGTTTGTCTTGACGAGATAGCCGAGTGAGGAAAAGTCACCCGGATCAGACGACTTCAGGAGCACTTCAAAAGGAATGTAATTCAGCGCGCCATCAGCCACGATCAATAGCCGCTTGTCTGTAACTGACGACGCAGCTGGTTCGAGCACGACTTTGTAAAGCGCGTTTGACGCGGCGATAAAAGGAGCCGCATCCGCTGGAGCCGTAGCTGCGATTCCAATGCCGCGATCTGGCTCGAGTACGTCGATACCGACGATTCGTCGTTGCAACTTGGATGGAATTAGTTGCGCTCGAAGGTCCGTGGCGAGCGTATCAATCGACGAACGACCGGGGAGTTTTATGAGATTGGCGCCACCCTTGCTGACCACCCACAAATAGGAGTTGTCGGGCTGAAGCGCGTACTCCAACAGTACCGTCTGATCGTCCAGCACTTTCTGCTGGACATCGGCCAGGGTCAATGGCTGATTTGAAGTCAACGATGCGTAACGTGGGCTTGCGGTACGAATCTGGTTCTCGATCTCTTCGTACTCGGTCTGAAGCTTCTCTAATTCGGAGTCGAGTTCAGAAGGCTTTTTCTTCAACTCCTCGTTTGAGATTGAAACCCCTGTCAGGCTGTCGGCAATCTCCTGCTGCCGATCGAGGTTTTCCTGCTTTCGTTTGAGCAAATCCGCTGGCACACCTTCAGTGATCGCCGCTCCAGTTTCTGACAACAAATCCAAAAGCGACCGGGCACGTGATTGTTCGTTGATTCGAAATGCTTCAGCGGCGTAATCCAGTGCCTTCCCACTTAAGGGCGTTCCAGGTGCTGCGTTTGCTGACAGCGCCATCTCCGCATTTGCGGTTGCCGCTTCGTCGAACACATCCTTGATCGTTGATAAGAACGTCGTGCGCGC
The DNA here is from genome assembly GCA_036522415.1 of Pyrinomonadaceae bacterium. Taxonomy (GTDB): domain Bacteria; phylum Acidobacteriota; class Blastocatellia; order Pyrinomonadales; family Pyrinomonadaceae; genus PSRF01. The sequence goes on along the minus strand of DATDFV010000049.1, from coordinate 1,724 downwards.
TTCGTCGGCGCGCAGACTGCCCTCGCGCAACGTTTCAATTGTTGCGAGCGAGTCTTTGTAATTAGCTAGCGCGGACTCTTTTAACGAATTGATTTTCTTCGCGTCTTTTTCCTGAGCAGCCTGCAACCAAAGACTACGGCCAAGTCCTCTTTGTGCCGGCCACATCAGATCCAGCCGCTTGTCGTCCTGCGCACCTTTCTTGGCGTCGTTATAAAACTTGCTCGCGTCTTTGTACTTTCCTTGTTTTAGGAGCACATCCCCCAGGCTGGTTCTCGCCGCCGCACGGAATCGTCTCACCTGTCCGAGCTTCGCCACTCCTGCCAGACTGCTTCCGGCAGCATCAAGCGCTTTTTGAAAATGGTTCCGCGCGGTTTCGTAATCGTTGTTGACGTAAGCAAGTCGGCCCATGCCCAATTCATAACTTGAAAAGACGATGGAGTTGCGATACTCGTCCAACTCCTTCTTGGCTTCGAGCGCTGCCGCGATGACGCTGGTAGGCGCTGAAACACTCACGTTCTGTGTTTGAACCCCACCGATAATCGACCCGATGCCAAAGCGACGGGTCACTTTTTGAGCGGTACTCTCAGGTTGCTTCACTTGCATGCGACTGTATGCAGTCATCGCATCCGAGATCTTACCGAGACGGAAATTCACGTCTCCGATCTTTGCGAGCATGAGGTTCGCATTGAATTTATCATCGGCTATACTCGCTGCTGCGTTTACGCCTTGCGCCGCTTCGGCTCCGGCAACTCTGGCCACACCTGACGAGGCGGCTTGCGTATCCGGCGGTTTCACATTCATAAAACCGTCGAATGCTTTTTGATAGTGATCCAGCGCGACGGAATACTGTCCCTGGCGCAAATAAACATCGCCAAGCTCGTTGTGAGATGCAGCCATTCCACTGGCATTGTTTGCTGACGTGAACAAGCGCAGCGCCGTTTGCAACTGAACTAATGCTTGATCGGCATGACCTCGTTTGAGCAATTTACGCCCTTGCGACAGTGCCTGATGCGCTTGATCTATTTGCTGCGGTTCGACCAGCGTGGCAGTGACGTTTTGCGATGCGGGAAGTAGCACTAATCCGAGGCACAATATTAAAGAGGTAATTCTTGCCATGGTGACACTCACTTCTTTCTTTTAGAACTTTTACTTTATGACCGAGGGGACTATTTGTGAATCAGATCGAGCGTGGTTACAAGTCTCGAACCCTTCGACGAAGCCATCATGATCACCGCAGGCTGTGGATCGTCTTTTGCCAAACCCAATCCGCGAGCGCTTGCCTGCTGCTCTGTCGTCGTTTGAGCCTGGCCATTCTGAGCTGAAGTATCGGTACGCAGCGGCGTCTTCAGATCCTTTTCCACTTGTGCCCAAACTTCGGCCGAAGGTTTCACAGGACAAGACGACTTGGAATCACGACAGAGAGCAATCAAGTCATCTTCAATGGGCAAGCCAGTCAAAGGCTCCTTAGTAAGGACAAAAAACAGTCGTTCATTTCCCGCTGCCTCGTCAAACGCGAACCAGCGGAGGCGCTCCTCAGCAGCAAGACTGGAAGGTATCTCAAACGGGACGTGGGCTTGAACATAGTTTCCGGCTTCGTCTAGATCTGCATCGGGATAAATCATTGTCGGAGGCCCATCGTTTGTCGTGTTGAAGATGTAAAGGTAGCCATCACTGTTTGTTTCAAGCAGCACGCGAACTCGATCGCCTTTCTGGAAGACCCTTGA
>DATDFV010000048.1:0-5326 GCA_036522415.1 Pyrinomonadaceae bacterium | reverse complement strand
CTCCTTGACTTTGAAAACTGCCGTTTGTTGTAATCAAACTTAATCATTCAGCGAACGTGCAAGAGCCTTTCGGAGTTGAATCAAATGTCGATCGAAGAACTTGTTTACGATTGGAACACCATCGAACCGTCGTTGACTGCTCCCGGGCGTCACATCAGCTTTGATGATGAGACGCTTCGCGATGGATTGCAGTCTCCTTCTGTCTGTGAGCCTGCGGTTGAAGCAAAGATTGAATTATTGCATTTGATGAACGCTCTCGATATTGACACAGCGGACATTGGTTTGCCCGGAGCGGGTGGTACGCATGCGGCGGGGGTTGAAAGACTCGCGCGAGAAATTGTCGATCAAAAACTAAAAATTAAACCTAATTGTGCAGCTCGCACCCATCGGAACGACATAACCCCAATTGTTGAAATATCTCAGCGCGCCGGCATACCGATCGAGGCCTGTACTTTCATTGGTTCGTCTTCCGTTCGATTCTTTGCTGAAGACTGGACGCTCGACAAATTGCTAAAGATGACGGAAGAAGCAGTGTCATTCGCTGTTGGGGAAGGCTTGCCGGTAATGTACGTAACTGAAGACACCAGTCGTGCTAATCCGGATGTGATTCGTGCTCTTTACACAACTGCGATTCGCTGCGGTGCGCGAGCCGTTTGTGTTTGCGATACCGTTGGTCATTCAACTCCAGACGGCGCCAGAGCGGTAGTGCGATTTGTAAAGAGAATCATCGAAGATGAAGGCGGGAATATACGATTAGACTGGCATGGTCATCAGGATCGGGGCCTTGGGGTTATTAACTCGATCACAGCAATTCAGGGCGGCGCAGATCAAGTACACGGTTCGGCGTTGGGAATTGGTGAGCGAGTCGGAAATACGCCAATCGATCAGCTTTTAGTAAATCTCAAACTGATGGGCTGGATTGACAACGACCTTTCGAGACTTGGTGAGTACTGTCAGACAGCAGCCAGGATTTGTGATTGGTCAGTACCATATAACTATCCCGTCTTTGGCCGCGATGCTTTCCGGACCGCAACAGGGGTCCATGCAGCAGCGGTGATTAAGAGCTATAGAAAGGGCGATCAGCGTTTGGCGGATATCGTTTACTCCGGAGTTCCAGCCGGTGAGTTTGGTTTGGAGCAAGTAATAGAGATCGGACCGATGAGCGGCAAATCAAATGTCGTCTACTGGTTGGAAAAGCGCGGCATCGATGCGACAGAGGATCGAGTGAATCGAATCTACGAACATGCGAAGTCAGCTCATGGAGTTTTGGAAGAGAAGGAGATCAGGAGGTTGCTGTGACCGCGCAAAATTATGTAGGACGTATTCGACACATTGGTCCTATTCGTCGCCAAACAAGGTAGGTTATGTCATCAGCATTGAAAATCGCGCCCGCGGAAATCCTGCAGGAACTCCTCCGTCTATCTTTAATCAAAGTCGCTTTGGGTTATTTCGTTGATAAGGCTGACAACATCACGAAACAGCACATCGAAATCTGCTCAATCCCGGCTGGCCCATTCAGCGAACAAGAACGTGCAGAACATTTGCGTCGTAAGTTTGTTGAGCTTGGCCTGGCTGAGGTTGAAATCGATGAGGAAGGAAACTGTCTCGGTTTGCTGCGCGGAAGTGCTGATAAGCCCTTGATGGTCGTGAGCGCTCATCTCGACACAGTGTTTCCTCCCGATACCGACTTCACCGTCCAGCGACATGGTGACCGGCTGTTTGCTCCCGGAATCTCCGACGATGGTTGTGGTCTTGCTGCATTGATCGCAATCGCTCAGTGTCTGGTTGAGAATGAGCTGCGGACGACGGGATCAATTCTTTTTGTTGGTACTGTTGGAGAGGAAGGCGAAGGTGATCTGCGCGGCGTTCGTTATCTATTTTCACGAGGACGATGGGCTGATCGCATCGATACATTCTTGAGCTTTGATGGGCCAGGAATCGATCGGATTACCAATCAAGCACTCGGATCGCGCCGTTATCGAGTAAGCCTGAAAGGCGCCGGGGGACATTCGTGGGGAGACTTTGGTTTACCCAATCCCATCCATGCACTCGGAAGTGCGATTTCAAAGCTCGCGAGTTATCCACTCCCTAACAAGCCGCGCACAACGTTCAACGTAGGAAAGATACAAGGCGGTACAAGTATCAATGCGATTCCATCTCACGCTTCAATCGATGTAGATCTTCGTTCTGTGGACGACGCTGAGCTGCAACGATTGGACGCTTACTTTCGGCGCGCGGTACATGAATCGGTCGAGCGCGAAAATGGAAGACGCCGGCCGGGCGACTCGCCTTTAACGATGCAGCTCGATTTGGTGGGAGCTCGACCGATCGGTGAAACTCCAGCGAACGCGTTTCTAGTCGAACTTGCACAAGAGTCAACACGTGCAGTTGGCGGACAGGCCCAACTGGAACAATCCTCCACTGATTCAAATCTGCCGATATCGCTTGGCATTCCTGCCATTACAATTGGTGCTGGCGGTTCTTCTGGTTGTTCGCACACGTTAGATGAATGGTATGACCCTACCAATCGTGAGAAAGGCTTGCAGCGTGGTTTGTTAACGATCCTTGGAATGGTTGGTGTTCAAGGTACCAGGACGGAGACGAGGTAGACGAGGAGCAGGCACGAGCAGAGCAGTGGGCAGGGGTAGGAGCAGGACGGCACTTCCGCTAATGGAGAGTCAGAAAAAAGGCAGCGAACGATTCGCTGCCTTTTTATTATTACTGGCGTAGTAAAAGAAGTTGACTCTGCAAGTACGTGGAACTAGTCTTCGCTGCTTCTGCTCCTGCTCCTAATTGATTGGGATCGATACCGTCGCGGAGCCCGCCTTCCCTGGCGGAAAACGCTTCTGACGAGCGATTCGTAGGGCGTTTGCATCACCACCCGATGCCTGAGTGACTCTACCTGACTCGTCATAGGTCACAGTCACAACCACGCGTTTACTATTTGACTTTGGTTCGACGACGTTTGGCTGAGCGCCGGCGTTTGCCGCACTCTCAGCAGCCTTCGCCTCACGAAGCTTCTTTTCACGTTGGCGTCGCGCAGACAAGGCTGCCGCGTCTTCCGAGATCGCGTTTGTTTCGGGAGTTACCGGCTGCGGTTGTGCCGTGGCTTCATTTTGATTGTTTGCTGGTGATGCCGGTTGTTGAATTGCGGTCTCTGGTGTCGGAGCTGAGTTTTTATGATACCAACCAGCGGGAACTCCGATAGCCGCTACGCTTCCGAGAACGGCGACGGCAATTGCGCCGATGAATAATGGCTTCCGACGATCTTGCGATTCGGAATTGCCGAAGCGTAGAAACGACGGTGAAAACGACCGGTGTATTTCAGCTGCGGTTTGTACTTCCGCCCCAGACATCTGTAATTCATCCGGCTCGGGAACATAATCTGGAGGAAATGCCACCCCTGGCGCGATGTTTTCATCGAGACGTCGAAGTCCCTCCAAAACAACTTGCGTCCACGGTTGGTTTATCGTTCGTTCCCCGGCTTCGGCGTCAACGCTGAATTCAAATTCCGCATTCGGCAATGTCAGAGCATAGTAAACAGCATCGATCCCACGCAGCACTCCGATACGCGCATCCACAACCGAACCTGCCTGCAAATAGAAATAACCCGCGCCGCTCGGATAGAGAACTTTCAAACGTCCGCTCTTTCGCTGGTTACAAAAGAACTCAATTAGCTCTGAAAGTGAAAGGTCACTGAGGTGTCCAGTTAGTGCCATGAGAACAAATCCCTTCTGAAGAAAAACATCAGGTTGGAAAAGAAAAGGAGAGGATGGCGCATGAAAGGGGATCACGCGCCACCATAAAGGCAGGCTATTGACTTAGCGCAAACTTGTAGTTGATTACTCCCGATACCTTGACTGGTTGTCCAGAAAGTTTAGTTGGAGAAAATCTGGCCTTGAGAGCCGCCTGTACTGCCGCGTCGCGAAGTATTTGTGGACCGCTGGTCGCTACGGCTGAAACTACCTTGCCAGATTCGTCCAGAACGACATCCACAGCGACAGTACCCGAGGTTCGCATTCGCTTAGCTGTGTCCGGGTAGATGGGCTGTGGTAACGAGACGGCAGTTCCATTGAGCACACCACCTGAAACAGGTTTAAGGATTGGGCGTGGTGCCGGTGGTGGCTCGGAATCGAGTGTAACCAACGGGACGTCCTGATTAGACATATCGACAGACTTGATGTCAGCGGGTGCTGTTCCGGTTACTTTGCCTGCATTCGCGGTTGCGTTTGGCAGGACGGGTGAAACTGAAGCTTTCGCCTTGTCTCCAGACTTGTTGGTCCGGGGTTGTGTTCTTGGATCTACATTGGCTTTCGTCGCCACATTTGCTGGTGCAGTTACGGTAGGCTGAGTCGAGGATGGTGAGCTGGCCGGCTGAACCGACTTCAACATGTTCTCGTCGAGGTAATACATGATGGATCGGTAAGTTACTTCGGTTGGTTCGAAGGTCACGCGTCCGCCATCAACGACTGCTACCGATGTCGTCATCTTGTTCCAATTCCCCGCAAAGTCGAACTCGTACCTGTACGTTTCCTTGCTCAGCAGAGAACCATCGGGATTCAATAGCGTCATCTCGCTGATATTTCCCTTTTCGTCGTACTTATAAACTTCTTTGCCGGTCAGGTTTGAGCCGGCGATCGGGAAGTATTGGTTCTCAGTTTTGTTGCCTTTGAGGTCGTAAGCTACCATTTCGAGAACGACTCGCTTACCTTCCTGCTGGCCGCCACCTGCACTGGTCAACTTCGCGACCTCCGTGCGTACGCGGCGAACCGGACCGACCAGGCCGTCTCGAGTTCGATCAGTCTCGACCGCTGAAACAGGCTGAGTCGGGACACCGGCTTTGGCAGTCAGATTCGTTTGGGCGCTGACGGTCACTGACAGACTCGTCAAACACAGGGCTATTCCACACAACAGATTCGGCATTCTAAGCATTTTTTTCTCCATAAACTCGCTGAGGCGGGTTAATTCTGGAATGACTGACGCGTGAGGTCGGGCAGGAAATCCCCGGGTTAATACGGGTAAACCCGACGAACCAGAGTCATAGTAATAAAGTTAAACGCTGTTTGTCTACAGCAAACTGATTTAGGCGATCCGGGGTCGGGCCGGTCGGACAGAAGCCGTCATCCCACACGAAAGCTCTTCTGTTGGAGCGCGGCCGTCCTCGGCCGCCCCCGTCGAACATAACCACCTTAACCGAATAAAGCGAGCTTGAGTGTTATGCAGTGAGAGGGTTCTGCCAGACGGGGGCGGCCGAGGACGGCCGCGCTCCGACAGAAGAGCTTTCGTGTGGGATGACGGCTTCTGTCCGACCGGCCCGACCCCGGAT
>DATDFV010000047.1:0-14996 GCA_036522415.1 Pyrinomonadaceae bacterium | reverse complement strand
GACAAGATGGGCATCGTCTATTATGCCAACTATCTTGTCTGGTTCGAAATAGGACGTGCCGAGTATTGTCGCGCGCGTGGCTTTTCATATCGGGATATGGAAGAAAACGATGACTCTTTTCTGGTCGTCGCCGAAGCCTATTGTCGTTATAAAGCTCCAGCATATTACGATGATGAACTAATCGTTCGCACTCACATTACCGAGCTGCGTCGTCGCTCTCTTCGTTTTGGATATGAAATCGTGAGAGCCTCAGATGGCCAAATTGTAGCTGAAGGCGAGACCGGACACGTCGTTACTGATTCGAACGGCCGGGTGCGTTCCTTCCCGGAAGGTTACGCAAAACGATTGCTTGCGCCACCTGTGATCAAATCATCTCTTTCAGGCCAGGTCGTCCCTCACGATACCTCTCCCGAATAAAAGTCCTTACTTCCTGCCACAAGTTACAACCTGACGGTGTTTCTCTCATAGATCGAGTTTCTGCTGACTCTTTGTAACTTTTCATAATATCGAACGTTTAAAGAGTGACGTTCTGATAACGATGAACGAATAAATGAAACAAGATCCGAGGTTGCATTCGTTTTAATTGTTGAGCGGAGAAGTAAAGAGCCTCGTTGCTAGTTGCAATAGCAACGAGGCTCAGATGACAACACAAGCTCCATCGCCTTGCGGCGCGTGAAGATGTATCGTCGGCGCCCGCATCTTAGCGCACATGGTGTCCGAGCTTCAACTCGTAATCTGTGAACCACCCGTTCACCACTGATGCGCTCCTTCAGCCAAATTAACTAACAAAGCGTTAGGGCAAATCCACTGCTGGGCGAGCGTATTGTTCTTCGGTATTGAAGAAAGAGGGGACACCATGCGCCGTTATCAGGCTCAGCTCTTTATCATTGCACTGATTCCTTTTGTTTTTATTTGCGCTTCAGCACAAACACCGGGTTCCGCAATCAACCACTATCGCGACGGGATCAAAAAGGTTGGTAAAGGAGATCTTGATGGAGCGCTCGAGGAATACTCTCGGGCCATAGTGATTAGCTCTAAACTTCGCGGCAACAAAAGTAAAGCAGAAGTAGGTGAGTCAGGGGATCTCACCGTAATCGATCCATTCACTGCCAACGCCTACAATAATCGCGGCGTTATTCGTTATCGAAAAGGCGATTTCGAAGGCGCTAAACGAGATTACGACTCAGCATTACAGATAAGGCCCAATCTGGCGGAAGCATATCTCAACAGGGCTTCAGCCTTACGCGAATTGGGAGATTCCGAAGGATCAATGAGTGATCTGAACAAGGCGATCCGGCTCAAACCGGAACTATCGGAGGCCTTTAATAATCGGGGCTCTCTGAAACACGATCAGGGTGATTTGAACGGCGCGCTGGCCGACTTTGATCAGGCGATAAAGCTCAACGCGAAATCAGCTGAAACGTTCTACCTGCGCGGCTGCACACGAATTGCTCTCAAGGATTACGCAGGTGCGATTAGCGATTTCAACATGGCCATTGATTTTAGGCCTGAGGTGGCTGAGTCTTATCAAGGTCGAGGAACAGCGCTTATGTATCTAGGGAGAATCGATGACGCGATTCCAGATTTCAGTCGGGCCCTTGAACGCGATCCGCAAATTGCCTGGGCTTATTTCAATCGCGGTTTGTCGTGGGTGTTAAGAGGTGATGAAACGCGAGCCCAGGCCGACTTTGAGCGGTGCATAGCGTTGAAACCGGAATTAAAAGAAGATTTCCTTAAGCGCGCTGAGATGGCTCGAGAACTTCGAGGTAAAGATCCGAAGATCAAAATCGACTTGTCGCGAACTCCGAGTCACTAAGCATCCCGGTCATTGATGATGACTTAGATTCAATCGCTGGATTCTTGAGGCCTTACCAGTTTGTTCATCGATCTCGATCACGGCGGCGCAAATCCTGACGTCACCGGCTGAATGTTCCGCGCGTTTGGCTGGCATCGTGGTAAACCGCGCGATGACGTCTGATTTGTTCATCCCGATCACTCCGGAATAGCTCCCAGTCATCCCCAAATCCGTGAGGTACGCCGTTCCCTGGGGCAGAATTCGTTCATCCGCGGTTTGTACATGCGTATGTGTCCCCAACACAGCCGACGCACGTCCATCGAGGAACCAGCCCATCGCGACTTTTTCAGAAGTAGCCTCAGCGTGCACGTCAACGATTCGAACTTTGATATCCGAAGGGATGGTTGCAAAGAGAGCGTCAATCACACGAAACGGATCATCCGACGGAGGCATAAAGACCCTTCCCATGATATTCAGAACCGCAACAGGAACATCTTTAACTACACCGGTCCAGTAGCCATTCCCTGGAGTACCCGGCGGATAATTCGCAGGTCGAAGTAATCGAGGTTGTTTGCGAATGTAGTCGATTGCCTCTTTCTTGTCGAAAATGTGATTGCCTGACGTCATTACATCGATGCCAGCGGCAAACAACTGTTCGCAGATGGACGGCGTAACTGAGAATCCGCCGGCGAGATTTTCGGCATTCATGATCGCCAGATCGGCCTGATGTTGCTCACGTAGATCCTGGATGCGTTCCAACACGGCTACGCGACCAGGCTTCGCAACCACATCTCCAATCATCAACACCTTCATGGATCTATCCCGGGCAAACAAAAAGGCCGCAACTCGGGAAAATCGAGAACCGCAGGTCAAATGCGACCGCGATAGTGTTCCCATTTTGCAGGCCGTGGTGAATTGGCGGAAGGAGAATCCGCAATGACGTTCCGAAGCCGTAATTGAACCTGCAATGACAGGTGGGTGACCTCTTAATGTCGTCGCCTCTGGCAGTTCTTAACGTTGAAGAGCTGCACTGGCAAAACGACCTCGGTCTCCCTAATCAACGGCGTTGGCTCAATCATCGTAACATCGGTGACGGGCACCGCAGAACGTTTCCCTCCGCCGCGGGGATAGTAACACAGATCATTTCAGATTTAAGATTTCAGATTGAAGATTGTGAGCAGTCCAGGCAAAGCTCAAAGTCAATAGGTCGAATAGATCATAGAGGTCTTATTCCGCTGACCATTGATCTCACCGCAATCTTAAATTTGAAATTATCCGAGGCTGAGTTTGCCTGCGCCGCCTTGTTCGTTCTCGAGACTACTTCTGACTTTTAGAAGTCTATCGAGCATTTCGGCGCATTCGGAGCTGCGAGCAGCGAGCTGGGAATCGGCCTGTTCGTGCATGTTCTTTAACCGATGGAGTTCGTCTGCGATGTGGAGAGCTGCAAGAATTGCTACCTTGAGGGAATCAACCGTCAGTGTGCCGGAAGAAATCTCGCGCATTCGGCTATCAACAAATTCGGCGAGTTGAATAATATATTCAGTATCACCATCTGACCTTATGTTGTAGGTCTGGTTGTAGATTTCGACGCGGATGGTAGGGCTGCTGCTTGTACTGTCCATGGTGCCCTTGTTGAAGGTTTGGCCGATTCCGGCACTCATCTCAATTCCTCCACCATTTCAGGATCGAGTGCGGCAACCGCATCCAACATCGCTTCAACCTTCATGCGGATCGTGTCTCGCTCTGCCAGAAGTTTTTCTACCTGAGTTTCAAGACGCTCCTTCTCGTTCAGTACATTCCCCATGTCACGGTGCATCATGGAGAGTTCTTTTTCGAGATTTTCTTTTTCCTGGCGCAGAGTTTTCGTGAGTTCGATGGTCCGGTAGATCTTATCTTCAAGGTGCGAAAACTTTTCAAGGCCAGACAGACCAACCATCGTTCATCTCTCCGCTATCGGGTTCTTAAAAACTGCGAAACTGATTATCCGACTTCACGGTTGCGAGCGCAAGACTGATTTTGCATTCGTGGTCGATTTATTTAGCGTTGCTCTGCAGAAAATTTTTCCAGTAGTGACAACGCTAGATTTGCGTGATGCTCCTCAACTTCTTCATCGGTTAAAGTGCGCTCATCTGAGCGATATTCGAGGCGAAGTGTGATGGAACGCTTGTCTGCGGGAATGTTCGCACCTTCGTACGTGCCAACTAAAAGAGCCTGGCGGCAGTCGCGAATTTCTTCGTCGCGAATTGCATGTAGCAGGTCGTTGAATTGGACACTGCGATCTATTAGTAACGAAATGTCTCGTTGGACAGATGGGTAGCGCGGAAGCGGCGTGTAGTGGACAAGTCTCTCTGGTCCCGTTAACAGGCCGGCCAGATCCAATTCGACTACGAAGATCGGCTGACGGAATTTGTAATTTGCTGCCACTGAATCAGCAAGTCGACCAGCCGAACCAATTCTCAACCCATCAACTAAACTCAAAGAGGCAGCTTGTCCTGAACGTAGATGCTTCACATCAGTCTTCGAATACAGTAATGGCTCGAGATTCATTGAATCAACAGCTGCATCAAGTGTGCCTTTGAGGTCGAAGAAGTCTAAATCGCGCTCCGCAACTGCGCGACCTTCTTCTTTCGCACCACCAGTCATCACTATTGACAGCGCCATCGTTTCTTCAGGCAGTTCTCCATCACCGAGCTCGAAAAACACACGGCCTACCTCAAACAACCGGACATCTCTTTGGCCGCGGTTCATGTTTCGGCGCACAGATGCCAATAGGCCCGGCAATAAAGTCGAACGCATGAAAGCCGCGTCTTCAATTATCGGGTTGGCCAGTTTTGGCTGCTTAAGCGCCGGCCCCTGGACGGAAACGATGCTCTCAAATTCCTCGTATGCCTCAGTAAAACTGAAGTTGATTGCTTCATCCAACCCCAAAGCTGTCAAAGTCCGCCTCAAGCTCCGAAGCTTCATTTCGTTCGGTTGGTATTCACCAGCGGAAGCTGAAGGCGGCAACTCTGAAGCAATCTTGTCATAACCGACATGTCTCGCGACTTCTTCGACGAGGTCCTCTTCCTGTTCGACATCTATCCGCCATGTTGGAACTCTGAAGCCCATTTCGCCCGCGGGCGCAGCAACTGCTTGAAAGCCGAGTCCGATGAGAATCCGTTTCATCTCCGACGTTTCCGCGGAGATCGAAGTCAACGCCTCAACGCGCTCTGGTCTTAACTGAACCATGCGCTGACTGATCGGATTCGGATAAATATCGATCGCGTCCGTAGTCGCAACTCCGCCAGCAAGCTCACAAATCAACTCAACGCATCTTTCCTGGGCGCGTACTACACCGTCGCAGTCGGCGCCACGTTCGAAACGTCTCGAGGCTTCAGTGTCCATCCCCAAACTGCGCGCGGTTCGGCGAACTGAGTCTGGGTTGAAGTAAGCGCTTTCAATTAGTACTTCAGTAGTTCGTTCGGAGATCTCCGAATCCTCACCTCCCATAATTCCGGCGAGGGCCACTGGTTTGTCCGCGTCCGCGATGACCAACATTTCGTTCGTTAACTGGCGCTCAACACCATCCAGTGTCTTTAACGTCTCGTTCGCAACCGCACGCCTGACTACAATCCGACGTTCCGAAAGCTTTGCGAAATCGAATGCGTGCAAAGGCTGTCCAGTTTCATGCAATACGTAGTTTGTGATGTCAGCGACATTGTTGATTGAACGCTGACCAATCGTTTCCAAGCGTTCCACCAACCAATCTGGTGAAGGTCCGATCTTCACTCCGCGAATTAATCTTGCGGCGTAGCGGGGACAGAGTTCAATGTCGTTAATTTCTACCGATGTCAGTGAAGCAGCATTACCCTCAACCGGAGGGTTCGTGCGCCTGGGCAGATTAAGTGTGCCTGAATCAATAACTGTCACTTCACGAGCGATGCCGATATGCGAGAGACAATCCGGACGGTTTGACGGCACTTCGACGTCCAACACCGCATCATGTTGATGCTGGTCCACTGCATCAACAGCTAACCCAACCATTGTTAGCCGATCACACAGTTGCTGCGCGCTCAGCTTGGTTGCGGTTAGTTCACGAAGCCAGTTGTAGCTGATTAGCATCTTGGTCTTTGGTCTTTGGCCTTTGGTCTTTGGCCTTCGGTCTTTGTTTTGATCAACACAAAGACCCAAGACCAAAAACCAAAGACCATCCTCTATTCAAACTGCTCCAAAAACCTCACATCATTCTCGAACAACAACCGAATGTCATCGAGGTTGTACATTAAGGCGGCCATGCGATCGATGCCCAAACCAAAAGCAAAACCTGAGTACTCCTGTGGATCCACGCCTACAATTCGTAATACATTCGGATGCACCATGCCGGAGCCACCCAACTCGATCCAGCCGGAGTTTTTGCAAATTCGGCACCCGCTGCCCTTGCACTTAAAGCAACCAAAATCAAACTCAGCACTCGGCTCTGTAAACGGAAAGTAGGATGGGCGAAAACGCGTTACCGTCTCCGGCCCGAACATCCGCCGAAGAAACTCAGCTACTGTCCCCTTCAAATGCGCCATGGTGATTCCGCGATCGACGCACAAACCTTCAACTTGAAAAAACATCGGATTGTGCGTCGGATCCGGTGTATCTCTGCGGAAAACACGACCAGGGGCAATCATTCGCACAGGCACACCACGACGTTGCATCGCGTGAATTTGTACGGTCGATGTTTGCGATCGTAACGCGAACCCGTCAGTTGTATAGAAAGTATCCTGGGCTCCCCGTGCTGGATGGTTATCAGGAATATTTAACGCCGTGAAGTTATAGAAATCGGTCTCCATCTCCCGGCCATCTTCAATCACGTAGCCGAGGGCGACAAAGATGTCCTCAATACGTTCCCTCAACAAGGTGATCGGGTGGCGATGCCCGCGATGCGGCCTTCGGCCTGGTAATGTGACATCGATCCTCTCACGCGCTGTGCGTTGCAGCTCGATGTACTGCTTCAAGGTCGATTCCGCAGAATCTAACCTCGCCACGAAACCCGCCTCCACTGATTGAACTCGCTGTCCAAATGCGGCTCTCTGATCTGACGGGACTCTTCCGATCAGTTTCTTGGCGGCTGCGAGAGCACTCTTCTTTCCTAAGTGACGTGTGCGAAGTTCGCTCAGCGAACGCTCCTGTGCGACAGCTTCGTCTAAAGTTAATCCCACAAGACCGTTTGGATCACCGGTAAAGCGTGCAAAGCGTTCGAACTCTTGCTCGAACGCTTTGCTTGCTGCTTCAACCTGGTGGGATGGATCCTGATCTGTTTCCTGAACAGTCATCAACAAACTTCCACGTTAGTTCTTCCTAACTGCGACCCACTTCCCCTGTGCCTGGCCGGCGTAGTCAAAGTCACCACTCAGCTTTCCCTCAATTACAACCGCCGACATAACTATCACTCCGCTGCCACCCTCGAGCTGGAAATTCAACTTGCCGTCTTTCCAACTACCGCTGCTGATCTGAGCTTCACCCAATTGTGAACTGCTGCTGCCGGTAACTTTCTCGCCGTCGATTTTCAGCGTCAGAAGGAATGGAAATGGTTGCCCTTGCGCGTCAGCGATTCCGTCCCACTGCCCATTAAGATTAACCTCGGATGTACTTTCGACAACACGCTTAAGTTCGACGGTCTTCTTCTTTTCGCCGTTTGACCACTCACCAGCCAACACACCGCCATCGAGTTTCGCTGTAAGTGTTCCATCCGTTGCCGCTGGTCCGAACTTCAAAGTCACCTTGCCTTCCGAGTAAGTCGCCTCGGTAACGTCAAGCTTCGTTTGACCATGCATGACCTGACCGGTGATCTTGTCGCCAGTCTTTGTTAACTCCAAGGTTATCTCAGCATCAGGCGCACCAGCGGACTTTGCTATTCCAACGTATTTGCCGACGATTGAATCGACTTGGGCCATTGCGGTGGCAGTTCCAAGTGCAAACAAAACTACCATCGTCGCGGTTGTGATGATCCTCTTCTGAATTTCTCTCACTTACTGACGCTCCTTTCCGGACGTACTCACGCAGCTTTGTTCTTCTGTTCGTTTTCCAGAGCACTCTTCGCCTGGGCAACAACGCTCGCGAAAGATTCAGGTTGATGAACAGCGAGGTCTGCGAGGACTTTTCGATCCAACTCACTGCCGGCCAATTTCAAACCATGCATTAATTGCGAATAGTTCAACCCGTTCAAGCGCGCAGCCGCGCCAATGCGGACAATCCAAAGACTTCTGAAGTCACGCTTCTTCAGTTTTCTCCCGGTATACGCGAAATTAAGACCGCGCTCCACTGATTCTTTTGCAGAACGATACAGCTTGGATTTCGTCCCGCGGTAGCCTTTGGCCAGTTTTAATATTTTCTTGCGTCGCTCGAGACGCTTATTGCCACGTTTTGCTCTGGGCATTTTGATCCCCTTTCTTCTAGAGCCACTGAATAAAACGCTTCATCCAGCACATAAATTGGTTGTTTAATCTCTGCCATACGGCAACATATTCATAACGCGGTCCATGTCGCCCTTCGAGACTAACGTGTCGATATCCAAATGTCGTTTACGCTTATTTGTCTTCTTGGTAAGAATGTGACGCGCATGCGAATGACCACGCTTAACCTTTCCTGTCGCGGTCGTTCGAAATCTCTTTGCGGCACCCTTATGGGTTTTTAGTTTTGGCATAGTGATCCCTTCCATCTATTTCCGATTGCCGATTGTCGATTGCCGATTGCTCGAATGTCCGACGAACTTTAGTTTGTCGTACGAGGTATTAAAGTAAGTGGATTTAACGAACACATCGTCAACCACGGTCGACAAACTAAAGTTTGTCGGACATTCAACCAAGTCGGCAATTGGCAATCGGAAATCGGCAATGTCTTAACTTGTCTGCTGATCTTGTTTGGCGACGCCCTTATGGCGTTTCGGTCCAAAGATGATGAACATCTGATTGCCTTCCATACGTGGTCGCGCTTCGACTTCAGCAACGTCTGCAAGATCCTGTTCCAGCTTTTCCAAAATGCGCACCCCAAGTTCACGGTGCGTCATTTCACGTCCACGAAACCAGATCGTTGCTTTAACCTTGTCGCCATCTCCTAACCACTCGCGAGCATGTTTCATACGATACTCGTAGTCATGGACATCTGTTCCCGGACGAAACTTAACTTCCTTGACCGTGATCGTGACTTGTTTCTTCTTCGCCTCGTTCGCCTTCTTCTTGGCTTCGTATTGAAACTTGCCAAAGTCGATTATTCGGCAAACAGGGGGATCTGCATTGGGGGCCACTTCGACGAGGTCCAGGCCTCGCTCACGGGCTGAACGGATCGCATCGCGCACATCCATTACACCCATCTGCTCTCCCTCTTCACCAATCACGCGCACCTCGGGCACGCGGATCCTTTCGTTGATTCGAACCGGCGGCAGTCGCCTGTTATCGGGGCGCTGCCCACGACCTCGAAATCCTGTAGCTATTGCTGCACCTCCTAGGTTTATGTCCAATGTCGAAAGTTGAATGTCGAAAGTCGGCAAGACATTGGACTTTGGACTTGGGACTTTGGACTTAGTTATTTGTTAAGGCGCGGGAGTCGATTAGTCGACGCGCCATTTCTTTAAAATCGTTAAGTGACATCGTGCCAATATCACCCCTCGCTCGTTCGCGCACCGCCACCAGATTCTGTTCCATCTCTCGATCACCAAGAACCAGCATGAACGGTACCTTTTGTAACTGAGCATCCCGAATCTTCGCGCCGATCTTTTCACTGCGCAGATTTGATTCGACGCGTAACCCTGCGTTGCGTAATTCTCGAACGACACCTTCGGCGTATTCGTTAATACGATCCGTTATCGGCAGCACAGATACCTGGACTGGCGCTAACCAGAACGGGAATGCGCCGGCGTAATGCTCAATTAGAACACCGAAGAAACGCTCCATTGACCCAAACAATGCTCGGTGCACCATCACAGGCCGATGGGGTTTGTTGTCCTCGCCGATGTATTCGATCTGGAACCGCTCAGGTAAATTGAAGTCAAACTGCACCGTCGTTAATTGCCAATCACGCCCAATCGCATCCTTGACTCGAATGTCGATTTTCGGTCCGTAGAAGACCGCTTCGCCTTCAACACGCGTGAACGGGATCTGTCGAGCGTTCAGAGCATCAGCAAGCGCTTCCTCTGCACGCTGCCAATCCGCATCAGAGCCAAGATAGTGCGCCTTTGGATCGTTGCCACGAACGGAGAGTTCTACTTTGATATCTTTGAAACCCAGGACTTCAAAGAGGTTGAACGAGAAATCGATGCAACCAAGAATTTCCGCACGTACCTGTTCAGGCGTACAAAAGATATGCGCATCATCCTGGGTAAAGCCGCGGACACGCGTTAGACCGTGAAGCGTTCCCGACAGCTCCGCACGATACACTGTGCCGAGCTCCGCATAACGAAGTGGCAAGTCCCGGTATGAGCGCTGTGCCGACTTGTAGATACCAATGTGGCCTGGACAGTTCATTGGCTTCAACCGAAACTCCTGCCCTTCAAACTCCACTGGTGAAAACATCGAGTCTGCATAGTTCTCTTCGTGACCGCTCGTGAACCAGAGCTCTCGCTTGGCGATGTGTGGCGTAAAAACCAATCCATATCCACGCTTCAGCAACTCTTCGCGAAGGTAGTCTTCCAGCTCTTTCCGAATCGCTCCGCCTTTCGGGTGCCAGAAGATCAATCCCTGTCCGTAATCTTCCAGAATCGAGAACAGATCAAGTTCTCTTCCTAAACGCCGGTGATCACGCTTCTCCGCTTCTTCACGTTGCTTTAACCAGGTGTCAAGTTCTTCCTGAGTAAAGAATGCCGTTCCGTAAATCCGCTGCATCTGTGGTTGAGCAGCATCGCCCTTCCAATAAGCGCCGGCCAGTGAAAGTAACTTGAACGCACGCAGCTTATTGGTGTTCGGCACGTGCGGCCCGAGACAGAAGTCAATGAACGGCGAACCATCGATGTAATAGACGCTAACCGTCTCTCCAGCCTTCTCATCGATTAGCTCACACTTTAACGGCTCTTCACGATCAGCGAAGATCCGCAGTGCCTCAGCCTTCGTAATCTCATCCCGGCGATACGACAGATTCTGACTTGCAATCTGTTTCATCCGCTTTTCAATTACCGGCAAATCTGCTTCGGTGAGCGGTCGAGGCGCAATCACGTCGTAAAAAAAGCCATATCGCGGATCATCGAGCAGAGCCGGACCAATCCCGAGCTTCGTTCCCGGCAAAAGATCCAGGACTGCTGCAGCCAGCAAGTGAGCCGTCGAATGACGCAGGACCTCAAGACCATCGCGGGTCTGGGGAACGATGGGTTCAATTCGAACTGAAGTATCGCCGTTCTGAATCTTCTCCAACGGCGCGGTCAGATCCACCTCTCGGCCGTCCACCTTCGCGGCTAGTGCTTGTTTGGCTAAATCCCGGTCGAGCTTCTTCAGTGCTTCAGCAACCGTCGAAGAAGCGGGCATCGGAACTGCGGCGCCCTCTTTTAGTTGTACGTTGATCTCACTCATGTTTGTCTCGCCTTCTGACGCACCTTGACCAAACCACGAGACGCGCCAGTGGACTAAACCAAAGACCTCAGTCCTAAGGCCGAAGACCTCTTCCTACTTGTACGATTCACCAATTATTACTTGCTACTTCAGCTGATCGGATTCGATAGGAGCGCCTTCGTTGCGCGCCCGCGTGGTGCGGGTCGTCATTAAAAAGTAAAGAATCGAGTCGATGTTCGATTCATAACGAAGGTCTTCCGGAGCGTCCTATCAAAAGTTAGAAACTGGCAGCTACTACCTTGAAGCCCTGCCATGGCTTTAAATAACGAGGCTGGATGATAGCAACATCACCAAAATGAGGCAAGATCGCTCAGACTCTGGGCTACCATGTACTGATGCAGTTTCAACTGCCTGCGAACTCAGTGTCGTCCGTGTCCCTTTCGATGAAATCTGGCGCGCTTCGTGTGATTTCGTGTGATTCGTGGATCGATTTTTCTTTGCCGCGAACAGACGATCCACGAAATCACACGAACTCACACGAACAAACTGACGATACAAAATAACAGATCTCAGATCCCAGATTTTGCGGTAGCATGTCGAGCCCTGGATAGGCTTTCCATCAATTCCCAAGACAGTTCTATTAGGAGATCAAGTAATGCGCTCAGTATCCCCAGCTTTGAAATGCTGTCTCGTCGCAGTCCTTATTATTACAGGCTGTTTCTCGATTAATTCCGCTCAATCCTCCAAAACAAATGGTGTAAAACCAAAACCGACAAAAGCCGCACCGCTGTCCGAGCCCGTTGAACAAAATGAAAGCGAGATGCGTGCGGCGATCGAGCGGTACACGGTCGACCGGGGCAGTCTTCAGCGCTCCTTCCCTGTCGCAACCTCGCCCGCGCGGCGTGAACGATTCCGAAATCTCTACAACGACTGGCTAGCGTCACTTCAGAAACTCGACTTCGATTCAATGAGCCAGGACGGGAAGATCGACTACATACTTTTCAAGAACCATCTCGAATACGAACTCCGACAACTCGATATCCAGGCGAAACAACTCGAGGAGATTCAACCTTTGGTTCCATTTGCAAAGACGATCATCGACTTCGAGGAGACACGGCGTCGAATGGAACCAATCGATTCAGCAAAGACGGCTGCAACACTGAACGAACTGAAGAAACAGGTTGATGACCGACGTACGGCAATGGAGGCCAGCCTGAGACCACCACGTGGTGGCGAAAGTAACGTCACGGCTGATGCCGTTCGAGTAAAGAAGACCGTTGCGAATCGAGCGGTTGGTGCGATCAACGGTCTGCGAAATACTCTAAGAAATTGGTACACGTTCTATAATGGTTACGATCCGGTCTTCACGTGGTGGAATGAAGAACCTTACAAAGCGCTCGATCAATCACTAACAAATTACGCGCAGTTTCTTAGTGAACGTGTTGTTGGAATCCGAAGCGAAAGCGCCGGACAAGTACAGGCCGGTGGTCGTGGGTCAGGCGGAGCTGGAGCAGGTGCAGGGGCTGGTTTTCAGCGACCAACGAGTGCTGCTGCGAGACCTGGTGATACGAGTGACATTGTAGGCGATCCAATCGGGCGCGAAGCACTGATCAGTGAACTTCGCTCTGAGATGATTCCTTATACTCCCGAAGAAATTATTGCGATTGGCGAAAAAGAAATGGCCTGGTGCGAAAACGAAATGAAGAAAGCGTCGCGCGAGCTTGGTTTCGGCGACGACTGGCACAAAGCGCTTGAGGCTGTGAAAGACAAATACGTCGAACCTGGAAAACAACCCGAACTGATCAAAGACCTGGCCCTTGAAGCTATTAAGTTTGTCGAAGACAAAGACCTGGTTACAGTACCCCAACTCGCAAAAGATACCTGGCGCATGGAGATGATGACTCCGGAGCGTCAACTCGTTAGCCCTTTTTTCCTTGGCGGCGAAACGATTCTCGTCTCATATCCCACGAACACAATGGCGCAGGAACAAAAGATGATGAGCATGCGCGGCAACAATCCCTACTTCTCTCGCGCCACAGTCTTTCATGAATTGATACCAGGTCATCATCTCCAGGGTTTCATGTCGGCGCGTAACAAACCCTATCGAGCAATCTTCGGAACGCCATTCTGGTCCGAAGGAAATTCGCTTTACTGGGAACTTCTGATGTGGGATTTGAACTTTGCTGCTTACTCAACGAACGGGACCCGAGATGCTAAAGAGATCGCAGCAAACAAGATCGGCATGTTGTTCTGGCGAATGCATCGTTGCGCACGAATCATCTTCTCACTCAGTTTTCATCTGGAGAAGATGACACCCCAGGAATGCATCGACTTGCTGGTTAACAAAGTCGGTCACGAGAGGGATAACGCAACCGCGGAGGTCCGACGTTCATTCGATGGAAGCTATGGTCCGCTTTATCAGATCGCCTATTTGATTGGCGGATTGCAGCAGTATGCAATGCACAAGGAGTTAGTTGATTCGGGAAAGATGACGAACAGGCAGTACAACGATGCGCTCCTTCACGAGAATCGAATTCCAATCGAGATGATCCGAGCAAGTATTACGAAGCAGAAGTTAACGCGTGATTTTGTGACTAATTGGCGGTTCTACGACGATCGATAATACAACTTGGAAGCAGTCAGTACCACCTCGCGGTAGCGGGTGGGTGCGCAGCCAGAACCCCCGAGTCAAAACCGACTGCATACCCACCCGCTACCGAGGCGGTATTGACTGCTTCAAACTCTCAGAATCTCAGCGACAAACAACTCAACCCGCCGTCCATCTTCTGAAACTCTGACATCTCGAGCGGGATTGTGTGATAACCACGCTCCTTCAATTGCTTCTCAAAACTGGGAAAACCAGTAGCAATTAAGACTGAACCGTTAATCGCAACGCAGTTCGCCGCATACTCCTCGGAGGGCTGAACCTGGATCGTTTCGTACTTACGAAACTGTTCGCAATCTGCGAGCGCATCGATGACAACCAGTTTGTTCCCGTCCAAATGAGCGATACCGCTTTTCAAGTGGAGAATTCCTTTGACGCCACGAATATCAACAAGCTCCGAACTATAACCGAGCTCCAAAAGGAATCTGCTCAGCTGGTTGGCACCTACTTCGTTTGTGCGTTCAGAGACGCCAATGAAAAAGTGTCCCCCCGCATCGCAAACGTCGCCGCCATCAACCGTACCCGGACCGTCAATACGTGCAATCCGATCAAACGACTGAGCAAGCTCAGTTGAAATCGATTTAATCTCACCACGTCTCGTGTCTGCGCCCGGACGCGTAATCATTGCGCCACGCT
The DNA here is from genome assembly GCA_036522415.1 of Pyrinomonadaceae bacterium. Classification (GTDB taxonomy): domain Bacteria; phylum Acidobacteriota; class Blastocatellia; order Pyrinomonadales; family Pyrinomonadaceae; genus PSRF01. The sequence continues at coordinate 400 of DATDFV010000047.1, read as the reverse complement.
CAGTAATGATCGCCGTGTCCTCGACAAATGTAGAGTCCGGATAATCGTCTTCAACTGGCAGCGTAGTCACAGTAAGACCACACGAAACCAGAACTTTGCAATATGCGGTGTGTTGAGTCAGTGCCAGTTTGTGATTGGGAGTTCCCAGATCGACGGTCGTGAGTCCTGCGGAAAAGTTGGCGCCCGGTGGACGTACGATTGCTCGAGTGAACAAGCACTCACTTCCATTGTCGCTCTTCACGTTAATTCGCTCGCTGTTTTCATCCGCAGATTACACCGATTACATAGCGCGGCTTAGGCCGCAACCAAACTTGGATGAAGTCAGTACCACCTCGCGGTAGCGGGTGGGTGCGAAGCTCGAGTCAGCAATCAATACCAGGCTTCGCACCCACCCGCTACC
>DATDFV010000046.1:0-22585 GCA_036522415.1 Pyrinomonadaceae bacterium | reverse complement strand
AAGGTGGTTATGTTCGACGGGGGCGGCCGAGGACGGCCGCGCTCCGACAGAAGAGGGTGCGTCTGTTAGGGGAAGGTGCCTCTGTTCGACGGGGCGCCCGAGGATGGGCGCGGAATCAACGGAGATCTGCGCGCGAAAAGATCTGTTCTGTTCGGTTTAGCGCCAGTAACTCGTGGGCTGCGTCGTATACCCGCTCCACGGTAATCTCATTGATCTTTGGAGCGCACAAAATACGATGCTGGTCGCCCAGCGGGATATAGGCGTGCGTAGTCGGGCGATCCAGCAGAACAATCACTGGAGTTCCCACGGCCGCAGCGATATGCATAGGCCCAGTGTCGTTTGAAATGAACACGGTCAAACGAGCCTGAGCCGAAGCAAGTTGAGGAATCGTCAGTCTGTCGAAGAAGATCGTGTTTGGTGGGAATAGTTTCCTGCCTTGTGACATTAGAGCTCGTTCTTCTGGTCCGGCAAAAACAACTACTCGAACTTTGTCGTTTCGAATCAGTGAGTCGGCGAGAGCTGCATAACGTTCAATTGCCCAACGCCGAAGCACGTGGCCAGCCCCAATGAAGAGTCCAACCAACAGTGCATTTGAATTTGCACCTTCCTTTTTCAAGAGAGACTCAACCGTCGCGTCATCGGCGCTATTGGTCTGAATCCTGGGAATGCGGCTTTGATCGCTTACGCCGAGTGGCTGCACTACGTCCAGGTATCTATCAACAGCGTGTTTGCTCAGGTCTTCGCGGGCCGCACGCGGTTGAAAATTTGATAGCAGTTCAATAGACCGTGATGGTCGATGAGCGTACAGCCGATGAGGGGCTCCGGATAAGAACCCGAGCAAGTTCGTCTCAGACAGACTGTGCAGATCGATCACGAAATCGAAACCGAGACCCCGCACGCGCTTCACGAGTTTGATTATTTTGCCGATCGAAACCAGCGTATTACCCTTCTTTAGAGAAACGCGATCGACGGCAATCGTGTCATCAACCGTACGAGACATCTCGACAATCGGCAGACCGGGTTTTCCTACAATCGCCGTAATTTTTGCATTCGGGAAACGTTGTCTTATGACATTTAGCGCCGGCAGACCGAGGACGACATCTCCGAGTTGGCCGAAATGAATAACTAGAATGTTGCGTGGATCAAACGACACGAGGAGCAGTTTTGATGGTTCAGTTTACAAGAATGTCCGATATGCTTTGTCCGCAGATTACACAGATTACACAGATTTTGATGTGATAGACCAAATGACCCTTTAAGCTCCTAAGAAAAATCAGCGTAATCTGCGGATAAAACATCTCTGACACTCTCGATGTTGATTCTAATTTGGAGATAACCGCAAGTCGAACTACGCGAGTTCGATGAATTTGACTCTTACATTTCGCGCAGATCTCTTCCAGTCATTTCGGTTGGCTTCTCCTGACCGAGAAGTGCAAGCATTGTCGGCGCGACATCTTCCAGTGCTCCTTCTTCTCGCAGCTTCGCTCCGATCGATGCTTCGTCCAGCAGGTGAAAAGGTACGGGATTGGTTGTATGCGCGGTGTGAGGAACGCCAGTTAATGGGTCGATCATTTGTTCTGCGTTCCCATGGTCGGCGGTGATCAGCGTGATTCCTTTCGCTTGCCGCACCGCTTTGGTGATCCAACCTAAACAGGTGTCCACGTACTGACAGGCTTCAATTGTCTTATCCAGTTTGCCTGTATGCCCGACCATATCCGGATTGGCAAAGTTCACCACGAAGACATCAGTTTCGCCCTCATCGATCCCTCGCAGGACTTTGTCTGTAACAGCGAATGCTGACATCTCAGGCTGTAAATCGTAGGTCGCGACTTTTGGCGATGGAACCAGCAGGCGACGCTCGCACGGATATTCGCGCTCAACTCCACCATTGAAGAAATATGTTACGTGCGCATACTTTTCAGTTTCTGCCAACCGATAGTTTCGTGTGCCGACCGCCCCGAAAACTTCTGCCAGCACGTGTTTGTGGTGACGTGGAGGAAAAGCGACCGGCAAAGGAAAAGTGCTGTCGTAAGTTGTGAAACAAACAAATTCGATGCGGGGCCGATCGGGGACGGGAAATTCGCTAAAGCCGGGCACTGCGAGCGCGCGAGTAATCTGCCGTGCCCGATCCGGACGAAAGTTGAAAAAGATTACTGAGTCATCACTGTGAATTGTTGCGACGGGAGTGTCGTCTTGCTTGACGATTACTATCGGTTCAACGAATTCATCAGTAACCCCCAACTCGTAAGAATGTTCCACGGCAGCAACAGGATCCTGCTGATGTTCGCCAACGCCATGCACGAGCAGCTCGTATGCCCGGCTAGTTCGTTCCCATCGCTTGTCTCGGTCCATGGCGTAATAACGGCCGACAACTGTCGCGATCGCGCCGCACCCAATGTCCGCCATCTCTCTTTGTAGCGCTTTGATGTAAGTTGTCGCTGAAGATGGCGGCGTGTCTCTACCATCGAGAAAGCAGTGAACAAAGACCTGTTGAAGCCCGTGGTTCTTCGCCATCTGCAAGAGGGCATACAGGTGTGTTTGTGATGAATGGACCTGCCCATCGGACAGCAGGCCCATCAGGTGCAAAGCTCGTCCTCGACTCCCCGAACCTTCCATCGCTTTTGTCAGCACATCGTTTTTGAAAAAATCTCCAGTATTAATTTCATGGTCCACGAGTGAAACATCCATACGAATGACGCGGCCCGAACCGAGATTCAAATGGCCCACCTCAGAATTACCCATTACACCTGCAGGCAATCCGACTCGTGATCCATGTGCCTCGAGCAATGTTTGAGGATACTTCGAACAGATTTCGTCGTAGTACGGCGTGGTTGCGAGTGCAATGGCATTTCCTTCGCGTGCTGGCGAATACCCCCAACCGTCAATAATTATTAAGGCAAGGGGACCTCGTTTAGTGTTCAATCTTCACCTCTTAAAATGTCCGATATGCTTTAGCTTGTCGTGACGCCAAATTCTTATCCGCAGATTACACAGATTACGCAACTTTTGATGAGACAGACCAAGTGACACTTTAAGCTTCTAAGAGAAATCTGCGGATAAAGAATTTGGGCGTCACGACAAGCTAAAGCATATCGGACATCTTTTCCATGTAACGTTGTGGATTCGCGAGCTCGTTAAAGCCGAATCGCCGATAAAGGTCATGCGCATCACGAGTGGCAAGAATCCATCTCCGGAATCCCCGCAAGTTTGGATGTGAGGTTATGACCTCGATCAACCAAATACCCAGGCCGTGGCCTCGATATTCATCGATAATGAACACATCCGCCAGCCATGCAAACGTAGCGTAGTCAGTAACTACTCGCGCAAATCCGATCTGTTTACTGCCCTCGAACACACCGAAACTCAGGGAGTTTTCAATTGCTCGGTGCACAACTTCCGGACTCCTACCGATCGCCCAGTAGGCTTGCGTGGACAAGAAACTGTGAATGAATTCGACGTTGAGTCGAGATCGGTCGGTACTAATAACGAAATTTGCTTTACGCCACTCGTTGATACTATCTGTTTGCATCATCTCTTCGCTGCACGGGCTTTTTTCGAACGATCGCTTCCACCATCGAGTTGAATTTGATGGAATGCTTTGCGTCCGGGAAATCGTGCAGCACTGCGCAAGTCTTCTTCGATTCGCAGCAACTGATTGTATTTTGCGATTCGATCGGTTCGCGATAACGATCCCGTCTTAATTTGTCCGGCATTGGTGGCGACGGCGAGGTCGGCAATGAATGGATCTTCTGTTTCTCCCGATCGGTGCGAGATGATGGTCGTGCGTCTGTTTGTTTGAGCCAACTGAATACAATCAAGTGTTTCGGTCAGCGTGCCAATCTGATTGACCTTTATCAGAATGGAATTAGCAACGCCCAGGTCAATTCCTTTCTGTAGAAATAGTGTGTTGGTCACAAACAGATCGTCGCCAACAAGTTGTACTCGCTGACCAATGAGGTCGGTGAGTAACTTCCAACCTGTCCAGTCGTTCTCAGCCATTCCGTCTTCGATCGAGACGATCGGATACTGGTCGCACCAGGATTTCCAGAAGGCTGCCATCTGTTCGCTGGTGAGTTTACGTTTGTCACTCTTCTTAAAAACATATGACTTGCCGTCATAAAACTCGCTGGCTGCGGGATCAAGCGCCAACAGGCAATCCCCGCCAGCGGTGTAGCCTGCTTTTGTAATTGACTCGAGAATCGTTTCGATGGCCTCTTCGTTCGAGCGCAGGTTTGGTGCAAAGCCACCTTCATCGCCAACACTGGTTGCGTAACCTTTCTTTTTCAAAACACTCTTTAGTTCGTGAAACACCTCGGCACCGATCCGCAAGGCTTCTCGAAAGGAAGATGCTCCTACGGGTACGACCATGAACTCCTGAAAGTCGACGTTGTTGTCCGCATGAGCGCCTCCGTTGATGATGTTCATCATCGGCACTGGGAGCGTTCGGCCATTCGGGCCACCCAGATACGAGTACAACGGAATTTCGAGACACGCTGCTGCAGCACGCGCGGTTGCAAGAGACACGGCGAGGAGCGCATTGGCGCCAAGTTTCGATTTGTTCGTTGTGCCATCCAGTTTGATTAATGTTTGATCCACCTCTACCTGGTCGAGCGCATCCATACCTTCTAATGCCGGAGCTATGACCTCGTTGACATTTCGCACGGCTCGAAGGACGCCCTTGCCGCCATATCGCTTCTTGTCCCCGTCGCGTAATTCAACTGCTTCGTGTTCGCCAGTCGAAGCGCCGGAAGGCACGGCAGCTCGTCCAGTCTCGCCATCGGCGAGCACCACTTCAGCTTCGACGGTTGGGTTGCCACGAGAATCAAGAATTTCACGAGCTACAACTTGCTCGATCCAACTCATACTGTTTTGCTCCTTATTTTGGAGTGCGACGGCCTGCCGTCGCTTTGTTACATCGTTACTATCATTGGTTTGACGTTATAACAAAGCGGTGGCAGGCCACCGCACTCCAAAGTTAACTATTTCGGGTTGCTGTATTAACCATGTCCGGCGCCGCCTCCGATTCTTGTTCTGAGACTTCCAGCCGCACACGCATCACTCGTCGTTTCTCTACACGTTCAACATGAAAAGACAAACCGTCGTAGGTCACAATCTGTCCAGGCTTGAGTACTTGTCCTACTTCGGTCATGAGAAACCCGCCGATCGTTGTATAGGCTTCCGATTCCGGCAATGTGAGCTTCAAACGACGATTAAGGTCACGAACCGCCAGGCCTCCAGCCAGGATGTACGTGCGATCGTTGACCTGCGTAATTTGCTCATTAACCTCTTCATCATGCTCATCAGAAATTTCGCCGACGATCTCTTCAAGTAGATCCTCGAGAGTAATGATTCCTTCCAGACCGCCGTGTTCATCGACGACGAAGCCGAAATGCATTTTGGCTTTCTGCATCTGACGCAAAACATGCTCGAGTCGAGCTGTGTCAACCACGTACAAGGGCGGCTGCAAAACATCTTCAAGGTGGAACGATTCGGGATGTAACAAATAAGGCATTACGTCTTTGCTATGGACAAAGCCAATGACATCGTCGAAAGAGTCTCTATAAACGGGCAGACGTGAATAGCGATGCTGCTCGAATGCTTTGGTGATTTGTTCGAGTGTGCATGTGTGTTTGATAGCCGCCATCTCAGTTCTCGGCACCATCGCTTCGCGAACAACCGTATCGGAAAACTCAAACACTCGATGAATCAAGCGGCGTTCTTCAGCTCGTAAATGACCACTCTCCCGCGACACGTCAACGAGTTGCCTTAGTTCCGCTTCGGTATAGACAGATGTGTGTTCGAGAGAAGAATTCAACCCAATAAGTCGTCCCACTGCCGAACCGCTCCGATTCAGCAGCCACAAGGGTGCTTGAAACACTTTGGCGAAGAGCTCAAGTACCGGCGCCGTAACAACGGCTACGATCTCAGCTCTTTCCAAAGCGAACATCTTGGGTACAAGTTCCCCAAGCAGGATGTGCAGGAAACTGATCAGAGAAAAAGCGATAGCGAATGCCAGGATGTGTGCGACGTAATTTGCGCGCCCTTCGGGTGCGACCGCGTGGGCAACAGGTTCCAGCAGTGCCGCGATTGTTGGTTCAGCCAACCAGCCGAGAGCCAATGATGCGAGCGTCACACCGAGTTGGACTGCTGAAATGAAAATGGTGGGATTGTCGAGCAGGCGCAACGCGGCGCGCGCACCTTTACTTCCGTTATTTGCTCGGATCTCTAACCGCGTCCGTCTAACCGAAACGAGGGCAAATTCGGACGAAACAAAGAAGGCGTTACCTCCGATAAGGATCGCCACTCCAAAGAGCTTCAGCAGCGCGTTCATATGAGGAATTCACCTGGCGATCCAAGGTTGGCGGATATGCGTGGGCTATAACTACCGGGTTCATCCATGATGATTAGGAGGAGGGCACAGTATAACACGGGGTCATTGATGCTTCAGAAGTCGAAAGTCCAAAGTCCAATGTCCAAAGTCAAATGTTAGGATCAGTATTTCGCGGTCAGTAGTTACGGGCTACTGACATTGGACTTTGGACATTGGACTTTGGACAATTACGTAGCTCGGACTCTTTGAAACTCGTTTGGCTCGTAATGGTCGGACTTAAAGCACTCATTACAAATGAGACGAATTGGGATTTGCGGTGCAGGATCCGTTTCCCGCTGGAAGGCAAACTGCTTGCGGCAGTGATGACACGTAACGCAGAGATACCAGCGACCTTTGATCCACTCAACGAGCATTGGGGGATTGAATCAAATACTGATATTGCATTGCTGGAGGGCGACCCAGCGAATGTTAAATGAAACGTTTTAAGTCAGCATCGGCCATGGCGCTGCAGCGTCCGTTTTAGTCGAATGCGATCGCGTCTTCTTACGTGAATATTTACACGCTGACCAAACACTGCATCGGCCACCGCGTTTAGCAATGCGACGTCATTCAGTGTTGGACAATCGCGCTTCATGGTGTCCCATGTCGCAATCATCCTTTGCGTTTGCGAGCTAACAACTCCCCTTGGTCTGCCAGACTTGCGGGCAGGCGCTGCACGCCCTTCAATGTTTTCAATTAAGGTACTCATTGTGGTTAGGGGAGACCATCAAAGAGTCGGGATTTCCAGAATCGGCCATCTACCAAAGACCTTCGCTGTTCGTCGGTACGGAACGGTACATATTCGTCAGTGGTCAAACGGTCCAACCCACCTACTTTCGTCAGGAAATAATACGCTCTGCATACCACACTGTTCGTATCGAACACAGACATACGCATTTGTCATTCGTTCGCTTAGTAAGCCAAATCATCTTCATCTAATACGGTTGGCCCTGAGAGAACTTGGACCATCAATCTTTGTACCAGAGGAGCAGCCAACAACTCGGAAGCGAAGTTTTTGGATCGCGGTGTTTCGACTGACACCGCGTGTTAGACCACACGAAGAATATCGATGAAATCGTTGCGATGGGTTGGATTGGTCCAGGGCCAAAGACACGTACAGATCTATTTTGACGCGGCAAAATCAGAGCGTGACTGGTCTTACGATTGTTCGTGAAGAGCGACTGAGATTCTTGCTTTTGAGCTGAGACTAATGGCCCGCAGCAGCTCCAGCAGCACGAACGCGTGCAGGACGGCGATCATGTTTCTGGCATGCTTTGGCAATCGCCTGGTCGACTCGCGGTTCAATATTGCATTCAGGTTGGCGACATACTGCAGCCAATTCCGAAACAACCAGATATCTTGAGCGTTCCAGCATCCGCTGTTCACGAAAAGAGAGAGGCTTAAGATTGCTGAGATAGGTCAGATGCTTAAGCACATCAGCGACTTCAAAGATATCGCCTGTGCGCATCTTCTCGGAGAATTCTTTAAACCGATCCTTCCAATCATTAGCGGGAGACGAAAAATCATCTGCTAAAGCCTTGAAGAGCATGTCGCACTCGCCCGATGAGATCGGAGCACGCAGACCAACTTCTGAGGCATTTGAAACCGGAACCAGAACCACTGAGTTATTGGCGGCGAGCCGAAGCGTATAGAAGGGAAGAAGAGTAGCGCCGATCTGCTTCTGCTCAATCTGCTCGATGGTCCCGATTCCATGATTCGGGTAAACGACTTTCTGGCCGACCTTGAAGCCCACCATGCACCTCCATCGTTTTGAAAAATCAGACTGCGCCGCACGCGCTTGTCTAAAGGAGAAAATTACGAACGACGCGACTGGCGTCGGGCCCTGTTTGGTAAGTAGTTTGAGTCTAGCAAGCGGTCTCGGAAAGCGTCAAGGTTTTGTGAAGTGTCTCTGACCATGCGTCAACCCAGCAGGCTTCGTCGACAGTTACGGCTTCTGCACTGGTGTTTTAATCGGCTGCGGATCTAACCAAACAGTTACCTCCGAAACCGAACGAGGATTTATGGCAACGGTCTGTTCCGTGTGCGTAGATTGCGGAGTGGTTCCGGGTACGCTTACGTTCACGACAAGTCGGTACAACCCGGCTGCAACATGTTCGATCAAGAAGTTGCCGGATGGATCTACATTTCCCCAGGCAACGACCTTTTTGTCGAAATAGAGAGCTGCTGATCCGGAGAGTTGCGCATAAGTCAAGCCACCCACAAACTGAATCCTTCCGCGCAGGCTGCTCATCGCCTCAGCTAAAACAAGCTTTAGCCCAGTCAGGTTTTCACCGGGCGCGATCTCGATTGGAGATCTTCCCTGGAGCTCAGCCCGGACAATTCTAAAGGGCGGTTCAGCCTGACCCGACGAAAGCGCGAACTGAAAATTCAGCGTGCCTGGAGTCAGACCAGTCACGAGGAAACTCCCATCGGGCCCCAACTGAATCATTTTTGTCGAGGATCTTGCCGGCGTTTTTGGAATGCTCATGACGAAGAACCGCGCTGTTTTCAGCTCAACCGGAATTGGTGCACCAGGTTGGCCTTCCATAACAACTGAACCGGCAACAGACGAGGTCCTCTGCGTCTTAAAAACGAATCCTTCAATATCGTGATCGCTTATTTCAAACTGCTCAGATTGGCCAAAGTGATCTGCATCGGGACTGTTAAACTGAGACGGGGTGAATAAAGCATAACGTCCAGGTGGCAGGTTCTGAATCATGAATTGTCCCTTTTCGTTTGAATAGTCGTTGCCACTGCGACCACCGACGATTTCATTGTCCGCGTACATCGTCAAACCAACGCGAGCGGCGCTAACCGGCGCTCCACTTTGTTCGTCAACGACAACACCTCGAATAGTGAACATCGGCAATGGCTGAGCCATCTTGATGTCGATGTCAGTAACTTCTTTCGCACCTTCGACGATGATCGTCTTCGCTTTTGCTTCTTCTGGTTGATCGGGAAAGAAGGTGCGAGGCAGTGCCATCCGACCCTGGAGTGTACTTATCGCGGCGAGATCACCCGCCACGACCTTGTACTGTCCTGGCGGTACTCCGAAGAAACGGTAGATGCCGCGATCATCCGTTGCTGCCTTGTCCCACGAGGGAGTTGTCGAGCCCATCATGGTCTCTGAACTTTGCGCCGGCACTAAACTGACATTGAGATCGATCACAGGTTTAGCATCCAGCGTAACCTTACCCGTAACAACTCCCCCGCGCTGAAGATCAAAATTAATGTCATCGATTATTTCTCCCCCATCCACGGTAAAGCGCCTTGGTTGCAACGACAGCTTGCCATCAACAACTACATAGAAAGGAGGAGCTGACACCCAAACCTCATAATTTCCGGGAGGAACCGAGCGATGAAACCTGCCGTCACGATCAGTCTTAATTGGTTTTGTGTTTTGAGGAATGTCCGAGGACCCACCAGGCCAGATGAAGACTGGACAGTCCGATACTCCTCGGCCCTGCAATCTCACAGTGCCGCTAATCGTTGCATCCGACTGTGGCTGAGGCTGAGATTGAGCAAAGCAGTTGACCGCGATCACCAATAACCAGATCAAACATAATCCGCGGGAATTTGGTTCGGAGTGGGCCATTAAAGTTTGATTTTGTAGTCAGTGAGATTTTGACAGGGCTTCAGCTCAACTTCCACTTTTGCCGATTCGGCTGCCCGACGAATCTTTGTTCGCATATCAAGAGCATCTGGAAGGCGTAGTTTTTCTGTAGTAGTCGGCGAATCCGGTTGTGGTTGTTGTGCAATTACCCAGTAGTGGCCGGGAGGTATGCCGGTTAACAAAAAAGTACCGTCGTCGGAAACTTGCTGCGTGAAGTAGCGCAACGGATCTTCTGCTTTGTCGCGTTCTGAAGGAGTCAGGTAAATACTAAAACCGGGTTCGAGTTTCTTATCTTGATCGACACTCAACTCGCCGCGGATCGACGCCGCTCCTTCCGCCAATGTAATCGTCAAACCGGTTAGCCGGTCTCCCGACTTCACCCTCGTCCAACTCTTCACCACATCTTTAGACGATGTGATTTGTTTTGCTGCGTTCGCCTGTGCAGCAGTCAACGGCAGCGATATCCCTTTCAGATACCAATACCGACCAAAGAAACGTGGACTAAATGCATATTGACCATGGCGCAAATTTCGCAAAGTGAATGCGCCATCTTTGTCAGGTGACGTTACACTCATCACGGATCTGATCAGGGCTGATTGATCGATTTCTGCATCTTTGCGATTTATCAACAGGGTGATCAGCGTCTCACTGAAAAGCGGCTGACGTTTGTTCTGACACTCAGGCAGCTTTGAGGATTCCAGCGCGACTTTGCCGGTTATTGATGCTAGCGGTTTCGGAACCAACTCCAGCCCGCTAACATCCGCACCCCGAACCGTCACTCGCAATGGATCAGAGAATGCTAGTTCCGGAAACGACATGAGTCTTGGCGTCATCGTTTCCTGGGCTGTAATTTCGTAATCACCGTCAGCCAGTCCATAGATAGCAAATCCTTTCGATCCCGGCGCTTGAAACGAACCATTCGTTGCCATCAGCCCATCGCCCACCCGCGTTATAGACACGCTTGCGCCCCCAGGCCCCTGAGTCTTGACAGTGCCGCTTATCGAATGACCTGGCTCACCGCGATAACGAATATCAACTGTGGCTTCTTCACCACTGCGCACCTGCACTTCGGTCGCAGTGTCCCTGGTTGATGAGGGAGCAAACGTTGGTGCATCCATGTCGGTAATGCTCATGCCCGGTCGAGGACCACCTCCGCCCGCCTGCACGACATATGTCCCTGGCGCAAGACCAAAAATACGATAGATGCCGCGATCGTCCGTTGCCCGTTCACCTAACGAGAACACGGCACCTTTCGTCAGCTTGCCTGATGCATCGCGCACCATAAAGGCGCGCACGCGAACAGCAACCATCGGTTCGCCTGAGGCAGTCGTTACAGTTCCAGTTATGACAGCGCCACGCATCAATACCAGCTTTACAGTATCGCCGACACGATAGGTAGGAGCCTGGGTATCGACTTCCAAGGGAGGTGCAACGTATGCGGGTGAAAAAGCCTGAACAAAGTACAGACTACTGTCCAGGCCCTTGACCTCAAAATGCCCTTCACTGTCCGTCGACGACGTTCGTCCGATAATGGAAGGTCCAACTGCTCGCACTGAGATTGTGGCCCCAATCAATGGCTGGCCGCTTTCATTCACAACTGTGCCGGAGATTGTTCCCACTCTTGGGTCGTCCGACGGCGAAGGCGTAGCCTGTTGCGCGTTCAATAACCCGGCCAGAGTTAGTACTAAGCAGACAGTCAGGATTAGAGTGAGAAAAAAGTTCAGCCGGAGCATAGAAGAACGCTTCAGGGTTTATCGGAGACGTCGAGAATAATCGTCACGTCGGTGACGGAGTTGTTTTGTAACACGACCTGTTGCTTCACCGGTTTGGTAAGTCGTGATGTGCTGCCGAATGCCATGACAGACACCTCGTACGTACCGGCAGGGATTCCCTCCGCCACAAACCGAAAACGTTCATCGACCGGCACTGAGCGAAGGTTGGATGAATAACCCGGTGTCGCCAAGCGCACGGTAATCCTTGCTCCTGGTGGGAGGGTCCCATTTTGGACATTTACGCGACCACGCAAAACTGCCGTGCCGTAGTCAACAACCACACGGATTCCAGATATCTGTTCTCCTTCCCCTATAGCTAAGCCTTCTGGCTGAGCTACACCATCGCGTTCGACTCGCGAGACGACAAAGCCTTTCAAATCTTCCATGTTTAGGAATGGCCCAATGTTCAAATAAGCTGTCCCGCCGGGTAACCCGGCAAGTCGAAAGCTCCCATCGGGTCCTATGGGTGACTGTGAGCCGTTGCTAGAACTTCCGCTTCCCGTCACGGTTTGAACGTATCCCATTATTTGCAGCCGATAAAGCTTTGCCAACACTTGCTTGTCATTGTTCTCCAGTGCAACAGTTCCCGACACCGAGGCACCCTTAATTAATCGGATCGTTATTCCGGAAACATCAGAATCGATGACGTCGAACGTAGTGCCGTCGGTGCGCATCTCTGAAATTCCGTCTTGCATAACAAGTAAGGTGTACTTTCCCGGTATCAAGGCCTCCACTGTGAATTCACCGCGAGCATTCGTACTCGTGAATGAATTGACTATCTCCTGTCGGTCATTCGATCCGATTAGACGTTGAAGGCCGTATCTGAGAAACGGGATCGGATCACCTTTTTCGCTTATCACGCGACCGCTGGCAGAAAAAGTTTCAATGGTTCGGCCCAACGTAATATCGATATTTTTTGTTTCGGACCCTTCGCCAACTTCAATGATTGACGCTTTACTTGATTCAGTAACGTCCGGGTAGAAAACTTCTTTGTAATTAGATCTCGAGGGGCCGGAAGAACCGTCGTCGCCCTGGCCGACAGACACCTTATAGCGCCCGGGCGTAATACCGTAGATTCGGTAGATTCCTCGGTCATCGGTCGTTGGCGCTGCTAAGGAATAGACAAGTTGCGGGCCGCTCATTGGAGCAGGTGGATCAACTCGCGACAATTTGACTTGCTGTTGAATTACAGGCCGGCTGTCAGCATCTGTTATTCGGCCAGTGATAACTCCTCCTCGTAACAATGAGAAATTAATATTTTCGACGTTCTCTCCTTCGCTCACGATGATGCTGCGCGCCCTCGTATTAGTGTCAGTCAGCACATATGCCGGCGCTGAAGGCACGACCTGATACGATCCAGCAGCGATGTTTGTGATTTTGTAGTTTCCGTCCTGATCTGTGACGGCGCGCTGAGCCAGCTCGGAGGGATTGAACATTTCGGACCTGCGTAAACCCACAGTTATCCCAGACATCCCCTTGCCTTTAATTGTGACTTTGCCTGAAATCGATCCCGCAAGCTTCGAACTTTTAGACGAGTCTGCCGTTTGGGCTGCTGAAGACACCGATAACAGAATCATTACCGCGAGCGTGGTTACTCCAGTACAAAACCTGGAAGAGCTCATAAGAGTGTCTCCGTTAGAAAGGTTGAGGTCAGTGCCGAATCATAACGCAGCGAAACGCAATAGTCAGCACGAGACCAGCAATAGGACCTGTACGACCGATAGGACCTATTACAATCTCATCCTGCTCCTGCTCCTGCTCCTGCCTTCCTGTTGTCAGCCATTCCGCCTACTGCTAGGATCAACTTCAGCATGGCGCACCTCAAGATCACCGACGCAAGTGGGCGTCAATGGCAGTTCGGTTTTGTTCCCCAGGCCATTTGCACAATTGGCCGCGCGCCCGACAATGCTGTCGTGCTCGACGATCCGCGAGCCTCCCGATATCACGCACACATCAAGCCCATCGATGGCGGGGCCTTCACTATCGTTGACGGCGCTGTAATCAACGGACAGCTTCGCAGAAGTGCTAACAAAGTATTCATAAACGGTGAACCACACTTTGAGCAGCAACTTAAGAATGGCGACCGAATAACTATCGGCGCCAGCACCTTGCGCTTCGAACAACCCCCCGAAGAACGGACTACAGACGTTCGTTACGACGACAAACCCCTGGGTCACACGCAGCTGCTGATTTCTGCGAACGATGTGATGAATACTGTTCTTCGTTCAAAGGACGAGATGACCACAGCGCTGTCTCCGCAACGAGACAAGATGTTAGACACGCTGCAGCGCAAAGCGAACATCCTCACGGCGCTTTACGAAATGAGTAAGACGCTTGGTTCGGTATTCGATCTCAATGCAATTTTCGAAAAAGCCACGGACGTAATTTTTAGGTCAACGCCCGCTGATCGCGTTGTGGCATTGCTTGCTGAAGGCGGTACAAATGGCGATCTCGAAGATGTAAAGCTAACTCCTATAGCAGTGCGCGCCCGCGATAACAAACTTGAAGCCCACGCGCGAAAGTTATCAATAGGTCGAACTATCACGCGCAAGGTAATGAAGGATCGCGTGGCATTACTGTCTCAGGATGCGGCTTCGGACGAACAGTTTGCGGGCGTCGATTCGATTGTTTCACAGGGCGTTCGTTCTACTATTTGCGCACCGCTCGTCGCAGAAACCAGGGTGCACGGAGCGCTTTATGCGGATCGGCTCGATCCGTTTGCCGCTTTCAAACCTGACGACCTCGAGTTGATCAGTGCTGTGGCAGCTCAGACTGCAATCGCGGTTGAGAATGCACGCGCCCACGAACGGCTTGCCCGCGAAGAGGTGGCGCGCGCAAATTACAGCAGGTTTCTTCCTGAATACGTCGTCAAGCAAATGCTCGAGAACCCTGAATCGTTCAAGCTTGGTGGCGTGAATCAAACAATCACGATTCTGTTTGCCGACATTCGCGGGTTTACTCGTATCTCTGAACATGCGCCCCCGGAGAAGATTGTTAGTTTGCTCAATCGATACTTCTCGGCAATGACCGACATCATCTTTGCCCACGGAGGAACGCTCGACAAATACCTGGGCGATGGTTTGATGGCGCTCTTCGGTGCGCCGACCGCCACTCCGGAAGATGCGTCGAATGCTTTGAATGCCGCAGTCGCAATGCAGCGCCGCGTGCTTAGCATCAATCAAGAATTGCGCGAAGAAGGTTTTAATGAAATAGGCGTGGGAATGGGTCTACACACGGGCGAAGTTACTGTTGGATATATCGGGTCTGAGCGACGCTCTGAGTACACCGCGATCGGAGACGCTGTAAACACCGCCTCGAGATTAGAGACAAACGCACAAGGTGGCGAAATTTTGATAAGTGATGCGACTGCCAAAGCGGCGCATAGTCGTTACCGGTTGCAACCCCGCGATCCGATTATGGTGAAGAACCGTCAGCAGCCGGTTGCGCTTTGGGAAGTGGATTGGCAACGTGCGAGTGGAGCGTGGTAAATGTCCGACGAACTTTAGTTTGTCGCGCGTTCGATAAGGGCTTCTAAGTTTCATGCGGGCCTTGATTGGTATCATCGACAAACTAAAGTTCGTCTGACAATTGGCATCTTTTCTGGGGGAGGAGAAATAAGTGAACAATTACGGGCAGAGGTAAAGGTCCGTAGTCGTTCGCTTTTTGTTTTATGTCGATCATCGCCAAAACCGGTTCGTTAATCGGTCTTAACGCACTTCGAAATCTCGTGTCTGACTCAATGGCGATCGATATGGGATCGGCAAACACGATTATTGCGGTCCGCGGTCGAGGTGTGGTCGTTGATGAGCCATCCGTGGTTGCTGTCAACAAAATAACCGGAGAAGTAATTGCGGTTGGAAGCGAAGCACGCAAGATGCAAGGCCGGGAAGCTCGCGACGTTGCAGTCATCGCGCCACTCGTCGATGGGGTTGTAGCCGACTTTGAACGCACAAGAGCAATGCTCGATCACTTCGTAAGATTGGCGCGGAGTGGAATATCACATTTCAGCCGGCGCGCAATCATGAGCGTACTCTCAGAAGTTACTCAGGTTGAACAACGTGCGTTATTGAGTGCAGCAGAGGAAGCGCGCATCAGCCGTGTTTACATGATCGAGGAGGGACAGGCTGCCGCTATCGGCGCTGGTGTGCCATTGAACGACGAACATGCTTCTGCGGTGGTTGATATTGGCGGCGGCACGACAAACGTGGCGACAATCGTTAGTGGTTCCATCATCGCGTCACGCGCCGAACGAATTGGAAGTTCAGACATCGATGCTGCAATCATGGATCGCTTGCGACGTCATCATGGTCTGACAATCGGTATTCCCACAGCGGAAAGAGTGAAGCTTGAATTGAGCACTGCTATCGAGCCACCCAATCCGGCCATGAAGTTGAACGTTCGCGGTCGTGACGTGCAAACCGGTAGCCCCGGCGCAGTGGACATAACTGCCGGAGAAGTTTATGCGATCACGGTCCCGATTATTCGTCGTATAGGTGACTCAGTTCGCGGGATGCTGACTGAGCTGGCGCCCGAAGTAGCGGGCGATATCTACGACCGCGGGTTGATTCTCACCGGAGGGGGGGCTTCGTTGGATGGTTTGCCCCAGTATCTGCAGAAACAGCTCGGATTGGTCGTCCGCGTAGCAGATGAACCAAGGTTTGCGATCGTGCGAGGCTTGTCTCAGTTGTTCGAAGAACCGCTTCTTTTGCGACGCGTGTCACGAACCGAACCGCATCCTTTAATGGATACTGAAGCGACTGCGTTTGAAACATAGATGAATCTCCTCGCGCTTTACAGACGACAGCTTACCGTTACTCGGATCTATGGAATCCCCGTGCGAATCGATTTTCGCTGGTTCGTGGTTTTCTGTTTGAGTGTATGGCTGATTGCAGTGAATCTGGCACGCGGTGGGATGTGGGTCGGAAGTGTCACGCTTCATCCTGTTAGTGATCTAACCGCGTGGATTCTCGCGATCGTTACGACGCTTGGACTTTTTCTGTCGGTGTTCGGTCATGAGCTGTCGCATGCGTTGATGGCTCGCGGCGAAGGCATTGAGATTGAGGAGATCGTCCTTCATCCATTTGGTGGTCTCGCTCGCCTGCGAAAGGAGCCAGAGAGTCCACGAGCCGAATTTCGAATCGCTATTGCTGGTCCAGCGGCTAGTTTCCTCTTTGCGCTGGTCGCCTTTGTACTGTTGTTACCCGCAATCAAGCTCAACTATCCAACCGCAGCTGGAGTATTGCTGCTACTCTCCGCCGGCAATTTTCTACTAGCCGTGTTCAATTTGTTTCCGGGTTATCCGTTGGATGGCGGGCGAGTGTTACGCGCAATTCTTTGGCGACGAACCGGCAAGATTCGTGACGCCACACGGATGGCTGGCATTTGTGGAATGCTCATCGCAGCTGTTCTGATCATTTTCGGTGTTTACATGATCGTGGCGCCGAACTTTCGATCGTATTTCATGGGTTTGTGGTCTGTACTCGTCGGTCTTTTCTTGTTTGACGCAGCTTATGGCGTCGTCAAACACAATCGAGCGCGCGTGCAGCACGTGGTTTCTGAAGCCATGTCGGCGCCATTCTCCATTGAACCTGATTTATCTATTAGTCAGCTGATCGATGCGGTGTTACCGATTCATCGCCAGGTAGCCTTTCCCGTGGCTCGAGATCGTCAGCTGCACGGAATACTTTCACTTGAGGATCTAAAATCCTTACCACGCGAACGATGGCATCTCACCAGGGCCATGGACGTAATGCGACCCATCGCTCCGCGGTTCTTCGTCGAGCCTGATACTACGTTGGCTCATGCACGTGAATTGATGAAGCGCAACGGAGTCGGCTCACTTGCAGTTGTTGGGAAGAACGGTGAGCTGGTTGGGTTTCTTCAGAACGGGACGTTTAAAAAGAAAAGACGTTAAGCCTTTGGAGTGCGACGGCCTGCCGTCGCTTTGTCACGGCGCTACCTACCGAGGACGCGGCTGCTGTAACAAAGCGACGGCAGGCCGTCGCACTCCAAAGGCTTATTACCAGGATCATCGGATCTGAAATCATGACGTTGCCAGTCGATAATATTTCCGCGATAATCCGAGCGGAGCTAACAATCTAGTACCCGAAGGTGTTTTGCGTATGCTGGCCGTTCTGGGGGCGCTCTTTGCAAATGCGCTGATCGCGATATTGAAGCTGGTTGCGGCCTTGATTACCGGCTCGTCGGGAATGATGGCTGAGGCCCTCCACTCAATTGCCGATACCACCAATCAGGTCTTCCTATTGCTGGGACTAAGGTTCTACAAAAGACCTGCCTCCAGCAAACATCCATTCGGCTTTGGAAAAGAGCGCTTCTTCTGGTCTTTCATAGCTGCGATTTTTATTTTTGGTGTGGGAGCGACCTACGCTATTTACGAGGGTATCGTAAAACTTGCGCACCCTCATCCACCCACAAATCTGACCTGGGCGTACGTGGTTCTGGCGCTTTCTTTTGTACTTGAAGCCGCTTCGATCTCGCTGGCGATCTACCAGGAGACGCGAGAGGCCCATCACGAAGGTTTAGGTTTTTTGGAATATGTACGCGAGTCGAAAGATCCGACCGCGAAAACAGTGCTCTTTGAAGACTCGGCAGCACTCCTCGGGATCGTCATTGCCGCAGGCGGGTTGATACTGACCGATTTTCAGGTGGGAGGAAATGCCGGAGCCTATTGGGACGGAGTTGCTTCGATACTGATTGGATTGGTCCTCGCAGTTGTAGCTTTTGCTTTGGCCAGGTCGTCACGAGGGCTTTTGCTAGGCGAAGCTGCCAATGCCAAGACAGTTGAGGCCATCAAAGAGGCGATGGAGAGCCATCCAAACGTCGATAGAGTTGTAGAATTGTTAACGATGCATTTAGCGCCGAAACAGATCCTGATCAACTCGCACGTCAAGTTACGTCAGAATCTGACAACCAGTGATATTGAGCGCACAATCTTAGAAGTTGAGGACCGAATCAAGCAGGCAGAACCCAAGGTTGAAATGATCTTTCTTGAAGCCGCCCGCGATGAACAGTCAATTGATACGCGAGCGGTTCCAGAACACGCTAGTTGAGAACTCGGATTCGCGCGGGCCTGGAGATACTAACTTGTTACTGCGACGCCGCGATTTGGCTTTCAAACAAATTACGAGATGCTGCTGTTACTACCATACTCCGAGTATCTGAGACGCCTCGTTGAGCCGCGAAATATCGCGGACATCGTTTTCGTCTTTTTACTTGTGTATGGTGTTCTTAAACTTCTGCGCGGCACTCGAGCAGCTCCAATGGCCGCGGGAATCGGTGTTCTGGTTTTCTTCTATTGGCTTTCCAGTAAACAAGACCTCACAACCCTCGAGTTCGTTCTCAGCAACGGATTGTTCTACATCGGGATCGCAATCATCGTTCTGTTCCAATCGGAGATCAGGCAGGCACTAATTACATTCGGCAACCGTTTTCGGATGCCATTCGCCAGAGTTCATCGAGGGCAGTTCGGTGAAGGCGTATACGACGAAGTTATTCTGGCCGCGACCACGCTCGCTTCAACAAAGACCGGTGCTTTGATCGTTATCGAGCGAAACGTAGGTCTGAAGAATATTACTGATGGGGGCGTAAAGCTGGACGCGGAACTCAGCTACGACCTGTTGGTGAGTATCTTCAACCCCGAAAGTCCGCTGCACGATGGCGCTGTGGTAGTGCGACGTCATCGCATCGCAGCCGCATCGTGCTTTTTGCCTTTAACACTTAATCCGCGACTTTCAAAAGATCTTGGTACGCGTCATCGCGCAGCAATAGGTGTTACTGAAGACACGGATGCGGTGGCTGTGGTTGTTTCAGAAGAAACAGGACTGATTTCGTTTGTGCAGGCAGGGGAGATTAAACGCGGTCTGGATGCGACGAAACTCCGTGCTGCCATCCTGGATGCGCTCAGCGCACCGAAGCGGAAGGAAAAAGAAAAACCAGCGGAGCATGAAACCGACACGGAAGAGATAGCACCGATTTTGTAGTTTTGGAGTGCGACGACCTGGCGTCGCTTTGTTACTTCGGACACTCGAATGATGGTTAACCTGTCTGAAAGAGACTGCACGATAGTCAAAGTAGCGCGGTAACAAAGCGACGGCAGATCGTCGCACTCCAAAGAGACTTAAACACCATATGCCGTTCCAGGACGTTGAAGAGATTTCTGCAGAGCCAACGCGCGCGCCGTCCGGCGTCGAGAAGGTTCTGCGTAAGTTGTTTGTCGAGGATTGGAGTCTGAAACTTCTATCTTTGGGAATAACGTTTGTCCTCTGGCTATTCGTTACCAGTCAGAACGAACCAGTTACTACCCACGTCAACGTACAACTGAACTTCGTAAGACCCCAATCGCTCGAAATCAGTAACGATCCACCAAAGTCAGTTGATGTCACACTCACCGGAAGCAGGGGCAAACTCGACGGTTTGAGTGCACTTGATCTGGTGGCAACGATCGACATTACCGATCAGCGGGCGGGTGAACGGATGCTTAGATTGTCCGATAGAGCACAGATACCTCTGCCCCATGGTGTGAAAATCGAAGGCTTCTTACCAGGCGCGATCCCGATTCGATTGGAGCCAATAGTTGAGAGCGAAGTTAAAACCGAGCCGCGACTTGAAGGAGAACCGGCAAATGGTTACGAGGTGTATTCAGTGACCCCTAGCCTGCCAACCGTTACGGTGCGTGGTCCGGCAGGTCACGTCAACGCGCTTGAAAAAGCTCCTACGGAAACGATTTCGTTAGCGGGCCAGAAAGCGAGTTTCACCGCGACAAATGTATCCATTGATATCAGCGATCCAAAGGTTGATTTACTCGATCCCGCTGTAGACGTTCAGATCGAGATCGGTGAACGACGTGCGGAACGGAGTTTTTCGGATGTGTCAGTCGTTGGCCAATCGGGAACCGAACCGGTGCCGAGCACAGCGACTGTTAACATCCTCGGCCCGTCGAAGTTGCTGGATCAGTTAAAGAGGAACGACATCAAATTAGTTCTGAATGCAGCCCTCGAACCGCAACTGGAGTTGCCGCCTGCTTTTGATGGAAAGTTTATTTTGAAGTCAGTCAATCCAGGTAAATTCACGCAACGCAAATAGGTGTGCTTTGTGTTTTGTGCTTTGTACGGGGAACAGCAAAGAACAAAGTACAAAGGACAAAACATTAGAACAAACATACATGACAGCACTCTTTGGCACCGACGGCATCCGAGGTGAAGCCGGAAAGTTTCCACTAGACTCACCAACCGCAGAAATCATTGGATCGTCTCTCGCAAGTTACCTGGCACACGATTCCGGGCCCTCGCCTTCTATTGTTATTGGTCGAGACACGCGTGAGTCCGGAGAGTGGTTGGAACGTGCACTTATCGCTGGTGCTTCAGCTGCTGGAGCCAATTGCTTTTCGGCAGGTGTTATAACGACACCGGGCGTTGCGTATCTGACTCGGGCGCTCGGCGCAGGGGCAGGCGTCGTGATCAGCGCTTCTCATAATCCTTATCACGACAACGGCATTAAAATCTTTGCACCGTCAGGTCAAAAAATCGCTGACTCAGTTGAACTTCTGATCGAGAAGGACATTCACGAAGGAAGAGTTCACCATACGCGAAAGTCCGAACCTCATCAGACGCCCACGAGCGAGTCCGTGGAAGATTTGCAGAGCCGCTATCTTCGCTTTCTTTCGAATGAAATCGGTGCGCGGTTGAACCTCAATGGACTCTCGGTCGTCGTTGATTGCGCTAACGGAGCGAGCTACAAACTTGCACCCCAACTCTTCAATAGCCTCGGTGCGAAGGTTCTTGCGATCAACGCAGCACCTGATGGACGCAACATCAATCTCAACTGCGGGTCGCTTCATATCGAATCACTGCAAGCGAGAGTGATTGCAGAACACGCGGACCTGGGAATTGCTTTCGATGGTGATGCTGATCGGTCGCTTTTTGTAGATGCGGAGGGAACGTTTGTTGATGGAGACGCAGCCCTTTGGGTGCTTGCGAATCACCTCATGACACATGATGGTCTGGCTGGCGGAGTCGTCGTTGCGACTGTGATGAGCAACATAGGGTTGGAGATTGCACTGCGGTCGTTAAGGGTTGAACTTGTTCGCACCGACGTGGGCGATAAGTGGGTTCTCGACGAACTGTTACGTCGTAAGGCAAGTTTGGGTGGCGAGCAATCTGGTCACATTATCCTTCCGGCCCTGAGTCTCGCCGGCGATGGCATGATTACCGCTTTATGTCTTCTCAGGGCAATGGCCGAGGCGCAAAAACCATTATCAGAACTAACCGCAGGCTTTCAGCGCTACCCCCAGGTTTTGTTGAATGTAAGAGTCAAAGAGAAGGTGCCTTTCGATAAATTGCCGGCCGTGAACAAAGCCGTTCGAGATGTTGAGGAACGGCTTTCAAACAAAGGTAGATTACTCCTGCGTTATTCGGGAACAGAACCGCTCGCGCGGGTGATGATTGAGGGCGAGAACCAAACCGTTATCGAAAACTACGCCTCGCAAATCGCCGAGCAGATAAGGCAAGCTATCGGTGAGTAAAGCTTACGGTTCGTGAAATTTCTACACTCGTCGGCGAGAAAAATCTACACGAGCACAGTCTCCACGGACTCCCAGGACCGCTTTCCAAGCCACATCGTGGACGTTTCCCGAAGCAAATCACAACCTCTATTCCTTGCAGAAAAACGTAGTTGCACGGCACGGGCGTTGCGATGTATAGTGTGGGGCAAGAGAGACGGTTGGTGGATCCTCCGTCTCAAGTGGTTGCTGGGGTGAGGACAGTAACCACGAATATGGATGGGCGCGACGCACTCCCACGTATGTCGCGCCCA
>DATDFV010000045.1:0-9350 GCA_036522415.1 Pyrinomonadaceae bacterium | reverse complement strand
AATGTAGATTGTTCGACCAGTTGCTCGTTTCGATAATTCCTTCGCGAGCTTGATTCGCTGTGCCTCGCCTCCCGAAAGCGTTGTGGCCGATTGCCCTAACTTTATGTAACCAAGACCGACATCAAGCAGCGTCTGCAACTTCTGATTTATCTGAGGCAGGTTCTCCAGAAGCGGTAGTGCTTCCTCGACGGTCGTATCCAGCAAGTCAGCGATCGATTTACCCTTGTACTTAACGGCAAGCGTCTCGCGGTTATAACGCGCTCCCCGACAAACATCACAAAGTACATAGACGTCCGGCAGGAAGTTCATCTCAATGCGCTTCATGCCGTCGCCCTCGCACGCCTCACAACGACCACCCTTAACATTGAATGAAAAGCGACCAGGTTTGTACCCACGTTCGCGAGACTCGGGAAGCATTGCATAGAGTTCGCGCAGCGGCGTGAATAGCCCGGTGTAAGTGGCGGGGTTCGATCGAGGAGTACGGCCGATTGGTGATTGATCGATCTCGATTACTTTGTCGACGTGTTCGAGCCCTTCAAGCGCGTTATAAGGACCTGGTTCCGCAAGTGACCCGTAGAGATGTCGAGCCAGGGCGTGATAAAGAATGTCTTCGACCAAAGTGGATTTGCCTGAACCCGAAACGCCCGTCACGACGGTCAGAAGTCCCAAAGGAAATGTCGCGTCGATGTCCTTGAGATTGTTTGCGTGTGCACCCTGGATGGTCAGGTATTTTCCGTTGGGAGAGCGTCGCTCTAACGGCACTTCGATCTTTTTTGCGCCTCGAATGTACAGACCCGTTATTGAGTTTGGATTGCCGGCGACGTCCTCAGCCGTACCACATGCCACCAGTTCACCGCCGTGGGCTCCAGCGCCCGGGCCGAGATCGACAACATAGTCTGCGCGCCGAATTGTCTCTTCGTCGTGTTCAACTACCAACACCGTGTTTCCTAAGTCGCGCAACGCTGAGAGCGTATCGAGAAGCTTTTGATTGTCGCGTGGATGAAGTCCGATCGATGGCTCATCAAGTACGTAAAGGACACCGCGGAGTTGCGAACCGATCTGGGTTGCCAGTCGAATGCGTTGACCCTCGCCTCCCGACAACGTTGACGACGCGCGATCGAGTGTTAGGTAGCCCAGCCCCACAGTGCGCAGGAAACTTAAGCGATTTTTGATTTCGCGTAATATCCCTCCGGCGATCTGTTCCTCGCGAGCGTTTAGTTTAACTTGCTCGAAAGCGTCAACGGCATCCGAAATGGGCAGCGAAGTATATTCAGCGATTCCTCGGCCGCCGACACGTACCGACAACGAGTCCGAGCGCAGCCGTTGGCCTTTGCACTCCTGACACACGGTTGGAGAGACGAGATCTTCAAGAGCGACTCTGATCTTTTCTGAAGGTGCTTCGCCTAAGCGATCGCGAAGCCACGTCAGCGCGCCTTTCCATTCACCCTGGTAAGTGTAGAGTCCTTGAGTGAACGTTACTTTGCCTGTGACGCCATTCAGGAACCCTTCGCGTACTTCTTTCGGGAGCTCGCCGTAGGGTGTTTTGGAATCAGCGTTGAAGTGGTTACATATTGCGAGAAGTGCGCTCCTCAGATACGCCGAGCCTTGCTTATCGGCAGTTCCCATGTATCCAAGCCGCTCAGGAGTCTGGCTGGCATCAGGGATCAATTTGAGTGAATCGATCTCCATGACGGTTCCCAGACCGTGGCAACGTTTGCAGGCGCCATAAGCGGAGTTGAACGAGAACGATCGGGGCTCAAGCGGAGGAACGTTGATGCCGCAGTTCACACATGCCATTCGCTCGGAATACAGTTTCTCTTCACCATCGACAATAGAAATAAGTACTGCACCGCCAGTTAACTTCAATGCGGTTCGAATTGATTCGGTTAGACGCTCCTTAATGCCGTTCTTGATTAACAACCGATCGACCACAGCTTCAATTGTGTGGTTCTTTCGTTTGTCGAGCTTGATCTCTTCATCGAGCGATAAGAGTTCGCCATCCACGCGCGCACGCAAAAAGCCATCTTTGGCAAGTTTTTCCAGCTCTTTCTTGAACTCGCCTTTGCGTCCTCGCACTATCGGAGCTAATACCATTACGCGTTCGCCTTCAGGAAGTGCCAGCACGTTTTGGACGATCTGATCGACGCTTTGACGGGTTATTGCTGCGCCGCAAATGTGACAATGCGGTATGCCTATCGACGAGAACAAAAGTCTCATGTAGTCGTAGACTTCGGTTACCGTTCCGACGGTAGAACGTGGACTTCGCGAAACTGTTTTCTGTTCTATCGAAATTGCTGGAGATAGACCGTCGACAGAATCAACATCCGGCTTCTCCAGCTGATCGAGAAATTGGCGTGCATAAGCAGACAATGATTCAACGTAACGGCGTTGCCCCTCGGCATAGATCGTATCGAAGGCAAGAGAGGATTTTCCGGATCCTGATAGGCCAGTGATGACGGTAAAGCGGTCTCTCGGGATATCTACATTGATATTCTTGAGGTTGTGCTGCCGTGCGCCGCGAACAGTTATTCGGTCAATCGCCATGTGACTAGGTTGACTGCTCCCGCACGGATATGAATTAGGCGGTGCGGAGGATCAGTCATTCTAGCGGAGGGTCGAGGGTGCGGCAAGCGAGGACGTTTTCTATCCGCAGATTACGCAGATGTCCGACGAACTTTAGTTTGTCGTGTGTTGGATTTCGAGACCCTACGATGTGTAGGGCCAATTTAACCGCACAAACGACAAACTAAAGTTCGTCGGACATCTGTGTAATCTGTGGATGTTTATTCAGAAATTGAAGCGCGTGCCAATCTCCATCCTTCGCGGACCCTGGGCTGAAGTTGCTTGTCCGAAATACGGTGACGTCTGAACACCATTGAAAACGCCGAGGTTGGTGTGATTCAAAAGATTGAAAGCCTGCGCATAAAACTCGAGGTGATATTTCTTAGTTCCGCCCATTCCGATTGATGGCGGTGCTGCGCCATCACCGCCTCCGATGCGCACCATACGAACTTGTGGGCCGCCCGCCGCCTGCTGTTCCGGTCCGAAGTCTTTTCCCCAGCTGAATCGAGATCCGATTTCCCAGCGCGGAGCACCTCGAGCACTATTGCGTTTTACACCCAGCGGTCGGTCATTGATTACGGTGTCTTTGTTATCGTCGAAGCCCGTCGTGATGTTGTATGGCAGAGCAGAGGTCGCGTGGACGATCGCCGACGCGGCAAAGCCCTTTTTAAGTCGTTTGTTAATGAAGGCGGAAATGAGGTGGTGAAAATCGTTTGCAGACGGGCCTCGATCTGCGCGCAGATTGAAGTTGTTCGATGGCAGACTGAACGGGCTATCGGCTTCGTTTGTGCTTCGCATGAAGAGATAGTTCACATTCCAAAAGAAGCCGTTGATGAACTTCGCCGGCCCAACACCTACCATCAACCGGTGAACTGACGTGTAGGCTGAAGACTCGATGTTGGTTACATTGCCGATTGTCGCGTCAGGTCGAATCCCGGAGATGGGAGCATTCAGGTTAATGCCATGTAACATGTGGATGCCGCGTTGATACTGATAGTTCGTCATCAGGCGAACTTTCTTGAGCGCCGTGGTTTCAAGACCGAGCGACGATTGAATTATGTAAGGTTGTTGCAGCTCACTATCGAATTGAATCCGACTGGCGGGCGGAATGGTTTGAATGCCGCCTATAAAGGGATTTGGATAACTGGGGTTTGAAACGATCAGATCACTCTGTCGCTGACCATTAACTCGCAGTGTCTGTTCGTATGTCTGTGCACCGATCCAGTCGTAAAAAATTCCTGAGCCTCCGCGAATTGTGACGTTGGCCTTTTTAAATGGCGACCAGACAAAGCCCAGCCGAGGCGCGAGATTGAATTTGCCCGGGCCATTCGTTTGAAGCTCCTGCCTGATGCCATAGCTCACAGTCAGATTCTTTTTGACTCGATAGTCATCCTGCACATACCAACCTGTTTGATACTGCGAATATGAAACCGACGGATCGCCGATTCTTTGTGTGAACTGTGTTGGAACGCCAGCCAGGTAAGCGCTGAGATCGGCAAACTGAAAAGTCCCGAAGGCGTTTGTTGAGTCGCTGCTGGTGTAGTGACCTCCCTCAACCTGGACGCCGAAACGTATTCCATGTTTCTCCAATGCGTAATCGACATTATCCGCGACTTCGAAATCGAACTGATCACGATTGCCAAATCGCTGCGCACTGCCATCATTGAAAGCCCCTGGCACCAAAAGAGTACGACCGACAGACACCGATTTTGTTTCGATGTCTGTCCAGCGTGTCTGCAGACGTATTTCGTTAAAGAATTTCTTTCCGAAAACACCGGAATCGGCTGCTCGTGCGATGTACTCAGTTTGATCCTGTGAATACCCGCGTGCTGCGAGATCAAAATCTCCAACGCCAAGATTCATTTGCAAAACGGCATTGCGTTGAAATTGAAATCGCGCGGTGTGAGTCTTGTTGACGGCGTGTTCGATGCGTGCGTCAAGATTAAGACGACGCGAAGGCCGGAAAGCAAGGTCTGAAAACTCGCCGGTGGGTAATGTCGCGACGATGGTCTTTGCGTCATAGAACAATGATCCGTCGGTGTTGAGGAAGAGAGAAGTGCGATTCTTCCAAAGAGGACCATCTAATGAAAGTCCAAACCGTCGTTGCTGTTCCGGGCCGCGAAACTTTGCAAACGGCTGACGTGCATTCATTGCCTCATCACGAAAACCAAAGTTGAACGACCCATGCCACGAGTTCACCCCTGGCTTGGTCGTGATATCAACCAATCCGAAACCGGCATCGTGGTTTTCTGCGGCGTATGGGTTTAGACGAAAACGAATTTCACGAATTTGAGACTTCGGAGGGAGTTTTCCGCCTTTAAAGCCGTTGACTCGAATTTGTGCCCCGGGTCCTGCAAGCTGATTGATGGCATTTTCGAATTCGTCGGGATCATCCGGCAGTTGTGCGATCTGTTCTTCGGTCAGGACATTTGAAAAAGCCGGGCCGTTTGGATTTGTATTTCTGACCGCAGCTTCTTCTGCAACACTCACGTCAGCCTTAATTACACCTATCTCCAGTGGCAGCTCAATGCGGTTACCACCGGGCTTCATTGTTACGGTTGTTTCGAACGTCTTGAAACCAGGAGCCTCGACATGAATCTGATACTCAGTGACCTGAAGACGATTGAAACGAGCTTCACCCTTCTGATTGGTCTGTACGATTGACTGTTGTTTGTTATTAACGAGCAGTTGGACTTGAGCTTTACTTATCAGTGCACCGGAAGGATCGCGAACAATAACATCGAGAGTAGCGGTGTTTTGTGCGTGACAGATCTGGACAGCGAAGAGAAACGCGACAATGCCGGCTATAGAACGAAATGTTCGGGGCATGCGCGGATCCTCAGTGCCTCTCAAATCTGTCAGCCTTGAATTGCGGGTTGACCTGATACTTCGAAACTTCAAACTCTTCGGACACTTCTTCGCCTGTTAGAAACGTAAACTTGAATGGGAGTAACAGTCCTCCCACCTTCTTGTGGTCAGTTAGCCTGATGTAGAAATCAACCTCTTCCGGTTCCTCCGCCATCATTTTCTTCTCTGCTTCGTCTCTCGCTTTCTTAACATCTTCGGGTTTCATTTGTGCTCCACCGGCCTGTCTTGTCATCGTGACGATGCGAGGCTTTGGCCCGCGGTAGCTGATGAGCAGAGGTAAGTGACTGTTCTTGTCGAAAAATAATCGGATCGCGAATTTGTCCGGTCCGGTGACGTCAATAACTTCGGCCTTCGCATCCTCTACCTCAGATTCGCCGGCGTATGTGTACTGGAGTGCGAGCGAGTCTGGACCAGCTAGTGTGATTGCGAGGAGATATCGCGCCATTTCGATCGTCAGCATGCGACGAAGTCCTGCTTCCATTTGTTCGGGCGTTGCTTGTGCTCCGCCAGGAACGGTCATACGAAACACCATTCCGCCACCGCCACCACTTTGTCCATTCCAGGCATGTTCGCCATTCAAGGTTCGGTAGTTGATGAGTGCGGTGCTGAGACCGCCAGGGTTCATGGAGTCTTCAACGTAATACTTGTTGGGGAGTTCAATGCTGATCTCGCGATCACCCCCGAGTTGTCGCTCGCCAAATACTCGACGATATTGGCCGTTGATATTTAGACCTTGAATCTTTTTGAGTTGCTCGTCGCCACCAACGGCCTCTCGGGCTTGTTTAAGGATCTCTTTAGCGTGCGTGTCGTCACCGTAAACGGGCGATGTAATCGCTAATAGTGCGGCAATAATGAAGCCGAACAGTGCAAGTCTCTTCATCGTTCGCGTCCTATTCGTGGTTTGATTGATTGGTGATGGAGCGTGGTGTCCGACGAACTTTAGTTTCTCGTGGGTGCCCACCAAGCCTCGACTTTTGAATGAGAATCGAGGCCGGTGGCGCGACAAACTAATAAAGTTCGTCGGACAAGGACCACACTCCAGATTGTCAGTAACTATTCACCGCAGGCTGCCAGAAAGTTCCACAATCGATCATTCGTTCGATTGACACCTTTTCTTAGCGAGTCCTACACTGCGTCAAAAATCGAAGCTTAGGCAGTTAACGTGAACCTTCCAAACGCACTAACGCTACTGAGAATCTTTATTGTCCCGTTGTTGGTTGTGGTGCTGCTCACACCTTTTTCTGAAAACTGGTTTGGCGTACCCAGGCATATTCTTGGTGTTTTTATGTTTCTATCAGCTGCCCTGACAGATTATTTGGACGGACAGATTGCACGGCGTCGTCAGCAAGTAACCAGGCTTGGGCAACTGCTGGATCCGATTGCCGACAAGCTGTTGATCTCGGCGGCACTTATTTCCCTCGTCGAGAACCAGCTGGCGCCGGCGTGGGCCGTAGTGATCATCATTGGGCGGGAATTTGCAGTGACTGGACTCAGGTCAATTGCAGCTGTTGAAGGGCTGGTTATCTCAGCGTCAAAGATGGGCAAGTTCAAGATGCTGGCCCAGGTAATCACCATCACTCTTCTAATTGGATCCAGTGTGGCTGGGAAACCGCCGGTAGCTAACTTTGGAAAGCCGTTTCCCGCGATCGAGTTTTGGTCTGTTCCTGAACTGCGCACAGCCTGGAGTCATTTGATCGGCGAGGGTGCGACAACCGCGAATGATTGGCAGGTGCTTCTCTACACGGCTGGAAGAGCGATGCTATGGCTGGTTGTGATTTCAGCATGTGTTTCCATGTACGGATACTTCAGTTCCTTTTACCGCGCGGTCGTCGCCGACCGCGCGGCCAAACAGAAAACGAAGGGCGCCCCCGTTGTCGTATCGACAGAATAGACCTACTGAATCTCGACCCAATCTGCCGTATGTGCCTCAGAAAGGGATCGGGTAATGATTCCGGTTGCCGTTCGAGACTGGACGTCGATTATCACCATTTCACCAACCACTTTCCGGGGGCATCGGAGGCCGATGCCGTTTGATCTCGCGTCAGGAAGGCTATTCTGAAGGCAATTGAGGCCTCCTCGATGGCGCATCTGAGGTCAATTTCCGGTTCTGTTGAGACACTAATCACGCGGTAAAAGCCTTTTTATCCACAACACTAAGGCAGCTTGCGTTTTTAAAATCCGCTTGGTAGTATCCGCATTTTGTCGGAATGCGCTATTTTGCACCTATAGCGGCCGGCGTAGCTCAGTTGGTAGAGCATCTGATTTGTAATCAGAGGGTCGGGGGTTCAAGTCCCTTCGCCGGCTCCATGAGTCACTTGAAAATCGCAGGGGTGGTCGAGTGGTTAATGGCACCGGGCTGTAAACCCGGCGGGTTCACACCCTACGGAGGTTCGAATCCTCCCCCCTGCACCAGGAAGCCGTATTGCCGATTTCCAATTGCCGATTTCCGATTGATTGTTAACTATCTGGTTCTTTCAAATCGGCAATTGGAAATCGACAATCGGCAATGATTTGGGCGGGTGTAGCTCAGTTGGTAGAGCATCAGCCTTCCAAGCTGAGGGTCGCGAGTTCGAGTCTCGTCGCCCGCTCCAGTTTTCGAAACATTGGGATTTGCGCCCGCGTAGCTCAGGGGTAGAGCGCCTCCTTGGTAAGGAGGAGGTCATGAGTTCAAATCTCATCGCGGGCTCCAGCGAGTATCAGCCCGCAGATAGAATGGTTACGATCCTTATTTAGAAGAGGGAAGAGATGTCGAAGGAAAAATTTGACCGTTCCAAGCCGCACGTGAACATCGGGACGATAGGGCACGTGGATCACGGGAAGACGACGTTAACGGCAGCGATCACGAAAGTGTTGGCGAAGAACAATCCGAAGGTACAGTTCGTGGCCTTCGATCAGATCGACAAAGCGCCGGAAGAGAAAGCGCGCGGCATTACGATCGCGACGGCACACGTGGAATATGAGACGAAGAACCGTCACTACGCACACGTGGATTGTCCGGGGCACGCTGACTACGTGAAGAACATGATCACGGGCGCGGCGCAGATGGATGGGGCGATCCTGGTGGTGGCGGCAACGGATGGTCCGATGCCGCAGACGCGCGAGCACATTCTGCTGGCGCGGCAGGTTGGGGTGCCGGCCATGGTGGTAGCGCTGAACAAAGTGGATGCGGTCGACGATCCGGAGTTGCTGGAACTGGTGGAACTGGAAGTGCGGGAGCTGTTGGGCGCCTATGAGTTTCCGGGGGACGATATTCCTGTAGTGAAGTGTTCGGCATTGAAGGCGCTGGAAGGCGACCCGGAATGGGAGAAGACAGTGCTGGAGTTGATGGACGCGGTGGATAGTTATATACCGACGCCGGAGCGCGATATCGAGAAGCCGTTCTTGATGCCGGTGGAAGACATCTTCACGATTCAGGGACGCGGCACCGTGGCGACTGGCCGAGTGGAGCGCGGCAAGGTGAAGGTGAACGAGGCGGTGGAGATTGTGGGCATTCGGCCGACGAAGAACACGGTGGTCACGGGCGTGGAGATGTTCAAGAAGCTGCTGGACGAAGGCGTGGCTGGTGACAACGTCGGGTTGTTGCTGCGTGGTATCGACCGCAAGGACATTGAGCGCGGACAGGTAATCTCAAAGCCGGGCTCGATCACGCCGCACACGAAGTTCAAGGCGGAAGCGTATGTGTTGACGAAGGAAGAAGGTGGCCGACACACGCCGTTCTTCACCGGATATCGACCGCAGTTCTACTTCCGCACCACGGACGTTACGGGAGTGGCGTCATTGCCGGCGGGAGTGGAGATGGTGATGCCTGGGGACAACGTAGCGATGGAGATCGAGTTGATCGCCCCGATTGCCATGGAGAAGGGACTGCGCTTCGCAATTCGTGAAGGTGGTCGCACGGTGGGTGCGGGCACGGTGTCGGA
>DATDFV010000044.1:0-3872 GCA_036522415.1 Pyrinomonadaceae bacterium | reverse complement strand
TGGGGCGAGGGGGCGAGGGGGCGATTTATTGCTCATTTTCCATTTCTCATTTCTCATTTTCCATTTGTTATGGACCCAAGCACCAACTCTTTCCCACAAATGGAAAATGAGAAATGAGAAATGGAAAATGAGCAATAGATCACCCACTCACCCTCTCGCCCTCTCGCCCTCTCGCCCACTCACCCTCTCGCCCACTCACCCTCTCGTCAGCCATCGTACGCTTCCTGCAGTTTTGAAACATCAAACTTGATCGTCGCTTCCTCTGCGTTATCATCAAACCAGGTTGCTTCATTTGCGCTTCTTAGCCGCCTTCAACTTATTTGCGGCAATTCGTTCTTTGACAATCCTGCGTACTAACGTTGCAGGAAGAGGCTTCTCAGGTTGGAAGCGGATGGTCCCCTTGCTCAGTGAGTAGTTCTTTAACTCCGATTGGTGCATTTCAACCGCTCTGCCTCCCGGAAAGAATGAGCAGTGATTCTTAGCGGCGGCAAACCAAACCAGGGCGCCGTTCTGAAAGAAGGCCGGCACGCCATAGCTAATACGTTCCTCGGCCTTCGGCGCTGCCGCGCGGATTTGCTTCCGAAGTTTCTCCAGCGCAACTCTGTGTTTGTCGCTCACGGTTGAAAGATATTCGTCAATTGTTTTTGGCGGTTTTGTTTTCATTGTCTTGCTCGTAAAAGGGTCTTGGACTTTGGACTTTCGACTTTGGACTTTGGACCTCACTTCCTTTCGGCCAACATTTGATCGAGCCGATCGTAACCTGCGGAAACTCCCTTTCTCCATTCCTGTTGCGAGCGCTATATCACGGGCTTGTTTCGACTTGAGCAGGAACTTACTCACGAGCAGCCGGATTTGCTATAAACACGATAGGTCCAATAGGTCATATAGGTCCTATACTACTACTCCTGACGATGCGGGATAACGTCACAATCGTGGGCGCAAATGGGGAGTTCGGCCAGTTCCTCCAGCACGACATCCTCCCAGGTCTCGGTGTCTCTATCCTGGAACCAATCGACCGAGACACGTCACGTGAAAGTCGTGGTGCGATACTCGAAAAATCGCGTCACGTCGTCCTGGCAACACCACTGGCAGGTTATGCAGAGGTTGCGTGTGAACTCATTTACCAACTTCGTCACTGCGATCATCGCACAACACTCTGGCTCATACCCTCAGTTCAGGCCGGTGTCTGGCGAGCTGTTTCAGCAACACTGGAAATCGTCGGTAATCCGCATATCTCGGCTGTCTTCGTCCATCCGATGTATGGTCCGAACGGGTTTCGCCAAACGGAGCCTGAGGCGCGCACATTTCAAAACGTGCTCACTGCAATGTTCCAAGGCCGTGAACATCCACTGATAGATGAAGTGACCGGCATTACTGAGTTGTTTCGAATTAGATTCAACATCGGAACAATCAATTTGTTCAATCCCGACGAACATGATCGCGTCACCGCCTATTCACAAGGATTGTCGTACTGCGTTGGTAGGTTGATGTTTGAACATCCCGAACTCGACGCGATTGTTCGTCAGCAGCTGCCCGATCTTCACCACTCATTCAGAGCGAATCATGATCTAATTCTCGACTTTTTGAGAATCAATCCTTATATGCCTCAGGTCATCGCAGCGTTCGCCGACTCCTGGAGACACACTCAGCAAAGAAACTATAGCGACGTAGTCTCAGCATTTGCGCACGCGGATGACTCACTAAATCGCGGTGCTGAATCACCAATATCGACGAAGTGGTATGAAAGGCTGCGTGCGGCTGCGCATGAGCGTTAGATTGGGGCTTCGACAAGTCTTCGATCGATAAACAGGCTCGAGCATTAATCCCTGGTGAAATAGGCGTTGGCACTTGGCCAGAAGAGAACAACCGTCAATACAACTAACCATATCACGTGCATGATCAGGCGCATCCGGTCATGCCCTAAACTGATCACGACGTGAAATGCCATCCATGCGAGGCACAGCCAACGCGCCCAATTGTCCCCTCGCGACATGAACAAGCCGCTGAGCACTGCAGCAAGACTAGTTACCTCAACAAGTGAACCGTCTATAAGCGCATGGCCAGTGATCCCGCTACCCCGGCCAGCAAGCGGTGTCCAGACACCACGGATCATTCCGCCAAGCCCAACGATGACGAACAAGATACTCACAATCGTGACTGCAATTGGTCGTTTCTTCACGTTTCTGATCTCCGTGAATCGCTAAATTTCCACCAGAATTTATCCGCAGATTACACAAATTACGCAGATTTTTTGAAGGAGGGGAAGAGCCTCTGTCCATTTAGATAAAGAGATCTGCATAATGTAATCTGCGGATAAATTCTTCCGATTGCTCGATTACTGAAGCCTGTCGAAACTCGTGATGCTTTGGAATTGCGATGCGCGTTGAGGTGGATTACCTGGTCGCACGCAAAGAAGCGCTTGCATTCCTGCAGCGTTCGCGGCTTCCAACTCAGCGACAACATCAGATACAAACAGTATCCGAGTCGTATCGAATGATAGGTTCGCGGCAATCGCCAGGTAGCTTTGAGGATCTATCTTCTTACCAACAGACGTATCGAAGTATCGATCGATGTAGCGAGTGAGATCACCGGCGTCTGTATGTGCGAACAATAACTGCTGCGCCAGAACACTCCCGGAAGAAAAGATGTTGATTTTGATCCCGACCTCTCGCCATCGCTGAAAGGCTGCAACCACGTCAGAATAAACCGGCGACTTCAACGAACCGTCTTCATATCCGGCCTTCCAAATTTTTCCCTGTAATGACTTCAACGCTGGCGACTTGCGATCCAAATCAATTAAGCGATTGACGTAAGTCACTACGGTGTCGATAGAATCTACCGGTGGTTGTCGCAGTTCCTCCGTATCACTTGCCTGCTCGTCGCGCAGCTTTCGAATATCGGTCTGAACTTCCGGCTGTTGAAGATGTTGGGACAGGTAGTTCTTTACGTGCTCGCGTGCGTAAGGAAAAAGGATCTCGTGAACAAACGAGATGGGTATCACAGTACCTTCGATGTCTAATAGAACGGCTTGCGAGTTAGGCATCTTGGTTCCTAAAAAGAATAGGTCCTGTAGTCATATAGGCCCTATTCTTTCTCACTCCCCACTTCGGAGCACCATCTCTAACTCTTGCCCATGTGCGAAACGCCAAAGCAAACAGGAGCGTAACCATTATCGACCTGACTGTTTGTATAGTGAGGTGTCCAGCCAGACACATCCTGGAACAAACGGATGGCTCGAATTCTTCTATCGCCGCAGAGATTGAACCAATGCTTTGTACCGCGAGGTACTCGGATCATGTCACCAGCTTCAACTTCAATTGCGACTACGCCTAACTCATCAGAATTTATGTGAAAGAGACCATGGCCGGCGATCGTGAACCGGACTTCGTCTTCGTCATGCCAGTGTTCACGATCAAACTTGGCAAGCATTGCATCGAGGCCAGGAGTTTGGGGCGTAACGTCGATTACGTCTGCGGTCACATAACCTCCGTTCGACTTCAGTTCCTCTATCTCGCGTGAATACGCCTGAAGAATCTCTTCCGCCGGTGCATCCTCTGATACGGGTTTGGAAAGCGTCCAACGTTCGTAATCTATGCCGCACACGCTGAGACACGCTTTGATTTCTTGAATATCGCTCAGCGTTCGTCCTTCACGACTCAAAGTAACAAAAGCCATAGTCATTCTCTTTCTGAACTATCGTTTAACTTCCAGTGTTCTTCCCAGAGTTTCGAGTAGAAACTCTAAAATCTCGATGTGTCGCTTTGCCTGCTGAAGATCAACGCCCCATGAATACAGTCCGTGACGTTGGAGAAGGAATCCGTGTGCATTTGGGTTCCGCGATAAGGTTTCGCCGATTGTGTTTGCGAGCGAAG
>DATDFV010000043.1:0-21816 GCA_036522415.1 Pyrinomonadaceae bacterium | reverse complement strand
GCTTGATCTACCGCTGCCTTTGAGCCTGCGCACCCACCCGCTACCGCGAGGTGGTACTGACCCGTTTCAGTAGGTCTCACGCAAACCCCGCCGGCCTTTCACTCACAACCCCAAACTCGCGTTCAAGTGCAATTCCAACTTGCCCAAGCAAACCATCGTCAAATAACCGTCCAAGAATCGTAATCCCATGCGGCACGCGTCGGGGCGGATTGAACTTCGGTAGCGGATTTGCTGGATCAGGAGCCCAATCGCTTCGCGCTTCGGAGACCTCAACAAACCCGGCTCGAAAAGTTAACGATGGATGACCGGTAAAGTTTGTAATCGTAAGTTGCTCATCGCGTAGCGACGGCACGATCATCAAATCAACTTCTCGGAAGATTCGTGCCATTTCCATTGCTACCTTTCGACGCAAGCGATCGGCTTGAACGAAATCGACGGCTGAGAGAAAGCGCGCCTCGCGAAACAGGTTTGGCCACGCATCCTTGACCTGCACTTTGAGAGAGCCGAGCTCGTTATTAAGCGCAAGCTCCTCAAATGACGCAGCCCCCTCCGCAAACAAGATTGGCATTAGTGAGCTATATGGCCAGTCAGGAAGTGATACTTCTCTCAGCTCCATCTTCAGCTTCTTCATTGTCTCCATTGCTGCGCGATCTACGTCGGTCGCAGGACTTTCTTTCATCCATTGTGCGATGTAACCAACCTTCAAACCAGCGACTGGAGCGGTCGCATCGAAATCGAGTTTGCTTGGCAGGCTTGAAGGATCTCCGCCGTCAGGTCCACTGATCGCATGTAATACCAACATCGCATCCTCAACCGAACGCGTCATCGGACCAAGTTTGTCGAGTGACCAGCAAAGTGTCATTGCACCACTGCGAGCAACGCGTCCAAAAGTAGGGCGCAGACCAGTTACTCCACATCGCATCGCAGGACTTACGATGCTGCCGCCTGTTTCACTTCCTATTGAGAACGCGACGAGTGCAGCGGCCGTCGCCGCGCCCGGCCCCGCGCTTGAACCCGAAGCTCCTTCTTCTAAGAGCCATGGGTTCATTGTTTGACCGCCGAACCAGATGTCATTCAAAGCAAGTGCTCCCAGTGACAGCTTCGCCAACAAAACTGCGCCTGCGTCGTTAAGTCTGCGCACGACGGCCGAGTCCGCTGCTGGAATGCGATTTCGGAATGGCTCGGCACCATATGTCGTCAGGATGTCTTTAGTGTCTAGTAGATCCTTCACGCCGTACGGGATGCCATGAAGTGGACCACGATATTTGCCGGCGGCGATCTCGGCGTCTGCCGTCTTAGCGCGGGCCAATGCGTGATCCCTGGTCAGGGTGATGATTGTCCTAATCTTTGGATCGAGTCGTTCGATCCGGCTGAGATAAATATTTGTCAACCGTTCTGAGGAGAGCTTTCGCGATTCGATCCATCTTGCTAATTGCGTGACTGGCGCAAAAGCGATCGCATCATCGGAACCAGGCAGGGAAGTACTCTCGGGTTTTGATCGGACAAAACGATCGCGCAGTTGCGGGCTTGCGATTCCGGGCAGCAGTGGATTCCAAAGTGTTGCCGGCGCGTCTGTGTCCTTGATGGAAACTTTCCGTGGTCCCGTCCGTCGCTCGAGGTATTGAGCAAGTGATGTACGCCACGACTCTGCAGCTTGTTGTCGTTCCGCAGACGACATTGTGACTTGCATCAATTTTTCGGCCTCAGCAAATGTTTCCGGTGTTACAGCCGGACCAGAGCCTGCGCCAGTTCCAAATGTGGGTGGCGCACCCGGCGTTGCCGGTGTTTGCGACGGAGTTTGTGAGACGCCGCTTTTAAGAGCAGCAGTGGCAACGAGAACGCTGAGGGGAGCACGAATGAGAAATTGGCGACGAGTGTTCATAGAGTATGAAAACGTCCTTCCTCGTTACTAATGTCCGATATGCTTTAGCTTGTCGTGACGCAACCAACGCCCACCGATTCGTAGGCTCGTTGAAACTCAGGCGTTGGTGGTTACGTCACGACAAGCTAAAGCATATCGGACAAAGCATCAATCTTTGCTCGGACGGAATCGATTCAACAAGGCAGTGATAACAAGTGCAACAACGAATGCCGGGAGACCGGTTAGGATAGGCCAAAGAACCAGTGCCAGCCCGAACCGCCATCGGGAATAATTTGGCGAAACGAATAAAGAGTGTAAGACGGCTCCAATTGCCAGCGCTAACCCTCCGATAGCAACGGCTATGGCAACGTGAAGCGCAGTTGACTTAGCAGAATTGCGTTGTCGAAAATATTCGTAGCAAAAATGAGTTGCGTACACGATTGCACTCGCTATCCATGCCGCATACCGCCAGACCTGAACGTGAGTGTTCGGAACGCCAAAAAAGACTCCGATCAGGGCGTAAACAATGCCGATGAGAATTGCATGGCTGATCCAGGGCGATTTACTTTGTGCTTCTGTCATGATTGACGGTAGCCTCGAAGCGGCAAGATGGATCGGGCAAGGGATAATTGGACCACGTGTTTCAGATTGAGTTAAGCCACGGGCTGTGCGTTCTGCATTCGAATAAAGGAAAACTGTAATGTAGAGCTGGCTACCGCGTCGCGAAGTGGCCAGAGTCCAGTGACGAAACGTAACTCAACGCCGATTCTAAGCAGTTCCCCAATGACATCGTCAATAATGGTCACGCGTTTCGGCACGACTGACGCTCGACTCACAAAATAGCCCGCACATTCGTCAAAACACTCAAAGGTTTCAGTCGGCAGCTCATAACAGTACAAGCGACACGCGCGCAACCGACTGAACCATGCGCTCTCGAGTGCGACAACAGCCGAACTAGATCCAAGGAATTGTTCCACATCTGCCGAGCTCGTTTCACTTCCGGCATAGTATGTCACGCGAGGGCAGTCTCTGGGCATCAAATAGTTGTGAAGCCGAGCTTCATCAATGGCCCACACAACAGGGTCTGGGACATATTTCGATGGCCGTGGCTCGAACAGCTTTATTGCAGGTTCTTCGCTGACGTGGAAGAGATGTCTCAATGCGTTCACGACAAAATGGCGGAGTCGAATTGTTTCATAACTGCTCCGTGCTGTTCACGCGGAGTCGAATGTAATGCCTCGATAAGTGCTCTCAATCGGGGCGTCAAAATGATGAGATAGCGAGTCGGTTCGCCCGCCACAAAATAAGTATGAGGCACGCCCGCGGGCACAAAGACCGTCGTTCCCGCTGACGCTTCTACCTGTCTATCGACGAACCGGAATGTAAGTGTTCCTTCAAGAACATGCCAGGCTTCATCATCCGAATAGTGAACGTGCAGATAGTCAGGTCCACTGCCTCTCCATTCATGGATTTCAAACGACTGCCCCGTTGCTGCTATTCGTGATTGTTGACTCGAATTCTCGAGCGTACTGATGATAATTGGCTCAGGCATTCAATTCACAGACTCCTAGTGGGGTCTTTTTCTCCTTTGCTGTTCGCGCAGTCTCCCTCCCGATAATACATAACGCGTCGTCCCTTTCACGCTCGGGCAGCACGACGCGTCTTTTGGTCCGTAGTTCAAGGTATCAAGCATTATCGAGTCGTTCTCGACCGAAACCAGTTCGACTCCGCGCGTAGATTTTCCTCCGACATCTATATGTGTCAAAGGCGACAGTTTACCGTTGCGTCGCGCAAAGACTGCAAGGTATTGAATGTGGAGATTACTTCCGCCTTGTCCTTCAATTGTGTACAGCACGACTGTTTCCGGTTGACCATCATGAGTCAAGTCACCCGTAACAACTTTTCGAGCTTCGCGGTATTCCTCGCCTCGTTCCCGTGTTGCCTGACGACTGATGAAGGCGTCGATGAGAGCTGTGTCGTTATCCTGCAGAGCTGAAACCCGGTCTGCCGAGCATAGCAAAATAATCGTCAGTGTCGTGGTCGCGATAACAAGAGATTTCATGATTCTTCGAGAATCTGTTCAGAAGATCAACGCTCTGGTATCGGCCTCAAACTGAGTGCCAGTGCAATGATTGCCAATCCCCAGGCAACACCTTTGATGAGCAGCACCCATCCTGAACCGATTGCTGCGGGGTCAGGTTGTCCCTGTTGCAGGTCTTTCAACTGTCCAAAGAAACTGTAATAGCCTAATCCGCATGCGAATCCCCACGCGGCTACAAGAAAACGTTGACCGCTTCGAACATCTTTTCCGACTCGCCAGGCTCCATAAAGCAGGAGAGCTCCCAAAATGTAGTCATCGAATAAGTTCGCAGGAGATTGTTTCCAGGTGCTCCAGCGACGCATTGTCTCCAACGTTGGAGCAAGGATCCCGCCTACAATTGCCAGCCACTTACTAAACCGCACCGTTCCAATTTCCTTTTCTCAGTACTCACCCGGCACAATCTCAGCTTCAAAATAACCGCCAGGCTGAACTGGCGTTCCGGCGATGCGTCGCAACATGACGATCTGACCGACATGGGTAAGCGCATCGCCGATGGGTCCTTGAATTAGTTTTTCAACTGGGCATGCGATTATTGATTCTGAAGCAAGGTATGCGTCTAACTGTTTGACGGCCGACGAGAATCGAGCGACTTCCTCATTCCAGGGCAACGGCGCAGACG
Organism: Pyrinomonadaceae bacterium; assembly: GCA_036522415.1. GTDB lineage: Bacteria > Acidobacteriota > Blastocatellia > Pyrinomonadales > Pyrinomonadaceae > PSRF01. Next base: position 17,235 of record DATDFV010000043.1, on the reverse strand, counting down.
TAAGGTAAACGAGTTCGCCCTTGGATAAATATAGCGACCCCTCAAGCAAGTCACCGATATGTGCCAGGAGTTCCCCGGGGGTTCGTACTTCGCTATGAACTCGAAACTCAGCAAAGTTCTGGGGCGCATCTGCAATAGCGAGCGTTCCACGGTACGCGACTGTTGCCAGCAGATGTCGCAGAGCCTCACGCTTTGAATCCAAGTGCATGCGAAATCGTGGAACGCGAATTTTGGCGAACTGAACAGGGAATTCGGATATTACTGGCTGAGTCTAAGCGTATTCGATTCGACCTTGCCGCGCCAGAAATTCATAAACTTGATCCCCTGCATATCCCCATTTATAAGATTTGCACCGGTGCCTTCGAATTCGGCAGTCAGATAATTATCACCAGCTAATAGAGGGATGGAGAATTCATTTGTGTCCTGACACCAAAACTGATCAAGGCTTAATTGAAGCGTGTATGTCGAGTGTGCCCGAAGAGGCACCACATAATCGTCAACGCGGCCTCCGATGCCTGAATACCGTTTGTCGAAAAATTTGAAGCGTCGGGTTGTGCCTTGAAAATCTGTAAACTTGATAGCGACCTGCGTTGGTGACTGCATCTTGCCATTTGCTAACACGATCCCCAGGTTCAAAGTGATGTCTCGGTCTCCAACGTTTGTAAATGATAACTGGAGGTTCGTAGCTACGCTGGCCAGACATAGTTGAACTCCGTCAACGGCATTGCCACATCCCGTTGTTCGTTGCGACAAGCGTGAGGCGTTGTGACCAGAGATAAGGACGATCAACGATAGGGCTGCGGCAATGATCTTCACCAGACTCCAGCTCAAATTACTTGTCTTGCGATTGAAGGTTAGTGGCCGTTTCTTCGTTCCCGAATATAACGATCGACAGTGTCGCTGAGTCTCTTGATGCTCTCTTCAGCCCGGGCGATGGTTTCATCTGTTCGAGCGTTCTTTTCTTCATTGCGAGTGAAACGTTCTTCGCTGCGGATCTGGGCGTCAACCAGCGCATCGATCTTTGCATTGAGATCAGTAAATCCGGCGTGCGTTACGTTTGCAAGTCGAGTAACGACCTCTCCCACGTCGGTAACAGACTGAGCCACTTGGATGACGGACTCTCCCATTTGAGTGACTGCCTCTCCCACTTCAGCCACAACCTGATCTGTTCGTGCCTGGGACTCTTCGAGCCGATCCATGTTCGAAGCAAACAGGGCTTGAGATTCTTCAATCCGTTGCATATCGGCAGCAAACTGAGCTTGCTGATTCACGATAAAATTCATTTTTCTTTCGATGTCTTCGTTGTTGGTCATGAGGATCTCCTACTAATTGTCAAACAGTGTACTGGAGGTACCAATTTAAGACCAACTGAGTCAGTGAAATTCTGGTCACTTCGCGAGGGCGGTTTTCACAGCATCGAGCACTTGATCGGAACTTGGTAGCAAGCCCAGGAACGCTAAGGCGCCACCATCAATTACAACCTTGTCGTCAACAAGGAACTTGAATTCGCCGTATTTCCCTCGGACCATTTCTACTTCTGTCTCTAACTCACGTCGTATCCTCGCCGCCACCCGGGCTGCGTGGAGACCTGAAACTCAATACGCGCAATAGCGCGCTGTTATTCGTGCCATAGTATCTTCCTAAATTTGCCGAGACATCGGAACTAAGTCTATCTCTAGCCTTGTCTCATTCTGCCCAACCTTCAGGTTGGGGTTAAGCTTTCTTCTAGAATTTGGAACCATTTTAATGGTTTTCGTGGGCGTCACGACTTCGCGTGGGCGTGGGCATAGATCCTTTTTCTACTGGCCCTACAAGCCGCCGGGAAACCATTGAAATGGTTCGCTAGTGCAACGACGCTGAACCCCAACCTAAAGGTTGGGGAGAATGAAAGTTGATTTCATGCGTTCTCCTCAGTTCGGTGAAATGAGATGAACGGACTTTTGATGCAAACTACTCAACCGAGATCACCGTCACTGATTTGGGCTCAAGCTTGAAAGTTACCTTGCTGCCTTCGATCTTCACTGAAATCGGTTTGGTCGTGACAGTATTTGGCGCGTCGAAGGTGTTGACGCTGTCCACCTTTGGCGCAGTCAAGGTTTCACCACGCGCCGATTTTGCGTTGATTCCGTTCAAGCTCGTCTCAATCTCGACTGAATTATTTGGATCGACATTTGTAACTTCTAACCAGAGCTTGCCCGCAGCGTCTCTTGCTGCGATTCCATCAACCTTTGGCAATGAAATATCACCGTGTGTGTAACTTCCGGCATTGAACGTCACTGGCAGAAATGAAGCATCCTGGAATGGCACGTACATCTTGAAGATATGGTAAGTCGGGGTTAATACCATCTTGTCCTTGTCAGTAAGGATCATTGCTTGAAGCACATTGATCATTTGGGCGATGTTGGCCCCGCGCACACGGTCGGCGTGACGTGCAAAGATGTTTAGATTTAAGGCAGCGAGGATTGCGTCGCGCAAGCTATTCTGTTGAGCCAGGAAGCCTGGGTGACTTCCAGGTAATGACGCATACCATGCGCCCCACTCGTCAACAATCAGCGCGATCTTCTTTTGTGGATCGTACTTGTCCATGATCGCAGAATGTTTATCAATGAGACTTTCCATATCAAGAGTCGACTTCAGAATCTGACTGTACTCTGTCTCACCAAAGCCAACAGAAGCGAACGAAGGTGGCCAACGCACCACTGTGTAGCTGTGCATTGAAAGACCGTTCATGTCCCAGCTCCACTGATGATTCTGCCAGGCCTTCATGATGTGTTCGGTCCATTCAGTCCAACGTTCCTCGCCTCCGCCTGGTCCGACGGCGATCTTGAGCATCTGCTGTTTGTCCTGTTGTGCGGGATTGAAGTTTCGAACGAAGCGACTGTAGATCTTGAGTTGACTCAGATAATACTCGGGAGTCATGTTACCGCCGCAGTCCCAACTCTCGTTGCCAATTCCCAGGTAAGCAATTTTGTAGGGAGCAGCATGACCGTTCGCGGCGCGCTCTTTTGCAAGCGTGGTCTGTTGAGGCGTGGTCAAATATTCCAGCCATTCGGCTGCTTCCTGCGGAGTACCCGAGCCAACGTTTACCGAGATGTAAGCGTCAGCGCCAATCTGCTCTATGAAGTCTAAAAACTCATGCGTTCCGAAGGTGTTTGGCTCAATGACCCCGCCCCAGTTTGGATTTAGAGTGACCACACGTTGAGGTCCAATACCTTTGCGCCAGTGGTATTCATCTGCAAAACAACCTCCTGGCCAGCGGATGTTGGGTACCTTGAGCGCCTTGAGGGCAGAAACAACATCGTTGCGAATTCCGCGAGTGTTGGGAATTTTGGACTCCGGTCCTACCCATATCCCTTCGTACACGCCTTTGCCCAGATGCTCGGCGAATTGACCAAAGATGTTGCGATCGATTTTTGCGCCAGGCTTTGAAACATCGACTGAGAGCTGAACTTTCTCCTGAGCGAAAGTTGAGGCGGTACAAAACAGAATACACGCGAGTAGACCGATGCTCACATGTTTGATGACGCAAGCAAGAAACGAGCAGGGTGAGAAAGTAGTTGCGGCGACGTCAGATAGAAATTCCATCGATAAGCGCGGAGGCTTAGAAGCTATGGGGATGAACATTGGTGATCTCCGAGAGATGTAGCGTTAAGTACGATGAACCGTGATGTCGACGTTTGCTGATCAGCATTATGCCTGCAGTCCGGTGGAGTGCGATCTTTATAGAACGCATAAAGCTTTACTGATACGTCTGCCCTCTGTGTTTGAGCCAACCTGCGACGTGTCTTCCCTGAGGATCGTGGTGCGTCCAGTGAATGATTCCACCCTGCGAGCTCCAAATGTACTCGCCGTAAAACGCAATACTGTCCCCTTCCCGTAGTCCGGCGACTCGTGGTGCGAGGTCGATGTTGTGTGCAATAAGGAGCGTTTGGCCCGATCCGAGGCGAACGATGAAACGCTGATGCCTGCCGCCAGCGAGATCGTCCGCCAATATGCGCTCTACGACTCCTTCGCCTTCAACCTGGACATTACGCTTTTTCTCTTTGAACGCGCGGGCAATTGCGCTGTCGTCGCTGGACGCACCGCGGTTGTCACCCGAGGATGGAAACGCGCACGCAGTTGCTGTCCAAACCACGCCAAACAGAAGAAGCGTGGTAATGAAAATCCGTTTGATAAAGAGAACTTTCACCATACCGTTTACTCACCACGACCAATTCAGATGTGTTTTACCACGGGAGAAAACCATAATTCGCAGCGACCTAATCACTTTCCGGACGCTGCGAGGAACGCAAGAACCGCGTCGTTGAACTCTCGCGCGTGATCGTGTTGCATCCAATGGGTTGCCTGCGGTAGCGTGACCAGCTTAGCTCCCGCACAGAACGCCTATCAAGACAAGCAAAAGAATTCTCATCAACAACTCCTTTTGCGGTAGAGAAGGAATTCTCTGGGGAGTTTTTTGACGATGTATTCGGGATCAGCCGTCAAACCAAAATACCAGTCGAACATTTTCGTCTCCGTATGTTTCGGACAATATTCGCATCGATGAGATAACAGCACGAAACTGAGGCGATTGATCGTCCATCTTTAGGCCGGCATGGTTTAGTGCGATCTCCAATTCTCCGAGCTTCAGCCAACTCGGGGTGTGCCAATCCGTTCGTGGAACGATTTTGTGCCGGACAAATTGTTCGACCGCCCAATCACCCCATACATTGGCAATGTCGTCCAGATCATCCTGGCCTTCTGAATCCTTCAGAGAATCAGCTTCAACAAAGAACAGCCCGGTTACGCGATTGCAATGGTCTGAGGGTAGTCCCCGCGGGGGAAAAGGTAAGTCGTCGGTTATACCACCGTTGCCAAACGCAATCGCAGAGAAGAGTTTGTAGTCACGAGCAATTTCAACCTCAGCAAAACTAGTCCACGAGCCGTATACCTGATTCTCGACCACTGCATGAATGTCGCAACCCATATCAGTAAAGAAGCAAGCTAATCAGAAGCGAATGGGGAGTTCTCCGACCGTGACCAGAGCGCATTAACAACTCCGACATGTAGCGCAAATTGAAGCGAGCCCTATTCAAAAGCTTTCCTGCAGGGATCATTGGTCGCACACAACTTCACTGGTAACCGATATTCCACAACCTTTTTCGTTATGGCCATGCCTGATGCCTGAGCCGCTTGAGTCTGCGACAAACGGTAGTACCACACTGCACCATTCAACTTCTTTATTCGCGCGAATTCATTTCCTAATTCATCCAATGAAACGGGTTTGGCATTGAGGTAAATCGCTCCGGTCTCGTCGACTTTCACTTTGGCAATTCCGTTCGCTTCCCATTCTGCGAATTTTCTCGCCGCCTCGGCTTCTCCGATGCGATTCTTACAATTCAATTGAAACAAAGCCAGAGCCATTAACAGGATGGATAGGTGCTTCATGCGTGAGAATCCTTCCAGTGACGCAACTTTTTCGATTTTAGGCTAAGTCGATGGAGGGCGGAGTACCCATGAGATAACACTGCCCAGGAGCGCCAGAACAAAACCACACCAGCCAATCGTGTAGCTAACAACTCCGACCCAAGACAACACGACGAGTAACGTACCAACAGCCCACAAGCCCCAGGCAATCCTATTTCGTTTCATAGTGTGCGATACCCCGCCAGTCAAACGGTAATAGCTCCCGGAGCTTTACGACTTTTTCACGGTCAATCAGGACTTCAGCCAGGAAATTGTCTGGATGCAGTTGGCTGATGAACTCTCGACATCGTCCACAAGGTGGTAGTACGTTGCCATCCCAATTCACTGCGACCATTTTTACAACCCGGTTTTCCCCGGCGGTAATCATAGCCGCCGCCGCGGCATGTTCAGCACAAAATCCCATCGAGCAACGCGTATCAATGCAAACTCCAGTGTAGACAGTTCCGCTTGCAGTCAGCAGTGCTGCGCCTACTCCTCCCGCTTCTGCATCTTCAGAAAGACGGCGCGGACTGAGTACCGATTTCGCTTGTCCGTATAACTCGTCGAATGTCATCGACTACCAATTTGATCGCGGTTGCGACTTTATTCTAAAGATCCTTGTTCGTATGATCATTAAGCAGCGATGTAGCCACAACGCTAACGATAGCGCAACCCAGAATATAGAGAGCGATCGCATAGCCCGAGTGGAAGGCAGCGAATAATGCTGCGGCGATGAAGGGGGCTGGGCCACCTGCGACGATCGAGGCCAGCTGGTAACCAATTCCGGCCCCGCTATAACGAAGGCGCGGCGTGAATGACTCTGCGATCAGGGCAGCCTGCGGTCCATACAAATTCATAGTTACGGGAGTCGAGAACAAAATTGCCCCCAGGATCAATATTGGCGACCGTGTGTCGAGCAGCATGAAATAGATGAATCCGAACACGCCCGCGATCGTGGCGGCAATGATGTACATTCGTTTGCGACCAATTCGGTCCGATAGGTGACCGGCGATGGGGACCCAAAGAAATCCCAGGACCGCGCTGCACAGCAAACCGGCGAGCAGGAAATCGCGCGACGCTCCTACTACTGTCGTGCCGTACGTGAAGATGTAGGCGAGGTAGATGTAACCAGGAGCCTGCTCTCCCATCCGGGCGAATGCCGATAGGATGATTTGCTTCGGGTGACGTTTTATTACTTCTAGTGATGGCGCCCGCCCAACTCGCTCTTCGGCGACTATACGTGCGAAGACCGGTGTCTCCGTAATGCCGAGACGGATATAAGCACCAATTCCAACCATGACGATGCTCAACAGAAAAGGGATCCGCCACCCCCAACTTAGGAATTGGTTCCCTGAGATTCGGCTAAAGACCAACACCGCCAGGTTTGCCAGGGCGAGACCAAACGGGGATCCAAGCTGTGGACAGGAGGCAATAAAACCGCGATGCGCGTTTGTCTTCGCCCATTCCATGGAGAGCAACACCGAACCACTCCACTCGCCGCCAACGCCAATCCCCTGGATAAAACGGAACACAATCAACAGCACTGGACCCCAGACGCCGATTTGCGCGTACGTCGGCACTAAGCCAACGGCGAACGTGGCCAGACCGGTCAACAGCAGTGTCGCGATCAGCGCCGATTTCCGACCAATGCGATCGCCATAGTGTCCAAAGATCGCGGCGCCGATCGGGCGCGACAGAAAACCGACAAAGAACACCGCATACGCTTGCAGTGTACCGGCCAGTGGGTCTGATTGTGGAAAATACAGTCTGGCGAAGACGAGGCCAGTGACTATGCTATACAGAAAAAAATCGTACCACTCGATGGTGGTGCCGATCACGCTCGCGATAACAGCGCGCCGCAACTGCTGGCGCTGAGTGATATTGGAAAGAGCGGCTGCATTTATTGTAGCCGTGGTCATTGCATCACTTTAGGTTCGTTGAAGGACTTTGATTTGCTGGAACCTGGTAGCTTGTTAGATTCTGGCAGCTTGTTCACGACGATCACAACTTCATGATGCCCATGCGCACGATGATCCCATCCATTCGGCAGGTTTCCATTTACCATCAATCTTCTCCAGGACGTGAAAAGTGCCGCCGCCACACAACATGCCACAGCTATGACCCATGTAAACAACTGCGATCGTCTTGTCTGGATTGAAACCGACCGCTGACACCTCAATCACTCCACCAGATTCTGGATACTGGCGATAGTACTCATCCCATCTGCCTTGTTTCATCAGAGCTTTAATTTTATCCGCCTCTAACAATTGATAAGGAGTCTCGAATGAAAGTTTCGGTTGAAGCAACCACTGCTTTTTATTTAGTTCTAAGTAGTTTGAAATTGCAGGTCCAACCCTGGCCGCGCTCTCATTCGCAGGCTTAAGACACATTTGGTAAGACCTGGTCTCGCGTACAATGACTAATTGTTTGGCGTGTGCAACTCGCAGCGGCCATTCTGAATGTAAGACGGAAGCGTACACCTCGTAAGCGTCCGTGTCCTCGTAAGTACTCGATGTCACTTGAGTCGGTAAAGATGAAAACACAAGCGCCGATAAGATTAACGCTAACATCTGGTACCTCCTTAATACTTGAGCGCTATCCGCTTCAAGCGCTTGTTATGCGGCGCGAACCTCTACATATTCGACGCTTGAAGACGGCAGAGGAATAGGCTGGCCGTGCTCGCGCAATTCTTCTAGATGAAACTCGATTGCCTCTCGGATCAGTTCTAAGACCTGTTGCTTTGTCTCCGCAACGGCAATGCAGTCAGGTAAATCTGGTACGTGTGCGCCAAAGCTCCTTTCGCCCTCTTCCACAATGACTGCGGATCTTATCTTTGATCCTTGTTACGTTGCGTCCTGCTACTCGTTGGCATCCGTGGTCTTCGGTCGCTTTTCCTCCTGCGTCGTTACGTCAGCCCTTCGCATAGCCTGCTGGCGTTTTCTCTCGCGCATTCGTTCAAGCTCTTCGTCAATTTCTAAATCCATTGGATGAACTACGGGACGGCGCCTCCATCCCCTCCAGAGTTTTGAAAGAATAAATGTACAAATGATGAGGATGATCAACGAGACCACCCTTGCCGTGACGCCGTGCAGTGTCCCTCCGTGACCTTTCTTATCGGGAAGGTATATCTCGCCGGTAATCAACCCGAGGAGAGCGCTCACGTCGAACAAGAGGATCACGAGGATCCATCCGGTGAGAAAGCAACCGCCGATGATGTCTCCGATCCTTCTTTTCATTAACGTCGAATGGCGACGCTGAAGCAGCTCGCCCACCTAACCTACCAAAGACGCCGTGCTCTATGCGAGTCTGCTCCGAGCTCGTCTTCGGTTGCGCGACTAATTACATTGTCGGCTTTCGGAAAGGTCTGAAGAAACAGATTCTTCAGCATCTGTCCGTTCCTCGAGTCTGCTTGAAATCGCACCCAATGTTTGAACTTGGGAACAACAAAGTCGATATTACGGCAGGACCAACAAATGGTGGCGAACATCACGAGCTTGCCTTTTGCGTAAAACTTAAGCGCATACGCGGGTTGGTGACAGGCTGAAGGACTTTCACCTAAAAGTCTCTGTTTCTTCCAAATCCTAATCACAGCTTCAACACCTTTGCCTGCGATTGTCCTGGTCTCTTTGATTCGCTCAATGTATCCGTTCCCATAATCGACGCTCAGCAGCTCGATTTTGTCCACGCCTTTTGGCAGTGGAATTTGGAAGGCCAGGGCTGAACCTGAGAAAATTGCCAGAGCAAACAGGGTGAGCGGGAAGTGTCGGCGGTAGTTAATAGAATTCATAACTCTTTCATCTGAGAGTAGGCAACCTGGACTTTGGCGTTCGCCCTTACAACTTAACAAAGAAGCAACGCACTTGTTGGGAGCGCCTCAGCTATTGTGTCTTCGTCTTGATAAGAATCCACCTAATGCCCAACGTGCTCTTGAGCTGAATGTAATATTCACCCTCTTTTGTCTGACCGGACGACGGTACAGGATAGGTTTTGTCTATGAAATCACTTAGCGTGCTGTCTTTCACTTTTCCCTGGTCGTCCAGAATGCTAATACTCTCTACACTCGGCGGCAGCTTTGTTTTCGGAACATCCTGATCCAGGTATGTTTCTTTGTTTAGACTCTGCATTGCAATCTGTACGGCAATGGCGAAGTCTGCTAGGCGGGTCTTCGCATCGCAGGTAATTGGAACGTTTTGTTGAGGTTCAACTCGTCTGGAAATCAAATAGCGTACGGGCACGGGCGGCTTACTTGTGACCAGGGTGCGGTGCGCCGACTGAAGAGTGATCAATAATACAAACAAGGAAATCATAAGCGTGCCCTTTCGCCGATACCGACTGAATTCTCACTCGCGCTTGCACGGCTCGCGGCGCAACAGGGAACTAGCGTTCCGCTAAGCGGTGGAGGCGCTCGACGTTGGTCTAGTCTAAGAGACATGGTGGACCTCTTCAAGGCTTTCCACAAAAGGCGAACATCCCCCAAACGGCAGTTTAGGATCGTTCAAGTACTCTAAACGATCAGGCGCCCTTCGCTGCAAAAAGGCGAATCCTTGAATTGCCGTTTAGGGGATTTTCGTAGTGCTGGTGCAGGCGTATGATGTGCGCGCCCCTCTCCACTCGATCAGGTTTCAACCTCAACCGGAGGGTTAGATGATGACGTCACTGAAGCTGGGTTTGTTATTGTTGCTGACTTTCCTCCCTGGCCCTTCCGATCAGATCAAAAAGCAGAAGCTCGAGTCACAGGGTAAACAACGTAACTACTATTTGTTTGTGCCGGAGTCGGCGTCACAAGCAAACAATCCAGCACTACTGGTTTTGTTTCACGGCTCAGGACGGAATGGCCTTTCACTCGTAGAAAAATGGAAAGATCTCGCCAGCAAAGAAGGCTTCATCATCGTGGGCCCTGACTCGTCAAGTAGTGAAGGATGGCGGATACCGGATGATGGCCCGGACTTCATTCACGATCTAGTCGAGGCGTTAATCAAGCAATACAAAGTCGACCCGCATCGAGTGTATCTGTTTGGACATTCGGCGGGCGCCGTGTTTGGGTTGAACCTGGCAATGATGGAGTCAGAATACTTTGCGGGGTTGGCAGTCCACGCCGGTTCATGGCGAACCAAAGAAGAGTTCGTGAATATAGATCTGGCAAGGCGCAAGATACCAATCAAGATCATAGTTGGCGATCGCGATAACTTCTTTGACCTCGACTCGGTTAGGGCGACTGAATCGGCGCTCAAAGATCGGCAATTCCCAATTGAAGTGAAGATCATGAAGGGCCACGATCACTGGTATTACGATCTCGCGCCGGATATAAACCAGGACGCCTGGAGTTTTCTTAAGCAGAACACACTCGCCGTTGAACCGCATCACACCCAATACAACCCGAATGGTATATCGGCCTCAGCGAGTGGTTCACTGAACGAGATTAACGCACTCAGGTTAGAGGCTAAGAACCTGAATATCCAGGTGATTGCTCTCGACACGGAAATAGACAATAAGATCCGGGTCAAAGACAAGTCGGCGATTGTAGAAATCGCAAGAAAACAGATTGCGCTTTTGGACGAGTGCGCGCGCCTTTTGAGAAACGCTGCTGCGATTGCAGAAAACGCCAGCAAGATGAAGTTGCCGTCTCGACAGCAAGAGTATTTTTCGCTTCTCGCTGTCGCAAACGGCAAGCGGGCCGACGCCATTCATTTAATCCGTGAACGTTCCGCGTTGTCGTTGAGCGATGGTGATATGAGTTCGATTGGTGCGAAACGTAATGAGTTGGCCGAGCGAGCAAATACTGTGAATGAGGAAGCTCTGGACCTGGAGAAAAAGGCGGCAGCGTTAATGAACTAATCTTGTAGTGGCTTTTTGGCCTGAAGTCTTAATCTCCAACTCGCCGTCTTTCATAACCACTTTGGTTTTGCAATTACTGCGACGCCCCCCGTTATTCCACCGACCACCATGCAGACTATGACAACGTAGATAAGGTTACCCACTGTGGGATACCATCGTAAGAGAATGAAAAAAGCGAATGCCCACCCGAGCAGCATCCCTAGTCCGCCCGCGAGCCACGGATTTCTTAGCAACGTCAGTCCACGCGACGATAGGAGCCTCAAAGGAAGACCGGATATTAAACCCGTTGCCAATCCCAGTGGAATTCCGATGAGACCTAATCTACCAACCAAACTTCAGTACCGATCGGAATTTGGTCCCGCGAAAGATCAGCAGGAAGTATCAGCTTTATCTCGGGATCTGCTGGGTCATACCGCGTATACAATGCGCCATCATCTCCCCGCCAAACCGACACGCCATAGGTGACTAAGGTGGTATTGCTACGGCAACCATCAGGCCGACGAAGTTCAAGGTTGGCGCCTTGCATCATTCGACCAATCTCAGGGCGATCCTTCGTTAGACTTGATCGAATACCAGGTGAGAGCCGTAGGCCCAGACTATCGGTGTCGACTTCTTTTACAGTGAGCACATATGTTTCCATACAAGACCTCAAGCCGCAATCCACCAACTGCGTTGGTGGAATTCTGACTTTTGAGGCAAGGCTTACTCCGAATAAAAGCTACTCACCGAGTCCGCTCCAGGCGTTTGTCATGCGCGACATGAGAACAACAACGATTATAGTCGGGAGAGCCACTTCTCATATCGCTCTCTGGTTTTGGTTAGCCACGTGCGATAGAGATCTGCATTTAACGATTGAGCGCCCTCATTCCCCAGAGTCTGAATTTCTTTGAGCAGATTGCTCTTGAGCGTAGTAGCACTGACCCCGACCATTGTCTTGATTTCTTTCTTTCTCGCATCGCTTGCCGGCGGAAACTGCGAAGTCAGACTCTGGACTATTTGGGGATCGGCATCACTGTCGACCGACGATACCTGAGATTCAAGATTTTTAAGCGCTTCGTTTAGGTCGGCATTGGAAGCATTTAAAGCACTTTCTAACAAAGGAATTAGTCTGGCTAACACCATCTTTTCGCCGGCTCGAAAGCCGCTGATGGCTACAGCCGTTTCTGTGTCACCCTCATATGTGCCGTCATCGAACACGGCCGCCTTTATTTGTATTTGCTGATCGGATGGTGAAGTGGGTGCGTATCCATCCGCTGTTGGCTGCGCTCGGGTTGGCGCCGAGACACTGAGCCAATAATCATTGCCTGCGGGGATGAGTGATTGTCCGTCGCTTCCACGCGGCTTGGAACTTAATTGGACTTTCCCACCAACCATGACTTCCACCCCAAGTCCAACGATATTCTTATTTGATTGATTGAGTAGGTTAATCCTGTAAGACGGCAATGTGCTTTGTTTGGCCATCGAGTTGATAACCACAATGGATTCGACGCCCTTTAAAATCACAGGCGGCACGGGCGGTATGTTGGGATTGACTCGGACCAGTTTGATTTGAAAAGGCTCGATTCCGAATCGCTTTAAATCGTCGATGCTGATTTTCTCGGTTTCTCGAATCAGGTAAGTGCCAACTGGCTGCTCGTTCTCCAACGCCTTGCTGCCTGAAAGCGTAGATACGATCACTGATACGGCATCTCCTTCAACTCGAGAAATAACTCGTACGGCTTCTATCTTCTGCGTTCCTGTCGGCGCCCGCCACGACTCCATCCGGCCAAAAAGAGCGTACCATGCACCACTCGGTTTGGATTCCGGGCCTGGAACTGTTTGATAGGCAGGATTTCGTCCCGAAAGAAAGGTGACTTCCAACGCGAGCCTTGTCGGAGGCGATACATCCTGCTGGGCGAACGCTGTCGCTGCTGGAACTGTCAGGACAATCGTAAGAAGAATGAATAGGCCGAACAATCGGACTACTTGCATGTGGCCTCCTTGGTTCGAAAGCATAAACCTGAGAACAACAAGGATTTGTCGCGACTGAAATTGTAAGTGAGAATGGAGTTCATGTCCCGGACTATCCTTGATAGCTCCGAACGTTGCGGCCCAGCCGTCTCCAAGCGCATGTTCGGCTCCGCTATCGTATATGAGAGAATCGGTATTGCCACATCGTCTCGACACGCGAGTTCGCGATCCGAATAGCAGCGACGTGTCCGACGAGCAAGAAGATTAGGGCACCGAGAAACGCGAGCCTTCCGGGCCAAGCTTTCCACGCTAAACCAAGAAGCATGCCATAGAGCGGAAGCTGGACGAGGGCAAGAACCAAAACAAAGAAGATATGATTCTCAAGACCAGGATCCAGAGCGAGGGCGAATGGAAACAACGCTTCTGAAATCGACGTGTCAAAGCAAATACCGAATGTAGTAATGAAAGAAAGAAATAGAAGCGGCGCGCTCAGAATGGCGCCCGCAACGATTCCTATCCAAGCTTGCTTTGGCAACGACATTCGTTTTCGAAGTGGAAACTCACGGCTGAATGTTGGCTAATACCTCTCAATTTCACTTTTGAGCCCACTCAACTTAACAAGGTAGATTGAAGCTTCGCGAAACTCGGCGCTTGTCGGATGCCGTCAGTGTTTAGCCTCTCCGGCGACGCGTTTCAGACATTCGGAATAAGAGTTCAGGAGATCGTCCCTTAGTTCTCGATACTGTTTAATATCTTCATATCTTCTGTTATTGAAGAAGGCCGCTTTTGATTGGTTAAGAAAATAGATTGTGACCACCAGTTGTGCCGGATCGTAAAACAGAATGTGAATTCCCACCTGGTCGCCAACGTCGATCTTGTCGCGGTCCATCCCATAATGCTCGAAGTCGTTGAGCATCTTCTTATCTTCAAAGATCATCGGGTGGGCTTCTTTGATCGATGAATAGTATTTGAGTTGGTTAACAAGTATCTCTTTATCAGCGGCATAACTAGCCGGATCCGACTGCTCAATCTTCACATTTGCAAAGTAGTAAGTTAGGTCGGGATACGCGAACATTACACGATAGCCAGCAACAACGGAGACTCTTTGCTTGCCCTTGTCTGTCGATACTTCGCGATAGTTGTCGGTGGCGTTCCGGCGAGTAACTTCTTTGATTTTTAGACCGCCGGAAACTTTACAAGTTGTGTAAGGCTTAAGCGGATCTGTGCTCGTAGACTGAGCGCGAACGATTAACACAGAAGATACGAGCAGAGCGACTGCGAAGATCGCCAACCGTGAGCGGCAAATGAGTTTTCGCTTCATCTTAGGTTTCTTTTCTTTTTTAGTTATCAACCGACACTGAAATCGGCGCCATAACATACTAGATGCAGTTTCCGCGCCACCGCCTGCGAGGCGTCATTTTCCCAGGACGTGCTGTATAACGGAATCGCTCCTCGAGCCCGTACTCGGCTTGCCCACGCTGCCGCGACATCTACCGCATACCCCCGTCCACGAAAATCCGGCAATGTCTCAACACCTGCCTCGTGAGCTTCGGGTGTAATGCGAACACTGCGACTCACAGACACCGCGTGACCATCGACGATAAGAGCGACGAACGGTTGCCAATCGGCCAGCTCCGCAATCAGTTCCTGAAACCCCAGTCGTAAGCTCATCGCATCTTTTTCAGTGACATCGACGGGCTGCCTAGACGGACCAATATCTTCAGAAAAGTAATATGCTGGACCATTTGATACGTTCTTGATCGGCGCGTGTTTTTCGAGTAACCGCATGTACCTTTCCGAATGGCGAGGCATCTCCTCAAACTCAGTACTCACGGGTGGCTCGTCGGCACATAACAAATCCAGTTCCTGCCTAAGACTCTCTGAGAGATCAGCGCGAAACCTCCATATGTTGCCAGTTCGCGTTCGACCCAGAAACAGGCGAGGAGCGGAAGCAGTCGCGATGCCGGGTTCATTGATAAATAAAAGACGCGAATCAGGATTGCACGTGAACAGGGCGCGGACGTGAATGCTCATTAGCTCCAAATCCGTGAACACATGCATAGCCATAAAAATCTGTCAGTTGGTAATCAGTGTAGAATAGTGGTTGGCAACCAACCGCCAACGCCCGAACTGTTTTATCCATACTCTGGTGAAGCGATTGTCACGAGGAACAGCTTTCCCTTTGTCTTGCCCAATCATGATTGAGCGGCCAGTCTCCACGGCTGTATTACCGTAAACGCGCACTTGCACATCGTCGGTAACGATAGATTGAAACTTCAAATCACCTGATGTGAAATCTGCAAGAACCTGAGGCTTGGCCCTCACTGTACCGCTTGGCCCTATGCCAATAAAATCATCAGCGTAGATGCGGTCAAGCGCCGCAGCATCAGCACCGATTTGCGCTTGAATCCGTTCATGATCGACTTGTCTTATGACTTGGTCAACACTGGTTCTTGGGGGTCGCCGCGCGCTCTGCTTTTGCGCTGAGGCGATAGTGGCTATTGCAAAAACCAGGAAGGTTATGACGAATGTTTTTCTCATGGAGAGTTGTCCTTGTAAATGATGCTGCCGGTCGCTAACCAGCGAACGCTGCGCTTGAGCGGCTTGCCGCCTCAACTACTAAGAAAGGATACTCACCGGCGAGTCCGCTGCGAGCGTTTGTTGGATGGTGGCCTTCCTATCGATCTTTTCTTATTCTTTCTAATACAGTCTTGCACGCTCGAGTGGATGTCCTACTCCGACCTTCTATGGCCCAACCACGAAAGGGAAAAGGCAACACCGTCCCACGCGAAACCGGTTGCAGGATCGTGCTTATGCCATCCATATACCCTTCACGTCTCCAAATCACGCGATCCCAAGAGATACCGCGATGCTCAACAACGTATCGCTTGGCTCTAATTGCGCGAGCTTGAGCTTCACCCGCACATCCACCTACTGCATCAAAAACCAGGATATAGCCGACGAGCTTTTCATCTTGCTGCAACTGGATCGCAAAATTATCGAGACGCGCTTTCTCATCCTTCCATCGAATCGCTCCATATTGATCAAACAATGAATCAGCCAAAGCGCTTCTGCCGAACGATCCTGGCCCAGGCCAATTCGCAAGACTGATTAGTAACGCAGCGGAAGGTATTGCGATTAGTAATCTCATCGTTAACTAAGGATAGGAAGGGGCGAACGTCGCGCGTGAGCGGCTTGCCCACGCGACCTCGATAAATCGGGGAAGCCCCCATTACGAATAAACGTTACTCACCGGCGAGTCAGCTCCGAGCGCGCGTTATGGATCAGCCCGCCGCGTTTGTTTAAAGAGCGCGCAGAGCAAAGCACCAAAGGAGGCCAACGCGAAACCGGACGCGGTAACAGTCACCATGACGAACGCCACGAGCATGACGGCGAGCGGCGGCATTTTCGGTTGAATGAATGGCCCAATCAGCCAGGATACGAACCACCCAATCGTAGAATCCGTGAAACCCGCGATTGTTCCCAACAACATTCCGTAGCCGAATCCTTGCCGAAACGCGCCCCAGAATCCGATAACGACATAAAGAATAAACGAGAACCAAATAAAATGGATGTATTCGAATTCAAAGATTCGAGATAGAACCGATGCGACCGCATCGAATGCGACGATACAGAAACATGCGACCAGAACCTTTGTTTGAAAAGACATACTAGACTGGTAACCAGAGAACCAACACCACCAGAAAAATACAGACAAACATGGCTCCAGCCAGAATGCTCTGACGCCGTAGCAGCTTTCCTTCTGGATAAAGCCGACGGTATTCGCGACGTAACCTTGAAGTCTTGGATGGACCCCACCAGAAAGGATCGAATTGTTCACGTTCTGGCAACTTTGCGTTGACTGCTTCAACGATCGCGAACTGGTTGATAGTTGATGCGAGTCCAAACGCGCCAACGCAGAGTCCAAGCGCGAGAGTGAATGCCAACCGTAATGTCATAAGAAACTGGAAGCCACCCAACGCTGCGCTTGAACGACTTCACATT
>DATDFV010000042.1:0-12913 GCA_036522415.1 Pyrinomonadaceae bacterium | reverse complement strand
TTAAATCGAGACCTTGGGAGCAAAAACCCCACGCTCCTTTGTTAAGAACCGCGTAGCACGGGCGAAACGTTACAGTATCGAAGCTGTACCTCAAGCTACTGGCGGAACAATGCAAAGCGCTGCCGAGAGACTCGGACTAACACATACTAGTCTCAAGAACCATCTTCGATGCGCCAAGCGACTTCAAAACGAGGCTCTATTTGATTGCAATCGCTTGCCTGATTTGGTCTATACCGCAGACCGAGTGTTATAGTTACCCAATCCCCGTTGAGCTGAGTTTATGTTATGCCGCGATCAGGAACGTAGGGCTGTGTGGCCGTTGTTAAGTGGACTTGTGCTGTTCGCTATGTTCATCAACTCGGTCATTTGGGTGTTCTGTCCCCATATGTCTGGCAGCTCCGATGGTTGCTTTGCTCGACATTTTGCTGCAGAACCTCACAAGCACTTTGACAACGTTGGGATGGAGAAGATGCATTGCGCTGACATGCAGATGGCGCAAATGCATATGGAATCCATGCCCGTTGACAAGAGAGTAACGGACGTCGACGACGCCTCTTCTGAGAACCCGTCAAGTGCCTCTGAAACAGAAAGCATCGCTGATACGACCTCTTTCAGATTTACTGAGATTCAGCGCACGGTGGCATCGTCCGTTTCACAGCCGAGCGATCCGTGCTCGCACTGTATGATGCATTCCCAATCACAGGCGAGCGCTCGGTTGCAAACGGTTGCCACAAGCAGTTCTTCATCAGATATGACCGCGACAGATTCGTCGGTTACAGTGGTGGATGCGTTGCCAGCGGTTTCGTCTTTTGTCGAAGTGCACGAGCACGGGCCACCTGGCCCAACTACCCCTCGTTACGTCCTCGTCGGGTCCTTCCGGATTTAGTTCCTCCTTTATTCACAGCAACTAACTGTGCACGCATAGGTCTGTCTATTCACCCGGGCAAAAGCCTGAGGTACTGATCACTTATTTGATCAAGAGGGGGAAGCATGCAGCTCAAGGGCATTTCACTACTGATATTGGCACTCATGATTGCTGGCGAATGTTTCATCGCGTCAGCTCAACACGATATGCACAAGATGTCGGGGAACAAGATGAGTAACACCGGTTCGAATAAGAAAAGTACCGGGAAACGAAAGAAGAGAAGCAGGCGGCATAACATGGTCAACATGAAAGGCAAGAACATGCGTGGGATGTCTGGCAGGCATAAACATATGTCGAAGAAACAAACAGCAGGTGCTAGTCAGACAAAGACTAAACATCAAGTGAACAATATGCCGGGAATGAACATGCCTAAGACTCAACAATCAACGGCGAAGCCATCGGCTGCTCAGGCGTCCCAACAAATGAACATGCCGGGAATGAACATGCAGCAGCCCACAGCGTCACCGGCCACATTACCCCAGCAGAAAGAAATGAACATGCCCGGTATGCAAATGCCATCGGCGTCGCCGCAGGCTTCACCACAGCCCAGGATGGAAATGAATATGCCAATGCCGGCAGCATCGCCAAGCGCTTCTCCTCAACATCCGCACATGCCGGGAATGAACATGCCAACGCCGTCCGCAAGTCCGATGGCACAAATGCCCGGAATGGAGTCGGGCGCGATGAACATGCACATGGATATGGGCCCTTTGATGGTGATGTCGGGCAATGACATGGAAGTTCGCGTCGGTGCAAGCGATACAAATCTGATGTCAATGGGTGCGATGGGATCGGGAACGTCCTGGCAGCCGTCATCCGGGCCAATGCACATGCACTACTGGAACAAGAACGACTGGTTATTGATGTTCCATTACAACCTGATCGCTGGTGTGAATCGTCAGGGCGGACCACGGGGAGTAACAAAATTCGAGTCACAGAATTGGTTTATGCCAATGGCTTATCACAAGCTGGGCAAAGGGACATTACAACTCCGAGGTATGTTCAGTGCTGAACCGTTCACATTTCCTCCGGGAGGTTCGCCACTGCTGTTTCAAACCGGCGAAACTTACAAAGGAAGGCCCTTAATTGACCATCAACATCCACACGATCTGTTCATGGAGCTGTCGGCGCAATACACGGTACCCGTTGGCGAACGTGGTACTTGGTTCACGTATTTCGGCTATCCAGGTGAACCTGCCCTTGGACCAGTGGCTTTTATGCATCGAATGTCAGCTTCGGAGAATCCATCGGCAACACTAGCTCATCACCTGCAAGATTCAACACACATCAGCTTTGGCGTATTAACCACAGGCTTTACCTATCGTTGGTTCAAACTGGAGGGATCAGTCTTCAATGGACGTGAGCCCGATGAGAATCGGTACGACTTTGACGCTCATAAGTGGAACTCCCGATCAGCTCGTCTGTGGTTCATGCCCAATAACAACTGGGCCTTTCAGATTAGTCACGGCTTCTTACGGAGCCCCGAAGGTCAGGAGCCCGATGCCGATATTCGCCGCAGCTCGGCTTCAGTTCAGTACAACCGTCCATTCAATCGAGGCAACTGGGCATCAGCTTTTGTGTGGGGACGCAATCACGTGAGTGAGCATGGTGAGATTATTAATTTGAACTCCTACACTGCGGAATCGACGATTAACTTTCTCGACAAGAATTACCTCTACACACGTCTCGAGTTGGTTGACAAAGATGATTTGCTTAAGCCGGCAGACAAGTTGAGGTTAGGCATCACGCAGGATCATCCGTCGTTTCGAATTGGGGCTTATACCTTTGGCGGAGTCCGTGATGTGTGGACGTCGGACAAGTTCCAGTTCGGAATTGGAAGTGACCTGACTTTCTATTCAAAACCCGCAGCGCTCGACGTTATCTACGGCAATAATCCCGTTTCTTGGAAACTGTTCTTCCGGATTCGCCCGGCCAAGATGGACATGAGTATGCATGGCATGCACGGAGACAGGAACACAAATACGAGCAGCCCCATGAAACACTGATGATTAGAAAGGAAGTCAGTAATGCGAACAGTTCTGCTTTCGCTCTGATAGCCGTCGCCATTGGCGGTGTATACGTCTATGCGAAGGGTCATGGATTTAGCGCTCGCGACAACGGCCAAGAGTTAACGCTTGACTCTGTAGCCGACTACAGGGTTTAGAATGGAACCGTCAGTGTGTATTACGAATTTGCAGGGTAAATGGCATGAGTGAAAAGCGCCGCATCGAAATCTTTAGTGCGGGCTGTCCCGCGTGCGAACAGGCAATAGATGCTATCAAAGAGATAGCGTGCTCATCGTGTGAGGTCCAGGTCTTGGATATGCGCGATTCGGACGTGGCCGCAAAAGCAACTTCGTATGGAATAAAGAGAGTTCCATCAGTAGTCATCGATGGAAGACTTGCCGACTGCTGCAGCGTGCGTGGAATTGTTGAAGGAGTGCTACGCCAACTCGGTGTCGGTGTGCCGATACAAAATTAGAAGAAGAATGAAAGTAAACAGACTAAGTCAAAGCCGGTCATCACCCGGCCGATTCTTAAAGATTGGTGACGTAGCGAAGGCCAGCGGAATTGGTATCGAAACGCTTCGTTTCTATGAAAAGAGCGGCCTATTGGACCAACCCTCGCGCACAGAAAGCGGCTATAGACTTTACGATGCCGACGTGCTCGCACGACTGGAGTTCATCAAACGTGCGCAGTTCCTTGGCTTCTCTCTCGATGAGATCAGGCGAATCATCGCAGATAAACGTGCGGGCCAAAGTCCATGTGCTGAGGTGCGCGAAATTGTGCGACATCGATTAGCAGAGTTAGACGAACGCATGCGCGAGATGAAGCGATATAGGAGAGAATTGGCCACCGCGCTCGTTGAGTGGGATCGAACTGGAGACGTGGACGGACACGTTTGTGGATTGATCGAAGGGTCGCACGTCGACCACCCGATTGGTGGGGAGCGCAATCTGAAAAAGAGAAAACGATGAGTAAGTCAGCGACAGCAGTTCAAACGGTAAAGGATCCGGTCTGTGGTATGTCGGTGAATCCAGCGTCAGCGGCTGGATCTTTTGAATACAACGGGCAGACGTACTACTTTTGTAGCGAACACTGTCTACAACGATTTCGGAATTCACCGTCTCAATTCATCGAGACGGAAGAGCGATCGAATGTTGACGCATCCACGCGCGAGCACGCTATAACCTCCGCAGCTAGACCTCAAAGAGCCGAGTACACCTGTCCGATGCATCCAGAAGTGCGACAGGACAAACCCGGCTCTTGCCCGAAGTGCGGGATGACGCTTGAACCCGTAACCGTCAGCGCGCCAAAAGAAAAGATCGAATACACCTGTCCCATGCATCCACAGATAGTTCGTGATGCGCCAGGTTTCTGTCCGATCTGCGGAATGGCGCTGGAGCCGCGCACTATCTCTGCGGAAGAAGAGAACGCAGAGTTGGTTGACATGAAGCGTCGCTTTTGGATTAGCACCGCGCTTACGCTGCCGTTGGTTATTCTTGCGATGAGTGAGTTCATTCCCGCCGATCCGTTAAGAACGACAGTAGGCCCACGTGCCGCAACGTGGTTTTCGCTTTTGCTTGCCACGCCGGTAGTGCTCTGGGGTGGCTGGCCTTTTTTCGTTCGCGCGTGGTACTCGATCGTTAACCGTAGTCTCAACATGTTCACATTGATCGGGCTCGGTATTGCTGTCGCTTACTCTTATAGTGTGATTGCTGTGATAGTGCCGCGGATCTTCCCGGCCTCATTTCGAGATATGCATGGAAATGTCCCCGTCTATTTCGAAGCGGCAGCGGTCATTACGACGCTGGTTCTACTGGGACAGGTGCTCGAACTAAAGGCGCGCAGCTCTACAAGTGCGGCGATCAAAGCTCTCTTAGGCCTTGCGCCGAAAAATGCACGTCGCATCAATGCCGATGGCAGCGAACAAGATGTGCCGTTAGGTCAAGTCAACAAGGACGATCATTTGCGCGTTCGCCCGGGTGAGAAGATCCCGGTTGACGGCGTTGTTCTTGAAGGCACTAGCTCAGTTGACGAGTCGATGGTCACGGGTGAACCGATTCCCGTCGAGAAGAAAGCAGGTGATCGCGTTATTGGTGCAACGGTAAATGGTACCGGCTCTCTTGTTATGCAGGCAGAACGTGTGGGCTCAGAGACACTGCTATCACAGATCGTGCAAATGGTGGCTGAGGCACAACGCAGTCGCGCTCCAATCCAGAAGCTGGCAGATCTGGTTTCCGCCTACTTTGTACCCACCGTGATCCTGATCGCCGTTTTAACCTTCATTGTATGGGCCATTATTGGACCAGAGCCTCGTATGGCTTACGCCATCATCAATGCCGTGGCTGTTCTAATTATTGCGTGTCCGTGCGCGCTCGGCTTAGCGACGCCAATGTCGATCATGGTAGCCACCGGCAAAGGTGCACAGGCGGGCGTGTTGTTCAGGAACGCGGAAGCAATTGAGATACTTCGACAAATCGATACGCTCGTTGTTGATAAGACCGGAACGCTCACGGAGGGGAAACCAAAACTTGTCACGGTAGCTCCTGCCAATGAACTTGATGAGCAGGAGTTGTTGAGATTTGCGGCGAGCCTCGAGCGCGGCAGTGAACATCCTTTGGCTGCCGCCATCGTGAGTGGCGCTGAACAAAGAGGAGTTTCGTTAGCTAAAACAGAATCCTTTCACTCAATAACTGGAAAAGGGGTCAAAGGTAAGCTGGATGGACACACCGTCAGCTTAGGCAATCGCGCACTATTTGAGCAGCTGGCAATCGAGCCAGGTCGATTGATCGAAGATGCCGAGAAGTTTCGCACCGATGGCCAAACAGTCATGTTCCTCGGCATCGATGGGAAAGCCGCCGGTTTGATCGGTGTGGCTGATCCTATAAAGGAGAGTACCCCTGAGGCGATCCGTCAATTGCACGAGCAGGGTATCAAGATCGTGATGCTCACTGGCGACAGTCGTACGACTGCGGAGGCCGTCGCTCGAAGACTCGATATTGACGAGGTCGTGGCCGAGGTACTGCCGAACGAGAAAGCGGAAATCATAAAGCGGTTTCAAAGCGAAGGCAGACGGGTCGCAATGGCAGGCGACGGCATAAACGATGCTCCTGCATTAGCTCAGGCTCAAGTGGGAATAGCGATGGGGACAGGCACTGATGTCGCGATGCAAAGCGCGGGCGTCACCTTAGTTAAAGGAGACTTGCGGGGCATCGTGCGGGCGATTCTCTTGAGTCGGGCGACGATGAAAAACATCAAAGAAAATCTTTTCTTTGCTTTCATCTATAACACTCTTGGCGTTCCGATTGCGGCGGGCGTGCTTTATCCGTTTATCGGACTTCTGTTAAGTCCGATGATCGCCGCTGCAGCGATGAGCTTCAGTTCCGTTTCGGTCATCGCTAACTCTCTTCGGTTGCGAAACGCGGATATCTGATAGTCGATTGGGTCTTGTCGCACTGTGGAATTATGCTAGCACCCTCGCGAAAACCCGCAGCCTTCGCCCATTTGGGAGGCGACAACCACGGGTCGGTGTAAGGCATGAATGTTGCGAAACATTAGTACGAGTCACTTTAGACTTGGAGCGCGAAGCTCGAAAGAGTGATTCGGTTTAGCATAGAGTGGCGACGATGAAGAAGCGGTTTGCATCTTTGGTCCTATTAGTCATCATGGCGGACAGCGTCGTTGCTGGCGTGCCTCTGCATTTCGGCCAAACCGAATGCAGTATGAGCGGCATGATGGAGATGGACTGCTGCAAAGCCGGACTCATGCGACAGGAAACGCCTGAGATTGCAAGTGCAAAGCTGTGCTGTGCTCTCAATTGTGCACAGGATGGGACCAACTCGCCGCCTGGTAACGTTCGGGTCACACGACCTTTGACGACGATTGCGGATTCTCACCCAGCATTAGCGCGGTCGTTGCCCATTGCGTCATTTTTATTTTCAACGTTTAGATCGTCTCCACGGACCGCCTGGTCCAACGCGTCCCTATCTCCGCAATCTCGCACTTCTGATTTAACTCCAATAAGGCCGTACTGTGTCCGCCTGTCGACGTTGTGAATGATCGCGACAGGTTCGGGTCGTCGTCTGTTTACCAAACAAGTTCTTCCAAAACGTCAGGCGTTCGCGTGCGAATCCTGCATGAAAGAGTTGGAGGGATCTATGAGTCAAGAACAAGGAACGCAGCGCAGCGCTCAGTGGGGAGTTTTGTTGCTACTCCTGATAGCTGTTATCGCCTTCTTCCTTCTTACCGATCATCGAGCACATTTGTTTGAATTTCTTCCCTATCTGCTGTTGTTGGCTTGTCCCTTCATGCACTTCTTTATGCATCGGGGGCATGTCAAACACGGTAGTCATTGAAAGGAGAGTCATCATGGCAAACGTTAAAGCGTTAACGATTACCGGCCTTGCGATGGCCGCGCTCACTTACATCGTCTGTGCAGCTTTCGTGGCGGCTTCGCCCAAAGCGGCATCAACACTCGGCAGTTACATAACCCATATTGACCTTACGAAAGTTGGCAGGACTGTAAGTTGGGGTGGAGCTGCTGTCGGATTTGTTTTCACAACTGCCTCGTCGCGATTGTTTGTGCCGCGTCAGGCGCGATCTACAACCGTGTACCACGTTAATGATCGCTTGGACAGATTCAAATTGGAGGGACCATGAACAAATCATTGCTGACGTCATTGTTGCTTTCTGCTTTGCTTGTCGCCGCGCCATCGTCCGAACTGGCACTCAACTTACGACGGGTACGGTCCATGCAAACAGTTACAAGGAAACGCCCGTAGTCTCCTTAGTTGGCGGCATTGTCCGAAACGTTTCGGGTGAACTGGGCCAAAACGTTAGGCGAGGGCAGGCAGTAGCTGTTGTGTTTAGCAATGAACTCGCCGATGCTCAAGCTCGATACCTTACGGCAGTCGCTGCGTTGGATGAACATCACCGGCACCACATGCGAACGGAGAAGCTCGTCGAAATCGGCGCTGCAAGTCGTCAGGATTTGGAAACTGCTACTTCACAATACCGTGAGGCTGAATCAAATCTTGCGAACCTTCGACAGAAGCTGATGCTGTTGGGCTTGTCGTCTCAACGAATGTCGCATGATTTCAGAAAGTTATTCCGACTTGAACTTGAAGTGCTCGCGGCGCAACAAAGTGCGTCCCACTGAACGTAGACAGAAAATTATAGAGCGCGACTTTGTTCGTAATGTTCATCGCTGTGAACCGCAGCGTCAGCTTTGTGCGATCAGTGCGGAGAAGATTGTCGGTGCCCACGCTTAGGTCAAATAAGTGGCGTGGCGCGATACGTGGCGGATTTGTGTCATCGTTCTCAGTGCCATCGGCGGGAATGCGCACGCGCAAAGCCCCTCGATTAGGTGAGTCACAAACTGTGATTGGATTAGCAAGAGTCGCGAATGTGCTCCCGCAGAACAAACCAATCTGTTGTTGTTGATCGGGAGTGAAGGTCAAGGCGGTGGCATAGTCGGGAACGGCGCCGGCTACCAAGCCGCTGTCGTAACGCCAGGTCAGTCCCACATACGGGCTCAATTTCTTCCAGCGTTCAAACGTGTATTGAAGGTTCGTGGTTTGTTCGAACTTCTGATCGTGATCAATACGGAACACCCCGGCGGGCAGGTCCGAATTAAAGAAGAGACCACCGGTTTCCGGCGGGAAGAAACGTGCACGCGTGTGCCCGGCAACCATAAAGGCTGTTAGCCCGTGCCAGTTTGTCAGATTGAACTTGAGTGAGCCCCCGTCCAGCTTCGACTTCTGCCACGAGATAGGGAAGAAAACCGAAGTATTCAGCAGTGCGTTGAAGTCATACGCGTTGTTAGTGTTCTTATTGAAGTAATCAAAATCGAGGACGATGTACTTGCCGATGCCTTGCTGGATGCCCACGTTGAATTGTGTGCGCGTACCCGGGCGCAAGGGGAGGTTACTCGTGTCGCCCAACGTCCCATTCGCCAAACCTCCAGCGCCCGTCACACTCGAAAGTATCAGGTTTTCGTTGTACGGAGTTTCGAAGTTTCGAGTAAAGGAAGCGCGCAACACTGAAGCCGTGCTCTTAATGTGATAGGAGAAGCCAAGCCTCGGCTGTACCAAACGCCCTTTCGTGATGCCGTTGTAATTGTCAAAGCGGACACCGAGCGAAGCGGTCGCATTGCCGATGGTTATATTGTCCTGAGCGTACACTGCTTCCTGCTTGATATCCGTGTGCCCGTGAAAGAGAAAGTATTGGCCGCCTCGAGTTAGATCGAAAGGAAGCAAGCCAGGCAGGAAATCAGGACTAGCTGGATCATTGAAGGCTGGATCAGTGATAGCAAAATTGAACCCTTCAGTCAGCAGCGTGTGCGAGAGTTGAACGCCGAACTTCGCGTTGTGCATCCCCTTGACGTACGACAGATCAGCCTTAACGCCGAAATTGTTCAGGCGGCGTGATTGGCCAAAGGTGATGGGCTGGTCGGCGAAGGCGTTCGGACTGGCGAAGTATTTCACTGTATCCAGACGAAAATAAGGGTTAACTGTCAGCACAGTTGTGGGGCCAAAGATATGAACATAGCCGGGCGCGATGTTGAGACTATGGACCACCTGTTGTTGGTCCTGTCCATCGGCTTGCTGATCGAAGTCGTTTGGCGTTTCAAAGCTATTGCGTGCCAGCGAGATATTTAGGTGAAAGCTGTCTTTTGAATTCGGGCTGTAGTCCAGGCGATCGAACAGACTCGCGGATGTTCCTCTGTCGTGCAGCACTGTGAACTCCGGTGCATCAAGAAAACGTCCCGAGCGCTCAAAGCTGAAAGTCACAAAGTTGCCGATTCTCGCATTGCCATATCCCACCGAGCCGTCCTGACTTATTGTGCCGAACGTTCCGTAAGTCGTATTGAAACTGCCAGTAGGTCTTCTCTGATTCAAACCACTCTTGGTAATTGCGTTGACGACCAGGCTGGTCTTATCACCGTATTCGGCGGGCGTCGCGCCGGTGATCACTTCCAAAGATTGGATCGCGTTGGTTGGCAGTTGAGTTGAGAAAGCTTTGCTCTGCTGATCCGAGACCGGTTGGTTGTCGATCGAATAAGACGTTTGGGCATGATCACCAAGTGGATGGAACAACCCATTTGAGTCGGCGACAACACCGGGCGCCGCCTGCGTGACTACATCACTAAGACCAGAACCGGGCGACCTTACGGGTAACCTTGTAATAAGTGTTTGGTCGACGTCGGTGTGCGTCGTTGGAACATTTTCAAGCACGTCGGTAGCACTACTAGTCGTCACCGTGACGCTCTCTGTCGCGGTACCGATCGCCAGCGGAATTTTGACGTTAATTGGGACCGCCGTGCGGACGACGAGTGTCTGCGAAGCGGGAGCGAATCCTGTTGCAATAACACTAAGTTGATAATTGTTCGGCGGCACGTCCTTAAATTGAAAAGCACCATCTGTGCCCGTGGTCAACGTTCGCTTGTAACCCGTCACCGGATTTGAAATGGTGACAGTCGCGTTGGCAACAATTGCGTTGTCTGGATCGACAACGGTGCCGGTTACGGTGCCGGCCGTAAGCGATTGCGCTGACGTGGACCAGCTTAGAATTGACGGAATTACTACTAGTAAGACCGAGCGAATTATTAAGAGATTGGTTCGGTGGCTCATTAAGATTTCCCCCTAAGATATAGAAGCAATGAATTCGAACTGGACCAATAGATCTATAGTCGGTAGTGACTTGATCTTTTGCTTTTCCAGTTGGAAAGACCCGTCGTCCCGCGCATTTCATTGCGCTTGGCGGCGAATTGACGATTGATTCGATTTAGAGGGTAATTGGTGGAGCGCGACCGCGTGAGGGAACGGCGGAAAGTGAATCGTGTGTGACAAGTGCCGCCGAGAAATGCTGCTGAATAATTATCGGCGCAAGTACCAGGTGTGGTACTGAAATCGTAGCGCTCGACAAGCCGCGTTGAAACTGACACACCAGACAGTCACGCTCTATGGGCTTGTTGGTCGACGAACTATTGCGCCCTGATTCCGACAAAACGTTCGCTGATGTTTCCCTTGCGGCAGTGTTACTCGAAGCAAGACTATGGTGATGAAGTATTTCCGCCGAAGCGCTATAGCCGATGAGGAAGACCAGGAGATAGCTGAGAACGCGCGAGCCACGGGCTCGCCGAATCCGAGTGATCGAAACTGAGTAATCTCCCGTCATTTCGGCAGGTAAACCTTCAAGACAAATTAGTCTCAGTGAGTTCCACTGTCAACCACAACACTCTAGAACCAAGAAGTTCTATAAGATTGATGGGGGTGATGTTTCAAACTCATGTTGTAGACAATGTGACCTCCTCACCGCTCCACGCCAGCAACAGGGTGAGCGTTAGAGAGGACAGATTGTTTTCCCTTCCTCGAACCCTTATCCTCAGCCAACATTGGAATAGGTTCCGATTAACCCAAACCTACGGCGAAGCGCCACTATGCCTACCCTGCTGTTCACATCACTGGCAATGTTCTCAACCTTGGCGGGTGGCTACATAGCAATTGTTGCAAGACACCGTATCCATCTCTTAATGGGATTCGGAGCCGGCGTTCTGCTCGGAGCAGTTTTCTTCGATCTGTTACCAGAATCGCTTTCCGTTGCCACGACTCAGGGCTGGAGTGTTCGATTCATTCTCGCCATAGTCGTCACAGGATTTCTGATCTTTTACCTAGTTGAGCGACTACTGGTCCTACATGCGTGTCCCGAAGGCGATTGTACAAATGAAGTCCACCAGCATGTTGGTCGTATCAGTTCAATAGGTCTCATTGCTCACAGCACATTGGACGGCGCTGCAATCGGAGCGGCATCTCTGGTGAACTGGCGAACAGGGCTATTGGTGGCATTGGCTGTAATCGCACATGACATGAGTGATGGACTAAACACTATTTTACTGGTTACTCATGGGGAGCCAGCATCTCGCCGCGATTTAGTTTTTCTCGTACTTGATGCCCTTGCTCCTGTTCTCGGCGGTCTTTTGGCACTAGCGATCTTGCCTCCACCACGCGCACTCGCCGTCTTTCTCGCTTTCGCATCCGGTTTTTTTCTGTTCACTTCCACCAGTGACTTGCTACCAGAGGCTCACAGGCGATCTCCCAGTTTGAAAGTTTCCGCGGCCGCTATATTTGGGATCGCCTTTATGGCAGGGGCGGTGCAATTAATTGTCAGGTGATCTAAATCCGGCGATATCGTGCGTGGCAACTGTTCATTTGCGGATTTTTACCGTCCATTCCTTTCCTGAGTCACCCTACTAAATATTGAATGCCACCGTACATGTCGGTGAATAGGATAGAAGAGTGCTGACTCTTCTTCATGACGGTGAAATGCATGTCGACTTTGGTTGGCGTACCATCGTTGTCTTCGTACTAGCAGTCTTTGTAGTAGTAGTTTGGTTTGACGTACTCGCAGGTCGAGTAGTGAAACGGCTTGGCAGAAAACAGCGCTCTCCGAAGTCGAAGGTGAGGCGCAAGGCAGCGAAATTCTGAGTCTTGTGTGAATGAAATAAGCCTTATGAGGCGGGAAAACTCCCACGGTTTCCCGCCATCAGGCCGCGCGTGTCTTTAGGATCAAGCGCCTTACCTGATTATCAGCACAGCGAACCACTCCGGCTCAACCAAACTCCGAAATGGATCAAAACGTTATCCCAATCTGTCCCTGAAAACTTCGGGGCGATACGAAATGCGTGCCACTGAAAGTTGATTGGAAGTTATAAAGAGCTTCTTTGTTTGTTAGATTAAGCACGGTGAACCTCAAGGTCATGCGAGTGTGCTCAGTTCGCAGCAGGTTATCGGTTCCCGCACTGAAGTCAAACAGATGACGTGGTGCGATGCGCGGCGGATTGTGGTCGTCGTTCGCTGTGCCGTCAGCTGGAATGAGTAGACGCGTCGCTCCTCGATTTGAGTCGCTACAACTCACCAAAGGATTCGACACCGTTGCAAAAGTGCTACCGCAGAATAGGCCAATCTGTGCCTGTTGGTCACCGGCG
>DATDFV010000041.1:0-3168 GCA_036522415.1 Pyrinomonadaceae bacterium | reverse complement strand
GACCGTATCGGGTCTTGCTACCAGCTCACGTTCCCGCTCGATCGATTGCGCAAGCAAGACCTCAACAGTTGGTTTGACTGATGTACGCCGCGTCCTGAAGAAGAAGAGCGAGCCGAGCAGTAGCGCCGCTACAATCACCGTCGCCGTTGCCGGCTTCAACCATAATGCTGAATTGGTAATGAGCTGCAACAACCGAAGCAGCAAGAGACGCGGAGACAGGGAGATACGGGGACGCGGAGAATCGCCATCAGCGAACGCGCTGATCGGTTTGGTCTGACGCGCAGGTACTTCAACTTCGCTTTCTGTATCTTGTCGCTCTTGCACATCTTGTCGAGCAACAGACCGAGCAGTGATGCCTTCAAAAGCAGCGGCGTCTAGTGGCAACGATGCGTCAGAGAGCAGCGGGTCGTAATAGACTGTCTGCAGCGTGGGCCAATGATCATTGAATGCCAATGAGAGCTGAAGACTCCGATTGTCGCTTAAGAGTACTTTTAGACTTTGAGTAGCAGCGCCCAGCGGTGGCGGTTCAATATTCATCAACAGCAACCGCACACCCTGCTCACTGAATGCCTCTACAAAACTAAGCTTTTCGTCGAGATTAATGCTGATTGTTTGTTCGCTACGCTCTGAATCAACCTTCAACGAGCCAACGACAAAACCATTCGCGGAGAATCTTAATTCTTCAGGTCGGTGCTCGAACGTCACTTTGGCATCGCGCCGACTTCTCCGAGTAAACGTGTTACCGGGGCCAGAGACGGGCAAAGATCCTCCGCTGGATGAATCACCTGGCCCACCGCTGCCTTTGGTTCGCTCGTCGCGCCCACTTACATCGAA
This sequence comes from Pyrinomonadaceae bacterium, assembly GCA_036522415.1. Classification (GTDB taxonomy): domain Bacteria; phylum Acidobacteriota; class Blastocatellia; order Pyrinomonadales; family Pyrinomonadaceae; genus PSRF01. The sequence continues at coordinate 2,334 of DATDFV010000041.1, read as the reverse complement.
AGGATTGCGTTCGGATAGTGAGGGTATGCGCAAGATTCTATTCACCTCATCAAGACAGGTTGCGCAGCTGACCAGGTGCGCGAGTTGAGGACAGTCAATGGGGGATTCATTTTCTGCGACGTAGAACTCGGCTAGCTGTTCGCCTGAGAAGCATTCACCTTTTGCTGAACCAAAGATGCGAGCGTGGATATCCTTAAAAGGATCATCGGAGGATTGGCCTTCTGTTTTGGTGGCGGACGACTCGCTCGAGTTACCGGTCATGAAGGCCAGACCATTTGGATTTTCGAGATAGAGTTTTGCCTCCCGCCGCGCAATGCCGAGCCAATTGTCGACAACCCGTCGCGGAGTTCGAAGGATCAGTGCGGTCTCACTCGGGTAATAACCATGGAAGAAACGAAGAATCAGTACGGAGCCGGCCTTCGAAGTCTCCTTGCGCAGAGTCGCATATTCACAGATCGCTCGGAGTTCATCCTGAACTTGAATTTGTGCGCGTAGATCACGAGCTCGCAATCCAAACTCGAAAGAGTCGTAACTAGCCAGCGATGCCAGCTTGGTGCTGGACGCAGCGCGCCGCACCTGGGAAAGACGAAGATTCCGTAACGTTACAAAGAGGTATCCTTCGGTGTTTGCAATCTTCTCGAGATCCGGTCTGATGAGCGTGAAATGAATGAAGGCATCGTGCAGGAGATCCTGTGCTTGTTGCTTGTCACCCTCGGTCAGATGCAAGGCTTGAGACATGAGCCGGTCGTACCGCTCGACGAATAGATCCTCATGACTCAATTGAATTTTGAGTTGGTTCAGCATCTGCCGCCTCTGGGTGGTGGCTTACCGGCGGCCAGAACAAGCCGCCGGGTTAAATCGATATTACAGATATCTTACGACCTTAAAGACGCTTTGAGGCAGGTCAATACACAAGAGAGGGGAGGAAATATTTTTGTTGCAGGGGGAGCAACTACCTACAGACCGTCCGCCGATTACGCAGATTCTGACGGAGAATTGTTGTACCTCGCCCGGTCAGGTGCTGAATTCTTTTAGTTAGTTGCTGAAGTGGCTGGTTAAGCAAAAGTCGGCCAATTCCGCGATAGCTATTCACCCGTGAAACTGAATGCAAAGATTTAGGAGCGTGTAAGTTTCTTTCTGCGAAGTTAGCGTACGGCCTTTAACCCGAGGAAACCAAGATAGCCGGAAATTTGATCGGCTCACCTCGTTATGCAGATTGTCAGAATGGGCGCAAGCCTAGACCTCATGGCGAGCGTAATCCGCGAGCGCACTTCGCCACTCACGCATGGGCTTCAAACCAAGCTCCTCTGAAAGCAAACAACCGCATCGGGGTCCAGCGAGGCCGAGGCGCCAGTCGGCCCATCTCGGCTTCAGTTACCAATTCAATCAAACGTTCCGCATCGGCCCTCGATAAGCCTGCGAGACGTGCGCACTCCAAAGCGAAATCTTCATAAGAACATGCGCCTTCGTTGACGACCTGGTAAATGCCGTAATCTTGGCGCGCGATTATTTCTTTTGTTCGGTTGACCAAATCACCAACATAAGTAACGCAGGCCCAACTGTCGGTGATCGCGCGCACAGACAGGCCATGCCTGAGCCGCTCGTACGCTGTGCTCAGGACATTCTCTTTGCCTCGCCCAAAAACCCAGGAAGTTCGGATGATGTAAGTGCGAGCTGACACGGCGCATGCATTCTGCTCGCCTTCAAGTTTAGTCTTTCCGTAGACGTTGATTGGTCGCGGCAAGTCACTAATAGTGTAATAGGCCTCGTCAGTACGAGTGCCGTCGAATACGTAGTTGCTGCTGAAGTGTAAAAACTCAGCGCCAATCTCGGAGGCTGCCTCAGCCAGGTTGCGTGGTCCGTTTATGTGATCGATCGCGCCAAATTTGGGTCTCTTTCACATTCGTCAACGCCAACAACAGCGCAGTTAATGATCAGCGCAGGTTGCTCAGCTTGCAGCAACTGTCGAACTGAAGAGCCATCTGCGATGTCCAGATCGCGATGCCTCAGCGGAACCACTTGATGGTCGGTGGCTAGAGCACTCGATAGATGAGTCCCCACAAGCCCACCCGCGCCAGTGATTAGAATCTTCATAAGCTGAATGACACCAAACTTCTGACGAATGCCGAGTTCACTTCATCAGAAGTACCCGGTTTGGCGATATATTCGAGCAATAAATGGTGCAGGAGTGGGCTTCAATATTCTTAACATACGTCGCATCGCTCCTGTGACTATAGCGGCCTGTTCCTGACCGCTGGCACTTCCCTCGACGATCAAGAATGCACGACCGCCTGCATTTCTGATTGCCTGTCTCTCTAATTCGTTAAATTGATC
>DATDFV010000040.1:0-2692 GCA_036522415.1 Pyrinomonadaceae bacterium | reverse complement strand
AGATTTGTTTTGATCAGCGGTTTGCTGGAAGCGGAGCTCACGCCAGTAAAACTGCTCGCAGTGAAAGTCTTTGATTCACTCCAGCCAGCGGCTTTTCCTGGTTGCCAACTTGGAAGGGACTCTACGTCAACTGACTCACCTCGTGGCCTCATCTTGCCTCTAGTTCGCTGTGCAAGTTCAGCATCAGTAAATGGGCGAGTATCCAGTTTCGAATTCTGAATGATATGAACCGTACCATCCAACGCTAACGCAGCGAGTTCACTGCGTCCTTGTCGGTCCCATACAAACTCTCCTACAGCCAATCCGCTGAGGCCTGCGCCAACATTCACATGCTCGATGCGTGATGAAGGTACGACGTTCTCTTTTCGACCCCAGCCGTGGACGACAGTCAATTCACTGCCAGCGGTTACCGCGACATCCTGGAAGGGATCGTCGTCCAGGCCGCCAAACTCGATCGCACTAGCTGGTTCAGCCAGAGGCTGCTCTACTAGCGGATCGGCGAAGCCGGAAGCACCATCGAAAATCAGTAGTTCATTACCACCTGGCCCGGTGACACCCACTGCTAAATCAGTGAAGCCGTCTGCGGCTCGGAAATCTCCCGCAGCCAATGCCGATACCGGACCTGGCAGCGTTATCTGTTCAGGATCACCAAGTCTGCCTGCTCCATTTCCGGTCATCAGGTAGAGTGCGGCGCCTCCCTTTGCTGCAAATAGAACGTCTTTTACACCGTCACGATTGAAGTCGCCGGTGACGAGAAAGTCGGGTGAGGCAGGAACTCCATAAACATCGGCATTCGGAAGCAACGAGTCGGGGTCATATCCCTGTTGCATACGCACAAACACAGAGTCGTCAGTGGGTGCGAATGCATCAGGATTGCCGCGCTGAAGGGTAATCATGCCTGCACCATTCAACGCATAACCGGCGACGATATCGGGCGTTCCATTACGATCAAAATCCGCCGAGGCCAACGTTCGCGCCTGCGCAGAACCGTTCTGGAGTGCGTCAGCCAGACTGCTCGGTCCGCTGTATTTGACAGTCATGTCACGTCCGTCTTTTAGATTTAGAAAAGGCTTCCCACGACCTGCGGCCCACACCGTGACTTGTCCCTTCGAGTTTTTGACCAGGGCCGAAGACTTCGAAGCCACTCGCACGTAGAGAGCGAGCGATGCGGACGCGCTTATCAAAAGAATCGTCAACAGCTTCACAGTGGTTTTAGGTGTACGTAGAAAAGACGCACGTAGAGATTCGTGAGCGTGCTCCGTCATCGGACGCATGGACAATCCTCCTTATGGAAAAGCGCCTGTCACAGTGTAGAAAACTGATTACGGTTAGCTTTCGGGAGAGCTGACTGCATATATGTAAGTGAGTAGGAAAAACCCCAAAAGGAACCGCTATGGGACGCCGATACTTTACGTTGCGGGTCTCAGTGCCGTCAACAAAAATTCATACCTTGACTCGGGCAAGCAAGGAATCGGCGATCTCCTCGAAACCCATACGGAACAAGAGAAAGAGGTCGCCACGAACTGCATGGCGACCTCTTTGGTGTTCAGTTATTATCGGAGAAGAGAAGGTGCTTCGATATTCAGAAGCGACCCGTTCAGCTTCACTTCTTGATTGTTATATCGCCGCCCGATCCGATCGGCATAATCGGATCAACCGTATCGCTGGCTCCCGGTTGGTTGTCGTAGACAATGGCGCCCGTAGCCTTATCCCAGATCTTGATCCGGAATCGGTCGATTCCATCGCCTCCAGGCAGATTTCCATCGATGACCGTAAGGATAAAGTTGTAGCCGGAAACTCCGTTGACCTTCCCGAATCCTGCGAACTGCGCCCGCGACTTAGTTATCACGAGATAATCGTAATTCAGCGCGTTGAAGTCGAGATTGCCAAGTAAAAAGTTGAGCTGCGTCTCACCCTTCGGATTTGTTGCAGTCTTGAAGAACGCAGAGTCGAAGCCAAAACTGATCTTGCCGACCGTGCTGGAGTCCGAGAATAGCGCCCCCAGCGGCGATTGGATAAATCCGCTGCCAAAGGTGTATCCCGAAGTCGGATCGTAGACCACGACATAGGAGTCCACGTCGTTCTGGGTATCTACCCAACTTGTCTCGCCCAGGTCGTTGGTCACCTTGAGTGTGACTTTATAGACGCCGGGATCCTTGAAGGTGTAGCTCGTCTTCGCGGTGCCATCGTTCGAGCCGACCGGCTCAGTGATGGTCGAACCGGTGCTGAGATCGTCGAACTGCCACACCGCCGTGTGCTTCCGTCCGGGTGGGTCCCAGAACGAGCCAATGAAGTTGACAGACGTATTGACCTTGAACGCCTGGCCATTCTGCGGAGACTTGATGTTTGTCGCAACATGTACCTCGACGGTCTTGGTCGTAGTGTTACCAGCCGAGTCGGTGCAGGTTACGGTAATGGTGTAGATGCGAGTCACGCCGCCGCTAAATTCAGCACGCAGCTGGACGTGGTGGGCATCAACAAACTGCCAGTCTGGCGAAGTGTCACCGTCACCTCCGCCATCAACCGGCTGGTTGCTCGTGATGTTCGTGATGTTGCAGTTTACGCCGCCACACGTGTCTGTGGACGAGTAGTTGATCGTCACGTTGCGCATCGTGTGGTTCGGTGGCGAAAGTGAAGCCGGGCTCGCCGAAAGACCAGTGATGGTCGGCGGCGTTGGATCCACTGTGGTCAT
>DATDFV010000039.1:0-70617 GCA_036522415.1 Pyrinomonadaceae bacterium | reverse complement strand
TGATCGTCTTCGACTTTCAAGTAAACAGTTAACTGATCTCCACAAAGAGGATTATGCCCCTCAGCTGTATGGCTCGGAGATTCGAGCTTGTGAAAGTTTCGTGGCTTCTTGTTATGGTCGAGAATGACCTGCTGGTAGAGTTCGCTTAGTTCAGACATGAATTATTGCCGATTTCCGATTGCCAATTGCCGATTGTAGATCACGATCGAACAACTCCGAAAAACCGGCAATTGGCAATCGGAAATCGGCAATCAGCTAAATATCTCAATCACCTTCTCAATCGTCTGCGCCAACACATCAATCTCTTCTTTCGTGTTGTAGAACGCAAACGATGCGCGAGCCGTAGCGGGTACATTGAACCTTTGCATCACGGGCTGCGCGCAGTGATGACCGGCGCGAACAGCAATGCCTTCCTGATCGAGAATCGTTCCGATGTCATGGGGGTGAATTCCATCAATCACGAACGAAAGCACACTCGCTTTGTTCTTAGCCGTGCCGATGATTCGCACACCTTCAATTGACGACACTCTCTCGGTTGCATAGCGGAGTAACTCCGCCTCATAAGCCGCAGCCTGCTGTCTGCCGATGCCGTTCAAGTAATCAATGGCCGCGCCGAGTCCGATCTGCGATGCGATTGCGGGAGTGCCGGCTTCCATCTTGTTTGGCAACTCAGCATAAGTTGTCTTCTCAAGTGTGACTGTTTTGATCATGTCACCGCCGCCCTGAAACGGATTCATCCTTTCGAGCAGTTCCGCTTTACCGTAAACAATTCCGCTCCCCGTCGGCGCATACATCTTGTGACCGGAAAACGCGTAGAAGTCGCAATCCAGGTCCTGAACATCTACCGGCATGTGGGGAGCACTCTGAGCACCATCGATCAACACAGGCACGCCATATTTGTGCGCCTGCACAATCATCTCTTGGATCGGATTGATGGTGCCGAGAGCATTGGAGACGTGCGTGACCGCTACCAGCTTCGTTCTCGTGTTCAGAAGAGCGTCGTACTCGTCGAGTATCAACTCGCCCGCATCATTCATCGGGATCACTCGCAGCCGCGCACCCTTTTCTTCACACAGCATCTGCCAGGGAACAATGTTGGCGTGATGTTCCATAGCGGAAATGATGATCTCGTCACCTTCGCCAATGAATTTGCGACCGTAACCATGCATCACGAGATTGATTCCTTCAGTCGCGCCTCGAACGAAGATGCATTCACGCGATTCACGTGCATTGATGAATCGTTTGACCTTTTCACGTGCGCCCTCGTAAGCAGTGGTCGCTCGTTGACTCAGGTAGTGGACGCCACGATGAATGTTTGAATGTTCCTGCTCGATGTAGAAAATGCCGCGGTCGATAACGACTTGAGGGACCTGCGAAGATGCGCCATTGTCGAGATAGATCAGTGGTTTGCCGTTCACCGTTTGATGCAGGACAGGAAAGTCCGCTCGAACGCGCTCAACGTCCCAGGCGCTGACTGGAGTTCTCGTCTCGACTGCATCCGCTATCGCCATGATTTCTTCAATCCTCGGTGCCGTTATGTCCGATATGCTTAGCTTGTCGTGAGTTCCCAAACACGAAAGCTAATTCTCCAACTTGTTCAATGTCGAGTTTCTAGAGTCATCAAGGTTCGTATGGGCATCTTCCGAAAAGCTAAAGCATATCGGACACACCAGCAGGCGAGGACGCCTGCGGTCCCAGCTCTGCATGAATCTGATTCAGGACGGCTTGATCCAGCTGGGCCCGAATTGATTCGACTCCGATCTTGCCGATGACCTCCTCAGCGAAACCGTACATCAATAAACTCTTACCTAGATCCGGATTGATTCCTCGTGTTGCGAGATAAAACATCTCTTCCTGATCTATCTGGCCAACTGCCGCTCCGTGCGCACACTTCACGTCATCCGCATAAATCTCGAGCTGCGGTTTTGTATCGACGCGAGCCTGTGGCGACAGCAGTAAATTCTTGTTGGTTTGCATCGCGTCAGTCTTCTGGGCACCTTCGCGAACGAAAATTTTTCCGTTGAAGACTGCGCGACCGTTGCCATCAAGAATTCCCTTGTAGAGTTGATGGCTATTGCAGTTCGGCTGTTTGTGATCGATTACTGAATGTGTATCCGAATGCTGGTTGCTACCTACAACGTAAAGTCCATCCACCCAACATTCAGCCCCTTCATGGTTCATCACGACTGACACATCGTGCCGCGCCAGCTTTGCGCCCAGATTGATTGCAGTCGAGTTGTAACTACTACCCTGTCCCAACGCCACCGCCGTTGTGGCGATATGAAATGCTTCAGCACCTTCCTGCTGAAGACGATCGTGTTTCAGACGTGCGCCGTCCATCAACACTATTTCAACAACAGTGTTCGTAAACGTCGGCTGTCGCCCTGATACAAAGCGCTCAACCAGCTTCACCGAGCTATTCTCTTCGGCAACGAGTAACACACGTGGAAAATTTGCCGTGTGCCCATGCGGAGACTCAGCAACAAATGTGATTTGCAGTGGCGACTCCATTTCGATGTTTCGGGGTACCAAAACAAAAACACCGGACTCCAAAAACGCAGTGTTCAGGGCAGTCAATCCGCGGTCGCGATAATCGGCATTACGCGCAAGATAGCTTCTTACGACCTTTCCGTAACGGGCATCTGCAATCGCCTCGAAGAGATCAAGAACTACGACTCCCGCCAACTTTTCTGTAGTGGACAGGTCGTGACGGAAGGTCCCATTAACTAACACGATCTGGTTATCGGCAGTCTCAGGAAACGAAAACTGCGCGCTTTTGTAGTCAAGACCTTCGTCCGCGGTTGCAGGATTGAAGTGTCGCTTCGAAAGCTCGGCGAGATTTGTATACTTCCACTCTTCCTCCGCTACAGTTGGAAAACCCAACGATTCGAATCGATCCATGGCACTGTCGCGCAAAAGTTCAATCCAGGCCGCAGATGGTTTTCTCCCCTTCAGCGCCTCAAACGCCTGCTGATATTTGTTTTCTCTCTTGACGACTTCAGTAGCCATACTCAGTTTGCTCGTACCGTCGTGGATCCACTCTCGTGCATTTGCGCTTTGATCCAATCGTAGCCTTTCTCCTCGAGTTCCAGAGCTAACTCTTTACCGCCTTCGCGTGCGATGCGGCCATCGGCAAGCACGTGAACGAAATCCGGAACGATGTAATTCAGCAAACGCTGATAGTGGGTCACAACTATGATTGCGTTTTCAGCACCCTGAAGTTGGTTGACACCACCAGCAACGACCCGAAGTGCGTCAATATCCAAACCCGAATCCGTTTCATCGAGAATTGCGAGCTTTGGCTCCAACACGGCCATCTGCAGAATTTCATTTCGCTTCTTTTCGCCACCCGAGAAACCCTCGTTGACCGATCGCGACATGAAACTCGCATCCATCTCAACAACCTTGGCCCGCTCTTTTAACAAGTCTTTAAATTCGAGCGGATCGAGTTCCTCAAGGCCGAGGTGTTTCTGCTTCTCGTTGTAGGCCAGTCGGAGAAACTGCGCGTTGGAAACTCCCGGCACCTCGATTGGATATTGAAACGCCATGAACACTCCTTCGCGAGCACGTTCATCGGGCGACATCTCAAGCAAATTCCGTCCTTCGTAGAGCACTTCCCCGTCTGTAACTTCATAATCAGGATGGCCCGCAAGAACTTTCGCGAGCGTTGATTTACCGGAACCATTCGGGCCCATGATGGCGTGAACTTCGCCTTTATTAACGGTGAGATTGATCCCTTTCAGAATCTCTTTGCCGTCAATGGCTGCATGTAAATTTCGAATCTCCAGCATTCTGTCTCCTAAAAATCTCTGCGTTAACTCTGCGCTCTCTGCGTCTCGGCGGTTTTTTCGGGTCTGGCAAAAGTAAACCGCAGAGACGCAGAGAGCGCAGAGTTAACGCAGAGAACAAACTAGCCAACACTGCCTTCCAATTTAAGCCCTAACAATCTTTGTGCTTCAACCGCAAACTCCATCGGAAGCTGCAGGAACACATCTTTGCAGAAACCATTGATGATCAACGACACAGCATCCTCCTGAGAGATGCCGCGCTGCTGCAAATAGAAAAGCTGCTCTTCGCTGATCTTCGATGTCGAAGCCTCATGCTCAACGCTCGAGCTATCGTTCATCACCTCGATATAGGGAAAAGTGTTTGCGCCACAACTCGACCCAATCAACATCGAATCGCACTGCGTATAGTTTCGCGCGTTCTCAGCCTTCGGCATCACCTTCACCAGCCCGCGATAACTATTATTCGATTTGCCTGCGGCTATGCCCTTGGAAATGATTGTGGATCTGGTGTTCTTACCAAGATGAATCATCTTCGTACCGGTGTCTGCCTGCTGCGCATGATTGGTCAGCGCGACAGAATAGAACTCCCCGATCGAGTTATCACCCTGCAGAATGCATGATGGATACTTCCAGGTAATAGCCGACCCAGTTTCTACCTGCGTCCACGAGATCTTCGAATTGCGACCCGCACACTTCCCTCGCTTGGTAACAAAGTTGTAAATGCCACCACGTCCTTCCTCGTCACCTGCATACCAGTTTTGCACCGTCGAGTATTTGATCTGCGCATCGTCGAGGGCTACGAGTTCCACAACCGCAGCGTGCAATTGATTCTTATCGAACTTTGGAGCAGTGCAGCCTTCGAGGTAGGAAACGTAAGCGCCTTCTTCAGCAACAATCAGTGTCCGCTCGAACTGGCCCGACTCTGCATTGTTGATGCGAAAGTACGTCGACAATTCCATCGGACAACGCACGCCCTTGGGAATGAAGCAAAAACTACCGTCAGAGAAAACGGCACTATTAAGAGCTGCGAAGAAGTTATCGTTTGTCGGAACGACGGAACCCAGATACTTCTTCACAAGTTCCGGATAGTCTCTGATCGCCTCCGTGAACGAGCAGAAGATTACTCCGTGCTTCTTTAGCTTCTCCTTGTAAGTCGTCGCGACCGAAACAGAATCAAAAACCGCGTCCACCGCTACCCCGGCCAGCTGTTTCTGTTCCTGCAAAGGAATACCGAGCTTTTCAAACGTTTTTAGGAGTTCAGGATCGACTTCGTCGAGACTTGCTTTCGTCGGTTTCTGCTTCGGCGCACTGTAATAAATGATGTCTTGATAATCGATTTCCGGATAACTGATATTTGGCCAGTGTTTTGGCTCAGTCATCGTCAGCCAGTGACGGTAAGCCTTAAGCCGAAACTCAAGCATCCATTCAGGCTCGTTCTTCTTTTCCGAGATCAAGCGAATCGTGTCTTCGTTCAGACCTCTCGGGATGACATCCGATTCAATGTCTGTCACGAAACCGTATTTGTATTCTTTGTTGCCTAGCAACTCGACAGTGCTCATGATTAAGCTAAAAAGTACCCTCCAGAATTAATCTGTCACGCTCGAATCGGTTCATCCTTTTGCCTAACGACTTGAATCTGGTGCAATACCGCATCAACGTTAGCCTCGGTTCCCAACAGCTGCGATAAAGTAATTTCAGCCAATGCGTTATCTACAATCTGATGCAACTCAACGATAACCGGCCGGATACCACAGTCGCCTGTATGAATGCAGGCATCGAGCAGACCCGCGTAGCTCTTGCAGTGCGACTCAGCGGGTTCGCCTTCCAGCACTCGTATCACTTGATTGAGTCGAATCTCGTTGGCAGGCCTGGCCAAAACATAACCGCCCTTAGTTCCTCTTGTAGATTGAACCAAGCCGGCCTTAGTCAAAATCCACATCAGCTTTCCGGCGTTTGCGGAGGAAATGCCTTCCTGACCTGCAATCTGTGACAAGGTCAGCGACTCTTCGGTCGTTTGTGCCCGAGCGAGTTGCAGGAGGCACCTCAAACCATATTCTTCCTGAGCTGAAAGTTTCATCTCAAATCGCCTAAAGTATTAGCCGACCGCATCTTAAGTTAAACCTTACTTTAAAGTCAAGATTGGGAGAGTTGCGTGATCAGTTGAATAGGACCTATAGGACTTATAGGACCTATTCGACCCCCTGCCTGACCACCAATTCTTTTAAAGTTTGAAATCGAAATCGAGATAACCGGCAACCCTGACCGCTTTGCCGGAAACCATCGTGGGTGGGAACGTCCAATTTCTGGCCGCGTCTTCAGCAGCCTTTTTAAGCAGCTGCGGACCTTCGGAGTTTGTGACCCAAATCTTGCCGTTCTCATCAACAATTGCGAACACACGGACCGTTCCTGTAACCCGAGCGCTCCGTGCCACCGACGGATAGACTGGAGTCACCCGTTTGCTCTCTCTTCCACTAAGCGAACCGGCAGTAACTAACTGCGGAGATGTTCCGCTGTCTGTCGTAGCCGGAGGTGTTGATGCTGAAGGTGCGGTGTCGGAATTGTTTGGGGAGGCGCTAGCCGCCGTAGTCGCAAACGGATTAGGAATTCGAGCCTTCACTGCGTCGAGTAACGCGGAACGTCCAATTGATGAAGCCTGTGCCTGGGAAGACGCTAGCTTTTCACGGATCGACACATACTCGCTTTGCCATTTGTCACGGTCATCATTATCTCGCGCAAGCGACAAACGAATACCAACCACATCTTCCTGGAGTGACCCTGCATCGTACGACCGACCCGCTTCATTGCTGATCTCTTTTGCCTGAGCTGCCAGGCGTTCGAGTAGCGCTCGTACACGGTCCAGATCGGCATTTGCTTCAGCCGGAAGTCCACTCTCACTCGGATTAATCCCGAAACTGCGATAGCGTGCGAGGTGCGTCCGCAGACCGTTTACTGTCTGACCGGCCATTGCAAAATAAGTTCTCAAGGACTCGTCCTTCTGTGCGGCGCGAGCCGTGAAACCTTCTTCAAGAAGAGCTTGGGTCCTGACGTAGTTCCCTTCCTCAAGATAGATTCCAATCAACATCAGAGTGGCCACATTTCGCAGCGCAACGTCGCTAACGGACGCTCGAACGTTCTCTAAATCCGTGGTCGCCTGTTGCAACTGATGCGCGGCAGCCAGAGCCCGGGCGCGTTCGATCTTTTGCACCAGTGGATTCACTGGCGGCGTCTCTTCGCTGGTCGTGACCTGGATTACCGACGCCTGAGCAGGATTGACAACACCAGCCTGAATCGGGGCGGAGCTCGTTGCTGACTGCGCTTGTGTGGCCGGCTGCGTCGGACCTGACGATGACGGACTACCCACAGGAGGTTGGGTTTGGGAACCCGGCTGAGACGACTGTCCCGCCGCGGTAAAAGCGGTGATTAGAACTAAAACTGTCGGGAGGATGACACGGTTGTTTGGATTAATAAAAGACAAAGACCTCAAAATAGCTGACTCCCGGAAACACAAAAGCGAGCGTACATGCTCGCTTTAAGGATTAGTATTAATTTGACGTTAGGCATTATGGCCGGAGCGACACGGCTGAGGCAAGTACTGATTTTGGAGTGCGGCGACCTGGCGGCGCTTTTTGAGGGATGAAGGCGGAAGGATGAAAGCAGAGTGAAATAGGTTGGATAGGTCAGATAGGTCCTATATAAGCGAAAACTCACCGTTGACCCTGCTTTCATCCTTTCGCCTTCATCCCTCATCCTTTAAAAAGCGGCGGCAGGCCGCCGCACTCCAAAGTCTGGTTTGACACCCTCTAACCGCCTTTTTATGATCGCCTCACATGCCTGCCAAATCAGTTTCTACAAGCACTGATCAATCTGAACGTGTGTTCTTGATTGATTCGATGTCGCACATCTTTCGGGCTTTTTACGCCCCGATGCAGAATCGCGCTGCACCGCTCGCGACCTCCAGCGGACAGGTGACGCAGGCCGTTTATATCTTCACGAACATGCTGATCAAGCTGCTGCGCGAAGAAAAGCCTGATTACATCGCCGCGATTTTTGAATCGAAAGAAAAGACTTTTCGCCACGAGACATTCGCAGATTACAAGAAGAATCGCGAGCAAATGCCGGATGACCTCGCAAGTCAGCTTCCCTACATTCTTCGGCTCTGCGATGCATTCAACATTCCCGTGATCAATGCGCCGGGTTATGAGGCAGATGATGTGATTGGAACTTTGGCCAGGCAGATTGCAGAAAAAAAGATGCAGGCAGTTATCGTGTCGAACGATAAAGACATGTGTCAGCTGGTGCGCGATCCATTCGTCATCTGCATGCGACAGAATTCGCAGGTAGTAAAACGCAAGGAGCCAGTACCACCAGTTGAGTGGTGTAACGAGGAATGGGTCGAAAAGAAATTTGGAGTAACTGCCGACAAGCTGGTTGATCTACTCGGCCTAATGGGAGACTCGATTGACAATATTCCGGGAGCTCCTGGAATCGGTTCTAAGGGTGCGGTACAGATCATTCAGCAGTTTGGCTCTATAGAAGCAGCACTAACGGGGTGGGAATCCGTCAAGCACAAGACCTATCGCGAGTCACTGAGAGACAACGCTGAATTGATTCGGCAATCGCGTGAGTTAGCGCGAATTCAAATCGATCTCGAAGTGCCACTGAAGCTAGACGAAATTAAAGCACGTCCGCCCGATCGCGCTGCCGCCTACCAGCTATTTCACGAACTGGAGTTTGCAGCTCTAACTCGAGAGTATGCGGATGCTGCTGCACCGAGCCCAGCTGTTGTGACCGAGAGGAATTATCGAACAATCCAAAACAAGACGGAGCTGGACAATCTCGTTCGTACTCTATTTGACGCGGAGAGCGTGGGGATTGCGATTGCCGATTCATCGCCGGCAGGCTCAGGCGAACAAGAGTGCTTCACTGAGCTTCAAACGACACGCGGCATCGCCTTTTCAACGAAGCCTGGAGTTTCGGCTTATGTTGATCTCGAGAAGTTCGCCGGAGGCACGAGGGGCGCAATTGATTCGTTGCGTGAAGTTTTAACGAACGGACTCGTTGAAAAGTCTGTTCACGATTTTAAGCGAGCGACAGCTCTCCTGGATAAGTTTGATGTGACTCTTGAAGGTGTCAAAGACGACACATTCCTGGCGGCCTACCTTCTGGATCCAAATCGCAGTAAGTATGAACTGGTTGATCTTGCGCGTGAGGCAATCGGAACGGAAGACGGTTCCACGCCACCAGCTAACTGGTCCGCGACTTCATGGGACACTGCCAAAACCGCGGACCTTACACTTCAAACTGCCAAAATTCTTCGTGAACGAATCCTCGAAAAGAAACTTGAGACTATTTACTCGGAAGTGGAGTTGCCTCTAGCGCCACTGCTCTATCGAATGGAGCGAGCGGGACTCAAGGTTGATCCGCGAGTTCTTGCCGACCTTTCCAACTTTATTGGCCAGGAGCTCCACAAACTAACTCTTAAAGTCTATGAACTCGCGGGACGTGAGTTTAATATCGCTTCACCAAAGCAAGTCGGCGAAGTACTCGGTGAGTTGAATATCAACTCTAACCGCAAGACTTCTACCGGACGTGTCTCAACCAGCAAGGCAGTGTTGGAAGAGCTCGCGCAGACTTTTGAGCTACCTCGCCTGATCATCGAGTATCGGGAGCTGGATAAACTTAAGAGTGTCTATACGGATGCATTACCACATCAAATAGCGAGCGACGGACGAATTCACTGCCAACTAAACCAAACCGTCGCGGCCACTGGCCGTCTGTCGTCAAGCGATCCCAATCTTCAAAATATTCCTATTCGAACCGAATTGGGTCGTCGCATTCGCAAAGCCTTTGTGGCCGACGGAGGCAACAAGATCATCTCCGCTGACTATTCACAATTAGAACTTCGATTGCTGGCTCATATAACTCAAGATGCAGTGATGCTGGAGGCGTTTCAGAAAGGCGAAGACATTCACGCGCGAACCGCACGCCTCGTATTTGGCGCTCGAACCGACGAAGAACTTAAAGAAGCGCGCCGATTCGCCAAGATTGTCAACTTTGCAATCGCCTACGCTATTGAACCCTGGGGTTTATCTCAACGTGTCGGAATCAGTCGCCAGGAAGCAAAGAAAGTCATCGAGGATTACTACAACACTTACAAGGGCGTTCGTCGTTATATGGACGAAGTTCCAATTCGAGCCCGTGAACACGGCTATGTGCGTTCAATCTACGGACGCATTCGACCGTTACCTGGCATCACTGATCGCAATGCCAACATCCGGCGAGCTGCAGAGCGTGAAGCGATAAACATGCCGATTCAGGGAACGGCAAGTGATATCGTAAAAATCGCTATGCTTCACGTTGAAGAGGAACTAACGCGAATGTCTTCGAAGGCTCGTTTGTTGATGCAGGTACACGATGAGCTACTGCTCGAGGTTCCCGAACCGGAAGTAGAAGCTGTCGGCAAGATGTTGAAACATGAGATGGAATCGGCCGTCTCACTCGACGTTCCACTTGTGGCAGATGTAGGCGTAGGAGACAATTGGATGGACGCCAAGCCTTAGCAGGTCTCGCTGATGAAGCCCGTTCCCCAAAAAGATTCTGATTCGGATGTTGTTTATCGTCGTACGACAACGTCGGATACACCACTGCCTGCTATTCAGACCACCGAACCCCAAACCAGTCGTCTTGCACCAACATTGACACCGATCGCCGTGGGATTTCTGTTGTTGCTTGTACTTATCTCCGGTTTGGGTCTATTGAGCACGAACAAGATGGAACGAGTCTCTTTTGATGCTCAGACCAAGGTCACACAAAATTCCAGTATCAAGAGTACTTTGTTAAATGTGCGCTTGGCGGTGACGAAACTTGATAATGAAGCTCGTGTAGCGAGCGCGGCTGAATCTCAACGAATAAAACCTCCGGGGGATTTGAGGCTTCATGGCGCGCGCGACGAAGTACGAACGCAATTAGCTATTTTGGAGCGGCCGCCTTTATCAGAAAAACCCGAGTGGCGTCAGTTGCACGACGATATTCAGACTTTCCTTGAAACGACCGACGATCTGCGTCTCTACAGTCTGAAGGGTTTTGGGCAATTCTTGAAGATCAATGAGGAACTGACAGTAATCGCGGGACTATTGACCCAGGAACAAGACAATATTTTTCTGGAGGTACAGGACCTCCAAAACCGGGCCAAACGATCTATTCAATTGTGGAGCTTCATTGCTTTGATCGCTGGCGCACTGGTCGCGGCCGGTACGGTGTGGGAGGTGCAAAGACGTTTCAAGCAATCGCGCCGTAGCAGATCCGAAGCCAGACGTGAACGCACATTCACGAACCAACTTTTGGAAGGAATGGTGAGCGCTGTCGCGGCTGTCGATAGCGAAGATCGCATCAGGAGCGCGAATGCTGCATTCTTCAACATTTTTCCGCGAGCAACTGTCGGCGCGTCTGTCCTGGAACCTCTGGGTCCAGTCGATGCAATGAAAATGCTTGAAGCGGCGACCGCTACTCAAGTAGACAACGCAAGTTATCGCGGGCGATGGGCCGTTAGACTCGACAAAGATGAAAAGTCGTTTGACGTCTATTCGTCACCGTTAGCCATTGATGGACACAAGGGCCAAATTCTAACCCTCGTTGACGCCACTGAGGTCGCTGAGTCTGAACGGGTTGTGCGACGGGGTGAATCTCTTGCGGCAGTTGGACAGGCAACAACTCAGGTTGCGCACGAGATTCGAAACCCGCTGGGCAGTATTCGACTTGGCGTGTCGATGTTGCGCGATAGCGTTTCCGATCCTGATGCGCTGAACACGATCGAACTAGTCGAGCGCGGCATAAAGCACTTGAACAAACTCGTCGTAGACGTCACACAATTTTCGCGACAGAAGAGTCTCGACCGTTCGCGAGTTGATTTGAACGATTCACTTGACCGGAGTATCGATCTGGTCAGCGATCGTATTCGAGAAAAGAACGCGACGGTGGAAAAAGATTTCAGCGAGGATGCTTTGGTAGGTAACTGGGATGCAGATCAACTGCGTCAGGTATTTGTGAATGTCATTGCCAACGCAGTTGATGCGAGCCAGGAAAACGCGGCGGTCCGGATTGCAACCGAACGCTTAAGTCTTGACGGGCATGAAGGTCACGCACCGAAAAGCTACGCGCGCATCACCATCGCAGACCGTGGTAAGGGCATGGATGAGGCAACACGGGATCGAATCTTTGAGCCGTTCTTTTCTACTAAGAAGCGAGGAACCGGCCTTGGTCTGGCTATCGTGAAGCAAATTGTGGAACAACATGGTGGACGGATAAGCGTAGCGAGCGAGGTAGGCAAAGGTTCGAAGTTCATAATCGATCTTCCGCTGTGAGAACTCCATTCCCAAGTTACAAACAGGCAGTATCACCTCGCGGTCGAAGCTGTGAAAACAGTTAGAGACCTCGGTCCTGGGACCGCAGGCGTCCCCGCCTGCCCGCGTCGAACGCAACCAAGTGGGTTATACCTCAACGACCTTCTTTCGCGAACATTCCGCACCCGATCAGGGTAGCGCGCGACGCGGGCAGGCGGGGACGCCTGCGGTCCCACGCACCGAGGTCTCAGTTTATTCACAGCACCCTACCTGGGAAAGATTGCTTGCCGTTAGGCTGGATTGGTTTTCTCAAATGCCTTTCGCGCGGCCGCAATGGTCCGATCGATCACTTCATCAGTATGCGCGAGACTCACGAACGCGGCCTCGAATTGAGAAGGTGCAAGATAAACTCCTTCGCCTAGCATCGCATGAAAGAAATTGCCGTAGAGTTGTCGGTCACATTTATCTGCAGTCCTCCAATCAGTCACTTCATCAGTGGTGAAGAATCCAGTCCACATCGAACCCACGCGATTGATCGTGTTGTTCACATTGGTCGATCTGGCCGCTTCAGCTAAACCATCGCACAACATCTTCGTGGCTCGATCCAGTTGCCGATAAACAGACGGATTGCGCAATCGTCGCAAAGTAACCAAGCCAGCGGCCATTGATAGAGGATTTCCGGAAAGCGTTCCTGCTTGATAGATCGGTCCCGCAGGCGCAACATTTCTCATCAAGTCCTTACTGCCCCCATAAGCACCCACTGGAAGTCCGCCACCAATGATCTTTCCGAGCGTCGTGATATCGGGCTTAATGTCATAGAGTTCTTGCGCACCGCCCCGAGCGACACGAAATCCAGTCATCACCTCATCAAAGATCAAAAGCGTATCATTCCTGGAGCAAACGTCGCGGACAGTCTGGAGATACCCAGCCTTAGGCGGAACACAACCCATATTGCCGACAACTGGTTCGATGATCACTGCTGCGATGTCTTTGTGTTCGTCAAAAACTCGAGCCAGCGCCTCACCGTTATTGAATGGCACTGTTATCGTATTTTGAGCGAGGGTGGCTGGAACACCCGGACTATCTGGTAAACCGAGTGTCGCGACCCCTGACCCGGCTTTTACCAGTAAACTATCGCCGTGACCGTGGTAACACCCTTCAAATTTCACAAGCTTATCGCGGCCAGTTACACCTCGTGCCAACCGAATGGCCGACATCGTTGCTTCGGTTCCACTACTAACCATCCGAACCATTTCGATCGACGGAACTGCGTCAATGATTTCTTCCGCTAACTGGATCTCCAATTCGTTGGGCGCTCCAAAACTAGCCCCGCGAGTTGCCGTCTCTCGAACCGCCTCAATTACTTCTGGATCTGCATGACCCAAAATCATCGGTCCCCAGGAGCCGACATAATCGATATAGGTTTTGCCATCCACGTCAGTAATCGTGGCGCGGGAGGCTTGTTTTATAAACAACGGAGTGCCTCCGACACCCCGGAACGCCCGTACTGGCGAGTTGACTCCGCCCGGCATTAATTCAAGAGCTTTTGTGAAGAGTGTCTCGGACTTACTTTGTTGCGGTTTGGATTGCATGGCGAATTTCAGATTTAAGATTGCTGTAGTCAGTAGTTATCGGTCAAATGTCAGTTAGTATAAGACCTATTCGACCTATAGGACCTATTAACCACCAACCAACGCAATCTGAAATCTGAATCTTAAATTCTTTCCCCTGCCTCTTTTGGTTCCACCGTCATTGATTTGAATTTCGATAACCTGACCAGGCCAGGTGCCGCGCCTTTCGGCTTCGAAAGAAACTTCCTCTCAGTGTAATGAATGACTACCTTGGCATCTTCGCTCGCCTGACTGAATCGACCGGCGAGTTGCGCTGCTTCAATAACAGTTCGCTGTGGTATCTCTTTCTTTGTTGGATTGCGAATAACAACGTGCGACCCAGGATAATCACCTGCATGTAACCAGACATCGTTGGGACGTGCTATGCGAAACGTCAAGTGATCGTTATCTCTGGCACCACGCCCAACTAAGATCTCATAACCGTCTGTGGACACGTATCGCCGAACTCCCGGAATCTGTTCGGCCTTTCGTTCAATTCGGCGCTGTGGCTTCTTCTCAGACTTGTCAAACTCTTCCAAAGCCTGTTCATCACGCTGCGCCGCAATCTGTTGCAAGTCGTTTTGCTGCTGTCGAAGCAGATTTATCTCTTCTCGCAACGTCTGAATGCGTTCTGTCGTTTCTGTCGCCGCACGCTTTGCTTTTGCGTAGCGACGAAAGAACTGAGCCGCGGCATCCTGGAGTGAAAGAGTTGGATCAATGTCTAATTCGATTATCGGCGTACCTTCGGAATAAAAGTCTGTGATCCGTGTCTTGTTGCCCTCCCGAGTCGCAGTCGAAAGGTTGGCTAAGAGTAAGTCGCCGACACGCTTGTGGCTCTCAGCATTGCCATGCGTGGCGAGATCGTTTTCAAGATTCGTAATAAGCTTGGTTTTTTGATCCAGCCTTTTTTGGAGCTGAACATTTAACTCGGCAACATGCGAATCAAAAGATTTCTCTTCGTCAAGCTTCTGGAAAAACAGATCAGCCGCTTCGGAAGCAGAGCCGGTAATCTCGATGTCTGCGGCACGCTTCTGAGCAGGTTGGGCTGGCGGCGTCAGATAATATTCTCCTGGATTCTGCCCCGCGCCTTTTGGAAACCTCAGAGTACTCTTTACTCGATTCAACTCATCGAGAATCAAGAGATTTGCCGCACGCCCGGTAACTTGCGCCACTAACCTCCGAAAATGAATTTCTCCGAGGTCATCGATAACATTGAAAGTCAGTCGCACAACTCTTTCACTCGGATCTTTTGTGCAACCGACAAGTTGACCACCACCCAGTTGCGACTTCACGAGTTGACCGAAATGAGAAAGTCCGATCGACGCCCTCTCGAGATCTCTAGCCCGGCGCCGAATCAGATAGAAACGCGGACTTGATGGCTCAGCGCTAATGAAGAGGAAGGAGCCTTTGATGCCGAGATCAAGTGCAAAAGAAAGTGGAGTTAATTGGAAGACTCTACCAAGGAAATGATGTGAGGATTTCGTGCGAACTTCTTCAACAACGCTCTTGATCAGTTGGTCGTGCATCGAAATATTGTAGGGGCGGCCCTCCGTGGCCGCCCCTTTCATTGAACAAGATCTTCGTGGTTGCACGAAGGGGCGGCCACGGAGGGCCGCCCCTACAACTAACTACTTTGATGTTACTAGCGCTAAGTCTTAATCACTGCCGTCCGCGTAAGGCGATCATGGGTGGCAAAACCCTCGCGACTCATTAACGCAACTATGACTCCTATCCCTGCAAACGCCAGTGATGCGAGATAAAGCACCGAGCGACCGATCGACTGTCGTCCCGTTGGGATCAATCCAGTTTTTATGTCAATCACCCTAAGAGAAAACAACCGCATAGCCAAAGTTCGACCCGTTAACGCGATAGTTAGCGTCAGGTACAAAAAGGTGACAGCGAGTAGGGACCCAGCCAGAACTTCTATTGCTCTTGGGTCTTTCAACTCGGTTTCCGTGGCCCTCATTGCGAATGCGATAGGCACGCACAACGAGGCACATATCAACAAATCGGATAGGCCACAAACAAGTCTGCGAAATGCTGATGGTCTGCGAGAGTCAATCTCGTCCACACGAACAGTATGCGAGATCGAATCGAGATAGTTAAGTGAGGGATCGTTTTCGAGAATCAAACGTCTGGGTGTCGGTTGAGTGCTGGGGTGTGTTTCAGAAACCGTTTCTTCAATCGGAGGCACAACTGTTAGGTTGTGACTCTTTTCAATGGGAGGTACTGCATTATTTTCCCTACTGGGTTCGGGTTCCAAAGCAGCCTCCAGAGGGAGCTCGGTCGTTACAAGCGATTCGATAACTTCCGGCTCGTTCTCTTCGCGCGCGGGAGCATACGCTACTGCTGTAGCAACAACTTGTCGAACGTTTCTTGCTTCACTGCCCGATTGATGGGCCCTTTCAATTCTTTTCAAGGCAGCAGCAACGAGCGGATTCATTGCTGGCAAATCAGAATGAGGCAACAACTCCAACTGGTGAGTGGTTACCTCAGCTTCAGCTGCCTGACGTTTTTGGTCCGCAGCTTCTCTGGCTGCTTCGCGTGCGCGTCGTTCCTGCACCTCACGCACACGTTCGCTAAGTTCTTTACGCCATTCTGGGATTGAAGTGCGGTTTACTCCAGGAAACTCGATGAGTGTGGATTTCTTGACTGGCGTTTGTGTTGAAGAATCACTCGCAACGTTCATGTTGAGTTGGTTAGGGGCGACCACCTCTTGATCAAGTGATCCAACGTGAAGTTCTACACAACAATCGGCCTTGTCTGAGATAGCGCCGCACGACGGACACTGCATTCCGAGCTGCCTCCGGGGATTGCCGAACGGCGGATGGACACGCTTGTTATCCGCTTCACTCGGCTGCGCAATCGCGACGCATCCTATCAGGAATAACTTTAACTGGCAATGAGAAAATTATGCAGTAGTTGAAGTTGTCAGTGTCGGAGATGCTTCTGTCTTGTCGTGAGGCGGCCTTTGTCTTTGGCTTTTGGCCTTCCAATAAAAACGAGACCAGAAGTCCACGCCACAACCAAGATCGAAGACCAAAGACCGAAGGCCGAATATAACTTAGAGGCGGGTCCGTCCGGCAAAACCAGCTTCAACGTCGTGCCACCACTCGAGTTCATCTCCTTCGCCCAACTGCCAACAGAGTAAAACGACTCGCCCTTCGCGAAGAGAAGGAAAATCAACCAGGCCACGTTCGAAGTCTTTGAGCTGGACACCCAGGCTATCGAGGTTCGACATTTCAGATGTCAATGCAGTAACCAACTCGGCGTAATGTTGACCGTATGCAAGACCACCGCCCCCTCGTTCCGCAGCTTCCGACGCAGCCTTCGCCTCATCGCGGTATTTGGAAAGACCTCGATGAGACCGCTGAATATGAGTAGCGATCTTTCTGACTTGGGGAAGCAGCGCGTTGGCTTCTTCAATCGTAAAAATCTTCATCTGCGGTCAACGGTACGACGGGCTGTCAGCCTGTCGTAGTAGTTCCCTTTGGCGCGACAGGCTAACAGCCTGTCGTACAATTTGAAGGACTGATTCTTGTCGGTGTTAGTGTTCGTCGGTTATGCGAATGAATTCCGTTGACGCCTCGAACTCGGCAGCCTCTTCGTCCATCTCCGCTTCGATCACCACACGCATGGCTTCAAAAGACGTCGTGGGCACGTCCGCCAGCTGCAGGTCCTCTTGCAGGTACTGCGAGGGTACATGTTCATGGAGATCTCTTTCGTCGTAACGACCACCGTGAGTAAGTTCTTTCCGAACTTTCTCAGCGATTTCTCCGAGGTCGATGAAATAGTCGGCAACGTCGATCAGCTTGGGTGCAGTGTTGGACCGGAAGCCGGCAATTTCCACTCGACATCCTTTATAGGCGACGGCGTTCACGGCGTAAACGAAGTCTTCGTCACCTGACACCAGCACCGCCGTATCGTAACGACCAGCAAGTGATAACATGTCTACGGCAATTTCAACATCAAGATTCGCTTTTCGCGTTCCGTCGTAAAACGTCTTCAATTCCTTTTGAATTACTCTGAACCCGTTGCGTCTCATCCAAAGCAAAAAGCCCTGCTGACGCTCGGCTCCTACATCAACTCCGGTGTAGAAGAATGCTCTCAGCAGTCGGCCGTCACCGAGAAGGACTCGCAAAAGTTTGTTGTAATCAATGTCGATGTTGTGGAATCGCGCTGCGTGAAAAAGATTATTGCCATCTATGAAAACTGCGACTCTCCCGCGATGTCCCAACTGCCATGAAACGTTATTAGTGGGATCGAAATTATTGTTCATAAAATGACTCCAAAGAGTACCCTATGTTGCAAGCTAGCATGCTGGTTTAAAGTTCGCTGGTCAAGCAGCAGAAAGGTTATCAGGCAACGGCGAGAACCTGGCGTGAAATCGCATCGAGATAGATAGTCTTAATAGGACCATTAGCGACATCTATTTCCCATGCCAGATGAAGTTCGAGAGTCTGACCTGTAGCCGCGGGTTTCGCATAAACCACGAGTTGCTGAACGGTGACCACGGCATTGTTCGGCAGCGTAAGGTTATGGGCTTGATCAGCAGCAACGGAGATTGGCTGTTGCTTTACCAGATTAGCGGCGTCTTCGACCGTGACGACCGGATTAATGGCAGTCAGCGCTGACTGAAAGTGATCTGCATTTGGTATACACGTACTGGAGATGTTCAGAACCCGGCGATCATTTTGAAATTGGATCGTCAAACTGCCAACGTCACCTCGCAAGGGATAACGAAACGGTCTTTGCTCGTAACGAGCGGTCTTCACCGCAGCATTATCTGTTCTTTCAACAAGCGAAAGTTGATGAGGATCAGCACCAATAAGACTTTGCCATTCGGCTATGAATCTCCTTAGCGATTCTCGCGTTTCTTCTTCAGTCTGCGATGGCTCAGCACCTACCTTCGGAAGAAAGATCGAGCCGTTAAGGTTCGACGGTACACTATGAATCGTCGCAGTGAGTGGCTGCAGATCTAATGAACTGTCTTGTGACAATCCATATCTCTGGGTCAATTGATGCCATGCCAGTGTCGCCTCCTCCCGTGCCGATGGATCCGCGACCAATATGGGATAGGGAGGCAAGTTCGAACGTGGCCCATTCGCGTCTGAAGGGTGAAGAACAGCACAGGCGCTCGTTGCGATCAACAAAGTCAAGATGAAAGCGGAGATTATTAGTTTGCGTGTGGAGTTGGTTGACATTTGTTCGCCCGGGAGTTTTCGACTAGACGTATAATCCAAATAGTTGGAGGAGCTGTTGCCTAAAGATAACGAAACAATTCATCTGCCGCTCGATGGTCCATTAACTCCCTCTGAACCCGCAGGTTTCGCGCCAGAGGAGATGATTCGATGCGAAGAATGTTTGCGCGCAAATCCCCCGACGCGGTTTGCCTGTTTATATTGTGATTCCCCTTTACCACTCAACGAGTCAACTGCTCATCTTAGAAAACCAATCCTGAGAAAACCTGAAAGGCACCAGCTTGGGTTTAACTGTATTCTAGTCCAAACCGCCGCGGTTCCTTTGGACGGAGACAGCTTATCGAAAGCGGCGGAACTCCTAAAACTAAAAGCCGAGAGTCTGGAGAGCATAGTTGCCATAAAGGCCCCCATGCCGTTGGCACGCACGGCCAGTCGTGAAGAGGTGCAATTAATCAATGACCGGCTGCGCGAGCTTGGCTTTGCAACTGTCGTGCTCTCTGATGACGATCTCGGCAGAGACGATGCTGTCGTCCGAGTTCGGTCACTTCACATTGATGGCAATTCACTATCCCTCCAACAGGCAGGTATCCAAAGCTCGATTGCGCTCTCCTGGGGCGATTTGCGTTTGATTGTTTCCGGTCGCTTGATGGTTCAGAAGGTTGAAATCACGGAGCGCGTTTCACGCCAAGCTGAAGCTGAAATACTCGACACGAGTGAGTTCTTTTCAGATGAACCGGTGCTCGACCTTTATTCTTCCAAACACGATCGAACCTGGCGTATCGGGACAAACAATTTTGATTTCTCCTGTTTGCACGATCAGAAGTCGTTCGTTGCCGGAGAGAATCTTAGGAAGTTGCTGGCACTCCTCTGCTCCAGGTGTGCGAGTGTTCAGCACGACTCAGCTTATAACGAGCTGCGAAACACTTTGCAGCTTGTTTGGCCGACAGAGCAGGAAACTGAGTCTCGAGGTTGGCGACGAGAACGGCCTGGCAAATACAGTTTGGGTGCCGTGACCGCAAATACAAATGATGCGCAGTTCACTCGTTATTCAAGACTGCGACGTTACTTCGCGATAAACAATTGATCCATGGCTCCTCGCAGTACTCAAAAAAATCTCGAGCACTCTCAAGCTGAAAATATTGTTTACGGGCTGAACGCAGTATTAGAAGCCGTGCGTGCCGACAAGCGATCAATTGATTCGATAACCGTTCTTGAGAGTGCCAGGCCGGAGCGTCTCAAATTACTACTCGAATTAGCTCGACAAAAGCGAATCCCTATTCACCGCGTCCCTAAATTGGATGTTGGTGGCGAGGCACGACATCAAGGCGTGATAGCACGCATTGCGGCTGCACGCTATGCCGATGCGGAAGAACTTCTCGATGCACTGGAACGTCGAATTGGAAGTTCAGATCCACCATTGACGGTTTGCCTTGATGGAATCGAGGACCCTCGCAATCTCGGGTCAATTCTTAGAACTGCTGAATGTGCTGGAGTACAAGGCGTCTTCGTACCTGAGCGCAGAGCGAGTGGACTAACCGATGTCGTGGCGAAGGTGGCGGCAGGCGCTTTGGAATATGTGCCGGTTGCACGAGTCGTTAACCTGGTTAGATTGATAGAGCAATTGAAAGCTCGTAACATTTGGGTCGTGGGTACTGCGGGAGACGCAAAGAAGCTGTATACCGAGTGGGACTGGAAACTTCCGTCGGCTATCGTGTTGGGAAACGAGGGACACGGATTGCATCGTTTGGTTCGTGAGAATTGCGATACGCTCGTGCGTATTCCGGTGTTGGGCAATCTCAATTCCCTGAACGTTTCTGTCGCGGCTGGAGTAGTACTGTACGAGGCGAGGCGCCAGCGAAGTGGAGATCAGCAGACGGCAAGAAAGGACGACAAATAATGTTTTGTCCAAAATGTGCAACGCAAAATCTTGAGGGTGCGAGTTTTTGTAGATCGTGCGGTGCAAACATCAGCCTCATTCCGCAAGCGCTGTCTGGCCAGATGCCTGAAGCAATACCCGACGAAAGCCGAAGAGACAGGCGAGCACGCCGACGCGGAAAAGAACTTAGCCTCGATCACTCATTTAAGAATATCTTCATGGGCATCGCATTTCTGATTGTCGCAATTGCTTTGTCCAGATCGATCGGCGCTGGCTGGTGGTATTGGATGCTGTTGCCTGCGTTCTCAATGATGGGAACCGGCGTCGCTCAATACATCCGGCTAAAAGAACAAGAGAAGAGGAACATGATTGTTTCGGCTCCCCTCAACCAGACGCTTCCCGATCGACGAACTTATCCTGCACAATCAAATCTTCCACCACGAAATACTGGAGAGTTAATGCCACCAGTTCCCAGCGTTACCGAAGGCACGACTAGACACCTGGGAGCCGAGGCGCAAACCCGGCACCTTGATGCCGAGCAAAAGTAAGAACTCTCGAATGCGATGGGCCAGACAATTCGTGAAATAGGTCCAATAGGTTGGATAGGTCCTATACTTCATGCCTTCCACTAACCCCATTCGGATTTGTGTTCCAGTTAAAGAGCAAACCATCAGTCAGTTGATTGCCTCGGCGCAGAAGGCGATGTCGTGCGCCGACATCGTTGAGTTGAGACTTGACGCCCTAGAGCGCGGCGGGATTCAAAAGGGTGCCACCCAACTATCCGAGATCATTCATTCCTTCCAGCGGCCTCTGATCCTGACCTACCGTCCTGCAGAACAAGGCGGTTATAGCGAGCTTTCAAGAAACGATCGAGTGGCTTTCTGGAAGAACTACTTCCCTTCGGAGGCCGCCTTCTTTGATGTTGAGACCGATCTAATTGACGAACTGGTAAATCTCGATCCTGATATTCAGCCTGATTGGTCACGGATCATTTGTTCATTGCATGACTTTCAAGGCGTGCCTGAGAACCTGGACGAACGATATGAGCAAATGGCTTTCACACCTGCTCGAATTCTCAAACTGGCGGTCCAGGCAACGGACATCACAGACTGCATTCCGGTCTTTCAAATAATGGAGCGAGCGCGTCGAGAAGATCGGCAGATTATTGCGATAGCAATGGATACTGCAGGATTGATTACGCGAATCCTCGGACCATCACGCGGCTCTTTCTTGACATACGGCTCAAGTGAATCTGGCGGCGGTACAGCGCCCGGACAGCTACTTGCGAATGATCTCAGGTCTTTGTATCGGATCGATCAGATCGATGGCGAAACAATGATTACGGGACTCGTCGGTTTACCAGTTTCGCATTCCGTTTCGCCGCACATTCACAATGCTGCCTTTAAGGCCGGCGATCTGAATGCGGTTTATCTGCCTCTTCATGTTGAGGATCTCTATGGCTTTGTCCAAAGAATGGTTAATCCACGCTCGAGAGAACTAGAGTGGAACCTGAGAGGTTTAAGTGTTACAGCTCCCCACAAGAAAGCCGTTCTCGAGCTTTTAGATTGGGTAGACGATGAGGCGCGGAAGATTGGTGCAGTCAATACCGTAGTCGTAGAGGGTGAACAACTCCTCGGATACAACACAGACGCTCATGGTCTGATTGAACCTTTGAAACGAAGGTTCGGTTCTCTTTCTGGTACTCGAGTGGCCGTCTTAGGTGCAGGCGGCGCAGCGTGCGCGGCACTTTATGCGTTGCAACGTGAAGGAGCAGATATCACGGTCTACGCTCGCGATCTGGAAAAGGCGCAGCTTCTTTGTCAAAGATTCAATTTATCGTACGAGTCATTAGCTTCCACGAACTTTGCAGGCAAAGACATTGTCATCAACGCAACTCCATTAGGAAGCTTTGGCACACACCTCACAGAAACTCCTGCGTCGGCGGAACAACTTCGCGGCGTCAGGCTAGTTTATGATCTTGTATACAATCCAATCGAGACACTCTTACTCAAAGAAGCACGCACCGCAGGCTGCGACATACTCGGTGGACTCGAAATGCTCGTGGCCCAGGCACAACTTCAATTCAAATTGTGGATGAATACGGATACCTCATACGACTTAATGTACACCGCCGGTGCGAGTGCATTGAACGAATCGTTTGTCTGATTTTGACAATCCGACGGCTCGGCAAGTTGCGAAGCCGCTCCATCACTTAATCTCACCGTTCCATCACAAACCTCAGCCCAGACTGAAACTCTTTTCGTACTCTCCTCAACATCGTTGCTCCGTTTGATTGTTCGTTTCGACAGCAATCTCTTCTTCAACCGAACAATGGAGGTGCAACGTGACCAGATCCCGAGGCCTACAATTCACCTGGCTCATCCTAATCCTGACGCAATTCGGTTCGATCAATTCTTCAGCTCAAAATTCACTGATAAAAACTGCGCTTGAAACACCAAACCACGTCAAGGATGACATCACAAGCACTTCCACCTCAGTCTCGGCGGAACGCGCCAGTGTTCCGCTGATTGCGCCAATGCCAAAAGCATTGACTACTCGTGATCCAGAAAAACTCAGCCTCGTTGATCGTGCGTACCTCGACGTCTTCACGATACTTAATGAGGACAGTTCGTGCAGCCGCTTTTTCGGAGGACGCAACGCCATAGCAGCGCTCAACGAAATGGTCGTACTACTAAAGCCACGATACTTCGATCGTGACATTGCCATTCGCATGACGGGCCAGACGACACTGGTTCAAAGTTATGCGACCGGTTTCACTTTCCGGCTATTTGAAAGGATGGAGCTAAACATGGCTGGCGCATTCTTTCGCAGTCCCTCTGCTTCAGAAAGACATTACACAATAAGCTCGATATACCCACCAAACAGTAGAGAAACACGTATGGTCGTTTTCCTTCACGAACTCGGTCATCTTGTTAGAGGAGCTGATAATAAATGGGTGCTGACTGATGACGGTGACGACCAGAGCCAAAGTTTCGACAATACTGAAAGAGTCATTTCAGCCTGCCGCGAGCAAATAACGTCGCTTGCCGGTCTCACTGCTGCACAGGAGTTACAAATGGCAACGACTCTGGCTGAAAAAACACCGAGCCCATCCACACAAAACTAAACGAATCTTCGGGCAAGCAACCAAGGCCTTTGCTTCGGCTTCAACACTTGATTCGGACGTGGTAAATTCGCCCGTTCACACCCCGCCAAGTCCTTTTGGTCACAAACCATTTGGCCTTGGTGTTAGTTAAAGGATAAATGCTGTGCCCGTGGCAGACTGAGTGTTTTGGGCTTCCCCGGGCCTCTTGAGCAAAATGATTTATGAAACGAGTGAGACGGAACCGAAGTCTCGCGTAGCTGAGCTTCTCCGAAAGCGGCGCGTACGATGGGCACTGATCTGGGGCGTTTGGACGATTGTCGCACTGTTCTTCAGTAGTCAGGCTTTCATGATGTACTACGCGGAGAACCTGCCGATTCCCTACGCGAAGGCGCTCTTTTTCCAGGCATCTGCCTGCTATCTCTGGGCGCTTGCGACGCCTCTCATCCTCTGGATCGCGCGACGTTATCGCATCGATCGTCACAACTGGCGTCGAAAGGTCGTCTTAAATTTCGCACTGAGCGTTGTCTTCACGAGCGCGGTAATCCTGCTTCATTTCGTACTCTATTTTCTAATCACGGGTAAGACGGATAGACTCACGTTTTATTGGGCCTTTAATTTTCTCTACCCAAACCTCGATCGTTTTCTCCTCGTTTACTGGTTCATCTTCCTGATGAGTCACGCGTGGAATTACTACTCGAGTTATCGCGAAGGAGAGTTGAAGGCTTCGAGATTGCGAACTCAGTTGGCACAGGCGCAGCTCGAGGCCCTCAAGATGCAGATTCATCCTCACTTTCTCTTCAACACTCTCCATTCGGTTTCCGCATTACTCAGCAGAGATACTGAGGCCGCACGGAAAATGATCAGTCGCCTGGGCGATTTCCTGCGCCTGACTTTGGAGAACGGCGGTACCAGTGAAGTCTCATTACAACGCGAACTGGAATTCCTGCAGGGGTATCTGGAAATTGAGCGCATCCGATTCAAGGATCGATTGACTACGACTATCAACGTTGATCCTTCAGTGTTGGATGTTCAAGTACCAAATTTGATTCTCCAACCGATCGTAGAAAACGCGATGCGTCACGCGATCGCTCAGACGAATTCCGGAGAAGTTGAGATAAGCGCCGTGCCGAGAAACGGTGCAGTACGGATCGAAGTAAAGGATAACGGTCCGGGTATCGAGGAGCCGCAGTCTCTAGGCAAGAGCTCACGCGGCGTAGGACTCGCTAACACCCAAGCACGGTTAAGCGGTTTATACGGGTCAAACGCAAAATTTGAATTGAGAAATCGACCTTCAGGCGGATTAACTGTGATGTTGGAAATTCCTCGGCATTAAACGCGCGAGTCGAAAGTCCAAAGTCCAAAGTCCAAGGCGACGCAATGCGTTCAGATTTAGAACACGTCGAAAGTTTTGGACTTTGGACTTTCGACTTTCGACTTCCGTCATCCAACGAGAACTTGAATACAAATGCGAATTCTCGTCCTCCACTCACTGCACTTAATTTCCGGGAAACATTAATTAACAATTTGTCGTAAGGAAAACGACAACAGCAGCGCCATTGAATGCTGTGGTTTTCGCCACAAGGCATTCGGTGGCGGTGTTCATTTTTTTAGAGCGTGCCTCACGCGCTCAGCGCAGTTGAACTGAATAACAAGGAACGGGAGGCGTGGTGACGGACGCAACACGGATTCGCGCGTTGGTCATCGATGACGAACCATTAGCACGCGACATGATTCGCGAAATGCTGGCAAGCGATTCGGATGTCGAGGTCGTCGGGGAATGTGCCAATGGACGGGAAGCGATAGAGGCGATTAAATCACTAGCACCAGATTTGATCTTCCTCGACATTCAGATGCCGGAGATCGGCGGTTTCGAAGTACTCGAATCGCTTGAGGGACGTAGTTCGCCTTATGTCATCTTCGCGACGGCGTATGATCAGTACGCCGTGCGAGCTTTTGAAGTGCACGCTTTCGACTATCTCCTGAAGCCGTTCGATCAGGAACGCTTCGACGCTGCCTGGCAACGCGCTAAGCAACAAATCAAACACGACCGCACGGGTGAACGCGATCGGCACATCCTTGCTCTTCTCGAAGAACTCAAATCGGGTCCTCGCTATCTTGAAAGGCTGGTAGTGAAAACCGGCGGCAGGGTTTTCTTTCTCGACGTCGACGACATTCACTGCATCGAGGCCGAAGGAAACTATGTTCGTGTTCATGACAAAGCCAAACACTATCTCCTCCGTGAAACAATTAGCGGTCTCGAAGAACAGTTAAACCCAAAAGAGTTTCTCCGCATTCATCGCTCAGCAATAGTTAAGATCGACAAGATAAAAGAGCTGCAGCCATGGTTTCATGGTGAGTATCGGATCATTCTGGAAAATGGCAAACAGCTGACGTTGAGTCGAAATTACCGGGCGAATCTTCAGGACGCCGTTGGCCATGCGCTTTAATCGAGACTTGTCCACAAACATGGCCGCTCCATCACAAAATTTAGCCGTTCTGTCACACAGTTAGTTACGGTAGTTTGGAGTTTTGTGAAGATTGTGTCGCGCCCAATCACGGGTTCGAGGAGTGTCCCAGTACTAAACGAACTCCGTCGATTCACGGGTCTTGTGGCTCCCCAAATATGGACCAGAACTGGAGAACAAGCGACGTTATTTAGGAGGTCAGCCATGAGTAGTGACACGCTCTCGGAAATCGCAGGCAGCAGCCAAGAGCAAGGAAATGATGACAGGCTCAGCGAACACAGCCTGGATCAAAAAATCAATACCCTTCGCGAAACGGTGTTGCAGTTATTGCAAGAGGTTGAGTCGTTGACAGTCGCCGCGCCGTCTGGATTAAGGTCAGGCGCACGCCTCGATGAAGAAGTGCGGCAGTTTGAAATGAACCTGATTCGCACAGCTCTCGGTCGAACGGCCGGAAGTCAAACTCGCGCAGCGAAACTGTTGGGACTTAAACTCACAACCTTGAACGCAAAGATAAAGCGCTATCACATTACACCCACCGGTTATCAGGGACACTTCACTCGCTCCGAACCGCAGGAGAGCGCCGCGTGAGGCGCTCTTCTTTCTCCACCAAATAAAAAGTACTTGTAGTGGTAGAATAGGACCTATATGACCTATCGGACCTATTCGACTAATTACTGACTACCTCATCGCACCCTCCACTCTACGCTGAACAAACCACACTGCTATACTCCCAACAGTGACCGAACGGTATAGCCGACAGATTCTTTTTCCTGGTATTGGACCCGACGGCCAGAAGTGTTTGCTTAGCTCTCGCGTCCTAATCGTGGGCTGCGGCGCGCTCGGCTCATCACATGCAGAATTGCTGGCGCGTGCCGGTGTAGGTTTTCTTCGAATCGTAGATCGCGACTTCGTTGAGTCATCAAACCTGCAACGACAAACGATGTTCACCGAAAGCGACGCCGAAGACCGTCTTCCTAAGGCGGTTGCTGCCGCCAATCACATCAAGCGAATTAACTCAAACGTCGTTGTTGAAAGCATAGTTGCCGACGTCAACAACTCTAATGTCGAACGTCTAATTGAAACATGCGACCTTGTTGTAGATGGCACTGACAATTTTTCAACCCGATACCTGATCAATGACGCCTGCGTGAAGCACAAGGTGAACTGGATTTACGGAGCGGCCGTCGGTTCTTACGGCGTAACAATGACGATACGCCCGCATCAAACTGCCTGCCTGCGTTGTGTGTTTGAAGAGTTGCCTGCTGCTGGAAGCGCGCCGACCTGTGACACTGCCGGCGTGTTAATGTCGATCGTCAGCATCGTGTCCTCGTTGCAAGTAACGGAAGCGATAAAACTCTTGACTGGAAACGTCTCTGACTTGCACGGCTCGTTAATGCAGGTTGATGTCTGGAACAATGACTGGCGCAAAATCGATCCAGGACCACCAAGACCCGAATGCCTGACATGTGACTTACTCAACTTCGAATCGCTGGCATCGGAGGCAAATCGAGACGCTGCCGTTTTGTGTGGACGTGATGCGATTCAGATTTTGCCGGCAAAACCAACGTCAATAAACTTTCAATCACTGGCGGCG
The DNA here is from genome assembly GCA_036522415.1 of Pyrinomonadaceae bacterium. Taxonomy (GTDB): domain Bacteria; phylum Acidobacteriota; class Blastocatellia; order Pyrinomonadales; family Pyrinomonadaceae; genus PSRF01. The sequence goes on along the minus strand of DATDFV010000039.1, from coordinate 42,638 downwards.
CGTCTTGAGAGTGTGGGTGACGTGAAATTTAACGACTACTTACTCAGATTCCGCACCGGTGATTTTGAACTGACGGTTTTCCCCGATGCTCGTTCGATAATTCGCGGCACGGATGAAATCAACACAGCTCGATCTCTGTACGCAAAGTACATAGGAAACTAACAACAGATGACAATAAAACCCCTTAGGCCAACAGAACTAATATCTATTCTTTTCTTGATCCTTTTCAGCTTTCAAATTACACCCGCTGGTCAGCCCGCTGTTTGGGAAACGAGCGGTCGAGCCGATCTATTGAAAGGCGACTCTCACGGAGTCTCGATCAGCGATACTGGTGCGCTCATGCTCGCGCCAAAGATCACTGAAGTCTTCAACACTACACAGACCTACATTTGGTCTACGGTCGTCGATAACCAGGGTAATGTGTTTCTGGGAACAGGACACGACGGCAAGATCTTTCGAGTAACCTCGAGCGGTGTTGGGTCGTTGTTGTATGACGCTGCTGAATTAGATGTAACCGCGTTGGCAGCGAAAGATGGGGTTCTTTATGCAGGCACGTCACCGGATGGCAAGGTATACCGCATTACTAGCGATGGCAAAGCCGAGGTCTATTTTGATCCAGCAGACAAATACATCTGGTCTCTGGCGCTCTTGCCCGATGGTTCGCTGGCAGTAGGAACGGGAGATACCGGCAAACTGTACAGAGTCAAATCTGCAGGCGCCAAACCTGAAGACTCGCTACTCGTCAATACCGCTCAAACACATGTCATCTCTCTCGCTGTCACAGCCCAGGGAGATCTAATTGCAGGTACCGACTCTGGAGGCTTGGTTCTAAGAGTCTCTCCAGAAGGAAAAACCTTTGCGCTGTTTGATACTCAACTACGAGAGATTCACTCTTTGGCCGTTGCGCCGGACGGATCAATTTATGCTCTCGCTTTAAGTGATGCCGCAGCGACCGCAAAGTCGCAGCCAGTGTCGGCACCCTCCACGCAACCGACCGAAGGTGCAAGTCCAACCACTTCGGTGACCATCACTGCAATCGATGAGAGTGGCAATCCCCTTCAGAATCAACCTACACCGGCGCGAAGTCGTAACGATGTATCGACTGCGCGTAGTGCAGTCTTTCGCATACTGCCTGACGGAGGTACGGACGTCGTTTGGAGCTCGAGTACCATAACGGCTTTTGCCATTACGCCTGGACTGCAACCAGGCACAGTATTAATAGGAACGAGCGATAAGGGTCGCATCTATTCGGTGACAAACGACGGACGCGACACGCTGCTTCTGCAGTCATCTGAGGGTCAAATCTCATCGCTTCAATCGCGCAACAATCAGGTGTACGCCGCGGCGAGTAATCAGGGAAAGTTATTTAGTTTTGGTTCAGCGCTGGTCAATGAAGGAAGCTATGAATCACCCGTGCGTGACGCAAAGTTGACTGCTTCATGGGGACGACTGTGGTGGCGAGGATCGGGCAGTGCTGAATTACAAACGCGAACGGGAAATGGCCAGCGGCCTGATGCAACATGGAGTGATTGGAGTGCGGCTTACAAAGACCCCGATGGAAATCAGATCACAAGTCCGCGCGCGCGATTCATTCAATGGCGCGTCACTATGCGTTCCACAGCAGCATCTCCGGTCGAGTCCGTTGAAGACGTTAGCGTCGCTTATCTGCCGCGCAATGTTGCACCCGAGGTGCTATCGATAACTGCGCTTCCAATTGGTGTTGGTTTACAACAGGTCGCTCAAGTAACAACGGATCCAAATGTGGAAGCCTCTGGATTGGATCCGTCGGTTTTTGGACCTGTGGCTCAGGTACCTCCGCGACGTTTCTATCAAAGAGGAGCAAGATCGTTTCAGTGGCAGGCAGAAGATCGCAATGGTGATACGTTGGAGTATGCGATTTACTATCGTGGCCTAAACGACCAGACGTTTAGGTTGCTTAAGGATAAGTTACGCGACACCTTCTACACCATCGACGGCGCAACCCTCGCCGATGGCAGGTACATCATCAAAGTTGTAGCTTCAGACGGACCTGACAATCCCGTTGGACAAACATTGACTGGAGAGCGGCTCAGCGAACCAATTGATATCGACAATACTCCGCCAGTCGTTAAAGCAGCGAGGGAACCACAAATTACTCAAAGCAGCGTAAGAGTTGCGTTCACTGCTGACGATGCGACCGGTAAGATTAAACGAGCAGATGCCAGTCTCGATGGCGCGTCATGGTTACCTGTATTTCCGGACGATAAGATCGCGGATAGTGGCCATGAGACCTACACCGTAGAGTTTCCTATCGCGACTGCCGGAGAGCACACTGTTTCATTAAGGGTTTTTGACACGAGCGGAAACGTCGGCACCATGAGCATCACATTTCGCCGGTGAGGCAGTTTTGCAGCTCATGTTGTCTGCACCATTCGGTGCACGTAATGCGAAACCGTGCGATTCCCGCCGTTTTCTTGGTAAACTTCGCCAGAAATCAGGGGGTTTATAACCCCGCATTTATGGCATCTATCTTGCTCGGTTCCAGAGTGGCGCATCTCTTTCTCCCTCCTTTGCGCGCGAAGACGGCATGAGGAGGCACGAGCTGGAAATGAAGAAGTTAGTCAGAGATTTGGTGGTAGTCGCGATGCTGGGCATCTTCTCGATAGCTGCGTTTGCTCAGAAGGGGCAGGATAAGGACAAGCGACCGCCCAAAGAGACGGTGCGAGTCGTTGATAAGAAGGATAACAATCGGCCACCCCCGCAGAATAATAACCAACCGAAACACGACAACAGGAAGAAACCGTAACGGTGCGTACAAGTCAATTCAAAGAGCCCACAACCGAAAGGCTGTGGGCTCTGTTTATTGGGAGCCGTCGTGCTACTGCTTCTGTCTTTTCGCTGCTTACTGCTTCTGCCGACGGCTTCCTAATCCTGGTGCCCGCTAGTAGATTCGAACTACTGACCCCTCGCGTGTGAAGCGAGTGCTCTACCGCTGAGCCAAGCGGGCGATTCTTATTGTGTCCGCATATTAGATCGTTAGTTACTGAAAACACAACCGTTTACAAGACTTCAAATCCTGTCCGTCATCCCCTCAGTTACCTGTAAGAGTCTCAAAGAACTCCATCACCCATAAGGCATTGTTTCGAGGTAAAAACCTCCTCCAAGCAATCGGTTACAAGAGTTCAGAATTATGGCTTTGCTTACTGCATTCTTACGTCCGCCCAAAAAGAGCGCAAGAAAAGCGCAACGCTGCGCATTCAACGACAAAAGGCATAAGACCGGTTATTTTCCGCGAGCGTTAACTGGGTGAATGAGGCTTAGCGCTCTATTGCGCTAGTAACAGTGCAATCTGAGTGTCGTTGTTGACGCGAGAAACTATTACAGACAAGGAAACGCCGTGCGAAGGTCGTAGTCGCTCACTCTATTCAACATAGTGTTCGCGCAGGCTATTTCTCAATGAGCGCGGAACGTCCTTCAAGGGCGAAACACAAAGGGTGATGTGCGGCAGCTCGGCGGCCGTCACTCGCACGAATCGCCAACCTTGCAGCTTCTGCTCATAACACCAGCGATAGTATGGTCCATCGTAACGGCGGCTGTAGAACAGGGAACGCTGTACGTCATTTTACGTTCGCTATCAACTATGAACATGTGCAATTCGTTCACGACAGCCGTTTCTTTTTTAAGGTACGACCGGGGCATACCGCAACAGGTTTGTCACGCCTGAAACCATGAAGTGCCTAGAATGACTAAAATTTCAATCAAAAGAACTAAGAAAACGCCATAGGACTTTCTACCGAAAACCCTGTTCTCGGCCTGCGAGTTTCGCCTGCAGTTCGCCGGGAGGAAACTGGCGCAAGCATTCCAAGCAGACGTTGAATCAGAGAAGCACAAACGTCGACAATCAGGACATTTCACAAGGCTCATCGGTGGCTCTTCTTTCGGCGATCATTTGGACCTTCTTGAGCTCTGTCCGCTCGATACCAAAAAATTTCGCCATCTGGACGATTTGATCGACATCCACAAAATCCTGCGCTTTGCCACAGAACTTCTCTATGCCAGGGGCAAACTCCCTGCACTTCATTGTTTTTGGAATATCCAACCCGAGCCGGCACGCTGCGTCTTGTGACTGATGCAAACAAAACTCGCAAATAGTCATTTTGGTTTTCTCGTTTTAAAGCGCTATATTCGTTAACGCACTGCTGCCTCGCGCTGGGCTGTTACGAGCTGCCAAGCCGCGACAGGTCGATTGAAACGCACGCGTTTGATGCCGTATGCCAGTCCCAGAAGTTGCAAAGTGCGAATACCTAACCAATTCAAATCAAACTCGTACCAACGTAACCCATGCCGAGCCGAAGTTGGATAGGCATGATGATTGTTGTGCCAGCCCTCGCCAAACGTGAGCAGTGCAACCCACCAACTATTGCGAGAGTCATCACCGGTTTGAAATCTTGTTCTGCCCCACAAATGGGTCGCAGAGTTAACCAGCCATGTCGCGTGCAGAGCCAGAGTTACGCGCAGGAACGTTCCCCAAAGCAGCACAGACCATCCGCCCATGATAAATAACAGAAAACTCAGCAAGATCAGCGGCGCATAAAAGAATCGATTCAAACATCTGTAATACCGATCCGCTATCAGATCTGGAGCGTAGCGCTCGATCGTAGTTTGATCATGATCCTGAGCCGTGCCGGTCAGGATCCAGCCCATGTGGGCCCACCAGCCCCCGTCGCGTGGAGTGTGTGGGTCACCTGCCCGATCAGTGTGCGCGTGATGTATTCGATGTGTTACTACCCATTGAATTGGGCCACCCTCCGCCGCCAGAGTTCCGCAAGTAACCAGAACGTATTCGATCAGTTTCGGGACCTTGTAACCGCGATGAGTGATCAAACGATGAAAGCCCATGCCGATGCCCAGGCTACCGGCAACCCAGTACAGCACGATGCCGGTAATCACTGCAGGCCAAGTGGTGAAAAAGAGAGCTGCGATTGCTGCCCCATGGCTAATTACAACTAACCCGCCATTGCCCCAATTCACTTTTCCCCGTGATGGCTGCGTTTGACTAATCCGTTTTTGGTTCAACAACATCCTCCCTGGAGATTCTTCCACTCTTTGAAATGTGCTCGAATTCAGATACCGAGTGCTGTCCCTCCAGCTTGTCTAACTCTACACGCTGATTTCTCAGAACACGCCTCACTTCAAACGTACGTTCAATTGCATCACGGCCAGGCATTAGTTCTGCACGAAATGTGACCCACATTCCAATTGCCAACGACCGGCCGGATATCGACGCGGTGTCTCTTTCGCGCTTTTTACGTATGGCCATGAATCAGCCGGCGCATTCGATCAGCAAATAACACATCCACCTTCTGGGGTTCTACGATCGCTGTGACTTCGCCTTCGCCAAATGTCGAATGCATTAGCGTCTGCCCTTTGCGATCCCTACGTGTGCGATCATACGGCGGACTAGTGGTATTAGAACGTCTCGGTATCGATCCACTTTTGTAGGGCACTCGAGAATTACAGATTGGACAACCAACGCGCGTAATGTTTTCTCTTTTGCCAACGGAGACTACGACGTGTCCACGAACCTCACCACATGTCAAACACATTTGCTCAACTCGGTCTCCAGCTTTAAAAATCCTTTCTTCCATACGCGGCTCCTTTATTGAACGATGCCCTGATGGTCTTCCCGCGATCTATCTTCCACGGCGTGGTCGAAACGAACGAATGGCGTTGACCGGTCGAGCAACGGGTGTAAATAACTTCGGTCTGTTCGTTATCGGAGTCTCAAAACCGCCAAAGCCTTCCGGCACAACTCGCTTTACTTGTTGACCCGTCAATCGCTCGATCGCTCGCATCGACAACTCGTCAGGTGGCGTGACGATCGTAATCGCTTTTCCTTGTTTGCCAGCTCTTCCCGTGCGGCCAACGCGATGTACATAGTCTTCAGGTGCTGCCGGAACGTCGTAATTAATGACGTGTGAGACGGCGTCGACATCCAGGCCACGCGCGGCAATGTCAGTCGCAATCAGCACACGAGTGCGTCCACTGCGGAATTCCCGCAACGCCTGTTCACGCTGCGGTTGGCTGCGGTCGGCATGAATGCGATTCACACTGTGATTACGAGCTTTGAGAATGTGAGACAACCGTTCTGAGGCCCGGCGAGTTCTGGTGAAGACCAAAACCTTCTCAAGTGATTCTTGTTGTCGATCGCGTTCCAACAAATCCAGCAACAGCGCCGTCTTGTTTTCCTGAGCGACCGAGTACGCAGTCTGCTCGATCACATGTGGCGCGCGACCGCGTGGACTTGCTTCAATCAGACTTGGCTGATTCATCGTCGAACGTGCGAGACTCTCGATGCTCGAAGACATGGTGGCTGAGAACAATAAGGTCTGCCTCTTTGCGGGCAAGCTTGCCAGCACGCGTCTAATCGCGGGCAGGAATCCCATATCCAGCATCCGATCCGCCTCGTCAAGCACCAGAACCTCGACCGTCGAGAGATTAATTGCTCCGCGTTGAACGAGGTCCAGCAAACGTCCAGGCGTGGCGATTACTACGGTTGCACCTCGCCGAAGACTCGTTACCTGCATGCTCAAGCTTGCGCCCCCGATGACGATTGTGCTGCGGTTGGACTTAAGGTGATTTAGTTCCGTGTAATTTCTTTCGATCTGCAGCGCAAGTTCGCGCGTTGGGGCGATGACCAAAACCCGCACACCAGAGCGTGAATGCTCGCCGAGCCTTTGAATGATCGGTAAGAGAAACGCGGCAGTCTTGCCAGTGCCGGTTTCAGCACAGGCGATGAGATCCGCTCCTCCGAGGATGATCGGTACTGCTTTAACTTGTATTGGTGTCGGGTTTTTATATCCGAGGGATTCACACGCGCGTAATTGTGCGTTTGACAATCCCAGTTGAGAAAAATTCATAGATTCCTTTAACAGTACGAGAACGTTCTGAGCCCTCGTGTTTCGTTGAAAGCGACGCGCGTCTCCGTAGCGAATCACCACGGAGACGCGCTGCTTTAGATAAATGATTGAAGTTACCAACGTGGCTCGGAACGTCGTCCGTGGTTGCCACCGCGATTGTCGCCAAAGCCACCGCGATTATTGCTAAAGCCACGTCCACTGCCCCCGCGATTTTCGCGTGGTTTAGCTTCGTTGACCTTCAACGCACGTCCACCGACTTCCTTGCCGTTTAGTAGCTCAATTGCCGAAGCGGCTTCGTTGTCAGTAGACATTTCGACGAAGCCAAATCCTCTCGAGCGACCTGTCTCGCGATCTTCCACTACGCTTGCTGATTGAACGGTGCCCGCTTGCGCAAACAACTCCTGGATATCCTGGCTGGTAGTTTGAAAAGAGAGGTTTCCAACATAAAGTTTCGTTGACATTTTAGAGATATACCTTTCCCCATCTTGAGGCTGAAAAAGAAGCTGCGAATCAGATGGACTTCGGCGAAACGGTAGCGGGCGAAGGACCAGGTTCGGATGCTCTTAACCAGAGCGGCTTCGAAGTGTGAAACAAGCCTGCTCTCGAACTATCCAAACGTCCGGCGCTAATCGCATTGTGCGCGGGGCGCATCACCGTCGATGCGCGAGAGAAGGATTAACCGGAGGCTATGATGCCGAATCTGAGCCACAAGTGCAAGCCGGAGAGGACTATATTTCAACAACGGGATATATTCTACGTCGACAATATATTGTCGATGTGGTAAATACTTTTTCGAACCTATTAAACAGTTCTCGACGTCATGATCATCCCACGCCTCGATAAACTGCTTGCGAGGGAAAACCGAAGTTTTTATTGGCTGGCGAAAGAGACCGGTATAAGTCACACAACCTTGTGGAGATTGAAGAAAGGCAAAGCAGTTGGCATCAACTTTGAGACTCTGGAAAAAATCTGCCGCGCCTTGCGATGCTCCCCCGATGACGTTTTATTCCTCACCAGCCAAAAAAATCCCCCAAAACGGCGGCCTTTAAAGATTCGTCGCAAGTCGTGATCAGAAAACTTCCATAGGTAAGTTAAGCGCACTGAGTCTGCAGCGAGGACACGGCCGCATCCCTCGAAACACCACGATCGTCTTCAACCCACTTTCCGTTTGGGGCGGATTGCACGCTGATGGATCCGGGAGCCATGCTCGGATACTGGCTGTCAGCTGTCACCGGACGCGAAAGAGCAGCTTCTCAATCTGCCATTCAATACGTGTGCCTTGAAGAAGAGTATTACGCGTGAGCCTGGGGAATGGTACGCCGAGGAAAGCGGAAGAGTAGCTACAGGTTTTTGGATAACACTCTACATATTTGGATTTTTGGCTCTTCGTCGTCAGAAATCGGTAGTGGAACTCACTGAAAACACAGATGTTAGGACTTCAAGTTAGTTAATACCCCCATTTGGTACAGGGATTGTTAATTACAAAGCGCAGTCTTTCACGATCTAATTGTGGGTAGCCGCAACCCTTCGCCAAAGTGAAGTTTTCCAAATACAAAGAGGAAACCAAGAATATGCATAAACTAGGAATTAACTCCCTGCTCTTAGTAATGGCCGCGCTCGTGTTTTTCGCGAGTGCTGTATCGGCCCAGGTAACCGGTGGAGCGCTAACAGGAACCGTCCGTGATCCCAACGGCTCTAACGTGGTCGGTGCCACCGTTTCACTTAAGGACAAATCGCGTGGATTAGATTTTAGCGCCCAAACCACGGGTGCGGGATCTTATCAATTCACCAACGTGCCTACCGGAACGTATACGATGACGGTTACAGCCAGTGGATTCGCCGAGGCGACTGGCCAAGTCGTCATTTCGCTTAACCAAACTGCGACGGCCGACGTAGCGCTCACGATCTCCGCGAGCACTGCGGTTGTTACAGTTACTAGTGGAATCGAAAATATCGTCCAGACGGATAGCTCTCAAATTGGAACGACGTTTAAGGGGCAGCAGTTCCTGGACCTGCCGGTCAATGGAAATCCGAACAACCTGGCGCTGCTCGCTCCGAATGTGATTTCTCCACCGATCGGAGTTTCCGGCGAAGGTGCGATAACCGGCGGACTCCGCCAGCGATCTAATAGTTTCACAATCGATGGCGTTGATAACAACGACGTCGGTGTTAGCGGCAGCGTTCGTGGGGTCATCCAGGATTCCGTAAGCGAATTCTCATTCCTGCAAAACAACTTTAATGCGGAATTCAGCTCGGGGGGCGCAGGTGCGTTCAACACGATCACTAAGTCAGGTACTAACTCCTACCACGGCAGTGGCTTTCTCTACATCGATAGTCAGAAGCTTAACGCGCGGTCAACGGATGAGACCGGCCCGAACAAACGGTTCTTCAAAGATGCGATATACGGGTTCACTGCCGGAGGGCCGCTACCATACCTACATTTTGGTGAAGGTGGTAAGGTGGTCTCGTCGGGGAAGGATAAGCTTTTCTTCTTCGTGGCGGGGCAGAAGGATTTTTTCAAAGGTGAAGGAAGTACTGCGGGCTACATCGCTCCGACCGCTGCAGGTCTCGCAAAGATCGCCGCGCAGCCTGGCGTGAGCCCTTTCGTGATCGGACTTGTGCAAAAATCGATGCCTTTGGCCCCGAGCAGCCAGTTTGATAACTGCGACCCAGTGAATGGCACTGGTCCAATTCTCGGTGCCTGCGGAATCGGTGAAGGCAACGTAAATGTTGCCCAACCCAATAGTAATACTACGAAATCGTGGCAGGTGAACATTGACCACAATCTGAACGCGAAGAATCAGTTCCGCTACAGATTCTACAAATTCGACTTCACCTCGGCTGATCCGTTTCTCGTTCCCCTGTTTGCCTCAAATACGACCCAGAATCAGAAATCGTTCTCTGCTAACTGGATCTCCAATCTCACCCCGAAACTAGTCAATGACTTCCGTTTCGGCTACATCAGGAGCAGTACCCTGTTCAATCAGCTGCTTGATCAGTCGCAGTTCAATTTTCCGATCCTCGACCTTGACCTGTTTGGACTTTCCCTGGGACCAGCAGATCAGCAAACGGACAGCAAGAAGACGTTCCAGTATTACGACTCGATGACCTGGCTCGCCGGGGCACATTCGTTCAAGTTTGGGGCTGAATACATTAAGCGTCCAAACCAGATCTTTTTCTTGCCTCGACACGGTGGGGAGTATGAATATTCGGACCTGGATACGTTTTTCCTGGATCTCAAGCCTTTTGATTTCAACCACCTGGGGATCGGTGATCCCATTCAGCCGCTTGGGTCACATCAGTGGGGTGCTTTTGCCCAGGACGACTGGAAAATCCGTCGCAACCTAACACTCAATCTGGGTGTTCGCTGGGACTACCAGAGCATCTATGATGTCGAGAAGCTGCAGGCATTATCGGCACCCGCCAATATTCCGGGCGTGATCGACTTTCACGTACCCAAGACGGATAAAAACAACTTTGCTCCGCGCGTGGGTTTTGCCTGGGCACCATCTTTCGGGGGCCGCATCGGCCGTTGGTTCTTCGGTGCCGAGGGTGACAGCTCCATCAGAGCCAACTTTGCCAGATCGTATGTCATAGCGTTTTCGAACCTCGTAAGCGCTGGCCCACCGGCCGCTCTGCAAGGCGAATTGGTGGATGCAGGGCCTGCTACGAATTTCCTTCAAAGCGGCGGAGCTAGCCCCGGTCCGTTCGTTTTTGACAATTCGCCGGCGAATATTCGCGCTGTGACCGGATCGCGTATTTTGGACCACGTGGCTCCATATGCCGACTCGTTTGCACTGTCGTATCAGCGCCAGCTGAATAGATCAACGGGTCTCGAGGTCCGCTACCTGCACACCATGGGCAAGAAGTTGTTCGTTCAGGTCCAGACAAACTCGCAACCTGTCGTCGATGCGGCGATGGTCATTCCGACGCTGTATGCGCTGCCTACCGCTGCAGCACTCGCTGCTCTTCCGACGATAAATACTGTGGTAACGGGAAACTCGATCCTTAACGGAGCGACCATAGCTCCAAGACAGCTTCCGCAGTTCTCCGGGGTCCTTACCAGCGATCCGAATATCGGCAAGTCGAAATATGACGGGCTTTCGTTTAGCCTTACTCGGCGGTTGGCTCGTCATCTCGCTTTGACTGCCGCTTACACGTATAGCCGGACGTACGATAACTCGTTCAACGAGTTATTTACGAGCTCTCTTAACCCACGGCGCTCGCAGGATGCAGGTGAGTTCTTTCAACCACAGGGACTTGACCTAACAAATGACTATTCTCGCTCGATCGCCGATGTTCCACACCGTTTCGTGTCGTCCTGGATTTATGAAGTACCATTCAAGTCTAGAAACTCCTTTGTTAATGGCGCCATAGGCGGATGGGAAATAGGCGGTATCTTCCAGGCTCAGTCAGGTCAGCTGGTCGACATTCAATCCGGTGTTGACTCTAATCGAAACGGAGACAACGCAGGCGACCGTGTCCTATTCAATGCAAACGGTAATCGCAATCTCGGTTCGGGCGTTGTGGGACTGATCCTGAACGGTGCCGGAAATGTACAACAGGTCGCCCTGGGAAGCTCTCCGAATAGGAACGTTCGCGCATATCTGGCAGTCAATCCAAATGCCGCCTGGGTGCAAGCGGGCTTCTTCGCAGCAGGGATTGCCAACGGCGGCGCCGGACTTGCTCCCAGAAACGCGTTCCGCACGCATGGTTGGAACAATACCGACATGACTTTCATAAAGAACACCCGTTTCGGTAAGGAGGGCAGATTTAACTTCCAAGTCGCAGCGGAAGCTCATAACGTGTTCAATCAAAGGGAAATTAACATTACTGGTCTTGGAGCCGGCGCGAGATCGTTTGTCGAACCCTTTACACCTCAGTTCCTGGACTATTCCTTCGGCGTGTATGGTGGACGAACTATCACGATGCGCGCGAAGTTTATCTTCTAACTTTGGTTCAGTTTGGACCTGGCTGAGTATTCAGCTAGTAGTCGAGGCTGCCGGTAACGGCAGCCTCTTTTTTTGATAAAGCTTGACCGCGGCATTTTTGCAATGCCGCTTCGTGGTAATGATTCGGACGCAAAAAGCAAAATCTCTCACACGGAAGTGTGCGGATGCTTCAAGTCCTCTCTACCAACAACGACTAGAGAATTGATCAAATCCCGCGCACGGCGGTGTGGCGATCGTTCAAGTTGAATTCGACCACCCACTAAGGGCAGATCGCATTGACCAGACTGTCAAACAAAATATGACTCAGGTTTTTCCGGTTCTCACGATCGTAGGTTCCGCTGCTACAACGTTATCCAATGGGCTATGGTCCAAACTACTAAACTGGACCACAGTCTGTCGCGCCAATCGACTAAGTCTTCAGTCGGTTGAGGAGACAGGGTTGCAAACGCACAATTTGTTTGTCCCAGACCGAACCTGAAAGTGTCGCTGCGGTTGCCGGCGTCAGCCTCAACTTGAATCGTCGTGTTCGGATTGAAGTTACTCACGACAACACTAAACACTTCCGAAGCCCCATTATTGAAATTCTTTAATGCGTTAGAAGCGCCAGATACTTCGATCGGCTTTCTTGACAAACTGGAACATTGCTAATCAGTTGTTGGAGGATGTCGTCGAATACGAAGAATTGCTCTGGCCTTTCAATGCGGGTTCAATAAGCATTGAATCCATACAAAGCAGTCATCTCTGATACACCTCAAGCAGAAGGCGCTTGAAACGCTTAGGAGTTCCGCGGATTTCAAAGGGAATACCGCTTGCTCTCATCCAAATGTCCCTGAAACCCACCCGAAGAAGCTCGAACTGAGCAAAAGGAGTAGTCCGATGAATAAAGGCGTGAGAATCGCGGTGTTTGGCGCGACCTTAATAATTGCTTTAGTGGCTGCTATCTCCATTAGTTCTGCGAAGCAACATAAATCGAATGCGAAGCGGATCTCGGTTCCACCTGGACGAGCAGTCCTATGGCGAGATCCAGGTAATACAGGCGAGCGAAATCTGTTACTAGGCCAAGGCGGAGAAGCTGGGCGGCCCGATCTTAGTCACGTCACATTGATCAAGAAAGAGAAGGGTGGCTATTCAACCAAATACCGCGTGCGCGATGCCTCGGGAAATGAATGGGTCGCCAAGGTTGGAAAGGAAGCGCAATCGGAAACAGCGGCTTCTCGTTTGCTGTGGGGCGTCGGATATTTCACCGATACCAACTATTTGATCCCAAGCGTGCAGATTGAAGGTATAAAGAAAAGCCTAACCAACGTTCGCTTCTCGGCGCGACCGAAAGACATTAAGAGAGTTGACGAGTTCGCCTGGTCTAATAATCCCTTTGTGGGCACCCGGGAATTTCAGGGACTCAAAGTGATGATGGCTTTCATTAACAATTGGGACATCAAGGATTCAAACAATACGATCCTGGTAATACCGGGAGCGAATGGTGAGAACGAACTACAGTACGAGGTTCATGATCTTGGGGGCACCTTTGGTAAGATCAGTCACCTTCCGCGGTTCCTACAATTCAAACCTGATCGCAATAACCCGAAGGCTTATGCAAAATCACATTTGATCGATAAAGTTAAAGATGGACAGGTTGACTTTCATTACTCAGTCAAAAGGAAGGATTTGTTCAAGAACATTTCAGTGGAAGATGCGCGCTGGGCCGGCGCGCAGCTCTCGCGTCTGAATGACCAACAGATCGCAGATGCTTTTCGGGCGGCAAATTACACACCCGAGCAAGTTCGTTTAATGACGGCCGCCGTCCGTCGGAGAGTTGCTGAGTTGAATGCGTTGTCGGTTGGCTCTTCGATGGCAAATGGGCAGACCGGATCGCATTAGCATTCGCGAGCTATCGAAAGCGGAAAACGCGCCTCTGCTTTGGTCGCGCTTTGCACAAAGAGTCTTGTTCGGTCGGTCGTGATTTCGGACTGAGTGTGATCGTTGCGGTTCTAGCCTGCGAAGCAGGCGTTAGCGTAGAGCCTGGGGCGCCAGCCCCAGGATGGTGGATCGTAAACAATAGCAGCCCGTGAAACGGGCGGAAGTCTCAGGAATTGTCACTCTCTAGCCCGCTATCGCGGGCTCCTAACCTCGATGCCATTCCCCCTGGGGCTGACGCGCCAGGCTTTATGCCTTCGCCTGCTTCGCAGGGTGCGGGTCTTTGATTTGGACTTTTTGTGCAAAGCCCTTTCGTCGCGCCCATACGTTTTGGGGCAAAACGGCGTCTTGCCCTTAGAGCCATCGCCCCTGGTAGAGTGGCCGTTGTCCGTAGCCCCAGAATCTTCAAGCATACAACTCCCCAGGCTATCAATGAATCTAAGTCCTGACCCGATAAACAGCCCGACGCAGTTACGAGAACTAGCAAGAGCAACCCGAATAAACGGCAAGGCAACCTCAATCGCGGTGCTCTTGAAAATCAGCAAAATGGGAGATTTAAAGAGAGTGTCAAACCCTATAAATATCTACACGAAAATGGGCACGGTTCTAGTACTCGTTGTTACGCTCGGAATAGCAGCCGTTGCCAAAACCCATTCCGACCCCGCTTTTTCAAACATCCAGATCAAAAATTTTGGCAAGATGGACGACCGTCTCTATCGAGGTGCTCAGCCAGACGAATCAGATTACAAGGATCTTAAAGCACTGGGTATTAACACTGTCGTTGATTTGACCGATAACCCCAAGAGTTACGAGAGGCGCGATGTTGAGGCGCTGGGAATGCGATACGTGAATATACCGATGAGCGACTCCAGCTATCCCAGGGACGAACAGATTAACGCGTTCCTCAAGCTTGTTAATGATTCATCTACCGGCAAGTTGTATATACACTGCGCGGGGGGCCGTCACCGCACTGGAGTCATGGGCGCCGTCTATCGGTTCAACGTCAATCACTGGAACTACGATCAGGTTTATGCCGAGATGAAGGACTTCGACTTCTATACACGCTGGGGCCACGGCGATCTCAAAACGTTCGTGGAAGATTATGCGAAGAAGATGCCGAATAATGCGACGAGTGCTTCCGTCGCAGCATCCACACAGATTAACCGCTGACTGGTTTTTGATCGCTTGCCCGTAGTGAGCGAGTTAGAACACCAACCATGAGGTCGCTCCAGAATTGGAGCGACCTTTTATTTTTATAATGCTAATTGGCTTTGCCTCAAAAGTCTTTAATCTCATTCTCACGGGGCTTCAGCCCGGTGTTGACGGCGAAGCAAAGATCGCTAACCGTTTTAACGGTTTACCCAGTGCTTCATCTTAAACGATCCGCAAGGGCAGAACGCCGGGACGAGTGTGATTCAGCAAGTCGCCGAAGGCTGTGGTCTTTTGGAAAATTGGACCGACCGATTTGGCACGACCGGCAAGAGTCTCAATTTCTACGATTCCGCTGTTCAGAAATGGAACCAATATTGGATCGGAGCGAACGGAGTGCCAAGTCGGTATTCCGGAGTCTATCGCGAAGGCGCAATGCGTTACGAAGGCTAGCCAAGTGTAGCGAACGGCGTGACAAAGCTTAGCCGTCTGACATTTTTTAATCTCGACACAAACACAGCAAGGCAGTTGTCTGAGCAATCGGTCGATGGCGGTAAGACGTGGGCCACTGTTTACGATCTTAAATACGTGCGGAAGAATAAATAGGTCCTATAACCCACCAACTACTCGCTTAAAGTGGTATCAGCCTACTTTACGGTCCATCGCATCGTCACCCGAAGCGCAGGATCGAGGCCTCGATTTGTCTCGTCCTTGATGACCGCGAGCAATGCGGGGCTGAGCTCGTATGACGGGATCTCTTCAAATCCAAGCCGAGCATAAAAGGGCATGTTCCAGGGAATTTCTCTAAAGGTGGCAAGAGTGACGGATCTGTAACCAGCACTGGTGGCCCAATTGCAGATTTCCATGACGAGTCTGGTACCCAGGCCTCGGCGTCCATGGGCAGGATGAACGTCGATCTCTTCAAGATGAGCCATCATGATTTCGAGCACCTTAACTAGACCAAATCCAACGGGGGTGTTACCTGCAAGCGCGACCCAGAGATGCCCTTTTTCTTGTGCCTCTTTAAAGTCTTCAAGACTGGTAGTCACGCTTGGAATAGAATCAAGTCCATGACCTGCAAAAAGTTTTTCAGCGGCCAGCTCGATTGCCGGTAATAACGGCAAGTCGTTCGTTCGTGCAAGAGTGACTTTATATTCAGGCATCAGACCACGTCGATAGCTTTTTAATCACCTAAGACGAATGAAAAATCCGTTCCTCGCTAAACTGGATGATCGGTTCGATATCGGTGTACTTCGCGATGTCGCCTTGCAACAGCTCCGCATGCGGCAAAAACGCTTCCAAAAAAGCTTCAATCGAATCAAATCTTAGATGACACATTGCGATATAGGTCGGTGGCGAGCCTGGCTCAGTACCGCTCAGGCCATGCTCCACACTGACACCCCTGAGTGCTGTGCCGAGCTTCTCGATAGACATCGGCATGTGGGTGTTGAAGTAGTATTCGAGATCGAACCGGCTGCCTTCTTGGTTGGGGTACAGTATGTTTACTTTGATCATTAGTTTCTCCGTCCAGATCAGCCAGAACCACGACCTCCTGAAATACTCGCTCGCGGCAGATGATCGAGTGCGTGCAAGACTTCCTCGTCTGTCACGTTTTGTGGTGTCGGAGGTTCAAAGGCTACTGTTTCGGCGATGAATTCCTCGGCGTCGCTAATGAGATGTAGACGGGTCGACGCCCGTTTCTTTTTGCTTTGCCGGTGATACATAATCGAAGTCAACCACGCCCGACAGTTCGTGCCGTGCGTAAAGCGATGGAACGAACCAAGTCCCTCCGTTAACGTTTCCTGGACCAAATCCTCGGCATCCGCCTGGTTCCGTGTGAGCCACATTGCAATACGGAACAAACTCGACACGTGCGGCATTGCCTCCGCCTCAAAAACTGCCCATCGGGTCTCGCTCTTCAATGGAGCTTCCCGCGTCGATGCGCTGCCAAACATGCGTCTTCCTCGAACTCTCGAAACTCCGAAATCCGATCGGCTCATTTCTTTAATACCGGGATGCCGAGATTTTATTCCCGCATTAGTTCGTTCAGTCCGAGGGAATAAATCTGACCACGGTTGGTATCACAAAGATGATTGAGATGGAAAAGTCCCTGCGGCGAGGGTGTCGCTGCATTCATCGAACACGAAGAGGAGAATTGAAGAATGTCGAAAAGAAAGTTAACCGCAGCCATCTTCGCTGCCACCTTGTTTGTATGTTCCGCCATTGTTCCAGCGGCCGCGCAGCAGAGCGGTCAGAGCATGCAGGACAATGCCATGAGTGGTAGCAAGATGAAGGATGACAAGATGAAGGACGACAGGATGGCCGGTGACAAGATGGGCAAAAAGAGCAAGCACAAGAAGTCGCGAAAACATAAAGCCGCGGACAAGATGGACAGCGACAAAATGCAAGGCAACAAGATGTAGGAATGGCCGCCCGGCGTTACATTTCAGCTGATTTGTAAGCGTGATGCCGGGTAGTTATTCAGAACGTTAAGGAGAATTCATTTATGGCATCGACGATGACGAATATAGTGATTTCCAGGGCGCGCCTATCTTCGACATACGCGAACGTCCTCGAAAGTGTCGGTACCATTATCTTGCGCTACGGGCTGGTTGCGATACTGCTCTACTTTGGGGCATTCAAGTTTCACCCAGTGGAAGCGGCGGGCATTGAACCACTCGTCGCCCATAGCCCGTTGATGTCCTGGCTGATCCCGATCATGGGCGTCCGCGGAGTTTCAAATTTGCTTGGTGTTACAGAGATTACAATTGCAGTTTTGATGGCTTTAAGATCATTTTTGCCGACGGTATCAGCGCTCGGCAGCATCGTCGCGATCGGAATGTTTTTGATTACCTTGACATTCCTTTTTACGACACCTGGGATGTGGGCGCACGTGACCGGCTTTCCCTTGCCCCTCCCGAGTGCGAGTGGCGGGTTCCTGATCAAGGATGTGTTTTTGCTTGGCGCTGCCGTATGGACGACCAGCGAAGCACTTCGGGGCGCCTGACACTTAACATCCGATCAAGCTCAGGCGGAGTAACTTCCTGGCAATAAGGAAGCTGGGAATTTTGACAATCTAACGAGACTCAGCGTTTGGACAACCGAACGCGCGATTAACTCAGATCTTCGTCTACGGTTTCTTTGGCGACGGTTGAGGTTGCGGCGTCAGTTCGTCTCCATTGTCCACTTCGGTAACCTTCACTTTGCTTTGAAACTTTTTGTAGTTGTCGTAGCGCACGACCATGCGAATGTGCACTGAGTCTCCCTTGGGAAAGTTCAATACGTCATCTGCACTCGTGTAGGTTGGAAACCAGTAGCGGCCATCAATTTGCTGGCGCCAGGTTTCAAAGACAGGGAATCGTTGTTTGCCTTCTGGAACACCCTTGCCACGCACCTTTACGATCTGGAGATCCTGCTGATCTACCCAAACGCGTCCTTGAAAGAACCGTTCGCTCTCTTTTTTAGGCACTATTTTCGGCTCAACATCAAACACGTAAGTATCTAACTCGTCAATGTGTTCTTTCCCGGCATATGTGAAGTTGTACTGCCCAATTTTCGATGCCTCGAGCGCGAATGGTTCAACTCCGCCAAGGTCTTCAAGATCTTCCTGTGTAAACGTGACCTCAGTCAGCGTTGGCGCTGGGAAAAAAGTGATCTTTTCGAAACGCTGGTCGTGGTCATCAAAAACAAAGTTTGAAGACCGATGATATTCACCCGTGACTTCTCCTCCGATTCCTATTGTTTGAATAAGAGCGTCGCGCTGAAACGCATACTCGGCTAAAGCGTGCCGAAACTCGGTCTCCTTGCTAGTAAAGGCGTGAATAATCTTCTCGATTTCAGCAGGACTGAGTCCTGCGGAGGATTCCGAGATTCCCGAAGACTGATTTCCTATTGGATGCTGGCTGGATGTTGTTTGGGAGTGAGCAATCGAACCCAACATAGCAAGACAGAGAACCAAAAACAGACAGATGTTACGGAGGGCTGACTTCTTCATTCGAATTGACTCCAAATAAACTAACTTGAAAAGAGGCAACTTTGTTTGATGCTATTGGGAGCTCATTCGATTGCAAAGAATTTGTTAAGAAGTTGTCAAAGGCTCGATAATGACGTACGACTTCGAGGGGGCCTCAAAAGTCAGAATTCCACCAATGCAGTCGCTCAGTTTCCCGTGTAGGTCGGACATGGACAATCCACAAACTGCGTTGGTGGAATTCTGACTCTTGGCAAAGCTATATCGGGCCTAAGTTTTGATCTTTAATGTTTGACATTACGGCCCAACCATCATATCGTCCGCGCACCGTCGAAGGCTGAATCCTCGCAAACCCTAACTCCGAGACGCCGCTGTGACCTTCAACTACGTAATTAGAGACTTTTTACCCTGGACCTTGCTCTTCTTTGTTCTCGTGGCGATTGCAGTTTTCACGCAGCTCACAAAGAAGTCTTTTTCCAGAGGCCTGCCTGTATTCCTTCGCGCACTAATCAAAGCCGCGCCAGCACTATTTCTCAGTGGTCTAAGTTTCTACCTCGCATTACATTTGGTTGGCACCGGGTTTGTCCTTTGTGCTTTGGGAGACATTCTGCTCGATCTTCCGGAAGAGAAGTTTTCGTTAGCGTTTGAGCTTGGTGCAGTTTCTTTTGGCCTCGCTCTGATCGTGTTTAGCATTTGTAGCTATTACAAGCCCATGATCGGGCACCCACTGCGACCCCTGGCGATAACAAACATCGTGATTGCCGTATTCATTATCCGCTGGGTGCTTCCGAGCATTCCGGCGTCGCGACGCAAACTCGAACTCGCCTACTTCTCGTTGTTGATTATCTCAAACTTATTTGCTTCGACTTCCAATACTGCAGTGTTCCTGGGAAGTTCGTTGTGGTTCATGTCGGATCTGTCGATCGGTCTCAGCACATACGTTCATGACACTCCAACAAATAGTCTCGACACACTCGGTCTGTACGATCTCGGCCTTTACTTTCTCGCTATCGGCTTTCTGAATTTGTAACCCCGACAACAAATTACGCAGCACCTAAGATGTCATCGCAATTTGCGCTCGTTCACGCGGGTTGCAGTACTGGCGTCGGTCGGATCCGTTCGCCAGGTAGGATGGTTGAAGTGAATGACAAAATCACCATTGTAAGAGACGACTGCGTTGTCGAAAGTGAGGTGACCAATGTAACGCCAGTTGCTGAAGCGAACTTTTTGAGAAAACCCAGGACCGTGTGTTGAACCTTCGTCTGTGACTTCGATATTGAACTTGAGAGTGCGTTTGGGAGTGACGTCTCCCCGGTCAAAGATTTGCGCCATCACCTCGTCACGAAAATCCAGCCCGTCACCGTCAATCCTCGGTTGTTCCGGCGCAACCAATAGGCGAATGAATCTTGGGCAACTAGTCGGTTCGCTGGTCGGTTTGCCAAGTTCTGCGATTTGATAAAGCTGCCGTTGTCCGGGTTCCTTGTCGACAACCTGGAAAACTAGTCCGGTGATCAGCAGGATCGGTACACCGCCAGCGCGTCTGGAGGCGTGGACATCAGGAGCGTTCCGTAATTCTGCGTCGTTGATGTAATCAGTTCTCTCGCCACCTATATCCTGCTGGCAAAAGAAGCTGGCCGTCTTAAGAGGCAACTCATGATTCTCGTCGGCAGTGGGGAACAGTTTTCCGACGAGCGCCAGCGATCGTGTGTGCCCGCGCCGAGTCTCAGTGCAGCAAGTGGAATAACGAGCGACGACTAAGGCTTCGCTGTTTTGACGGAAGTAGCCTGAGTAATTTGTTTCTTCCGTAATCTTCCAGCGGCCGGTGAGGCAAACTCCGTTTGGGTGCAATAAGCGCCGGAATCCAGTTCTGTCGTTGCCCCAGCGCAGATCTGAATGAGCGTCGACTGCGCGTTCGACGGCCTGTCGGAAAAGGTATCGTTTCCCGAACGGTAGGATGCCTCGCAGAACACTCGTCAAAGTTACCTCGTACTTAGGCAACTCAGGTTCGTTTGGTCCACCCCAGATTTTTTGATACGGATTTGCGAAGATAGCATCGCGCACTTCAACAAAGCGTGAGCCATGATAAGAGCGATCTTCATTAGTGGTTGCCTCACTGCCGTAGTCCTTAGTTTTCATCTAAGTAACTTCGCTTTCAATGGAATGCGTCTTTTGATTCTGCAGCTTCTTAGCAAATCATGCGCATTTCAGACCAAGAAACCGTGACCTTTGGAAATACACACGAGTACGAGTCCTCGCTGACAACCATGACGCAGACCTTCAATTTCGTCTTATGTTGTTTGCATCGCACCACGCGCGCGTGACGCGAACACCTTCTTCAACCGTCTCCGGAAAGCGGCCTTGCCTGAAATTAAAGAGATAGTGTAAGCCGACTTCGGCCTTTATTTCGCGAACTGTTATTGACCGTCCAAACTCACCGAATGCACCAGACTTGATCTTAGTGTTGTTCTCTTCAATACGCTTCAGCACCCGACGGTAACTGTAATTAGCCGTTGCTTCAAAGATGCCGAAGAAATTACCGAGAAAACCTCTGCCCCACTTGCCACGTTCACTCGTTGTCCAGATCACCCAGAGTTCGTCGGCACCGCGACGAATTGCTTCTTCGAGATTAGTTGCGGTATTGAAAACGGCGTCGATGTATGTATTACCGTCGATCTTCACCGGAGGAAAGAACATCGGTAGAGATGCGGTTGCGATGAGAAAGTCTTCAGTAAGTTCAGGAGCGGTGACTGGGCACAGTTGGTTTTTGGAGAAGTTATAAACGTTGAAGGTTCCGACACGTTTACTGGCGCGAATCTTGTCGAGCTCTATACCCCAACTTGGAAAGATCTTTTTGCGGAAGGCATCCAGTTCGAAAAATGATTCGGCGAAAAATAATAGAGGTAGCTGCGACCAGTTGAAGTCAACGGTGGAAATTGGTTTGAAGTAACGCCAGTTATCGGCGATCTGCTTGCCGCTCATGCCTTGCACCCACATCGCAAGGTTGAAGCACGCAGCGCTCACGCCATCACCGTGATCGAACTCAATGCCGGCTTCGTCAAGCCAAACCTGAAGCACCCCCGCTTGAAACGGTATCTTGAGTCCACCACCCGCGAGCATCAACGAGCGCTTTACCATCAAGGAAACCTCATTTAACTATTCATTTCGCGTCGGCGAGAATCGCGTCTGCCGCTTTCTCAGCGATCATGTAAATCGGCATGACCACGAAGAAACCCGGAATCTTTGGGAATACTGAGGCGTCAACTACGCGTAGTCCCTTCGCGCCACGTACGCGGAAAGATGAGTCGAGCACAGCGTCCTTGTCGTCATCACTACCGATCTTGCAAGTGCAGGAGGCGTGATGTCCCCAGGCGCGATCTTGAACGAATTTGTCGATGCCCGCATCAGTCTCCAGGTCGACGTCTTTCATCGCATCAGGATGCAACGGAAGTCTCGCCGACGAGGCCTTGAGCAGTTTATTAACCAGACGCACGCCCTCGCGCATCGCTTGCAAATCTTTTTTTGCGTCCTCAGTCAATTCACCGTTCGCGTCACGTTCGAAATAGTTAAAATCGATTTTTGGCGGATCAAGCGGATCACTTGAGTTGAGAGTGACGCGCCCACGAAAGCGTGCGTGCCCTTTCAGGAGCAACCAGGTCCACTTATCATGGGGTTGGGCCACAGCATCGAGACACCAGCCAGTGTAATAACCGACAAACGAACCAGGAACACCGAAGATGAACAAGTCAGGTTCATCGTTTTCCGCCACACTGGACTTCGCGGTGAAGCCGATAACCGCGCCGTTGGTAGCGTAGAGACCAGAACCGCTCTTAGACCATTCGCAGAAGAATTCATCTCCGTCCGGTAGCGCGTCACTGGGGCAGTCGAAAGTTGCGTCCTTCAATAATGGGAAGGGTCCGTTTGCCTGGGCCACAATGCCTACTTCATAGCGATCCTGAAGGTTCTTTCCTACACCGGGAAGATCAACTCGCACCGGTATATTGATTTCAGGCCGCTCCAACTCTTCGCGTGGGCCAATCCCTGAAAGCATGAGCAACTGAGGAGTGATGTACGCACCGGCAGAAATTATGACCTCGCGGTTTGCCCTGGCTTCTTCAACTGGTCCTTTGGCCTTGCCGAAGTGCTGCGCATCTCTATCGGCTCGATACAAGCGTTCGCCGCGCAGGTAACGGACTCCGACAACTCGTAACGGATCAGTCTCGTCAAAAACCAATTCAGTAACATGACAATTACTGCGGACCTCAAGATTTCCTGTTCCTAACCCCGCCATAACTCGCTCTCGTGTGCCGGCTCGATGCCCCTTCTGATCAATGGCCATGGGAACAAGGAAAGCCCCGAAGCCACGACGCTTAAGCGATCGCAGATCGTTGGGATCAGCCCTGGCAACATAGCGACCAGTGCGAAGGAGGTAAGGCCTCTCCCACCAGTGGATCGGAAGTCGTTTGGGATTTGCCTTAAAGGCCTCGATTGCAATCTTAGCCACGGTGGGATCGTGATGTCGCAACAGATCGAGACCCAAGCCAACAATACTGGCGAAGCGTGTTGGTAACCAACCAGATTTGCCGTGTCCTGAAGAGGATGCGCAAGGATGCCGCCAATTCTCGACCTTCAAAAAATAATCATCCATTTTCCTTGGCACCCAGCTGCCATCTCCGGTCGCATCTGCGATTGTCTGCCAGTCACTGTCGTGCGGTCGGATGATGATCATCGCGTAATGCGCGGTACAACCTCCCAAGGTGCGAGCGCGCGGATAAAAAACTCCATGCCGGCCTTCGTTTCGTTCAATCAGATATTTTGGATCTTGTTCCTGACGCTGTTCGTCGGAGTAGTGACGAACGTAGAAGTCCAGGCGCATATCCGGATCTTCGGTGGCCCGACCATGAAACACAGGCACCTGGTAATACCAGTTCTCCTTTTTCTTTTCTGACGTTTCAGCGACCTTTGTCGGATCGTCCATGCCACCCGCCTCAATCAACAGGACGCTGTGGTTCGCCTCTGCGAGACGGGCCGCGAGTGGCCCACCGCCGGCGCCAGATCCGATCACAATGTAATCAAACTGTGCATCACTCATTTTGTTCTCTTTTTGGCTTCGTCACGATAAAGGCAAAAGTTAAATGAAGGTTGCTTTTGAACTTTGTTGCTGACATCAAAAACTCTTCAGGAACTCGATCAGGTCCCGTTTGTCCTGCTCGGTCAAATGAGAGTCGTCGCCGAATTGACCTGTGCCAAAGTAGTGGCCGCGATTTACTACGTAGTCCGGACATTTACTTAATGCGATCAGTTTGTCGACGAGTGGTGTGAAAGCTCGCTTTGCGTCTTCATCGCTTGCATTCGCAGGCAACGACTTCATTGTTTGCTTTATCTCCCTCACGAGTCCCAGAAGTTTCCAGTCGTACTGAATGCGCTCCCAGAAACCCAACCCTTCAGGTCGAATATTCAAACTAGCGAGTAGACCTACAGGCGTATCTGGTGGGATCGGACCAATATCGATGCCTCCATCGCTTGAGAAAACACTCGGAAACAGAAGGTCTCCAAAATTCTCTACCAAATGCGGCACATATCCGGGCGCAACGCGAATCGAGGAACGTTGAGTAGTGCGGTCTATTACTCCGACATTAACACCACGCGCTGCAAGCACGGGATCTTTGGCGCGTTCTTTGATCAATAACAGTTGTTCGATCGAGTCCTCGAACGACTTCATCCTGTCGTCAACGGATCCACTTGGATAGAAAGTTCCTACTGTGTTGTTGAGTAGGAACGGTGCAGTAGACCAGAGACTTATGAGCGATGGAGGTCGCGTGTACCCTCGACCACCGCCGGGCATCTCATACGTCCGTTCTTCACCGGTAACCGGATGAGTGACTTTGATCGAACCAACAGATGGTAACTCCTTGTAAGTTTCCGAGGAGAAGTTATCCCAGATGTTGTTTCGAATCGCGTTAGTTGCAAGTGGACTGCAGGCGTTTGTTTGGAGGAGAGTCAAGGGAACGCGATGTTCGGCCGAGAGATAATTATTGTCGAGGAAGTCAGGCGCGAGAACGATGGCACGCATCTTCGTCTTGAATTCCTCGGTCTTGGTCCAATTCCAGTATTCGTCCCAGCACTTCAAGTAATTAGGACCAGCACACCCCCCAGTCTGCATGATTTGTTTTGGAGTATCGGGCGCCGGCAATTTGCTCGAGTGGCAACGGGCACAATTTTCGGCAAAGATCTCTTTGCCCCTGTTGACTCTCGCGACATAGGCCGGATCAGTTGGATTGCCATTATTGAAATACTTGGCGCCACCCGGAGCTGCACTCAATTTGTGAGGTAATGCCGCTTTGAGGAAGAAGCGCGCCATGTTAACCGTTTGTGCTTCAGTCGCTTCCCAGTAGCTCGAATTTCTCCGCGCCACTGCGATCTCGATAGGCGAAACAGTTTTTCCTCCTACTAGTGCATTGAAGTGCAGTAACCATTCTTCGCTGAACAGACCAATATTCAGATAGACCCGGTTGAGCGCTCCCAACGCACCAACTGAGTCGGAGGCGTCTTTTAGAACGCGCGGTGATAAAACGGTGTTTGGCGGCGTAAAGAACTTAGTAAGTGGATCTCCTGCCGGAACATAGTCGTTCAACTGTTTGTTGTCGCTGCTGCCTGGACCAAGTGTTTCCTTCCCGAAACGTGTAGCTTGATCGAGTCGTGGCCCAAGGTTGTAAATCGCATTCATCGTGCGCGGATTGTTAATGTTGTCGGTTGAGACCAGCGACGTGTCCAGTGAACCCGGACGTGACGTGTGAAACATCTGATAAACGTACGTTGATGGATCTGCCTTCCAGTCGAAGATGCGATCGATCCAGAAATACTGTGCACCGACGCTATTGTTCAGGTTCTCCCACTTCGGATGTTCAGGGTCGGCCGGCGGCCTCGTTGGATCGGGACCAACGTGACAAAAGGCGCACGACATGCCGACACGATAGGGACGAACCAGATCTTTGGAGTAGTAGTAGTCGGGATCGTTGTAGTAACGCACTGGATCCCAGTTTTCTGCTGCAGCTGCATCAAAGTTTGGATTTGGAAACAGTCTTAAGCCGACGATTCCCGTCGCATAGCCGTAGAAAGATCCGACCGGCATCTTCGCATCCTTTGGTAGATACTGATTCGCGCGACCGGCAGGTAATGGCTTGCCTCTTGAGCCAACGACGACGCCAGGATACTTCTGCGGATTTTCAAATGGATCCGGTGGACATTCTGGTGAGACGATTCGTTTATCGAGCCAGAGGCCGAAGCGCTCCGGATCTGGACCAGTTGCTTTTTCGAAGCACGGCTCATTGACGAGACCAAGGTAATACCAGCGGTTATCGCGACTGTACTTGAATTTATCGTTGGGATCCTTGGAGATTGGATTCGGATACGACGAAAGTGTTTTCAAAAGATCCAGGGCGCCGAAACTTTTGGTGCCAATGGTATCCCAGAAGCGATCGTTCCCGCCGGTCCAAACGACCCACGTGTTACGACCTTTGATTTCATCGGGCGTGAGCGGTATCGCCCCGTCCATGTTGTGAAAGTAGTCTTCGTCAGCGGCCATAAAAGAAGTGGCCGGTCTATTCGCCTGACGTGCTTCATCGAGGACTGTTCCCGGCGTGGAGCCGTTGTTTGAGAACAGCCGATAGATGATAAAGATAACAGGGATCAGAAGTATGACTGCAACAATGATCAGAATCTTGGACTTTCTTCCGGCCATGGAAGTCGCTCCTTTAGTGAAGATATTTCGGAAGTGGCGATACCGTTTTTCGAGATCACCGATGCACGTGGAAGTTCTTTAGATTTGGATTGAGTTCGGCAGCCTTCTCCAGATACCGGGCGCCTTTACCGTTTGGACTGGCTGCCGTATAGATCATCCCGGCCGTGTGAAATAATCGCGCATCCTCCGCACCTGATGAGAGCGCCTCCGTGATTAACTGGAGTGCTTCAGAAAACTGTTGAGCGCGATACAGAGCCCAGGCGAGTGCAGCAAGAGTCGAAAAGTTTCTTCTGAGTGCAAGATCTTTTCTGGCCCACTCGACCGCTGCTGGACCATTTTCTTCTACGTCGGCATAGAAGTCAGCAAGGTGGTGGTAGTAATGGACCTCACCGCGATCGGCTGACCTGAGGAAAGCGTCGCGTGCTTCTTCCAGGTAACGTTTCGCTTCAGTGGTCTTACCCATACTCAGGTAAAGTTCGCCCAGCGCTTGTTGAAAATCGGGACGCGGTACGCGTTCCACGACGTCGCGATACCGTCGTTCTGCTTCGTCGAACTTTTCTTCGGCGCCCGCCAATTCCGCCATGTGTTCCTGGGTCAGCCAATGGCCAGAGTAGGCCCGGTCAGCGCGTTCATAATGGCTGCGAGCTTTTTCGTAATCTCCGCGAGTCAAATCGAGCACTCCTCTTTGCAACTCGATCCACGAGTAATGACGCATCTCTTTTGCAGTTAACGTGTCGACAGCTTCGTCGTATAAGCGATCACCTTTTTCCACCGCACCCATTTTGAAATGGAAATAAGCAAGGCGCGCAAGTGTGTCCCAGGTGCGCTCCTCCTCGATTAGCTTCTCGTATTCCGCTCGTGCTGCCTGATAGCGACCCTGCTGAAAATCGAGATCCGCCTTCAAAGCTCTGCCTGAGGTACTCTTCAAGAGATCGCGGCCGAGTTGTAGATCCTGTTCGACTTCGTCGAGACGGTGAAGTTTGAAGTGAATGTTCGCTTTAAGAAAATATAGATCGCCGCTTGGACCAAGATTCTCGATCGCGAAATCAAGTGTCGCATCGGCGTCACCGAGTGCATCGAGGTTCCCAAGGAGCGACGCGCGTTGATACTGAAGGTAAGCAAGTCGGGATACCTTTGCGGTATCAACCGGAATGGTCACGGCGTTGCCGTTTAACTCTACAAGTCCTTCACGGATTCGTTCGAGTTCACTCTCGAAGTCAGTTTGCTTGTCGATCATCTTAGGTACGCGCGAGGTCTGAGCGAGACTTCGGGTTACTCAGCTCCAGGGCTCTGCTAAATATGGAAAGTCACTAAGAAACTCTTTGTCGTTTTTCATGGGGTTCGGCACTGTCTTTGGCTCGATAGGTGCGCTGTTCCACAACGCAGGATCGTTGAGCAACTCCACGTGGTACTTCTTTCCGTTCAGCTCGGCTTCCATGTCTAAAAACATGGAGAGAAAACGAGTAGCGACCTGATCTTCAGGTCGGCGCCCAAAAGGCCACGTGCCCGTAGTGTCCATATCGATTGCGCAAACGTTTGGTACGAAGATTTCAGCCGGGCGGCGGAGTGGAATGTTCAGGCCTTTGGGATTCCAACTGTCGTCGGGCATGTTGAGTTGTTGAAACAGCGTCTTCTTCACACGAGGAAATGCGGTGGAGACGAGTGAATAAGTTTTGTGAACTGAAACCGGTGAATTGTCGTGATCGAAAGAGGTTTGCAGGCCGAGCGCAGAAATTGAGGGGCCGAAACCCCAACCAAGATGTGCGAGGCGTTTGATAAAGTGCGGCGCCAGCCAGAAGTTGTTCGCACCAAGTTGTCGATTGTCTTCGCGTTCGCTTAGCGCAGCGTCGGCGAACGGTTGTCCGTCAGTATCGACAAGCTTGTATTTCTTCAACTCAGCGTCAAGATTCAACTGGCCGATGAGCGCGATTGGATGTTCCAGCCAGAATGGATGATCGGGAATGGTCTCGATCTTTTCAGCGGCCTTCAACACCCAACTTTCACCCCATGTATTTACGATCCTGTTGTCATCGGGCGAACTCGTGATGAAGGCGAGTGGAATTTCGAGAATGATTGCGTTGATGTTTATGCCTGCCTGGCAGTCTCTCCCACTATAAACAAAGCGAAAGTTGCCGTTGGCGTCTTTGTAGAACTTATCTCCACTCCAGGTGAGTGGACCAGGTGGGAGTTCACGTTTGTTACCTTTGTAGCCCCACTCAGGATCGTTCGGATCAAAGTTGAACAGGTAGTTTCCTTCGAGTTCGAGGAGCGTCTTGGGAATCTCCAGCTCGCGCGCGCCCACCATCGTGTGCGGAACGTGATAGAACTGTGGTGCGTAATTTATGGAGCGGAAGAAGCCCGTTAGATCATTGAAGAACGCATCATCGCGCCCTCCGATATAGGCCTTGATTGCGTGACCATCGGGTGTGTCGATGGTTGTAACTTTGTTGGTATCGATTACTGTCGAGAAGCTAGTGCCGGGGAAATCGATGAATTTGACGGTGGCACGTTGATTCTGGTCGATCGTTACCCGGATCTCCGAAGCTTTAGATGGTCCAAGAAACTTTTCTTTAATTTCGTCGAAGTATCGAAGCAATCCCTTCAGGGAGTGTTTGTCCTCAGTCATACTAACCACTCGCGGATCCGGGGACACAAGAATGCGGTACAGCATGTCAGTATCGAAAACGCCCGCAGCTGGCACAGAGGCGAAGGTCAGCGCGATTACTACCTTTTGGCCTCCGTCTGTGTCTGAGCTCGCAAAGCCGAATAGATCGTAAAGATCGGCGGCACTAACATCGATATCCGAGAAGATTGAATTGACCGCGTTTGGGTCGTTATGGTCAGCCATGAGGTGGCCCTTCCTTCCGACACAAAGAATGTGTAGGCGAAGCTAAATAACGAGCACGAGGTTATCGATCGTCGGGATCAGTTCAACAGCGGGAGCGAGGACCTAAGTAAACACTAATCGTTATGTCCGGATTCGAAACGCGGCGCATTCTAGCAGCGAGGTAGAGGGCTGTCAATAAAACTGCTTGCGGCGAGTTTTTGGAAGATCTCTCAACATCATGTAACTTAAAAATAGCAGCCATCGCATGGAGAAGACTTTGCCAGCAGCACAATAGACTAGCGAAATCAGAAACCACCATTTCTATTTTTCTTGACTTCACTAACAAGGTGAAATATCGTGCGCCTGCTCAATAAACGGCTGAATTCTCTCAAGCCTTTGTGTCCTCGCAAACTCCAACACCCAGGATGACAGTCAGACGAACTCTACTCCCAAGAAACAATCGAAGTAAGTTTCGGAAGGATTGTAAAACCGTCCTCGAACTAAGAAATACAAAGTGGAGCTGAAATGAACAATCGCATCCTTGTAAAACTGTTGCCAACTCCGGCATTAGCGGCCGCTCCTTCCATTGTGAACTTGCGGCCACTCCTAAGCCAACCCCCTACGCTAAACGCGTTTGGAGTTAGTGCTGATCCTGCTTGGTACGTTGCGGAACTGCCAGATGCAGTCGGACCAAATCCCTGGGATGTGGCACATTCAAGCGTTGCTGCTCAACTGGGTATTGATAGCTCCGCAGTCGTCTTTGCTGAACCTGATCTCGACCAGCACTTTCCCGATCAGCAATTCTCAACGCCCAATGCGATGGCTCTCGGCGCGGCTCCTGATCCATGTACTGCAATGCCTCAGGATGGAAATGGTAATAAGGTGGTCGGCCCACCAAACACTTACGCCTGGCATCTGGGCGACAATTTTTCCCAGCTGAAATCAGCTCGGGATGCGGTCAAGTTTTCCGACCCACGCACGCGCATCGCTCATATCGACACTGGATACGATCCCAATCAGATCGCCAAACCTTTGAACGTCATTCTGGAGCACAGTTTTGTCGAAGGCGATCCCAATCCAAACCTCGCGCGATCAATGCCGCGCGTAAATTTGCTACCTGAAAACCTTGACCACGGTACAGGCACGATTGGCATTCTTGCCGGTGGACCAATTTCTCAACTGAATGGTGATTTCCTCGGTGGCGCTCCCAACGCCGACATCGTTCCATTACGGATTGCGAATTCAGTCATACTTTTTCGAACAAGTGCTTTCGCTGAGGCGCTCAACTTCGCGGTGGACCAAAACTGTGATGTTGTTTCAATAAGTATGGGAGGGTTACCTTCGAGAGTCTGGAACGAAGCGGTCAATCGAGCATATGAGAATGGTATCTGCATTTGTGCGGCAGCCGGTAACAATATTGGTGGTGCGCCATCACATCACGTGGTCTACCCCGCACGTTATCGTCGTGCGATCGCGGTGTGCGGAGTCATGGCTGATGGCAAGCCTTACTACGACATCAAGCCGTTGGCGCTCCAGGGAAGTTGGGGACCTGATAGTTCCATGACGGCCGCGATTGCGGCGTACACGCCGAACATTCCGTGGCCAGTATTTCAATGCTCAAGCATTCGCGAAAACGGCGAAGGTACTTCCGCCGCCACCCCACAAGTAGCCGCCGCTGTCACGTTGTGGCTTGAAAAGTATAAGAGCTTCTTGTCGCGTAATTGGCAGCGTGTTGAGGCAGTGCGACATGCACTATTCTCATCTGCGAAAGATCAGCAAGTAGACTCAACACATTTTGGCAACGGTATACTTCAGGCCAGGGCAGCGCTCAATGTTGTTCCTGATCTGAATCGAGAAAAGACTCCACCGGATTCAGACTCTTTTGCGTTTCTGAGAGTGATTACAGGTCTGGGTATTAGCGAGCAACCTGCGCGGGAAGCAATGTTCAACCTGGAACTAACTCAGCGTTATTTGGTGAACCCTGATTTACAAGCAATCATTCCCGACCCAGCTAAAGAAGTGACCGACCAAGATCGCCGTAAGTTCATGGAAGCTGTGGTTGATGATCCCAACGCCTCAATAGCGCTCCGTAAACATGTTGCGGAAAGATATAACGCGGTAGTCGGCACTTCAATTCCCAAAGCTCCAGTTGAGATCGTTCCGGAAACAAAACCTGCTTGCAGCGGTACGGTTAAGGTTCCGCCGCCACCATTTAGAAAGATTCGGACATACGCGGTTGATCCCAGTCTGTCCACTAGACTTGAGACTGCGGCAATCAACGAGGTTGTGCTGAAGGTGCAATGGGAGGAACTCCAGAAGGGACCTTGCGGGGAATACTTGAACGTTGTGGACAAGCCTGATAGCGACCAGGGGGATCCACGAATGAGTTTTGATCCCGTGGATCTCAATGATCCGCGTTTGCTTGCCCAGGACGGCTGTCCCCCTTCCGAAGGTAATCCTGCATTTCATCAGCAGATGGTCTACGCAGTGTCGATGAAAACAATCGAACACTTTGAAAGAGCGTTGGGAAGGCCAGTTCTCTGGCGTGCGCGGATTGACGAGCAAAGGTTGTTTGACGATAGCCAATTTGTCCGATGGCTAACTATCAAGCCTCATGCGTTCCAACAGACGAATGCTTTTTACAGTCCTAAGGACATCGCGCTTTTATTTGGATACTTCGAGGCGTCGGCAAACGATCCGGGTGACCATATACCGGGAAGCACCGTCTATTCGTGTCTTTCTCATGACATCATCGCGCATGAAACCACGCACGCAATTGTAGATGGAATGCATCGCCGATTTAATGAGCCCAGCAATCCAGATGTGCTCGCGTTCCACGAAGCATTTGCGGACATCGTAGCGCTAATGCAGCACTTTACGATCGCAGAGATCGTAGTTAACGAGATAGGCAAGACTCGTGGCGATCTTGAGACTGAATCGATTCTCGGAAGCCTGGCATTACAGTTTGGTCGTGCCACCGGTGGACGCGGCGCGTTACGCGATGCAATTGGACAGTTGGATGAAAATGGAAAGTGGATAAGGCTCAAACCAAATCCCGATGATTACAAAACTGTAATGTCGCCGCATGCACGAGGTTCGATTCTCGTGGCCGCAGTCTTCGACGCATTTCTGGCAATTTATGAGAGCCGAACCAACGACCTGCTGAGGATTTACACTGGAGGTACCGGAGTTGTTCCCGATGGTGCTATCCATCCAGACCTGGTCAATCGATTGGCAGCTGAAGCTGTCAAATCTGCGATCCACATCCTTAACATCTGTATTCGAACGTTGGATTACATTCCTCCAGTTGACCTGACATTTGGTGAATTTCTGCGCGGGCTCATCACGGCGGATGCTGATCTTGTGGCGGATGATCGCTACAACTACCGGGTCGCTTTTGTAGAGGCGTTCCGTCGTCGCGGCATTTATCCTCGAGACCTGCAAACGCTTTCAGTCGATACTCTTCGTTGGCAGGGATCCGATCTGAACTCTCTGGTCAAGCAGTATCCAGCACTGGGCAAAGGTTTGAAGGCGATTCTGAAACAGTTGAAGAGATATGCTGACGACTGCTTCTACATCGCCGACCGTGAAGAGTTGTTTGTAGAGACCAGAAAACAGCGGGGAATCCTTCATAAAATACTCGTCGACGTCTTCAAGTCGCTTCCGGAAGATGCAAAGAAAGAATTTAGTTTGCGATTGGGACTGGATCCGAACTCAGCAACAGATTTTGAAGTTCACGAACTTCGACGTTCAATTCGTGTTTCTCCCGATGGCAAACATTTGCCGCAGATCATTATTGGATTAACACAAACCGCTGATCTAAAGGTGAACTCGACAACTCAC
The DNA here is from genome assembly GCA_036522415.1 of Pyrinomonadaceae bacterium. Classification (GTDB taxonomy): domain Bacteria; phylum Acidobacteriota; class Blastocatellia; order Pyrinomonadales; family Pyrinomonadaceae; genus PSRF01. Next base: position 9,346 of record DATDFV010000039.1, on the reverse strand, counting down.
CTTTTCCGTGGCGGCTCGACCCTGGTTGTTGACCTGTCCAAGTCGGAAGTGATCTACGCTATCCGTAAAGGAATAGACAGCGTTACTCGCAAGCAGAGAACGCAAGACTTTCTCGGCAACGCACTCGCAGATCCATTGAAGGCTCTGTTACTTGGGATAGGAGAGCGAGAGCCCTTTGCCGCTCTCCACTCGCTAGCGGAAATCAAATAGCCAAGTTCTGAAACCTATTTCAACTCGCGGGGCTCTTCCCAAAGTTCGATCTTGTTTCCATCCGGGTCCGTTAACCATGCGAATTTGCCATATCCTTCATACTCTTCAGTCTTATCGATCGCTACACCCTTCGACTCGAGATGGGAAAGAGTTTCCGCCATGCTTTTAACGCAGTAGTTAATCCGACCCGTTCGTGGCTTATCCGTGATGTCTTGATCGGTGGGCATAATCGCCCACGCGAATGTTCTTTTGATCTCCGGATTTTCAACGTCCCTGTATTCAAAGGTCGTATAGATTGAATTACACTCACTATCCTCGCCGGCAGGAACTATTCCGAGACAGTCTCGATACCACTCAACCAACCGCTTGGGATTGTTGGTGAACAGAAACACTCCGCCGATACCATTTATCAGGTTCATATTATTTCCCCCAAATAGTTACTTCGTTGCCGTCAGGATCGTGAAAGTGCGCAAACTGGCCCTGGTCGGGATCTTTTTCGATCGAATCGGGCGTGAGCCCTTTACCCTTAAGGGACGTCAAACTCCCTTCGAAGTTTTCGACGCGATACACGACTGAAATACTTCCAGAGCATTTCTGCGGAGCATCAGCCTTTTTAGGATGGATGCCGAAGGCAAACAGGCCAGCGGCAGTGTCAAGTTTGCCGTAATATCCCCCCTTGTATTCCCTGGTCTCGATTCCAAACCGCGCATACCAGTCAGCCAGAACTTTCGCATTCTGGCATGGATTGATCGAGATCGCGCCGACATACAGTATTCTCGACGTCGGCGATTGAGCAAACGCTGACACTGAGAGAAAAATAAGCAGGATCACAAGATAGATTTTTTGGTTAACCATGGCCGCAATCATTATTCAGCTCCTCATCTCTGCCAGTTTTCGAACGGGTATGCACAGTTCCAATTCAAAATGCGACCAATCAGTCGCGTTTTCTTTGTTCAGGAAAATCTCGAGTCCAGGCGCGTGCTCGAGCTCATAATCACTATTGATAAGCCAACCTCTGAAAAGGTAATCCGTCGCCGTAGCTACCTTACGGATATCACCGGAAACCTTCGTAGCGGCGTAGCGCATAGCCGGCATTTTCAATTTCGAGATTCCTTCCCTGCACTCAAAGGGAAGCGACGATGCAAGACAGACCTCGTATCGATAAAGATGCCTTGGGGTCACGTGTGGATCGTCCGCTGACATTCCGAAAAGAGTTCCTTGCGTAAAAATGTTCTGAGATTTGGCCCATTCGATCAACGTCTTTAAGGCGGTAATGACCCTATCCATTTCGAAGGCATTCGTAACTCGAATATAGGCGACTTGCCTTTCGGGAAAATCGATGAGTCTCACTGGGAAAGCGGCTCTCTTTTCTTCCGCGCTCAGCGGGAGAATATATTCCTCTTTCTGAAAGAGCTCTTTGCAAATCTTGCTCTTTTTGATCTCGCCGCTTTTTCGAAACTCGCTTGGCGAAGTGCCGTAGCCGGATCGGAAGGCACGCGAAAAAGTAGCCGATGATGAGAAACCGCAGTGTAAGGCGATGTCGGTCAAACTTTGATTTGAATAACGAAGAAGACGAGCAGCCTTTTCAAGACGAAGCCGGTTCGTAAAACTATTTAGGGTTTCGCCCGTGACCGCACCAAATATCCGATGGAAATGAAATTCCGAGAAGCAGGCCACTTTAGCCAGCTCCTCCAGTTTCATGTGCCGATCCAGATTCTCGCGAAGATAGTCGATGACCCGATTAATTCTTTGGACATATTCGCTATTGGCCTGCGTCTGTTGGCCTGGCAGGGATTCCAGTGACATCGTGCGTAGAAATATCCGAATTGCGTTGCGGATTCAAGCTGTAGAACTTGGCCGTGGTTGCTTGGATCTGGTCGGTTCCAGACACCCGTCGAACAGAAGCATCTTCATAAACACAAGAGCTCTTCTGTCGGAGCGCGACCGTCCTCGGCCGCACCTGTGGGACAGAACCATCTTCACAAAACGCGGGCACGCTTTTTGTCAAATCGCAAAGACGGGCGGAAGAACAAATATGTGGTTCTTTTCGACGGGGGCAGCCGAGGACGGCCGCGCTCCGTCAGAAGAGCTTTTGTGTGTTTATGGATGATGCCTCTGTTCGACGCGCGGATGAACAACTAAGTGGTTCTTTTCGATGGGGACGGCGCACGCTCCGACGGAAGAGTTTTTGTATGTGCGGTTGGAGTGCGTCTGTTCGAACGACTGCTCCAACTCGCCTTAGCGATCTCAAGAACCCGCGCGGAATACAACCTCAGTTCCCACCGGTACACTAAACTCTGACTCAATAGTGATCGTGCCACCCGATTGGAAGATGATACTGGAATTTTCTGGAAGCGCGGCAGCATCGAGTACTAGCGAGGCCGCCGCACGATAAGATGTGCCGTCAGCGTAAGAAGACACCTCGACAGTGCTTCCGACGCCAGGCGTCAACCGGAAGAGAGCCGTTGGCGAATTGCAAAATAGGGATCCGTTTGGTGCCACCTGCAAGACCCCCAAACTCCCGCCGAAAGGCAAAACCTGCGGAGTAAAGCCGGCGGGCGGTTCCAGGTTTGACTTGTAGATAAAGAGTTTGTTCGCGTAGTCAATTATGAAGAGGTTACCATCACCGTCCATCACCGGCTGAACGGGCTTGTTTGCTGCGATTCCCGGTATGATCACAGACGATTGGACAGTGGCGTCAGGGCCAACCTTATACAGTTTCGTACCCTGCACGACATAAAGAGTGTCATTCCGATCAATAACCGGTTGACTGAGCGGTTCTGCACCCAATTCAGGAATTATCGGGTACGAGGAATCTTTGAAGACGTAAAGCTTGTTGTCGACCGCGAAGTAGACAACGTTGGTTGCGCCACCTGCCACTGGAGTCGCGAGCTGCTTCGCTTGGGCGGGAAGAGCATATGACCACTTCTTACTACCGTCAGCGGTCCATCGTGCATGTAACTTGTCCGCTGCCGCGATGTACGCAACTGAGCCGTCCGCGCTCAGCGTCGCCTCTGACACCTGGCTGCCCAGATCTTTGCTCCATGAGACTTTCAGTTTTGTGCCCCACCGCACGTAGGCAAACAAGGTCGAGCCTTGTACCACGTACACACTACCATCGCTTCCAGCTGTGATTTGCGACGATAAATTTGTGAGGGGCATCGAGATGGTCTTCATGCCACCCCCAGTAATGTCAAAGGCCGCAAGCTCGCTCTTCGACGCAGCGTAAAGTAACCCGTTGGGCCCCCACGCAAGAGTTCCGAATCCAGGCTGTCCTGAAACGAGAGTCCTCGCCGCCTCCCCGTTCGGATCCAGGACCCGCAGTTCAGTGCCGATAAAAAGATAGAGCAGTTCGTTTTGTATGACTGCCGGGCTAGTGAGCTGAACTCCCGATAGCACACTGTCCGCCAGATAGGTCGCGGTCGGCGTGTTAGCAAATACCCAGGCGGATCGGCCGCTGTGTTCGGCGTCGGCTTGGCTTTGTGACCAGTCACGGGCGAGTGGTTCTTTCTTAGGTTTGTACTGAATGACTAGTCGAGGTCCCGAACCGTAATTTGTCGCGCTTGTCTGCGCAGACGACCAGTACGAGTTGGAGACAGCGCCTCCTTCTTGTCCGAAAGTCGAGCTGGCCTGAATCGATATTTTACGGACTGCTCCAGCGCTAAGCTTCTTCTGCACCTGGTCCACGAGTATCGGATTGGTCCCGCTGGTCGTCACTCGCTCTTTACTCTTTGCTTGCCAGGTCCCAATCGCAGTGGTGGTTGGTTTGGGCGCACTCGTGAAGGTGATCTGTTCCAGCCACGTGTCGTTATCAACCAACAAAAGTTTCACGACCTGCTTTGTAACTTGTCCTTCAACAGTAAAGTAAAACTGACAAGCTGTGATCGTAGCAGTTGGTGGGATGGGGCCAAGATCGAACCGAACGTAGGCAACCTTCTGAGGCTTGTTCTGTTCCGCCGAGATTACCAGACACTTTCCAGCAAAACTTTGCGTTGGGTTTGCAGGGTCAACGTACGTGTCCGCTTCAGGCAGTAGTGTGACAGTTCGGATCTCGGACGCAGTGTCCTGAATCGAATTGCTCGGATTCATCATCGTCTTCCCTCCAGTTTCACCTGGCTGTGCTGGGGTCGTAGTAACCAAACACTGACCGTCCTTCCGCCGCAGTCATGATCAGGAATAGACGTTTTTGATATGCAAATGTGGAGAAACCAAATGGGGACTGATCGTCACTGACAAAGTTCAGCAGGTCGGATAAGCGTGCAGTAGTTGACTGCCAGTAAAGTAAATCCCGTTTCAACTTCCCGGTGAAGGATGTTCCATTGAAGCTCCCGAGAAGTAACAGGTCATCACCAAGTGAGCCCAGCGCCCAGTAGTCTGCAACGGTGGCGGGCGGTGGCGGCGTCTTGTTTTGATCTACCCAGTATTCGCCGGAAAGACAATATAGCTTGGTGCTTGCACTACTACCTGGCATGTCTCTGAAGCCACCGAAAAGATAAAGACTGCCATTTACAACTGCGAGCGCTGCGTTGCAGAGCGGTAATGGGAGTGTTGGTCGCGGTGTCCATTGGTCCTGGTCCTGGTTGTATGAGTAAACGTCGTCGTAAACCTTTCCCGATGATCCATAGCCTCCCGCAATCCAAATTGACTGATTGAAGAGGACTACGGCTTGGCCAATCCGCGGCTCCTTCCAGCCGCCAGGCTCAGCGATCGTGTTCCAGTTTCCATCCGAGGACTTCCAGAACTTGTTCTGGAAACATTCGAAATCGAATGAGCTACCTCCGAGGAGGTAAAAGTTACTCTTGTAATAGACGCACGGGCTTGTCTCATAGCCTTTCAGGACGGCCCATTTTTTCTTCCAGTTGTCCTGCGTGCCCGATTGATCGTTCTGCCACAGTTCTGCGCCTGATCCATCTGAAGCGAAGACTGCGTACAGCTGAGCGGTCTGATCGCTTTGGACCAGACTCAGCGGTCGCCCGTTTGAGATGCGAAGGTTGAAATAGGGATTGAAGCTCTCAAAAGGCATCGTGGTAGTGTTGCTGGCAGTGTTGTCGTTTGGATCCCACGCGGTGATGGTCACGATTTGAGGACCGCTTTGAAGAATCATGTCGGCCTTGTACGTGGTATCGTTTCTTTCATAATGGTCGAGTTTAATTTGTTCTCCATTTGCCTCAATCGTGCACCGTTGGGCGTCACCAGTAACTGTCCAGGTCAACGTACCGGGCCCAGACTTGTCCATGAGTGACCAACGGACATCCTTAATTACCATTGGCGGAGTAGTTTTTTCTACTTTGTACGACATCACTGTTCCGTTGATGTCTGTCTTCCCCATTGACGGCCGCGCCTTAAGGCGTGGCAACAAAGAGATGGTCGCTTCTCCCTCGGCATCATTCGGTTTGATCTTGCTCATTTGGATCACCAGCGCGTTTGCTTTGCTAATGATCGTACCGTCGTTTTCAGGCGCGATTGTTACGTCCCAGCTGTAGACATCAGCGTCGCAGGAACCGCTCGGTATGGATTCTCGGTCATACTGGGTGAAAAGAATGTTGTCCGCCACTGGTGACGACGCGCACAGATCGTCTGGATCAGATCCAATACGAATCGAGATCAGAATCTGACAATCGTAGTCGGGAAATCTGCCTGCCGGCGTGTATATCCAATCGTCGGTTGTGGCGATCTCTAGATGGAGACCATAGGTGTCATCGTTCTTGATGCCCATGGCCGAGTGATCATTTTTAAGAGAGAGCAGTGGAATGGTTGGATCAGACATCGTTTACTCGTAAGCAATCAATCTCAGTTAGGACAACACCTGAACCATAAGTTTCTGATGGTCGACCTCTTTTCCCGTAGCATCGATCAGGCACAAGGTATAGGTTGTCGTGGCCTGCACGGTCTGTGCAAAGCCCGGTGACTGGTTGGGTACCGTTTGAGGCACGCCGTCCCCAACTTTGAGCTGGAGCTTGCAATTCGCATCTCCTAATTTAGCCGCCCAAGTCAGATTGATGGTTGCTCCAGGCTTGACCAGGTAGGTACCTCCGCTGACCGCAAAATAGAGGATTGCCTTGCCTGAAGCGGAAGGAATACAAAGCCTCAACCAACCGTCTCTGATCATTAACGGATACAACGGCAACCCATCCTTACCGGTTTTCTGATCGAAATGGACCTCGTTCCAAGTGCTTTTCCATGGACCGCCGCCGGAGTTCTCTTCGAGGTTTAGCCAGGACCAGTTTCCATACTTCTTTGAAGGATGCGGTAACGAAAGCGTACCGGCGCTACCGACAACCGGACTAACCTGAAAAAAGATTTCGTGCGAAGCAAGAACAGCTGCTGTGTCCTGAGGCGGTAGCATCAGTGTTGTAGCCGGCAGGATGCCGCTCTGCAACTTGATCTGTGTTCTAGGATCAACCAGGAGAGTCGCGTAAGTAGACGAAGATGGTTTTCCGCTCTTGTAAGCAGCAAGGCGCAACTGAGGAGCGTTTGGATCGGGTTGAACGATGTAAGTGCATTTGAAATCTCCAACGTCTGCGCCGCTGGCGGTGTAGAAAGTGTTGTAATCGGTGTTATCTGCCGGCGAGTTACTAACGCCCGTACCGCTCGCAGGCGCGAAGTATCCGAAGAGTCCGTCGTCGGGCTGGCCGATGTCACCAAGTGCGACCGGGAACGCAATCTCGGAGTAGCCATGGTCTTGGAACGCAGCCAACTGTGATTGGTCAACGAGTGGGAGACCGTCCAGCTCCAGCCTCAGTGCCGCACGGACAACGGCAATCGCAGAACCCATGAGCGCTGACACGGCGGTGTTGATCTGTGAGGCAGGAGGATAAATCGTTTCCTCGACTTGTTCGATGTATTTTAGGAATTTGCTGAAGTCGTCGCCAGAGATCTTGAGCAAGGCACTCTGCATCGCACTGAGGTGGGGATTTGCGATCGGCGCTTGCGGATCCTGCGGCGAGTGACATTGAACAGGATCGGGTCTCCAAAGAACTTTTTTCTGTTCGGCATCGAGTCCCAGCTTTCCGAGCAACTCTCCATCGGCGCTACTCACCAGCAGGCTGCAATCGAGATAGTCTGGAACGAGCCAACCGCAGATTGGCGTTGTCGCAGAATCGGCCGCGGTGACAACGCTATCGTTCGTCGCCGAGACCAACTCGAAGTTCAATCGACCAGGCTGCGACAAACGTGGCGCCAGCTTGATATGACCAGGCTCTTTGCCTGTAAGCTGAGTGCTGATCGTAAGATTCTGGAATACTTCTTTCGGCAGTGGGAGAAACTGACCGAATGCGTCCACGATATTGATGCCGGTCAGAACCGCATGACCAGCGCGAACGGGAAAATAATTATTTCCCAATGCAATTTTTGACCACGGCGAAGGCGCGGTTTCATACCGCTTGCCGATCAAATCTATAACCGTCTCACCGCCATTGACCGTCGCGAGTCCGCCAGTGCTGCGAGAGATCGGCGGCAGCTGCAAGGACTGCTGGCGCATAGTCAGCGAAAGGTTCGCACCGCCTGATACCTGAGACATGAGATCAAACTTACTGAGCGCGCTGATCAGCTCAGCGATCGCAGTCAGATCAGGATTGTTAGGATTTCTACTGTTGTAGTCCTCAAGTCGCTTCTGCATGTTCCATACGGCAACCGGAGTAAGAATGGTGATCCCCTCATAGTGAGTTGCCGGCTGGTCTACAACTGGCTGTAACGGATCGAGTTCGTAATCAGTGCCGTTAAAGATCCAACCTTTAAGAGCCTGAGCCACTCCGCTACCGGACTCGTAGGTGGGGCACCAGTCGAACTTCCATTGCATCATCAGCGGGATCCATGGGTTTCCCGTCTGTCCGTTGCTATCGAGCCAGTAAGTCACTGCCGCATGAGAAGGCACTTCTCCCTTCGATTCACTGAAATCAGGCTCTGGTCCAGGTGCCGGGTCGTTCCAGTTAATAGCCTGCTGCTTTGCAATTAGTGGCGCCAGGTCTTCCGGTTTAAAACCCGAGTTGGCGCCGAAGGTATTGGCTAAAAACTGCGCTTGATTCGGGTCGAGCAAGACTGTCTCCAGGAACAGTGCCTCGATGTCCGATTGAATTGCGGTGTCAAAGTCGCCGCTTGGTCCTGAGCCGCTGTGAGTTGGGACTGCCGACCCGATCGCAGTGACCGGCATCTTCACCTTATTACCGCCAGCTGGAGTAAAGTCGAGTTCGGTCAAAGTCGATCCGGAGATCCGGCAACGAAGGTTTCCACTCTGCGTATATCGACCGTCCTCGCCGTGACGAAAAGTGCGACCCACGTTAGCAACCAGCAAAGCGAAATCGCCAGGTTGCCAATAGCGCGGTGATGCACTGGAGCTTAGTTCGTACTCAGGCAGGAACGTCTCAATCGCTTGCTTGGCAGTGGTCGTCGCTAAATTAAACGAGAGCGACAAGCTGTGCAGCACGATCTGGTTTGTTCTGATCGTCTGCTCAAGGTTACTCAAGACTGTGTCGTCTACATTTGCGCCGTCGGCTTTCTTGTGCCACGCGTGAAAGTATGCCTCCTGGTAGGATGTGAGCTCCGACGTAATGGCGTCCAACTGGTACTGTATCCGGTTGAGATCGGCGAGGGCAGTACTAAGCTCGGCCGGCAGCGCGACGCCGCGGGCTGCGTCACCAGAACGATCAGCTCCCGCCGGCGCATTAGCATCCTTGCGACGAACCTCATAAACCACACCACCATCGCGCGACCCGAAAGAGGCAGTATGTAGAAGTTCGTCTAACTCGCGATCGATGGCTGCGGAATCTTTGTATTTGTCATAGACGGAGAGAAGGTCGCTCTGGAAAGCCAGGAGCACCTTCTCGAGGGTCGCACGATCCACATCACCGGAAGCGTTAGCTGCGGTCAGTGCTGCGAGAGCCTCAAGAGATGTGTTGCCGACTGCGAGTTGCGGCGAGAGTTGCGGGTCTGGGCCATAGTTGTAAGTCGTATCCCTCCCGGTCCAATTAATTTGACTTACAAATCCATGAGTAATAGTCCGGGTCGGTTGCGGTGACGGCGGCGGCGGTGCCTTGCCGTCGACCTCCTTCTCGTGATACCAGGACCACTTCAACTCCGCCATTCTGTCCTGCCAGCAATGCGGGTTGTCCTTCGAGTTTGCGTAACCGTACAGCACATC
>DATDFV010000038.1:0-27708 GCA_036522415.1 Pyrinomonadaceae bacterium | reverse complement strand
CTCGGGCCAGCCGAACACCCCGGGCTCGAAGAAGGCGCGATAAACGATCAACTGCCTCCGACCCTCGAACAGATCGAGAAGGCTAACCTTACCCTTGGACCCGTCGAACTCGTACTTCTTTTCCACCACCATCCACGGCATCTGTCGACGCTCGGCGGCCAGCGCATCGCGGGAGCGGGTCAAGGCCTTCTCTTTCACGAGGAGCCGCTGCCGCGCAGTCTCCCACTCCTGCTCCGACACGATCGGGGGTGTTTTCATCGCGATAAGCTCCTTGTCTTGCTCTTTGCTTGTTGACATATCATTTCTCCTTTGTTTTCTGAAACAGACCGAGACCACTCGCTCTGAAAAATTTTCTGAACTTGGCGACGCACACCGCGAGAATTCCTCCCGTGGATCCAACTGTGACGACCATCACTGCTGTGGTTGCGATACATGTTGGGCACATATCTCTCTCTCCTCTGGATTTTTACTTCGTTCGCGCTGACGCGGCGTGTCCGGTGCAAGCAACACGCCAAGCTAGTCGTCCAAACTTCGCCGCGTCAACTTGGCCGCAGTTTCTGTCATCCCACTCGCCTGATACGAAGCCATGAAGACCGCGACGTTCGGCATCTCCTCGAGCGTCAGGCAGCGGCTTTCTCCCGCAGCGGCTGTCTGTTGCGCGTCAAGTGCGGCACGATTCCCAGCAAACGCTCGATGACCGTAAGCTGCGCGCGGTGATGCATCTCGTGTTCTTTGGTGCCAATTAAGATTTCAAAACGACTCTTCGAACCACCGCCGGGCATACCGACTTGCTCTGCCAGGCTGGTCTCGGGAAGAGTTGCGAGCCATTCGCATCTCTCTTCTCCCTCTTCCCGCAGCAAAGTAAGGATCTCATCCTTCGAACGCGGACGTTTCTCCTCTGCTTCAGACTGCTTGATGAATTCTCCGAAATTGACGCCAACAAAAGACGAGACTCGCTGATCGCCGTGGAGCTGGCGATCGATGTGCAACAGAAAGGCGATGTGCGCCAATGTCTCCGCAACCGAACGGCTTTCCGGCGTTGGACGGTAGACATAATCATTTTCTGCGATGTCCTCAGCAATTTGAATCGTGTTCTTTCGCACGACCCGCGTGCTGTCAATCAACTGCTGTAAGCCATACAAACTCATACTTCCTCCTCTTCAAAGTTCAGAAACCGAATGCCAGCAAATACCGGGGGCAACGCAAACCCATTCGCCTTAAGACGAATCCGGTCTTGTGTGACTTTCAGTCTCTTCTATCTGCTATTACGGCTGCCGAAGATGGGAGGATACGTAGCGCCGTCCTTATGAACTGTCGTCGATGAAATTCAGACGAGAAAGAAAGAGACCGGAAGGTTTTTTGTGGCGCTGCTTTCAAGGCGATCCCTTTACTACTCGTAAGATGACTCGCAATCTTTACGGCCACCCCGCGTGTTGCACGGGCGCAGTGATTGTTAGAACCTGCCCGTTTCGGTCTGTGTCTTTTGTGCTCTCAAGACCACGCCATTCTCTCGCCACCATGAATAGAGTCCTGCCGTTGGAGCCTCCGAGCATGCAGGCAAAGCAGCCCAGTTCCAGATTGATCGTTTGTAGAACTTCGCCACCCTCTCGAACTCTGCTGCAACATTTATTCGGAACGTCCGCATACCAAACCGCGCCCTCTGCGTCAATGCAGATGCCATCAGGTACGCCATCGACGAGATCGGCCCACACCCGGCGATTCGATAGACTACCGTCGGCAGCGATATCAAATGCAGTCAACTTCTTTCCGTATGACTCAGCAACAATCAAAGCCGAGTTGTCTGGCATCACCGCCATGCCATTGGGAAACGCAATGCCGTCCGCCACTTTACGAACAGATCCATCGGCGGCTACCAACGCAATCATTCCGGGCGCAAATTTCTCACCAGCCATCAAGTTAAAGCCACCGCCGTTAACGTAAGCGTTGCCGCGACCGTCCACGACGATCTCGTTCCAGCCACGAGAGAGACTGCTTAGATCAGAATAAGGTTCAAGCGTGCCGTCATCTCTTTTTTCAATGAGTGCAGCTTCACTGGAAGACGCAATAAGCATGCGGCCACTCGGTAGCCAATCGAAGCAGATGGGCTCGAAAGCCGAAACAGGCAGCTTGACTGTAACTTCGCTTTTGCCTTCGAAATCCATCGTGATGATTTCTCGCGCTCCCCAGTCCGCGACCCAAAGTCGATCGTTATGCCAGCGCGGTGACTCGCCGAAAACTAAACCAGTCATCAAGGTTTGAAATTCAGACATTATTTTCGAGTTTGACCTCCTACCAGTTAGTCGAATGAACTAAAGCGAGATCGACACCGCGTGGCGTTGTTCAAAAGCCACTTAAGCAACTCTGGCGATCTCCATGGCATTTCCTGAGAGTATCGTGATCTGAGAGCATGACTACCTTGGCGGGTGGGCACAAGAGCCTTTTCGTAGAATGCAACTGAACAATCTGACCGCGCGCAGACAATATTTAGTAAAACTAATTCTTCAGAGCATCAATTGCCCACCGTTAACTTCAATCGTTTCTCCAACTATATATGTGGCGGCATCAGATGCCAGGAAAGCGATCACTTTTGCGCACTCCATCGGAGTTCCTATCCGTCCGAGCGGAATCGTCGTCACAAAATTGCGAATCATTTCCGGCGTCGAAAACACTTCATGAAAAGGCGTATCGATAACCCCGGGTGAAATCGCATTCACGCGCACACCGTGCGGAGCAAGCTCCTTCGCGAGCGATTTCGTAAACGTGATTAGCGCTCCCTTTGCGACGGAGTAAGCAACGGCTCCCGGTCCACCGCCGGTTCGTCCAGCAATAGATGCTAGATTAATGATGGCCCCAGTTTTACGCTCGATCATGGAAGGGACAACAGCCTGGGAACAGAGCATAGCGCTCGTCAGATTGAGATTCATGATCTCTTCCCAACGCTCTGTGGTGAGCTCAAGAAGTCGTTGGCGCTCGATCAGAGACCCGGCATTGTTCACCAGAATGTCAATTGGTCCAAAATGTTCGGTGGCTTGCTTCTCGAGTTCCCGGATCTCTGCCTCTTGCCGGACATCGGCCCGAATGGCGACCGCTTTTCCGCCGGCACTCAGAACGGCTTTACGCACCTCTTCAGCGCCGCGCTCATTTTGGTAATAACCAATGACCACGTCAGCACCCAGCTCGGCAAGCACCTTTGCTGTTGCCGCGCCGATTCCGGATGACGCGCCAGTTATCAAGGCGACTTTGCCGGTTAGATCAAGATAGTTTTGCATATAAGGTTCCCTCTGAATTTTCCTTGCGGAATGTCAGATCAGAGTGGCAAGAAAGACAAGGCCGACGATCCACCAGCGCAATCCCCGAATACTGGTCTTCGAAACGGAAAGCCCGGATGCGCAAGCTTGTGTATCATGGCTCTGCAAGAATGTCGTGAATCCACCTTATCTGCTGGGAAGATCTGCCGCATACAACACCGTCGTGGGCCAAAGGTGGAACCGGTCGCGGGTTGCCGTCGCAGCAAGGATCCTGATGCGGTCGTCGTTTGGCAGGACTATCTCCTGCACACCTTCAGGCAAGTCAAGATCATACGCGAATAGATAGCTGGCTATGTATGGTTGGTTTCCTTCGGGCCCGTGACGGTGTGTGCCGATCCAGGCGATCTCATCACGCTTGACGAAACCTCGACGAATTTGATCGATTCCCGAGACAATACCGTTGGCGGCATCATAATTGACAACCAGATCTGATTGAATCGCCTCTGCCGTCCACGTCTGCCCTTTCGTCATTGGCACCACATGCACCTCGCGCAATTGGCGTGGCTCTCTTAGCCGGCTGTCCCATTGACCTACGGGCCCCTGCCACTCGCGAATCGTTTTAGTTTGTCCTGCGATGGTTGTCGTTAAATCGCCGCCGACTGCAGCTGCAATAATGTGTACATGATTGTAATTACCGTGTGGCAAAGGGACGGTTTGTCCCTTCGCCACAAGCACATTGAGCGCGCCGGGAGTAGTCGGCCCAAATTTGTACCAAAGACCATTGAGCTGTAGTTTTTGTGGTAGCAGTTCAGCCGCAAGTGTCTGACCCTTGCCATCGAAGTCGCCATCGGCGCGATTCGCGTCAGTTGAGATGCCGTCGAGATTGAATGGAAGATCAAGCTGCACTGATAGGCGTCCAATCTGAGACCGACCAGCGGGCATTTGCAGCCGCAAAGCAAAGGTGCGTGGTTGGTAGGGCTTGAGAGCGACCACGAGATTTCCGGCTTGTTGCGAAACTGAGCCAATGGACTCTTCTGCGGCATTAATCTCTCGCGCGCTTCGAATGGGCAACGCAAACTTGATCTTAGTCTCCGCTGGTCTGCCATAAAGTTCCTGCACGCGGACTACGATCTCGTCTGAATCTTCAGCCTTCTTCAAAGCGCGCACGGCAACCGCGTTGGTTGCATCGTCCAGTGACAAAATCGAAACGCTGCGACCAAGTCCTCCTGCATGAACACTCGTTTGAAAAGCGACAAGTGGCTGGTTAAGTGCCGCTGCACGCTTGGGAACCTGACCAGTTCGCCAGTCGCCGGAGTGGCCGGCAATCGAATAAATGAAGTAATGATGACCTAGATCGTTGCTGCTTTGATAAGGATATGCTCGAGCCTTTGCAGTATGGACCAGGGTCAAACGAAGGATGTTGTTGGCAGGTTTGTCCCAACCATATTTGCTGTCGTTAAGGATCGCCGTGCCATATGCTCCAGTTTCATCCGTCAGATCGGCCCACTTCTGAGCCGGCACTTCGTAATGATCCGGTGTGTTGTTGCCTCGCTGAATGGTGCCGAGACCGAGGTCATAAGTCGCTTTCTGGTTCGAGGCTGCAAAAGGAAACGATACTTTTAAGAGGGTATTCGGCGACTTCCAATCAACCGCGTTCGCGACATCGAGGCGATCACCACCAGCCGTCAACATAACGCGCTGGACGAAAGTTGAACCCGCTGCTTTTCTGATAATCTCTATGGCTACTCGCACGGGCCCCCGCTCGACAACGCGCAGCTCGGGCGGACCGACATATTCGCGTGGCGGCGAGTTCACGGTCTCCCAGAGAATGCGCCAAGCAGGTTTATCGGGCGACGGATCATTTCTTAGCTCAAGTCGCACTGGCTCCTTCAACAGTTCTCGCTTCACCTGTTTATCAAAGACAGATGCGATATCGCCGTTGGTGTCAATCCTTACCTTATAGCGAACGTTCTCTAAAGAGGAGGCAGTCACACTCAATGGCGCAATCGCTGGCGGACGTCCTTTGCCTGGCGCAACGTCGAATACTTTGAAGCCTACGGATGGCATGTCTGCAAGGAAGAGAATGCGCGCCTTCGTGCCTTGCCTTTCGAGAACCTGCGCAGGGACCTCTCGCTGCGTTGCACGATCAATTACGTGAAAGGATTTCGGCGCAGAGTCAGTGACCTCCAACGTAGCTTCAACCGGATCTCGACGTTTGGTCGATAGTGGATTGTAAACAACTAGTGGCAGCCCGGTACCTCGGGTGTCCAGTCTCTCAGCTATTGCCGCGGTCGAACTCGTCAACACTCCGCTAAACTGATTGGCGGAAACTAATTCATCGTTCCATGAAAACTGATAAGCCTGCGGAATGCAGGTGCCCGTCAAATCATCATGAAACTGGTGCCACAACACTCTTGTCCATGCATCGCGCAGCCTCTGACCTGGATATTCAAGCCCCGCAAATAATTCGGCTGCCACGCCGGCTCGCTCCGCCGCATCAGCGAGCAGTTCGTTTTCGCGATTGAACCGCTTCATTGCAGCTTGCGATGTGTAACAGCCAACACCATGCGTCTTCATGGTGAGCTCGCCTTCGTATTCGGGCAACGAGTCTTTGTCTTCCGGAGTGAGATCGCGAGCGAGTTGGTCGGCGGACGTATTGCGCACGTCTGCATTTCCAGCTTTATTCGCAATCGCTTTCTGCAACCAAGCGACCGACTGCGCATCGGGAGCGCCGCCAATATCGCCTGTGCCGAAATAGCGAAATCCAACTTGTCGTCCATTGGCCACGGTCGTGAGACGCTCACCTGCCCATGTGGGATCGACAGAGATATCGCTGCGGATCTTCGAGACGTAGTCGCCTGGATTGAGCGCCGCGACTACCCAGGTTCCGTCCACGCCTTTCCAACGCCCGAGGGGAAACGGAATTCCATAAGACGATCCCCACGTTAACTTCTGCGTAGAGAAGGCCGAGAGACCAGAGTGCGTGGCGATCGAAGGAAGAGCAAAACCAAAACCGAAGCAATCGGGCAAGTAGACGTCCTGACTGACTTTGCCAAACTCCCGGCGAAAGAATCGCTTTCCATAGAGCGCCTGTCGCATCAGCGATTCAGGAGACGGCACGTTTACGTCGACGGCGTTAATCCACGAGCCTGCCAGCCTCCAGCGTCCTTCGGCGACGTACTTCTGCAAGGTAGGCCACGCTGCGGGGTGGTACTCCTTAAACCACATGTAGTGGATCGCGCCTTCGTAGTTGAAAGTGTAAGCAGGGTATTGTTCGAAGCGTTTGAAATTATCGAAAAAAGTATTCGGAATGAATTCGCGAATTGTGTCCTGCACGGTCCAGTTCCATTGCGAGTCGAGGTGCGAAGTGCTTACAACATAGAGTACAGGCTTCTGGTGTTGGTTCGACTGCTGAGCGCGCCCTGACGTTGAAATGGCGCAGAATGCAATGAGTATTATGAGCCAGCGTCGATTGACGACTGTCTGTCTCCGCTTATCGTTCGTTTCGTTCCAATGTGTCATAAAGCGGGTGAGCGGGAGTTACTACCGACGGTTCGTCTGCAACGCTGATTGCCAAAATACGTATTCTGTCGTTGTTCGGCAGCGCCAGTGTCTTCGCGCCCGGTGGTATGTCGAGAGCGTAAGCAAACAGATAAGAGTAGAGATACGGTTCCGCGCTGCCATCTGCCGCGCGACGTTGTGAAGAGAACCAGGCGATTTCTGAGCGCTTGATGAAGCCAGGTTTCAATCCCAGCATTTCGCCATAAGGATTGGCGCGCGTTCTTTGCGGGCTCCCAACCGGAGGGTTTGGCGCACCTGGTCGCTGCTGGATTGTCTCTTCAGTAGTCTTCCATATTCGGTTGTCCCATTGACCGATGAAGCCAGTCCACTCCTGAATCGTCAACTCGAACGATTTATCACCCACACCGAAGATTCCTTTTTGATCTCCGTTGGCTGCGGCCGCAAGCAAGTAGAGTCGATTGTATCTTCCCGACGGAAGAGCAATCGTCTGCCCATGTGAGCTAACGGCATTAGGTTTCGCGTCAATGGCGGAAGGCAGTTCGAACCGAATTCCGTTGTATACGATCTCGCGGGGCAGCATCTCGGCCGGCAATGCTTTGCCCTGTGTTATGCCCTGGTTATTCGGGTTGGTATCGAAGCTGCCGTCTGCCGGTCTGCCTATGCGTGAAGAGACGGATAGGTCGTAGTCCAGCGCCACGGGCTGCGACTGAGTAGCAACCAACTTTGTGCGCGCCGGCCTCAGCTTCACTGCGAACGTTCTCGGCTGATAGGCAGCGAACGAGGTTACCAATTCACCATTTGCAATAGTGGCAGTACCTACTGGTTGCTCCTGGCCGTTTACCTCGCGCGCAACCGCTACGGGAGAGGCGAAAGTAATCCTCACGTTGTCCGCCGGCTTACCATCCATTTCCACCAATCGAAGAATCACCTCATCACTTAGCTCCGCTTTCTTGATAGCCATCACACGAATTCTGTCGTTGTTGAGCTTTAGCATGGAAAAGCTACCGCCTAATTCACCGGAATGTGATGGACTCTGAAAAGCGATCAGCGGCTGGTTGAGTCGGTAAGCCTGCCAGTCGGTCTGTCCTTTACGCCAGTCGCCCGCATGACCTGCCACACCAAACACGATTTCATGACGGCCCCAATCCTGACTACTCTGGTCTGCATATGCGCCGCGCGTGCCCGGTGTGCGCAAGAGTGTCAGACGAATTGTCTTCTCGTCCGGCTTATCCGAGGCGTTCTTGCAATCTGTCAGCACTGTGGCTCCAAAGGATCCACTTTCATCTGTAAGATCAATCCACTGGTGCGAGGCAACTTCAAATTGTCGCTCCTCTGCATTCGGCCTTTGAATCGTGCCGATGTCCCAGTTGTAAGTGGCCACCTTATTGGCAGCTGAAAATGCAAATGTGGCTTTCAGGTTCGCTTGTTTGGCGCGCCAGTCGATCACATTACTGAATTCGACGCGATTGCCCGCGTCTCCCTCTGAGAGACTGATTGTTTGCACGAACTTCGAATCCTCCGCTTCGCGAATAACTTCCACAGCCACGCGAACGGGACCGTTCTCAACAACACGAACCTTTACGGGACCGCTTACGTAAGTGCGAGGTGGCCGTTGTTCATCTTCAAAATCCATGTTCCAGGCTGGCCACTGCCTCGGGTTGTCAGTCAACACTGCCAAACGGATGGGAGCAGAGAGAAGCTCTCGATTGATCTTCTTGTCGAAGATATGGGAGACATCGCCGTGCTCATCAAGCTTTACAGTGTACCGATTGTTTTCCAACGATGATTCCGTCACCTTTAGTGCGGAAGGACCAGGTGTCTCCGCAGGCTGAACGTCGTAAACCGCAAAGCCAACTGAAGGCACCCTGGCGAGAAACAGGACTTTACCGTTACTTAGTTGGGCCGGCACTGCGGTTCCGTCGGGACCGATGACGCGGACCGCCTTTGGTCCATCCTGCGCGAACGAAACCGCCGCCTCAACAACATCTTCACGCGGAACATTCACAGGATTGTAGACGACGATCGCAGTTCCTTTGGTTTGCGTGTTCAAGCCGGAAGCAACACCGCTCGCTGCGCTGGTAAGAACACTTGCGAATTGATTCATCGCGATCACATCGTCGTTCCAGGCAAATTCAAACGCCTTCGGAGTTGCGGTTCCGGGCAGAAGGTCATGGAATTGGCCACCCATTACCAGCGTCCAGGCATTGTTCAGCCGTTCAATCGGATACGGGCGACTGCCCAGCCATGCCGCAGCGACCGACGCCTTTTCTGCAGCATCGGCAAGCAGTTCGTTCTTGCGCATCCATCGCTTCTGATACGCTTGGGACGTTATTGACCCGGCGGAGTGATTGATCAACTCAAGGTCACCCTTATAACGCGGCAGCCGATCAGTGTTGCAGCAATTCAAAATATCCCGGAAGATCTCATCGGCCTTGGACCAGACGACACGGACTGGCCCATCACCAACCTGGACGGACGCAAAGGCTTGCGTGTTCAATTGCTGTTGCTGGCCAAATTGAAATTGTGAGGACAGAGTCGTCTTACTCCTGGTGGTGATCGCCTCCATCAATTTCACAGACGACTCATTAGGCGAGCCACCAACATCTCCAGTTCCGACATAGTGATAGTCCGCGAATATTCCTGTCAGCTCGCCGTTTATCTGAATTCGCTTTTGCCAGTCTTCTGATGCTCTTGTCCTGGCCTGGTTCTGTTGTGGTGTTAGATTGCTATCAGGTCCAGGCGGAGGCGGCGGGGTCTTACTAATGTCGTAGGTCACTTGGCTTCCGTAACTGAGTGGATTCAATGCCGCAATGACAGTCTTACCATCGGGTCCTTCCCAAACACCAACGTTGAATGGAATGCCGACCGGAGTCTTCTCTGGCGAATCAGGTCCACCGACGTGAGGCGCAGGTTGCCATGCCGATGATAGTTTCTGGGTCGAGAAGCCTTTTATTCCGGCATGGGCCAGAATACTGGGAAGCGAAGCAGGGAACCCGAAACAATCGGGCAGCATATATTCATCGCTGGCGATTCCAAACTCTTTGCGGAACCAATTATTGCCATAAAGAATCTGTCTGATGATCGACTCGGCGTTGGGAGAGTTAACATCGCCTTCCTCCATTGACGAGCCGGCAGGAAACCACCGACCCGCTGCAACATATTGCCTTAGCCGCTCGAAGTCAGCCGGGTAGTACTCCTTCATCAGACGATATCGATTAGCTCCGGTGAAGTTGAAAATGTAGTGTGGATATTTCTCGAAGAGCGCGAAGTTATTACGCATGGTCTTAGTGAGGTACTCCTGAATCACCTGCGGATACTCCCAACGCCACTCTGTGTCCAGATGCGCGTAGCCAACGACGTAGAGTGTTGGCACTTTCGCGAGATTCGGCGGAGTCGATCTGGCTGGTGGTTCATGTGCCTCGCGACTTCCTTTCGATTGCGCAGCTTCTCGTTTAGCTCGACTGGTTTGGATCTTCGATTGTCGAACTTGGCTCGAAGCGCTACAGATTGTTAATAGGCACGCCAGTATTAATATGAGCGAACGCTTGCGATCTCGCTGCATGTAGACTCTCCGAAGACGGTAATCGAATTGATGACCAATGAGAGCGGACGTTTGCAATACGCTTTCAGAACAGAAACTTCAGTGAAAGCTGAGCTTGCCGCGGCACATTCGCTTGAGTCGAGCCAATACACCCATATCCCGAGCATGAGCCAGGTTCGCCGGGCTTGATGTTTGCGACTGGCTGCGGAGCTACAGTTGGGCTGCCCGTGCTCGGTCCGCCGAAGATGCGTGTATTCGTCACGTTGAAGATCTCGGCCTTGAGTTGTATGAATTTCCCTTCGCCCCCAAGCGCGAACTTCTTGCCAAAAGACAATGCTAACTGAGGTCTATTGGCCGGGTTTCTCGCCCAACTGGATCTTGGTATTACCGTTGTCGGCGTGAACTGTGGGAAATTCTTAAAACAAGCTGGGGTTTCATTATAGAGCCATTCCGTATACGACTGTTTACCCTTGTCAGGTAGATAGCTTGGGTGCCCGGGACAGTTAAAGGTGACACCGTTGGGCAGCCCAATTGGTGTTCCGGAATCAGCTGTAAGAATCCAGCCAAGGTCCCAATGCTCGAGCAATTGCCCTAGCATGCCGTGAGCGTTGGTGGCAATAACTCCGCCCTTGCCGATAGGGATTCCCCATGTTCCGGCAAACGCAAGATCAAATGGGCGATCGCTCCCGGTTACTGCGTAGAACAGCTTTGCGTCCCGCAATCCGGCTCCTCCATTGTTGAGGTAGCCATTGGCCGCCATCGTCCTGGACCACGTGAAGGATGTGAGCAGACTCAGACCCTTGATCAAGGCGCCTCCTCCTGAAATCCGCTTTTCCAATCGCACCGCGAGCGAGTTGTAATTAGAGCTGCCGATTGGTTCAGTGTTCGAGAAGAGGCTCGTCGAGAACTGTGGGAAGGGAACCATGAGCGCACTTACCTGCACGTTGGCCGCGGCACCCAGTGACGTGTTTTTGTAACTATCCAGGAAGCCGGCCGGTAGTCCGGCGGGATTGAGGTTTTGCCAGAAAAACGGGTTTCGAACTTGTGTCGTACAGAAGGTGGGATCTTGAGTGCACTTATTAAAGATCTCGGTGGGCAGCGCATTAAACTGCGTTCCCACACGCAGACGATTGGTTTTCGTTCCGACGTAGGAAACATCCAGCACGATCGAACCGGGAAGCTCTCGCTGCACACCAAAGGAATACTGCTGTACGACTGGAATCTCTCGATTGCGCTGATCGAAAGACTGACCGTTGCCGACTCCAGACAAGAGGCCAAACGTGTTTCCTGGCGGAACTACAAGCCCGGTCGGATAAGGATTTCCGGTGTTGAACTGAAGGCTTGGTGTTGTACTAACTTGGTTGTAGTTAGTGTTCTGAGTCCACGTAGTGTTCCCACCAAGCTCAATGGCAAAGGCATAACCGCGTCCCCAGCCACCGCGCAACACTGTCTTGTTATTGATAGCCCAGGACAAACCGAACTTCGGCTGCCAATGATTTTTTTGCGTGTCATAGGGTGCCAACTTGTCACTCGAAAAATTGAAACCACCCAAAAGCTTACTGGTGATTACTTGGCCGCCTGTAACGGGTAGACCGGTGGCGGCATTGATGGGCACATTGCCCGCCGGAAAGGTTACTGCGCTTTGGATCGGGCTCGGAACGGCGTAATCAAACCCGGCGTTGAGCTTGTGGAAGCGCTCACGCGGCGAAGTCTCAATGTCCCAACGCAGCCCGAGATTCAGCGTCAGGTTTCGCCGAATCTTGAAATCATCCTGCACATAAACACCGAAATACTTGTAGCTTTCATAAACGTCATAGCTAAACGGGATGAAGCCAGCGCTCGGGACGCCCAGCAACAAACTTGCGACTCCTGCTCCATCGTTGTTTCCTGTGTTTGGATTCTGTTGGGTGAACGCGCCTGTAAAAGTGAAACGTCCTCCTGGTCCAACACCAATGCCACTCGCATCCGCGGCACCGCAACACGGGATTGCGTGAAGCAGCATCAGCTGCGCACCATACCGAAGACTGTGTCGCCCTTTGATCTGGGTGAGCGTCGGCGACAGCTCATACACCTCGTTCATCGGCGGATGGCCAAAGTCACCGTACTTGTTATTGCCAATGATATCCGGATAACCACCCCCAACCTGAATCGTTGGCGCTTCGATTTCGGTAGTGGTCGGTGGCAATGGATAGTTGGTAAAGCCAAGGTCAGCCGGAGTAAGCTTTACTGTGCCGGCAGCCACAGCCCCATTCGGCGCTCTATCGACTGAGCGGCCAAAGGAAAACCGGATATCACCAAAGAGGCTTGGACTAAAAGTGTGTGTTAGGTCAAGAATCTGGTGAACGAATGATCGGTAGCTATTGATGTTCCCTCTGACGATGCCGAGCGATGACGGCTCTGTGTAGCCCGTGTTGTTTTGAAACTGAAGCCCGGACCAATAACTAAACATTCCGTAAAAGCGCGTCTTGTCGCTGAAGGTATGATCGATCCTAATTATCGGCTGGTTGAACCTTAGCGAGCCAGGTGCATTCGCAATGTAGTTATTGAACTCTCCTGCGCCCGGGTTGTTTGGCAATGGATAGAGTGCGAGGATTTTTCTTCCGATAGCACTGATCATGTTTGGGGGAATTACATCGAGCTGCCCGTTGTAGGAGAAACGGTTGCGGGTCTTGCAAGTGCCGTCCGAGTTCGTGGTGGCACAGCTAAACGGGTTATAGATCCCACCTTTTGATGTTGGACCATTAGGGTTGTATTGGGACCCGAGAAGGTTGGTGAAATACGGCCGGAAATCCACGCTGCCATCGACCTGCGGTCGCACATCGGCGCGTGGAGCACTGGTGAGGATGCTTTGCGGTGCAGACTCGCGCCACCCTTCAAAGCTGAAAAAGAAGAATGTTTTATCTTTACCTAAACCCGGAATTGGACCACCAATGGTGCCGCCAAAGTCATGCTGATTGTGGAAAGGCTTCGCAACACCGCGCTGATTATTCTGGAAGGTATTCGCCTCCAGAGCAGAGCCTCGCCAGTAATCGAAAGCGGTGCCGTGGAAGCTTTTGGTGCCTGCTTTAGTTACCACGTTCACTGTGCCGCCACCAGAACGCCCATAACTGGCATCGTAAGTGTTGGTCTGAATCTTCACTTCTTGTACCGAATCCACATTAGGGGCGATGAACCATGTGCCGCGTCCAGTGCTGATTTGCTGTGAGATAGGCGCTCCGTTGAGAGTGAACTGGTTGTAATTATTCTGCACGCCATTGATTACGTAAGCGTTGGTCTGATCCCAGCCCCGCGTTGTATTGCCACCCGTATACCGCACGCCGGGCGCGTAGAGCATTAGCGTATAGATCTGCCGTCCGTTCAAAGGTAAGTCTTGCGTTTTCTGTGCGTCGATGACAGTGCCGCCCGAGGCATCACCAGTACTGAGTAATGAAGTCGCTTCTTGTACGGTTACAGTTTCCTCAACAGATCCGACTTCCAGAACGATGTTCAGATTGAGCTTTTGAGCCACATCCAGATTCACAGCCTGACGGATGGCCTTCTTAAACCCAGTTGCCTCCACCGTAACGACATAAGAACCAGGTATGACGTAAGGGATCGAATAGACACCACTACTGTTGGTTTGCGCAGTGTATGGCTGTTGAGTGCCTTCCCGTAACGCTGTGACCGTCGCATTAGGAACAACGGCACCTGACGGATCGGTCACCTGCCCGGAAATCAAACCGCGGAATTCCTGCGCTTCCAGAAATGAAGTGCTGAGCAAGCTCACGACTACAGCCACTAGAATCCTGGATAGCCAAACTTGTCTTGCTTTATTCATGGATGCCTCCTTAGCGATTTAGCCAACCTGGTTAACAATCCCCTCTGACTGGACAGCACAAGTTCGCGCAGAATCTAGATCGCTTTTCCGACCTCAAAAGCGATAAACCTATTGCCATCAAATTGCACACGAGATCCGAAGCACTGAAATGACCTAGAACACGAAACGATCACACAGCGTCGACTCCTCTTAAGCTAGTACCGAAATTGCTTCTGCGTTAGAATGATGTCCACCTCAAAGAATAGTCTCCCGAAAAGAGCAATATGAAGGAAATCTACCAGCGCGCAGGACGAAAAAATCGCGCGCTATAGAGTGTCGACCACAGGGTTGGGTCTCCGATGTCGTTTGAGGTGGATCACCTTCTAATAATGGTTAAGGTATGACCCCAAATGAGTAAAAAGTCTTTGCTAAGTCTTGGAAAAGTTTTGGTAAACTTTTGGAAGTCCTCGGTCCATGAAGTTTCAATGACACTCCTCTCGATATTATGAGCGAGCAGGTCAGACATCTTTACGAATTCGGACCTTTCCGCCTCGACGCGACCGAGCGCCTTCTGCTTCGCGACCAACAGCACATTCCCCTCACCCCGAAGGCGTTCGACACTCTGTTAGTCCTCGTAGAACATGGTGGGCATGTAATCGACAAAACTGAGCTGATGAAAAAGGTCTGGCCGGATACCTTTGTAGAAGAGGTCAACCTGGCTAAGAACGTATCGTTCTTGAGGAAGGTCCTGGGCTCGGAACAATCAGAACACTACATCGAAACGATTCCGAAACGCGGTTATCGGTTCGTCGCGGGTGTGCGCGAGATGTGGGCGGAAGAGACCTCGCCAATCCTGACGCATCACGAGACTCTATCTCCTCATGTTACTTCGGACGGCGAGAGTCAAAATTGGAACAACGTCGCGGCTCAGCCGAATGGAAAGCCTTCACTTGAAGCTGAGGAGCCCGTTGAAGTCAAAACTCTTGAGACGGAATCAACGCTTAGACATTTGCCAGTGCGTCGTTTTGTTCTGCCCATGGCTTTCTTGATGGCGGGAGCGATCGTTGCCCTTGGGATCTGGTTTCTGGCGTTGCGGCCCGTAGTAAAAGCGCCGGCCTCTCTTCTTGGGATCAGTCCGGTCACGAGTTTCCCGGGTAACGAAGATCAGGCAGCCTTTTCACCGGACGGGCGGCAGATCGCTTTTGTCTGGAATGGTGAGAAGGAAGACAACAGCGATATCTACGTCAAGATGATTGGCGCGGAGCATCCGCTACGTCTTACTTCCAATCCTGCGCCTGATACCGATCCTGCCTGGTCACCTGACGCTAACTACGTTGCCTTTCTGCGCCAGTCCGCCAACGATGGCGGTGTATTCCTGGTTCCAGCTTTAGGTGGAGCGGAACGAAAGCTGACAGATGTCTTCCCTTACCGCCCCGTGGTAATCGGAAACACGCTGAGTTATTCCCCCGACGGCAAACTACTGGCAGTACCGGATAAGACATCACCGCAACAACCCTTCAGCATTTTTTCGATCTCGACGGAGACGGGCGAGAAGATAAAACTCACTTCACCGCCGGCCGGATCGGTCGGTGATTTTTTTCCAGCTTTCTCGCCCGATCAAAAGACGCTGGCGTTTGTTCGATCAGTTAGCATCGCCACGGCGGACGTTTATCTGCTTTCGATGGCTGGCGGCGGTGAGCCGCGACGCCTTACTTTTGATCAAACTTCCATCCGGGGTCTGAGTTGGAATTCGGATGGAAAAGAGATTGTCTTTGCTTCAAGACGAGGAGGCAGCACCTATAACCTCTGGAAGACTTCAATTGCGGGCTTTCAGCCGGAGCGACTAACAACCGCCGATCGCGATATTTACAGCCCGACGATCTCACGCCAGGGAAACCATCTCTCATATACGCAATCAATGATGGACGGCAACATCTGGCGGGTTCCTTTGCACGTGTCAAAAGGACAAGAAAGCGCTCCGCTAAAGCTTATCTCTTCAACACTGGAAGACAGCGGTCCTCAGTATTCGCCTGACGGAAAGAGAATTGTCTTTGCGTCTCGCCGCTCAGGGACTTTTGAAATCTGGATGTGTGACAGCGATGGATCTAATCCTCGGGCTTTGACAAGTATTGGCGGCCCACTTACTGGCACTCCACGTTGGTCTCCGGATGGCCGGCAGATCGCTTTTGATTCATGGATTGAAGGAAACGCAGACATCTATATTATTAACGCGGACGGCGGTAAGCCGCGTCGTCTGACGTTTGACACAGATGAGGACATCACTCCGAGTTGGTCTCGAGACGGTCGCTGGGTTTATTTCGGTTGCACGCGCAGCGGCAGCATGCAGATCTGGAAAGTGCCTCCAGAAGGTGGCCAAGCTGTACAAGTCACAAAACAAGGTGGCTTCGAGGGCTTCGAATCAACCGATGGAAATTATTTCTATTATTCAAAGGGACGTGCGGTGCCCGGCATTTGGCGAGTGCCAGTCAGCGGCGGCGAAGAGAGCCTGGTGCTCGACCAACATCGCGCCGGAATGTGGCGTTATTGGGCCATTAACGATCAGGGCATTTACTTCGCTACGGCTGAGATAACTTCACACCCAATCATCGAGTTCTTCAGTTTCGCAACGGGCAAGATTACACCGATCGCTAAACTCGATGTACCTCTCTACAAAACGGATCCCGGATTAGCTGTCTCGCCCGATGGACAATGGCTTCTCGTCGTTCAGATGGATCAGAGTGGCAGCGATATCGTGATGGCCACTGACTTTCGATAAAAGCCCCGACCCCATAAGTCATTTTTCCGCTGTACTTATTAAAAACTCCGTCAACCATGTAAACATGAAACTTAGCAGTTTCAGTTGCTAACCTCAATTTAATGCTAATCGAATTTCACCCAGTTTCACCTGTAAAGCCTTCTGAAATTACCAGCCCGGTGGAACCACGAAGGGGCGTGCGCCAACCATATTAGGTATTGAGCAGTTATTGCGAACCTCTAGTGCCAATTGTTGCGCTGAGTCGTCAGTGAATCGGAAGACTGCGTTTTAAAGTCTGTCTCGATTCGATCCGTCCCTGTGAGTCCGCGAATGTTGTCCTTCTGAAAATCAGTTTTGGGGTCTCATTTGTTTGCCGCCTGTAAGCGATTGAAGGGTAGGATGTTAAGTGGTGGAGCAGAGGCGGGTCGAACCCCTGACCTCCGCATTGCGAACTCGATCAAAGCTGGTCCATTGGCTACCACGCGTTCTGATCTATTAACTTGAATTCAACAAGCAGCCGTCCGAAAAGAGATTCGTAGTCTACTCGTTCTGACACCTTATTATGGGATTCCCTACAGTCGCGTCAACCTGACACCAAAAATTTATTTGGTGGCCCTTACGGTTTATACAAACAGTACCAGCGTCAAAAATGCACTCTTAACGCAAATTGAGTTGAACGTGGTCCTCCAATTTGGTAAAGCGGATTCAAACCGCCAAGACTTCGGCCCAGCATCATTAGCGATTGACCAAAGAGTGCGCCCACGGCGAGGTTGTTTTCAGGATCACCAAAATTCGGGTGGTTGAAAATATTGAAAAACTCCGCCCGAAATTGAAGAGACGATTTTTCAGTTAGTGCGAATTGTCGATGAAGAGCAAAGTCGAGTTGAGTAGCCGAAAACCCGCGTAGCGCATTCCGGCCCAAACTTCCCTGTCGGATTCCTGAAGGTATGGAAAATGCAGAGCGATTAAATCGCCGACCACCGGCTACGTCAGGGTCGTAGATATACAGTGGAACGCCCAAAACAAGATCTGGTCGGAGTGCGCTAGGCACGCCTGGAGCTCGTCTTCCTGAAAGAACATTGACGGGAGTCGCCGTGTGAGTTCTAAAAATGCTATCAATCGACCAATCGTTAATCAGCTTGTTCCAAACTCGGTGATTTGTCACGCGCCTTATGTCGTACGTCGCGGCCGCCGATAGCGAGTGTCTTACGTCGTAGTCTGAAGAGGCGCGATCAACTTTTGGATTGAAAGTCACACTCGAAGGATTGACGGCCGTATCATTCGAAGTGATGTCGATGGAGTGTGACCAGGTATAGGAAGCAAGTCCCTGAAATGCACCTGACAGGCGCCGCTTAAACTGAAGCTGCATCGACTCGTAATCCGACGTCGCCAGATTTGTAATGACGGAAAGGTTGGCAAACTCAGGGGTTGGGTTCAACAATCTTTCAATCCTTATTAGCTTCCTCCCCGCGGCGCCCACGTATGAAGCGGTAACCGTTTGATTAGGACCGATCGATTGTTCTACTGACGCGTTCCATTCATAAGTCCGCGGCTGTTTCAGACCCAATTCAAACATAGGTGCTGCATAAGGGGGCGTCGGCTGTGAAGGTGATGGTAACGTTGCTTGAGAAAGCGTCAGAGGAAAAGAGACTCCACTGAGAAAGTTCGCCGATGATAGGGTGCCTCCCAACACGGTAGCGGCCAGTCGACCAGCACTGTCGAAGAAGATTCCGAATCCTCCTCGCAATACAACTTCTCTTCCTGGTCTCCGTGAGAATTGATATGCGCCGCCTAAGCGTGGCGCATAATTGTTGTAGCTTGTGTTCCAAGCCGTTCCGGGTGGGGCAAGGTGAATGCCTGAAGGATTCGCGAGCGTACCAAGGGCAATGATCGGAGGGTTCGTGGAAGTAATTGAGGCCCCCGGGTTGTATTCCCATCTGACCCCGTAGTTCAAGACAAACTGCTTTCCAACTCTCCAATTATCCTGTGCATATGTAGAGAAGTGAGTGACGTTCGTAGTCGCTCTGCCTGTCTTTCCGGACAGCGACACAAAATCAGGAACACCGATAAGCGCATTAGGTACACCTTCAAAGTTTACAGCCTCACTATACCCGGCAGTGTCGAGGATCGGTGAAAGTCGTCGCCAATCCATGCCCACCTTTATTTGATGAGAACCACTCGCGATTGCCAGGTTGTCGATGATGTTTAGTTGCCGTTGGAGATTGCGCGCATTCTTTCCAACAATGAATCCGACATCTCCCACCACAACAAAATCAAGAAAGGAGTCCTTACCGGAAGCGAATGGTGGGAAAAGAACAGAATCAGGAGGAAGTGTTCCGCCACCATAATTATCTAAGGACCATATGTTACTTCCGTGGTTTCTACTGTAATTCGCACGAAAATCATTGATGATTCTCGGGCTAATTATTTGGGTGGAGCCAACAGTCGTTGTAACAGTCTTGAAAAGGAAGCTGTCGAAATTATTCAGTGCCACAACTTGTGACTTGGGGTCGCCACCGCGTTGATTACCATCTGATGGTGCGTAATTGAATCGACCGAATAATGTAATCTTGCTGTTCAATGCGTGATCGACCCTCAGGCTCGTAGCATTCAGAGTGGAAGGATTTGAATAGCTCGCATCAAACTCAGCTAGACCATCACCAAGGCTTTGACCGTTCGGAGTCGGAAAAGCTTTCAGAAACGGTTGCATGGTCCCCAGTGCTATGGTCCGTTCGTTTATTCCGGGCACCGCTGTAATACCGACGCGTGGTTCGCGAAGCTTAAGGCCTTCATAAGAAAAAAAGAAAAAGCTTCGACCCCGAACAATCGGGCCGCCGAGCACTCCGCCAAAATCATTCTGTCGCAGTGCGGGCTTTCCTAATCCCCGACTATTCGCAAACCAATCGTTCGCGTCCAACGCATCATTGCGGAAGTACTCAAACACCGCTCCGTGAAAATGGTTTGTTCCCGAGCGGCTGACGGTGACCACTTGTGCTCCGGGCATTCGACCGAATTCAGCAGCGTAAGTGGAACTCTGAATGGTGAACTCCTGCAACGCGTCTAATGAAATGAGATTGCTCGTGGTGCCGAGAGCACTGAAGGCTGGAATAGTTCCACCGGCAGTTTGCGGGATGGTAAATAATGGATCGATACCAACGTTGGCACTAACACCATCAACCGTGTAGTAGTTTGCATTCGTTCTTTGTCCATTGACACTATATTGTCCCGCAGTCTTGGTGAGAACGGTTCCCGGTGTGAGCTCGATCAGCGAGTTGAAACTTCTGCCATTGAGAGGAAGGTTTTCTACGAATTGATGATCGATAACTGTGCTGACTGTGGCTGAATCGGTTTGGATCAAAGAGACTCCGTCTACGATTACGGATTCGCTAATCTGACCGACCTTCAATTCAATTGGGACAGTGCGGTTTTCGTTGACGTTTAGGACAATGTTTATTACCCGAACCTTTTCAAAGCCTTCACGTTGGACGACTACGGTATAGCGACCCGGTGGCAGGAATGGGGCGACAAACTTGCCGCTTCGATCTGTCGTCAGCGAACGTTCTAACCCTGAATCAACATTGGTGACAGTTACGGTCGCATCAGTTATCACCGCGCCCTTTTGATCTGTAGCTACACCCGAGAGCGTTGCCGTGGCAGACTGCGCTGCGTACACCGATAAGGCGATAACTATTACGATCAGGACAAGCCCGAGTCGATTAAGAGTTAACAGGTTCACGTAGATCTCCACATCCCAAAACTATCTGAAGTTAGTCACCAGCATGAGATCAGAGGGCGTTGTTCCCCGCACAACGGCAAGCTGCTTACCGTCATGAGACCAGGCAAAACCGTGTATCCAATCAGCTTTGAAATCCGTTAGTTGCTGAGCCGGACCACCATCAATTGGCTGACTCCAGATGTTAGACACGTCGTTGCGACCAACGATGAAGGTCAACGCTCGACTGTCTGGGGTCCAGCGCATTCCTCCGGAGATTTGAGCGTCATCTGGAAGCTTGAGGATCGCAAAAGGCGGCCCGCCGAGGAACGGAGCAATGGCCATTCGCTTTCCTTCGGTCTGATTATCCTCCGGGACAAACGCTCTTAGTTTGCCATCTGGAGAAACACCGAGTGTATGTGGCAAACCGTCTCCAGATAGAACCGGCTCGCCTCCGTCGATCGAGACTTTCCATACTTTTCCAGCAGCTCGATATCGCAGCCACTGCCCGTCAGGCGAAAAGACTGGGTTGAATTCACCTGAGCCATTCGTCAATTGCTTTGGATTTCGACCGTCGATGTCTATGCGCCAGAGATTTGTGTTTCCCGCTTTCCTTGAAACAAACACAACGTACTGACCGTTAGGCGAAACCGCCAGACCGTTGTAAACACAACCCATGTTGGTTGTTAATTGACGCGGCTCACTGCCATCGCCATTCATGATCCAAATGTCGGGTTGGCCGCTCGCGTGCGATGAGTAAACAATTCTGCCGTCTGGCGTCCAACCTACGCCCATCCATCCATCGCGCACTCCAGTTCCAGAGGTAATTTGTCTGGTATTAGTTGGGTCGGTGGCTGATTGGTTCCAGATGTTTGAAAGAGTTTCGACTCGATGCGTAACTAACACGTTTGAGTCCGCGGTCAGACTCAATCCAGAATAAGAAGCTACGTCGTTAAAAATCTTTCGCGCTGTTCCGGTTGGATAATCAACTTGCCAAACCTGCATTGGTTCGTCTTCATTTCCCGCAATCATCAGCAATCCGCTGCCATCCGAGAGCCAGACAATTTCACCAACCGAACGAAAGGCTTGGATGTTGATCGGAGTCTCGGCTCGATCTTCGAGTCCGATCGTCAACAATTTCCAATGCGTCTTTCCGTTCTCATTGAGAACTTCAGTGCATGCGATCCTTTTTCCATCCGGAGACCATGCGGCATTGCCAAAAGAATCGTGGCCCTCACGCGATGCGAGTTTGCGTTCATCTGTTCCATCGACATTAGCTACAAAGAGCGCAGTTTCATGCGAAGGATATTCGCGGATGAATGCGAGTCGTTTGTTATCCGGCGCAAATGTGACAGGACCGTCGCCGTTCGAATTATGCGCGCCGGCAATAATGCAGAGCGGTCGTCCTCCAATTGCGGGAACTCTGCAGAGACCTCCTTCCTGACCCTCTTGAGCACTACCGAAATAAAACAGATAGTTCCCATCAGGCGAAAAAGTAATTGCGCCGTAATCCAGTTTCGTTGGCGGAATGATCTGCGCATTGCTGTTAGTGGCGACCTGTCGGATCCACACACTTTGTAAACCACCAGCAGAGCTCACGTAAGCAATGTAACGACCATCAGACGAAATAGCTGCGTTGCCAATAAACCCACCTAACGTGAGTCGCGCCAACTTCATGCCTAATTGAGGGCTTGATCGCCGATGCACAAATCTGTAGCTAAAGTAGCCGGCGGCAAGAGTCGATATGAACAGCGCAGCCATCGCCAGTGCACTCACAAGCTTGTGCTGTTTCATCTCAGCAACAACATATTCAGCGCTTGAAGTGAAACGACTAGTCCAGCTGCCAGTGAAGTGAGTTGTTCGCGAACTGGTGTTTTGTGTGTCACCCTCAACATACGAGAACTTCTCTCCTCGATCCAGCTTTGCCTGAGCCTCAACCTGTTCTTTCACAGTTCTAAGGTCGTCGAGGAAATCATTGATGGAAAGGTAACGCTGACGTCTGTCTTTACTTAGTCCCCTGGTTACAATCGCTTCTAAAGTCTCGGGATGACCAACCAGGTAATCCATCAATGGAACCGGATCGTCCTTCAGAATGGTTGCTACCAGATCGCTCACTGTCTCACCTTTAAACGGTGCATGGCCAGTGAGCATTTCATACAAAACAATGCTCAGGCTAAAGATGTCGGTGCGCGCATCGACATCTAAACCGCGCGCCTGCTCAGGGGACATATACTTGATGGTGCCGAGTACCAAACCCGCAGCTGTATTCGAAGGGGTATCGTCCTGGATTACCGGTGATGGTTCGGTAAGTTTGGCAAGGCCAAAGTCGAGCACTTTCACATATCCATCAGGCCGCAGCATGATGTTCTCTGGTTTGATATCGCGATGAACGATCCCCGCTCTATGTGCGGCTCCGAGCGCGCCTGCAACCTGGATCGCAATGTCCAAAGTTTCGCGTATCGATAATGGTCCAGACGTCATGCGTTCACGCAAAGTCTCGCCATCCACAAACTCAGTGCAGATGAATTGTTGATTGTCTATTTCACCCAGTTCGTAGATCGTGAGAATGTTTGGATGATTGAGTGCGGATGCTGACTGCGCTTCTTGCTGAAAACGTCGCAGACGATCTTTGTCTCTTGTGTAATCAAGCGGGAGCAGTTTTAGTGCGACGCTACGATGAAGATGTCTGTCTGTGGCGAGGTAGACCTCACCCATTCCACCCTTTCCGATCAAGGTCACAACTTCGTAGTGACTAATCGATTGGCCAGGTTTGAGCTGAGTTTCTTCGTCCGCCAACAACGGCGCTCCCACCTCGAATGCCGTTTTCTCGATGAGTTCCCAACCATGTTCGTCAGAAGCGAGCATAGCTTCGACCTTCAGTCTTAAGGGCAGGTCTCCTTTACATTCTGCATCGAGAAAGGCGGACCGCTGACCAGGCTGCAGATCCAATGCAGCCTGAAAAATTTGATCAATTTGCTGCCAGCGTTCTGAATTGATCGTATCAGCTCCTGAACTCATGTCTTTATTGATCTAACGATAAATGAGATTGAAAAGTATCAAGCTGAGGCCTGCCACTACGTGCGTCGCTGTATCCAGTATCATCATCCGCTCTCAACTGCGCTGGATCCGATCTCGCTGTGTAACCAGGCCTTGGCAGAGCGCCACTCGCGCTTGATTGTGATCGGTGCGAGTTTCATCACTTCGGCGGTCTCGTCAACCGTCAATCCGCCAAAGAATCGTAACTCCACGATTTGGCCCTTGCGCTGATCGATTTTTGCGAGACGCGTGAGAGCATCATTGAGAGCAATAAGCTCCGCCGCGCGTTCCTGACTCACCACAGTCACGTCATCCAGTGGGATATGCTGAGCGCCCGCGCCTCGCTTCGCGTAACGATGACTTCGAGCGTGGTCGATGAGAATGTGTCGCATCATTTGTGCTGCCGCCGCAAAGAAGTGAGCACGATCCTGCCACTCCACGGCCTGCTGATCTACCAGCCGCAAGTATGCCTCGTTAATCAATGCTGATGTTTGGAGTGTGTGGGCTGGATCCTGGCGGCCCATATACCGGCGAGCGAGTTTGCGCAGTTCCGGATAGACCAAGGGGATCAAATGGTCAAGAGCCGCATCGTCACCCTTACTCCACTTCAATAGCAATTGAGTTATTTCTTCGGGGAGGGCTGACATTTTGCTCGTTAGTGCTGAATCGTAAAAGACATTAGACACGTTTCAGCCGATCGGTTGGATGTAACTCGACGAAAAATTCGAAGCGAATGATACCACCTGTCGGGAATTCTCGTTAATAGAGGTAAGCCAGAACTATTAAGACTTAGGAGTAAGAAAACACAATGAAATCCAACAAAACCGTTTCCATTCTCTTTGCGTTCCTGACATTGCTCTCGCTGTGTGCACTGAGTTTTGTTGATCCCTTGATAACCCGGACCGTCAACGCGAAGAGTCCCACAGCTCCCGCTAAGTGTTACGACGCTCCAGTTACCTCCGTACTCAATCTCACTGGAGACATTACGCAATCGACGAACTATCGTGTTGAGGGTGATGGTCTGGGTCCTTACTTTAACGGCGTAGATTCCGTCTCATCAATTATTCAAGGAGCAAACTGTACGTCTGGAGTTTGGGGAGATTGGGAACTCGACGCCAGCAATTCACCAACAAGAAAGTTCCTCATTGACCTTCGGCAACCTGTTCCCAACACCGGCGCTCAACAGATTTTCGCTTACCAGTATGTGCCTGCGCGAGTCATAGTGATGTGCGGTGGTTATGCAATCGCCGGTGGCTTCCCTGCACTGAGCCTCAATCAAACAGTTTCCTGCGCCGCCTTCGTAAGATTCGCGTATGGCAGCAACTCTTATCGCTTAGCGATGACTTCGGGCCCTAACGTTCAAACCAACTACCCGGAAACGAATAACGTTTTAGTCTCCTGTACAGCAACCAGTTCTTCCAACGGCAAGTGCATTGCCTGGACGGTCTATCCCACCACTCAGCCTGGAGGATCAGCGCAAAGCATCGCGCGATTAGAAGACATGACTAAGGGCGCGAAACAGACCAATCTCGGTGATTTTTACACGTCCTTTCTTTTCAACGTGACCAATCCGTAAGGGACTAGCAAGCCATTAGAAGCACCCCTGAGCGCTTCTGGTTTTCACAAACAACATCACCTGGAAGAAAGAAAGACCAATGGACAACTCGTCACGATTCAAATTGCAAAACAATGCCTTCATAACGAGAAAGAGAATACTGTTGTCTGCAGTGTTCACGTTCGTTGCGCTTTTTTCCGTCATGCTATGGCCGCTTGCAACGACTGCACAACTGAATGCGAATTCGTTCAGTCCTGTAACTTGGTATCCCTCTGGTAACGCGACGACCGGCTCAGTTGCAACAGGCGATCTAAACAACGACGGCTTTCCGGACCTGGTGGTGTCGACTCAGTGTAGCGAACCCTATGGCGGTCCGACGTGTGGGCACACGGGCATATTCGTACACCTCAATAATCGCAACGGTACGTTCCATCTAAGTTCGACATATGCGACCGATGGTGACGGCGCGAGCCCGTGGGTCTCCGTAGCGATTGCGGATATGAACGGCGACGGCCAGCAGGACTTAGTGATACTGAACGCCGCGTACCCCACCGCTGAGTCTGTTAGTGTAATGCGCGGCAACGGTGACGGCACCTTTCAGGCCGCGGCGAGTTTTCCGCTAACCGGAAATGTTTTAGCTAAAAAGCTGACGGTGGCAGACGTCAACGGTGATGGAAAACGCGATGTGATCGTATCAGACGCTTTGTACAACGCTGCGACCAACTACTCCCTCGGGGGCGTAAATGTACTCATTAACGTTGGCAATGGCTCGTTGGCTAGTCCCACACGGTACGATTCCGGTGGATTCGCATACGCGCTGAACGTGATCACAGCAGACGTGAACCACGATGGCTCCCCAGATATCCTAGTATCGAATGTTTGTTCAGCCCTTGACGCAAATCAGGTCTGCACGGGAGGGGCGACGGTCGGCGTATTGCTCGGCAACGGCGACGGCAGCTTTCAACAGGTGGTCATCTACGCCACGGACTCCCCATCTGGCCCGGGCCTGATTCCGATTGCGGCGGTTGATCTAAACCGTGATGGCAACCCGGATCTGCTCGTCGCGAATGCAAATACGAATGCTGCAACGGTATTGATCGGCAACGGGAACGGCAGCTTCCAGCCGCCGGTCCATTATTTCGATGGCGCCCAACTACCGGTAGACATTGTTGCTGGGGACGTCGATGGCGACGGACTCGATGACGCCGTCGTGCTCAACAGTTGTACTGCTGGGCAATCTTGCGGCGGAACGACTGGCGCGCTGTCCGTTATGCTTGGTAACGGCAATGGCAGCTTACAAGCTCCGGCGCTCTACTATGTCTGGGCTCAACAAGATTTACTCGGCATGCTGCCTAACACTGTCGCGCTCGCCGACGTTAATAATGACGCCAAGCTCGATATCGTCGTGGCCACGTGGAATAGCGTGGGTGTGCTGCTGAACCAGACGACACCGCCGCCAACGCCCACGCCAACACCGCTCCCAACCCCGACGCCAACGCCAACTCCGTTGTACAACACTCCTGTTGGCACCAACATTTCTGTACAACCAGTTGACTCAACCACTGGCAATCCGGCCCCTATCACCGTCACCTTCTCCCAGGTAACTACTGCAGGAAATACGACGGTCTCTTCCAACAGCGGCAACCCCGTTGCGCCGCTTCCTGGCAAATTGAAACTTGGCAATCCTCCAATTTATTACAACATAACGAGCAGCGCTGGTTTCACTCCACCTGTTACGGTGTGCGTTCAATACCCGGACGCTGCATATCAGCACAATGAAGCAAATCTCAAGCTGATGCACTTCAACGGAATAGCATGGGAGAACGTCACTCAGTCAATTGATCTGCAAACGAACACCGTCTGCGGGATGACTAGCTCGCTTTCTCCGTTCGTCGTAGCAGAAGAGGATGTAACGCCGCCGACTTTCACGGTTCCTCCGAATATCAATGCAAGTGCAACCAGTAGCTCGGGCGCAACGGTGAGTTACGACCAACCGACCGCCTCAGATGATTTCGATGGGATTGTGCCTGTCTATTGCTCACCTCAATCAGGCAGTTCCTTCGCATTAGGTACTACGCAGGTCACATGTAGTGCAACCGACAGCGCAGCCAACACAACACAGAAGAGCTTTTACGTAAATGTCACCTACGCCTGGTCGGGTCCACTCCAGCCAATCAACGCGGATGGCAGTTCAGTTTTTAAGCTTGGCAGTACTGTGCCGGTCAAGTTTGCGCTAACTGGAGGCAGTGCAATCGTTACTAATGTGATCGCGCGACTCTATTATGCAAAGGTTAGTAATAACATTGCGGGTTCAGACCTGGAGTCAACGTCGACTGCCTCGGCTTCCGCAGGCAATCTGTTCCGCTATGACGCGGCTACAGGGCAGTACATTTTCAACTGGGGAACGAAAGGTTTGACGATTGGAACCTATCAGTTGAAGCTCGACTTGGCTGATGGCGTAACGCACATCGTGGTGGTCTCACTCAAGTAGCTGGATCGAGGCGCATCGCCCTGCCGACGAGCCGTTAAGACAAAATAAGGTT
>DATDFV010000037.1:0-10875 GCA_036522415.1 Pyrinomonadaceae bacterium | reverse complement strand
GAACCAACGGCTTCCCGGCCGAATCACCTACTTTCGCGCCAGAGATAACCGGTACGGGAGAGGCGAAAACGATTACCGATTAAATTGGAAGAGAGGAGCCAACGAATTCGAAGTTTATGACATCCCCGGCCGGCACGACACGATCCGTGAGGAACCGTTTGTTGCTGGCCTCGCCGATAGATTTGTATCCTCTCTTCATAGGGCCCAGCAGCGCGATCCCAGGTTTCAAAAGCAGCGAAGCTCGATTTCAACAAAAGAGTTGGCGTGAACGAGTTCGGTTCGTCGTCGAGGCTTTTCCTTAAAAGTCTTCATCTCATTCTCACCGGGCTTCAGCCCCGTGTTAGCGGAGGAAGATCCTCGGCTTCTTACGATCCATGTTTGTACTCCCGCGTGGTATTTGACCTCTAGCAGGCAAAGTTTGATCGAGTGCGTCAAGCTTGCACAACTTCGTCTTGATTTACTATTGCGCCCAGAGCAACAACAATTTTTCGTTGGCCGCTGAATGGGTTGCGGCCGTGCGCCACCAGCATATTGTTGAGCATCAAGACATCCCGCTCCTGCCACTTAAAACTGATCGCCAGCCGATCATATAAGTCCCTCAGATGCTGAACCACTGACTCTTCAATTGGTGAAGCGTCTCCATAATAAACGTTGCGCGGAAAATCCTCCTCACCGGTAAGTGAGCTGAGTGAATCACGTACCGACGGCGGCAAGCATGAAATGTGATGCAACTGAATCTGATTAAAGAAAACCACCTCACCAGTCTGCGGATGTCTCACCACGGCGGGACAAAGTTGCCGAATGCGCAGACCGTTGTCATGCTTCCATTCGAAGTCTATGTAAGCGCTGCGGCAGTAGTCTTCGACTCGGCCCCGATCATCCGTTTGAAAAAACCTCTGCCAACTCACGTCCAGTCCATCCGTGAAGTTGCGGACGTACATTAAGCCTTTCCGCTCAAATTGCTCGCGAATATCTGGCTCCAGCGCCTGATAGATTTCCCGGCAATCGACGATTGGCGATTCGCCGCCTGTCTCTGCGGCTTTCACACAATAGAACCAAATCAACATCGGCCACCGATGCATGTGCGAGCTTTCATTGTGAAAGAGAATTCTTTCTTCGGCTGGGTAAGGTGTCGAACCGTATACGTGCCCACCCATTTCTTCTCGTGGCAAGTCGCCATAGTCACCAAACAAATCAGGACAGACAGCTTTGGCAAAGCTCTCAAATTCGATAACGGAGTTTACGTTGAACCCACGAAAGAGAATTGCTCCGTGTTCCAAGAGCTTTGTCTCAATAAACTCTCCATTTTTACCAGCCCACTCAACTAAATCAATATCTTCGAGATCAGGTGTGACAACTAATGGTAGTTTCTTGTCTGGCACAAGTTCCTTGGTCTTCACCGTGTGAAGCTGGGCCAAGTCCACAGATCGTCGCCGCGTGTTCCTTAACTGCCTAACCTTCGCGCCGACAGCAGAACTGTCTGGAGGTTTGTTTTCAGCGCTTGATTCCATTGTTAAAGTGCCAACACGAGCGAGCGGATTCGCTACAATGCTAGTTAACAAAGTTTCAAACATCACCGCGAAGTTCGAGATCATTTCGGGTGAGAACAGATCCGAGTTGTATCGCCATAAACCCTCGAGCCCATTTTCACGTTCGCTCATGAAGAGCGCCAGATCAAAACGGGAGCTGGCATTTCCAACCTTAAATGGTTCAACACTTGAGTCGGCCAGCCGCAGCGCGCGTTGTTCCGCATTTTGCATGACAAACAGAACCTGGACCACGGGATTGCGTTTCAGATCGCGTTCCGGTCTTAGTTCTTCTACGAGCTTATCGAATGGAAGCTCTTGATGAGCATAAACGCTTAGTATTGAAGTGGCTGCACGCTCCAGTAGTTCAACAAACGTCGGATCACCGGCCAGATTTATTCGCACAGGCAATAAATTTACGAAAAACCCCACTAACCGCTCTAGCTCCAACGTGTTTCTGTTGGCCAGGTCAGTTCCGATCAATATGTCATTGCGACCAGTGCACCGCGATATGAACAACTGAAAGGCTGCCATTAGAGTCATGAAGAGCGTTACACCGTGTTCTTGACTGAGTTCGTTCAAGGCCCAACTCAAGCGACCTGTGAATTTGACTGGCAGGTCAGCGCCGGTGTAGGTCTGCGATGTTGGCCGTATCTTATTAGTCGGCAGTTCGAGAACCAGTGGAGCCCCGTCCAGATAGCTCTTCCAGAACGAAAACAGATTCTCGAGTCGCTGGGTATTCAGGTATTTTCTTTGCCATACAGCGTAGTCAGCGTAATGGAGCTTTATTTCCGTCAAAGGTGAAGGTCGATTCTCGCAATAGGCGTCATACAATTTTTCCAGATCGTAGAAGATTATCGCCGTGGACCAACCATCGCTGACTATATGATGTACCTTAATGAGCAAAACATGATCAGTATCGCTAAGTTTTACCAGCACCGCTTTGAACAAAGGACCTTTTGATAGGTCGGACGGCTGCTCAGCTTCGCGCTTCAGTAAATCTCTTGTCTTGCTTTCAAGATCCTGTCCAACCAAACGGCTCAGATCGACTATTGAGAAGAAATTTGCCGGTCTATCTAAAATGAGTTGACTTGGCCCCTCACCGTCAACGGGGAAGACCGTCCGCAACGACTCATGACGCATGACCAGTGTTTCGACAGCTGCTGCAAGTGCCACTGAATTCAGCGCCCCACGTATTCGCATGGCAGTGGCGACCTCATAAAAGGCGCTATCCGGCTGGAGTTGAGTCAGAAACCATAGACGCTGTTGAGCATACGAGAGAGGTAATCTCTGATCGCGGGGGATAGATTCAAGCGGGGGCTCTTTATCTTCCGGTTCGAATGAACTAGTGGTTTCGATCTTTTCGGATAGCGATTCGACCGTAGGATACTGAAACAACCAGCGCAGCTGGAGTGGCGTTTGAAACAAATTGGACAGCCTGGAAATAATCTGGGTACCCAGCAGTGAATGTCCGCCCAGATCGAAAAAATTATCATGAACGCCGACCATCCGGAGCTTTAACACTTCGGCCCAAACGGAAGCAACTTTCTCCTCCGTCGCATTGCGGGGGGCGACAAAAACCTGCTCTAAATTTGGACGTAAGTGATCGTGGGTTGGCAAAGCTTTCCGGTCTAACTTACCGTTTGCCGTCCGCGGCAGTGCATCCAGAATAAAGAAGTACGAGGGCACCATATGCTCCGGTAGTTTGGCCGCCAGCAACTTGCGCAACTCCGGTTCAATCGTTCGTGCCTGGTCCGAACGAATTGGATTGTTGCCGTACTTAGTCCATGTTGGAGTGGGACCGGAGAGGTTTTTCTGATCGAACACAGGTGCGGTATTTGGCTTCCGCAAAAGAACGTCGAAGTTGCCGAGGTTGCTGGCCGACCACGTAATGTCTGCAACGTAGCCGAGCCGCTCACTCAGCGCCCGAACTTGCTCGGGATCGATGCTCACATTGACGGCCCTCGCACGTGCAACCTCTCGCAATTCAGCCACACGCTTGCACTCATCGTTATCTCGAAGCAAATTGAGCGCTGTCACCGCTTCGTTGACTCTCGCGTTTGGCAAATTCCTAATAGTGATTACGTCATCGTGACTGCCGGCAACCAACTCTTTAAGCCTTTCCAGTCCACTGTTTTCCTCTTGCCAGTCGATTTCCTTGCATTCGTGAGGTTGGGGTTGTGCTCCATCGATATCCAGAATCACGTCATAACGAAAACTCGTTAACTCATTTACGTATTGGCCGCGCTTTAGTTGGATTTGCACAGCTGTGATTTGAGGAAAACGTTTTGGGAGTTCTCGAAAAAAGGCAGGATCAATCACCAATTCGTTCTCTTGTTGCAGTTGCTTCTGTATTCGTTGCCACAAGTCAACGGTGGATAGTGATGAAGATGCGTTATGCAATTGAACACTCGTGTGAAATGATTCGAGTAACTGGAAATTGCGAACATCGCCGATAAATATCGAGCCGCCGGGCCGCACTACTTTGACGGCACCTTCCAGCACGCTCATGAGGTATTCAATCGTCGGAAAGTACTGAACGAGCGAATTCAAGATCACGACGTCGAAGGTGGCTTCTTCAATTCCGGAAAAATCTTCTGCAGATTGTTGTGAAAGCGTAATGCGGCAAGATTGAGGAGCATGCGCCAAGTTCGCTTTGAGATAATCGATCGCTTTCTGAGAAAGATCGGTTCCGTGATACTGCGTGCAGTGCGGGGCGAGCCGGAACAGCAACAAACCTGATCCGCAACCAATCTCTAACACGCGCCGGGCAGACAAACCACGAATTCTCTGGACCGTGCTATTAACCCACTCGCTCATCTCCTCAGGTGGTATTGGAGTTCCCGTATAACTGCTGTTCCAGCCGGTGATATTGAAACCTGGATCTACTGGAGAACTCGTTTGCGTGTAGATTTCATCCCAGACGGTTGCCCATTGGGAAAGCTGTTCCGCCTGGAGTGCTTCCGCCTGTTGTGAGCCACTATAGTTATTTGCGTCGGCAACCACGTACGCAACTAATCGCTTATCACCAGGCTCATCGTCTCTCACTATTACTACGGATTCGCGAACAGCGGGATGTTCGTTGATGGCAGCTTCGATCTCAGCCAACTCGATGCGATAGCCTCTCACCTTCACCTGCTGATCGCTGCGGCCCAAATACTGCAAGTTTCCATCTGGCAGATAACGCGCCAAGTCTCCTGTTTGGTAGAGACGTGCGCCTTTCCCGGCATAAGGATTTGGAATAAACTTCTCCGCCGTTAACTCCGGCCGCTTCAGATACCCGCGCGCCAATCCTGCCCCACCGATATAGACTCCTCCGGTCACACCTACGGGCACCGGTTGCAGCCACTGGTCCAGCAAGTAGATCTGAGTGTTTGCGATTGGTCTCCCGATAGTTGCCACTCCGTCCGCTTCCCGGAGCGCAAAGGTGCTGTAGGTCGTGTCTTCCGTCGGGCCGTATAAATCGTAAACTCGCTCTATGCCGCTCTGCGCAAAGAGCTGCTGCACCAGCGTTTGCGACAGTGCTTCTCCCGCAAGGTTTACCACCCGTACACTCTGCGGTATACACTCCAACCGCAACAACTCGGCGATCGCCGACGGCACTGTGTTGATTAAACTGAGTGGCACTCCGCACTTTCCGCTGGCTAACTGCAGCGCATCCTCCACGAGCACTACCATCCCACCGACACTCAGCGGCAGAAATATCTCAAACACCGACAGGTCAAAACAGATCGACGTTGATGCCAACACCGCCGCCAACTCCTCTGGTCCATACACGTCCTGCGCCCAGTGCAACAGCGCTACCGTACTGCGGTGCTCGATAGCTACCCCCTTCGGCTTACCGGTTGAGCCGGACGTATAGATCACGTAACCCAGCGATTCCGGTTGGCTCAGGCGCGGCGGTCGAGTGTCACTCTCCTGCGCCAACTGATCCTTTTCCATGTCCAGCCACAACTGTTTACTGGCCGCGTGCGGGAGGCGCCCTGCCAGATGCTGGTCCGTCACCACGACATCGGCCTGAGTGTCTTCCACCATAAACCGCAGGCGCGATGCGGGATAAGTCGGGTCTAGCGGTACATATGCTCCACCAGCTTTCAAGATGCCCAACAGTGCCACCACCAAGTCCACTGAGCGTTCCAGACAAACCGCCACCAGACTCTCGCAGCCGACTCCTTCGCGTCGTAAACGCCACGCCAACTGATTCGCTCGCCGCTCCAGCTCCGCAAAGCTTAGGCGCTGATGTTCATCTACTAATGCTGTGGCTTCTGGGGTCCGCTCTGTCTGCGCTTCAAATAAGTCCTGCATGCACTGTCCATGCGGATGAGACACCTCTGTGCGGTTCCAAGCTTCCAGCACCTGCTTCCGCTCTTGCACGGTCATTAATG
This sequence comes from Pyrinomonadaceae bacterium, assembly GCA_036522415.1. Lineage (GTDB taxonomy): Bacteria > Acidobacteriota > Blastocatellia > Pyrinomonadales > Pyrinomonadaceae > PSRF01. The sequence goes on along the minus strand of DATDFV010000037.1, from coordinate 4,964 downwards.
GAAGCTCGCCGATTGGTGTTTCGGGTCTCGCTACAATCGCCTCCAGCAGCATCTCAAAATGTCTCATCATCCGCTCAATGCGATCGGGCTCAAACAGATCGATGTTGTATTCCCAGCTGGTCTTTAGCCGATCAGCTTCCTCGAGAATCGAAAGTGATAAGTCAAACTTTGCCGTGCCGCTGTCAATATCCAAACGCTCTAAACTCAATTCATGAAGCTCGAGGTGGGATCTGGTCGCGTTCTGCAGCACAAACGACACCTGGAAAAGGGGATTGCGACCAGGATCTCGCTCAGGACTTAGCTCCTCGACGAGCTTCTCAAATGGCAAGTCCTGATGATCGTAGGCGCCCAGGGCGATCTCTTTTATCCGCTTGAGTAGTTCTGCGAAAGTTGGATTACCGGACAAGTCTGTCCGCAGTACAAGCGTGTTCACAAAGAAACCAATCAGATCCTCAGTTTCAGCTCGCGTTCGATTTGCGATTGGGGAACCGATGACAATGTCAGGTTGATTTGTATACCGCCAGAGCAGAACTTTGAACGCCGCCAGCAGTGTCATGAAAAGGGTTGCACGATGTTCGGTGGAAACATCTTTCAATTTCTGCGTCAGCCTTAGCGGTAGAAGCCATACCGTTCGCGCACCGTGGAATTCTTGAATTACGGGACGTGTTTTATCCGCCGGAAGATCAAGCACTGGCGGAGCGTCCGCAAGTCTTGTCTTCCAGTACTCAAGCTGTCTGCTTAGCGCGGCACCCTGCAAAGTTTCTCGTTGCCACACAGCAAAATCCGCGTATTGAATTGGCAATGGGGGCAAAGGTGACGCCTTCCCAGCGGCAAAGGACTCGTAAATAGTTGCCAACTCGCGAAAAAGGACACCGAGCGACCAGCCATCGCTGACGATGTGATGCATCGTCAAAAAAAGCACGTACGAGTTTGAGTCGAGAACAAACAAGCACGCGCGCAATAGTGGACCGGCCGAGAGGTCGAACGGCCGCCGTGCTTCTTCGCGCGCAAGTACTGAAATCGTTCCTGCATGTGCGGATGGAGCTACAGCAGTTAGATCACGAATCGGTACTGTTATCGTTAAAGTCTTGGCGATAACCTGAGTTGGCCCATCTGGCCCATCAGCGAAAGTTGTGCGAAGGGCCTCATGACGACTAACTATTTCGTTTAAAGTCCGTTGAAGAGCATCAACGTTGAGATTGCCTTTGATGCTGATGACCTGCGGTAGATTATAAAAGGGGCTTCCCGGCGCTAGTTGGTCAAGAAACCAGAGACGCTGCTGAGCGAAAGAAACGGGAAACACGTAGTTCTCTGTGTACATCCTGTTCTTTCACTCCCGTGCGAGTCGTTTGATCGGAGCGGCCGCAATTCCGTTCGCATTTGTCCGCGATAGGTGAAGTTTGCGTACCAACCCGGTTATGGTCGGCGTTTCAAATATAGCTATCGGAGACAACTCGACGCCCATGACCTGGCGCACGTGCGAGATAACTTGAGTTGCCAGGATCGAATCACCGCCTAAGCGAAAGAAATCATCATAGATCCCGACTGCTTCGACGCCGAGGATGCGCGCCCAAATGTCAGCCAGCACCATTTCGTCGTTGGTCCTGGGTGCAACATATTCACGTTTATCAGAACCTTCCTGATCGCGAGCTCGAACATGCAGCAAGTCAGCTAATCGCGAACGCTGCAGTTTTCCAAAAGAGCCTTTAGGAATTTCCTTGACGATTAAGACTTGACGCGGGACCTTAAACGCGGCCAGTTGTGAAAACACAAATTCACGCAATTCCGTTTCGTTAATATCGCTACCGCTCTTCAAGACTACAGCCGCCGCCACCTCCTCACCAAGCAACTCATTCCTGACCGGGAACGTTACTGCCTGTTCGACTGACGGATGCTCTGACAAGGCTTGGTCTACTTCAAGCGGCGCTATCTTTTCGCCGCCACGATTAATTATCTCTTTGAGTCGGCCGGTAATAAATACGTAACCGTCGTCATCGATGAAACCCTGGTCTCCCGTTTTGAACCAGCCGTCTGTAAACGATTGTTCGTTTACTCCCGATTCTTCTTCATACTTATCTATTACACACACCCCACGAACAACAATTTCACCTTCAGTATTGTTCGATGAGTTTTTAGCATCGTGATTCAGAATATTAATATCAATCGACGTGGAAACGCCGGCTGATCGCTGTTTACGTTTACGTGGTGGCAGTGGATTACAGGCAATCATTCCGCATTCAGTCATTCCGTACGACTCGATAACCGGTACGCAAAAAAGCTGCTCCAACTCACTCAGGAGCTGAGGAGATAACGCGCTGGACGACGAACGAATAAATCGCAACCGCGAGCGGACTACATCCTGTTTGTTGTGACGGGCGCGTGCCAGAATCGCCTGGTGCATGCTTGGTACCGCGGTGAACCACGTCGGATCAAATTCCTGAAGCCATTCAAAAAACTGGGGCGCATAAAAACCGGGCGGGCAGACCACGCTGCCGCCGCTTATGAGCGAGGCCAGAATTACACCCACCAACCCGGTCGAGTGAAACATTGGCATTATATTCAAACAGGTGTCCGACGAAGTTAATTCAAGTGAAACCTTATTATTGATCGCTTGGGCACAAACATTCCGATGCGTCAAAGGAACAATCTTCGGTGCGGAAGTTGTGCCCGATGTATGAAGGATCAATGCAAGGTCGGCGGTATGTGCGAAACCGGTTTGCTGAGCTGCGGTCCTGCGAGCACAGTGCAGATCAAACATACCCGCTTCTTCATCTGGCCTTGGCACAAGCTCTACGATGCTGAGACCAAGACGGTAGCCCAACTCCTTAACACCCGTCTGATCTTGCGAATTAACCAGCAGAGCTTTCGCATTTATTCGGGAGAGATAGAACTCAAATTCGTCGGCGCGGTAAGCAGGATTGAGTGGAACTGCGGTCGCGCATGCAGCCACCGCCATAAACGCCACGGCCATCTCTGGCCCATTATCGAGCACAATTACGACGCGATCGTTTCGGCCTAGTCCGAACGCGTTCAGAGACTCTCTTACAGCCTCTAGCTGTGAGAGCAGTCGAGCATAAGTCAAAGGTAACCGCCCCGGTGCCGTTATCGCCTTGACACTTGGCATTAGCTCCGCTTGTGCCACAAAGTGACTGTAAACGGATGCCTTTGTTAATTCACTGGAGTTCATTCTGTCTTCCGGGAACAAGAAGGTAGCAACTGTTTTGATCGCGATTGCTACCCATTCGTATAAAATCCTCAACTATGTAGCCGGCGGCAAATGCGTCGACGAATGCTGCTCGCGTCGCGTTGCGCCAGGCAGCAGCTGACTGTGGGTTTTCCTGCTGCAATAAACTTATATTTGTGGGGATCTCAATCAAAGCCGTATTGCCGGACCTAAGATCCATCGGATGACTAACTGGCAGACGATTACTTCCGATCCGAATCAAACGTTGCACTTCATCGGAAGTTAGACAATCGGGAATGCTGTGGCGCACGGCGTCAAGGCGATCTGTGACACGTTTACTCTTGAGAAACCAATCAACCCAAAGTCGATCGGTGCCAATGTAACGGTGTAGTACGCTAGAGGTCCCGTCACCATAAAAGTTAACTTTATACCTCTTCGCAACAACCCCCAATTTGTGAACATTCAAGTGCGCATTCGTACTCTGAAGAGGATCGAACGTCCAAGTGATACGTTGAAATCCTCGTTCTAAGGCGGCGGTGCGTTGTGCGAGCTTCAGTCGCAGCCCAAGCCCGCATTCGCGGTAGGACGGATGCACTGCCAACATATGCGAATGAAAAACAATTTGACCTTCATCGTAGCCTACAAAGCCAAAAGAAAATCCCACCAACCTTTCAGCATCAAATCCTCCGATCAACGTTCCACCCAGCTCCTTTAAGATAATAAAATCCATTAACGGAGTGGTGTCGAGATCGCTCCAACCCCACACGTCCTGCTGCAGTTTTTCCAAGGCCTTCATTTGAGCAATGGAATCTATCTGTTGAATCTGGATTGTGGGTATTATTAAGGACATGTTACAGATTGATGCTCTGTGGGAGAATACTGTCGCTTAAAAGATATAGTATCAAAACCACCTCATTTGCAGGAGAACAGCATGTCTGAACCTTTTGAAAGCGGTTGCCGAGCTCTAAAGAGGAACAATGAATGGGAATGAAGAGGAAGATAAGCTATAAAAAGCGCGCCTTAGGATTACCGTGGTGTTTGGTAATTTAGTAAAAGTGCAGCGATTGGAGACTGAGGCTTACAGGCGCGGACTGAAAGACCGTGCGACGATGTTAACTGAATCGGAAATCCCCAAAACCTAAAATGTCATCACAGAATAAGATTGAAGGGTTTCGCCTCTCTCCTCAACAAAGACACCTTTGGTCACTTCAGCAAGTTTCGCGATCCCATACATATCAAGTCGTGGCTACGATCTCCATTAATGGCAACCTCAGTACGGAGATCCTTGAACGCGCGTTCGCTGATGTTGTCCGAACACATGAAATCCTGCGTACCACTTTTCAACGTCCACCGGCAATAAAAACGCCGTTTCAGGTTATCTCGGAAGCAGCGGAATTTTCCTGGCAATTCAGAGATCTGACCGATCTCGATCAGGAAGCTGGTTTGAATAAGCTCGAAAACTGTTTCTTGGCTGAGCGAGCAAAACCTTTTGATTTCGGACGCGGACCGCTGCTGCGTACCAGCTTCTTCAAATTATCTCCCGAACATCACATACTTCTCATTTCGTTGCCGGCTCTTTGTGGTGATTCGGTGACCATCTTGAATTTGATGAGTGAACTCGGTCGCGCTTATGCATTGGTTCTCCACGGAGGAGAATTTCTCGATGAGCCGATGCAGTATGCGGACTTTGCTGAATGGCACAATGAATTGCTGCAAGGCTCGGACGAACATGCGGAACAAGGCAGGAACTTCTGGAACGATCTGAAACGCGGCCTTTCGC
>DATDFV010000036.1:0-3893 GCA_036522415.1 Pyrinomonadaceae bacterium | reverse complement strand
GAAAATGAGAAATGAGAAATGGAAAATGAGCAATAAATCGCCCCCTCGCCCCCTCGCCACTACGCCTCTCCCTCGCCTCCTCGCCTCTCGCTCACTCTTCCGTCGCGTTATCTCCACTCGGGAACATGTCTTTCAGCACCGCGCGCATCTTCACATGGCCGTAGAGCAGCTCGAGAAAGCAGTTGAACTGATGTAACAGATCTTTCGCGTCTGAATTTGCTTCGATTGCTGCGATTAGTGCGCGTGCCAGCCGTTCATATCCGCGCCAATCACGATACATCAAATAATGCATGCTGTTATCGCGGAAGTTGAGAGCTGATTGAACCAGTTGATTAAGTGATTCGGGAGTCGGCTGGTGTTCTGCAGTTCGCACCACACGCAGTAACGCAGCCAAGTCGTTGCAGAGGATCAACGACTGTCTCACACGCTCTTCAAAGTCATTGAAGATGCTCAATGGATCAACGGAACGATTGAACAATTGTAAAAGCGTGATTAGGGATTGCTGAAAACAGTTTGTCAGCAATCCGTGCGAATGAACAATCTTGCCATAAACGATCGGTGTCGTTTGGTTGCGGATATCACCACTTAACTCTCGTTCAAAGATTCTCTTTATGTCGTGAGAGATGCCATAACAGATTCCGTCCAGCGTTTCGCCTAGTTTCGCATCGAGCCCTTCATTCGTTAGAGCTTCCGTTTCAAGAAACTGGACGAAGTTGCGTATTTCATACTGGAGCACATCAAATATTGAGAGGCTTTCAAGCAGCGTGTCTAACTTACGAAGATTCGATTCGATTAACGCGAGCCGGCCAAACACCACGACGATCTGTTCGAAGCAAGTTTCAACCAATAATTGGATTTGGGGATTTTCGATTTGAGAGAGGGCCAATCTGATTTCGTCGCGCAGCTTCCCCTTTAGTTCTTCACCCGACAGGAGAATTCTCAATGGTTCTTCCTCGTACTCCAGCAGTTGCTGAAGAACCAGGTCCTCCGGGGTGAAGGCAATCTGAGTCGACATGGAAACTCCGAACGTTGACGTGTGGTAACTACAGAACGGGCTTGTCAGTGGACCGGGGTATCGTAACGATAGACTTTGCGAGGCTTTTCGCGAGCAGGCTGGACGGTTGTCCAAGTCCCAAAGCTGAAGCAATCTTAAGTCTGACCGTCGAGCGGTGACAAGGATATTTTCATTTAGCCTTGAAAACTGTGAGTTTTTTGGCTATTCACTCCTCAAAGCGACGGTGGGATCGACGCGAGCGGCTCTCCTGGCTGGGAAGTAGCTAGCCAGTAATGCCACGGCCACCAGGATCAGAGGTGGTCCAGCAAAGGTGAGAGTGTCGGTTGTCAAGACGCCATATAACAGACTCGCCATTACCCGAGTAACGGCCCACGCACCCAACAATCCTATAGCAACTCCGACAATGACCAGAACCAACGAGTGACGAACAATCATTGACATTATCTTGCCGGGCTCGGCTCCGAGAGCCATTCGAATTCCTATTTCCTGGGTGCGTTGCGTAACGGAATAGGCCATCACTCCGTAAAGACCAATAGCAGCGAGCACCAGAGCAACCGTTGCGAAGACGCCGAGAAGAAAAGTCGAGAAACGCCGGCGCGATAATGAATCCGAAAGCCGCTTTTCCATGGTTTTAAATTCGTACGCCGGCAATTCAGGATCAAGATCGCGAATCTCTTTAGTGATACCGGAAGTTAGCGTCGCGGCGTTTTGAGTGGACCTGACAACCAGAAACATCGTTCCGATCGGAAACTGTTCGTGAGGGTGGTAGATACTAATTGGTGGTTCGTTATCTACACTGAATTCTTTGGTGTCGCGCACTACACCAACCACTGTACGCCACGGTTCTTTGTCGACACGCTCGATTCGTTTGCCGATTGGATCCTCATTTGGCCAGAATCGTTGGGCGAGATTTTCATTGACGATGACCGTTTGTTGCGCGTCTTTCGTATCGCGTTCGTCGAAAAGCCGCCCTTTGACAAGTGGAACTCCCATTGCTGAGAAATATCCAGGACTCACAAAGCGCTCGTTCGACATCACAAAATCAGTTGGATTCTTCGATACGTAACCTTCGATTGTTATCGGTCCCCACGCCAGCGCAACCGAACTCATCGGTAATGAGTAGGAGGTTCCAACGCTCTCTACTCCAGGCAGAGCTTTGATCCTGTCGATCAGTTGTTTGTAAAAATTCGAGACCGCGGGACCTTTGTATTTCGAGGTGGGCAATGAAAGCCGAAACGACAACACGTTCCGAGGGTTGAATCCGGGATTCGCATCCTGAATATGACTATAGCTACGTACCAACAAGCCGGCGCCGATCAAAAGAACAAGTGACAGCGCTACTTCAACAATCACAAAGATACTTCGCACGCGGTTATGAACGGTGCCGGTCGAACTACGACCACTCTGTTTCAGGACGTCGTTTAAATCGATTCGAGAAGAACGAAGGGCCGGAGCGAGCCCGAACACGATTCCAGTGATGAATGAAACTGCGAGAGTAAATCCAAGCACTCGAGCGTCGATTCCAATTTCATTCAGCCGCGGCAAAGTATTTGGCCCAAGTCGTAACAAGACACGGAGACCGACAAACGCGAGCAACAAACCGAACACACCGCCAAGCAGCGACAACAAAACACTCTCAGTTAGTAGTTGACGAACAATCCGCCATCGTTTAGCGCCAACGGCGGTGCGAATCGCGATCTCTTTCTGACGAATTGTTGCGCGTGCAAGCTGAAGATTTGCCACGTTGGCGCAGGCGATTAAAAGCACAAGACCGACGGCGCCTAAAAGAATCAACAATGGTTTGCGAACATCGCCCACGACCTGCTGGAGTAGCGGAACAACGCTGATCATAAAGCCACTACCGGGCGTGTAATTCTGGGGATACTGTTGCTTCATCCCGCTCACGATGCGATCGACATCGGCCTGAGCTTGTGCAATCGTGACTCCGTTCTTGAGTTTGCCGAAGATGTTGTAATCCTCGTTTGTACGCGTGGTCCGCTTTCCCCAACCCATGGGTAACGACAAAAGAATCTCCGCGTTTGAGATCTTATTCACCGTCGGCATCACCTCTTTGTTTAGAGTGAAATCGCGCGGCATTACGCCGACGATTTCTATTTGGTTTCCATTCAATGAAAGTGATCTGCCAATTGCACTCGGGTCACCCGCAAAGTGGCGTTGCCAGAATCCATAACTGAGGATCGCTGTCGTGGGCTTCCCCTGATCGTCTTCGTCCGCGGTGAACGCGCGACCCAAAGCAGGTTGAGTACCGAGTACACTGAACAATGACGAACTAACACGTGCGCCTTCGACACGTTCTGGCATTCCTTGTCCAGTCAGGTTGAAACTGTTGTCGATTGTCGTGGCGACATTTTCGAAAACCTGGTTCTCGGCTTTGATGTCGAGGTATTGACCGGGTGAGAACCAGTCTTGCTCGACATTCAGACCAGGACTGCGATTCCAAAGAATCACGAGTCGATCGGCGTCTCTGTATGACAATGGTCGCAGCAACAGCGCGTTCGTGACACTGAAGATAGCAGTGTTTGCACCGATGCTGATTGCGAGCGACAACACAGCGGCTGCTGTGAAGCGCGGCGTCTTGAGCAGAACGCGCAAGCCGTACGCAAGATCGAATAAGAGGGTTTGCATGGTCGAGTCCTTTGTTGCCCGAATAGGACCTATGCGACCTATAGGACCTATCAAAAGCTTAGTTTGGTTGTGTTACCTCCTTCAAGCGTCGCTCTAGAAACCGTCGTTCGCTTTCATTTGTTACCAACTCTAATGCTCGCTTGTAGCTCTTCGCTGCTTCGTCCATCGAGCCTAGTCGCCGTAACAAATCGGCACGAGCTGCGTGGAAGAGATGATACTCCTCGAGTTCTCC
>DATDFV010000035.1:0-11949 GCA_036522415.1 Pyrinomonadaceae bacterium | reverse complement strand
GTGTCGATCTAATCTTCGGTTCGCATTCTGAGCTTCGGGCGCTTGCCGAAGTCTATGCATGTGCGGATTCGAAGGAGAAGTTCGTGAACGACTTCGTCGCGGCTTGGAACAAGGTGATGAACCTTGACCGCTTCGACTTGGCGTGAGCTGATAAGGTAGTTGTTGAGTTCTAAGGTGGTCGCGTAACCGGCCACCTTTCGTCCTTTCGACCGGGCTTGGCGAGACTGCGTCACTGAAAGTGAGCCATGGATAAGTGGAGCGTTTTGGAGCAACGGTAAAGTGGTTGTCCGGTGTAACTTGTTGAAAGGATTGGTAGGCGCGTGGGGATTTGAACGCCAGACCCCTACCGTGTCAAGGTAGTGCTCTACCCTTGGTGAAGTCCTTTGGAATCAACAAGCACTAAATTTCCTGAGAAAAATTCGCACTGCATGCACTGCATCCACTGCTTCAACTGCACGTTCTGCACATTTTTGTGTGCCAGATTGTGTGCCAACTTTATAGCACAGATCAGATATGTGCATCTTGAAATGTTAGTGCGCATGACTGGTCCGCTGCGACAACGGCTCTCGAATTGATAAAACATGGTCATTGTTTGCTAAGGTACATTCATTCTGGCTTTACGGGGGCTTCATTCACAGCTCGTAAGACCCCGAAGAAGTTAGACCTGTTCCCAACGAGCCTAAGCGCCCGATTTGTGATATTTAAAGCTTCATGCTCGGCCGCATCCCCCTGGTTCGTGTGCTTGCCCAGGCCACGATCCTGATCATTCTTTTCTGGACTCCACGTCCATTCTTTGTTCGAGCTGAACGGCTCCCGTTAAAGACTTACAGTACGACTGATTCGCTGGCTAATAATGAAGTCAACAAAATCTTCCGTGACTCGCGCGGGTTTCTCTGGTTCTGTACAGCAGGCGGCCTATCGCGATTTGACGGTTACTCGTTTACAAACTTTGCTACCGAAAATGGCTTGCCGGATCCGGTTGTCAACGATCTTTTGGAAACAAGAACAGGTGAATATTGGTTAGCCACCAACGGCGGCTTGGTTCGATTTAACCCGAACGCCGCATCGGTGAATCGTGTAATTAACGCTAACGAGGATCTCTCGGATTCAAAGATGTTCTCAACGATTCTGACTGATGATCAGAATCGATCCATCTCTGCTGTAAACACATTGCTCGAAGATCACGAAGGAAATCTCTGGTGCGGCACTAACAAAGGTCTCTATCGTCTCGAACGATCGAGGGGTTCCTTAACGCTGCGCGCTGTAGACCTGGGTATTCCTAACGAGTACGCGGCGCAAAGCCAGATTCTGTCTTTGATTGAGGACGCCAACGGATGCTTGTGGGTGGCGGCGCCGAGTGGACTTTATCGACGCTGGCCTGACGGTTCGGCCACAAGGTACACCCGCAAGGATGGTTTGCCGACAAACTACATTCAAACTCTATTTGCAGATCGCGAAAAGAGACTGTGGGCTGGAACAAGAGACAGCGGGTTCCTTGAGTTCTCCGCAGATCGAGTCAAGTCGACAGTAACGGTCGTTCGGTCATACAACACGCACACTGGCTTACCTACAGGTTGGATCAACGAGATCTTCGAAACATCTGATCGAAAGTTCTGGGCCGCAACCAACGAAGGACTTCTCGAATTTTATCCAGACAGTAAAGACCGTTCTTCGAGTGTTCGAGCGTATACAACGCGAAATGGTCTTACTTACCACGAGATCAGTGCGCTTGCTGAAGATCTCAGCGGCAATCTTTGGCTCGGAACAACGACCGCAGGCGCAATGAAATTGGCACGCAAAGGTTTTCAAACATATGACGAACAGGATGGAATTGCGGTCGTCAATTCCATCTTCGAGGACCAAGCGGGCGGATTGTGTTTTCGTGGAGCTGTACTGGGAGATAACCAGAGAAGTGTTTTTGAAGGAGCTCATCTGGATCTCCTTCGATCAACTCGAGACGTTTACTACACACGCTTTGGGCGCTTCGATGGCCACCACTTCAGCTGGTTCAAACCGGATGCAGTTTCTAACTTTGGTTGGGTTTCAGAGCAGCTAACATTGCAGACGCGCAACGGAGAATGGTGGGTTGGAACCAGTGACGGACTTTATCACTTTCCAGCAGCGACCAACTTCGAAGACCTGAAGACCGCGCGTCCCCTGGCGATTTACACCACCAAGGATGGACTGGCGGCGCTTCAAGTATTCAGGCTCCTTGAAGATGTTCATGGTAACGTTTGGATCTCAACAATATCATCAGCAATTAATGGTTTGGCACGTTGGAATCCAGCGACGCGTAAGCTGGAAGACCTGGCAAACATTCCGGGATTGCCACCAACGACTAACCATTTAGCTCGTATATTTGGTGAGGACTCCGCCGGTAACATTTGGATTGGCTATAGTGGTGGTGTAGCCCGATTTAGACAGGGTGTTTTCACCGTCTTCAGTGTCACTGATGGTCTACCAGCCGGCGCAATCACTCAAATCTACCTGGATCACAAAGGTCGCTTCTGGCTCGTTTCAGCGCGCAGTGGATTAATTGAAGTAGATAACCCAGATGCGATTCACCCAAATTTCAAAAGCTTCACTACAGAGCAGGGTTTATCGAGCATTGAACTGAGTGTGATTACTGACGATCTAAGTGGTCGTATTTATGTCGGTGGAAGCCTTGGACTTGATCAGTTCGATCCTGATACGGGTCGAGTTAAGCGGTTCACAGCTGCGGATGGGTTAGCTTCCGGAGCGTTCCTGGCAGCATTCCGCGATCGCAAAGGGGATCTATGGTTTGGGACCACACGCGGCCTGTCACGTTACACACCCGCAACGGATGAAAATACTGATGCGCCTCCAATTCTCATTAGCGGAGTGCAGGTAGCAGGTTCGAGGCAACCCGTTTCCATCCTGGGTGCCCGACAAATCTCACTTCCGGATTTTTCTGCTAGTCAAAATCAAGTTGAAATCCAATATGTGGGTCTTAGTTTCGCAACCGGTGACGTGGTTCGTTACCAGTACAAGCTCGAAGGTGTTGATGCTGACTGGAGTCGCCCAACTGAACAACGGATCGTCAATTTCGCAAATCTCGCGCCGCACCAGTATCGATTTGTCGTCCGTGCCTTGAGTTCAAGCGGCGCTATCAGCATCGCTCCTGCCTACGTGTCGTTTACTATTCTGCCTCCGGTCTGGAGACGCTGGTGGTTTGAGGTGCTTGCTGCTCTCGCGGCAGCTGGCATCGTCTACGCCGTGTTTCGTTATAGGGTGGCTCGTGTGCTTGAGGTCGCTAATATTCGAACTCGCATCGCAGCGGATTTGCATGACGACATTGGTTCGAATCTAACCAGAATCGCAATCCTGAGCGAAGTGGCACAAAGTAAGTTGCATGATGACTCGCAAACGATTGTCGGCCCGCTGACGAGTATTGCTGAGATTTCGCGCGAGTCTGTTGCTTCGATGAGTGACATAGTTTGGGCTATCAATCCTAAACGCGATACGTTACTAGATCTGGTGCAACGAATGAGGAGGTTCACAAACGACATCCTGATCCCACGTGGTGTCGAGTTTCAGTTTCAAGCTCCTGAGTTAGACTACGATTTAAGGCTGGGTGCAAGTGTTCGGCGAAATGTGTTCTTAGTGTTGAAGGAGGCATTAAACAACGCGGTTCGTCACGCGCAGTGCACGTCCGTCGTTATCGATTTAAAGATTGAAGGCTCCTGGGTAGTGTTGTCCGTGCAGGACAATGGAGTAGGGCTTGATCCAGACAAAAGCCGAGAAGGACAGGGTCTCTCGAATTTAGGAAAGCGGGCACGAGATTCGCGCGGTGAGTTGCAAGTTAATTCCAGAGATGGAAACGGAACCCAAATAAAGCTGCGAGTTCCGCATAGATAAATAGACTTTGATTTTTCGTAACGCCAGCGGCATACATCGCTTCGCCGATCAATGAACGATTATGGCTTTGATGCGCAGCATTCTTCCAATGAAAGGGTTGCACGCTGAGACCGATTACACCAGTCGATCGCGCAGAGCTTTAGCCACAGCTTCCGTCTTTGAGTGAACCTGTAGTTTGTTGTAGATGTTTTGAAGATGAAATGAAACAGTGCTAATGCTAATGTCTAATTCACGTGCAGCTGTTTTGTAGGTATGGCCATTAACGATAAGTTTGAGCAGCTGTACTTCTTGTTGTGTAAGACGGTATGAAGCACGCGGAGGCGGACTGAATTCACGAAACAGTCTGATTACGCGTAGTGCAATCTCAGGTGACATAGGCGCTCCGCCCGATACGACTTCTTTCAAACTCTCCAACAACTTTGCGGGTGGAGTATTCTTCAGCAAATATCCCGTAGCACCCGCACACAATGCACTGAACACATCCTCATCATCGTCGTAGACAGTCAACGCAACGACGGGAAGTTCCGGATGGGTTTGCTTCAAGATTCTTGCTCCCTCAATGCCACTCATTCCGGGCAAACCAACGTCAGTTAGCACTACATCTGGGAGTTCTTTGTCGACGGCGCGCAAGGCCTCTTCCATTGTGCGAAATGCGGCAAGGCAACGAAAGCCAGTTGAGCCGTTAATCAAAGCAGATAGTCCTTCTCGCACATCGCGCTGGTCCTCGACAAGCAACACTTTGATATCGTGATCGTTGGCTGACACTCTAATCAGTAATGGTGAATTTGGTATGCAACTCAAGCTTACGCGGAAATTCTACCCCCGTCTCCTAGGGAGGTACACAGGTATTACCAGCGGATAAGTCGATCTTGGAAATGGCGTCGAGTCCAGACGCATTAAATGGGTTGGACTGAACGAATCCCCGGGTTTTCGCTTTTTGTGCAAAGCTAAAAAAGATAAGGCACTTCTGAAGGTGTGAAGATAATGGTCATGGTCTTCGATTACTTTCACAGTTTCCAGCGCGCGCTGCTAGCGACTTCTTGCCGTTTGGATTCATTTTCACTTACCTGTGTACCTACCCAGTTATCAGATTAGATCTGACTAACTAATATGCCCCTCACGTTGGCCCAAGTTGCCCTTTCGACCATCAGGCATAGGTTCAGAAAATTATGGTTCAACTCAACCCCCGACCGGCGCTGCTGAGTGTTGTGCAAACTTTTGAGCGCTTTCTGACTACCACAGTCGTCAGTTCGAGATCAAGGCAACGAAATGTGAATCGTTTGTTAACGGGTCTATTCTGTTCCCTCGCATTTGTAGTCTCAGGCGTTGTGGCTGAAGCACAACAGGTTGTCACAAACGGAAAATTTACAAACGTCTATGTATATCGGCCAAGTTATCCTGGCGAAACCTGGGACCAACACGTCCTCACAGCCAGACCCAATGGTGACAAATTTACGCGCGCGAAGATCGACGCTTTCACCGACACGCTGATGGCGCCGGATTCGTCTTCATATTTTAGTTTCCTTCATCAATACTGGGGAGTTAATGCGCCACAATATTTTGGTAGTGGAATCGCTAGCGCTGAATGCGTGAATGCCGCACTCCGCGATGGCAAAAGAATTGGTAATTCGTTTACTCTACTTCAATGGGACACAGTTCGTTCGCTTGCTAACTGTCACGCAAGCGGCCTCGATCCCTCCCCGCAGGTAACCCTCATTTTTAGTCCCGAGATCAAGATTGCAACAATTCCAAACCCTCCAATCGGCACCACGGGTGACATGTGCACGACTTCGAACGAGACGGGCTGGCACGCGTGGGGTCTGAATATGCCAAACTTTATCGCTTTGCCGACAGACTCCAATTGCGCGCCAACATTCGACAAGTTCACAAGCACATTCAGTCACGAGATTGTCGAGACACTTACAGACCCTGGCGGCTTTGGTGCTGGGGGATTGCTGGATGAGCCAACGAAGGTCGGGGAGAATGAAATTGGCGATAGATGTCAAGGAGACAACATAAAATGGGGCGCATATAACGTTACGCAATACTGGTCTAAGAACACGAAGGCATGCGAGCCCCGGACTTATCTTGAGGCGTCAACAAATGTCGAGCGTGATTGGTTAGACGCCTCAGCAATCCCGCTCACAAGATTCACAGGAGACCGACACGACCTGACAGAGAAGGTTGAGCCTTTCGATGTTGGACGCCCAGTCAAGTCGCTGCGCCTGATCATCTCGACTGGTAATGATGATCTTAGAGGCGACGGGGATAACTGCGACGTTACGCTCAAGCTCGTGGATGGACGGACAATTTCCTTACCGAATGTGAATCAAAACCAAACTTGGGGAAACTGGAGCATACATAGTTTGAATGTACCGCTACCGGCGGGTGGTCTAAAGGGTGGCGAGATTACTGAAATTAAGTTGCACACGGTGAGAGGAGGCTTTGACCTAACGAAAAGTCCGGACAATTGGAACGTGCAACGCGTGCAACTGAAAGCAATTTTGGAGTCAGCTCGCATTCGCAGGCCCCTGCCTTTGCCTGGCACAACAATCACCGTCACGGTAAGCCGCGTAGGAAGCAGGATCGGTATGGGTCCGCGCCTTCCTGGCGTGCCCAACCCTTCTCCCGCCTATGCAATGATCAGGATCAATGGCAGCGAGTTCGAAAAGAGTCCGCAGTCGCAATCTATGCTTGTCGATCTCGGTACCATACCAATTCAAATCCAAGTGTGGCAGGACCTTCCAGATTCTAAATCGTCTGGCAACTCGAGAGATCCCAACAATCCTGGCGGACGAGGCATACACAACGCCAAAGCGACGCTGCAGAGTTTGACCATCGACTACAACCTCAAAACCCATACCTTCAAGGTTAGTGGAGAAACCGGATCTGCGTTGCCTGGAAAAGCGGGTGTTGAATTCGCTTTTCCGGGTGATAGCAACCATCCTGGAGTAGCTTTCATTATTACGGATCAACCGGGTAGCAACTGAACTGGTGTTTAAGAGGAATGCGAGGACCGTGCAGGAGTTAATTACTCGAAGGCGAAAGCGTGTAGTCTTCGCACTGCTCAGAGAAAGCTAAATGAATATCGCTCTTAAAGTCTTTTGTGGCCTGTTATCAGTCGCGGCGACAGTACCAATCATCGCATTTAATCCGGCGAACAGGCAGACAAGCCATTCTCAAACTCAGGACTTAACAATTTCACGTATTCCGTTGTGCGCGGGACTGACGATCGTTACTGCAATCAGTCAGATGGATGGAGATTACGAATCGATCAAGACGATTGAATCAGTGACTGATCAAGAAGTGCGACTGAAGTATTCATCAGAGCGAATGGTTCAGGACTTAATGGACAATGAGCCGAAATTGCAAAAAGCGACGATCTCGCGCACTGTTCTCACCAAAGATCTGGCCAACTCCAATCTTTATCAACAGCAGTTTTACGACCAACTTCCGAATCCTATCCCGGGAACGACAGCCATCGGCACGTCAACCGAAGTGCTGAATGAACTGAAAACCAAGGGGGAAGCCGAGCTCGGATTCTTTATTGCATTCACGGGCGCACCTTCCTTAGATCGAGAAGTTCACCCCAACGTCTTCGACAATCAAATGACCGGGAAGTTTCAACGCGTAGAGCCTGGGCCGGTGATGCTGCCCGTTATTGTTAACAATGTTCCGGTTCAACTTCCAACGATTCATGTCATGGGCGATTTCATTGGTGACAAGACTGAGTTCTTCTTTCTTGACGATCCCGCTAATCCAATCGCTCTGAAATGGCGTTATGGCATCGATTCGATACCAGAAGAAGACGTGAAAAAGTTTGCTAAGTCCGGCATGAAGTTGAATCCCGATCGCGACAGCTTACAAGTCATAAAGATCACCTATCGTTGTGGCGACTCATCCGGACAGACTGGTCAGCCACCACCCTCGCCACCGGGAAATTCCGACTTAGGTCAGCTGGAAAAGAGCCTGGCTTCAACAGGCCGAGCAGATGTCTACGATATCTACTTCACATTCAATAGCGACCAGATTCGAGACGAGTCTGAGCCACGGCTGAAAGAGATTGCTAATGCATTAAACAACCACCCGGATTGGAAGCTATCGGTCGAGGGTCACACCGACGGGATTGGTAGCAATAATTACAACGTCGATCTCTCGCGGCGACGAGCCGCGGCAGTGAAGGACGCGCTTGTCAAACGATACAAGATCGACCCTGGACGACTGACGACTACCGGATTTGGAGCGTCGCGTCCTAAAGATTCGAATGACACACTCGAAGGTCGTGCGCACAACCGCCGTGTTGAGTTAGTGCGTGGATGAGCTAACGTGATTGGAGGGGACCGATGACGAACGAAATTACTCAACTGGAAGCGCACCTTAATCAACTCAGTGATGAGCTTCGCAGTGCACAGTACAAGATACGACAGCTGGAGAAACGAAGTGCATGGCGACCGAATGTACTGTCGTTCTTAGGGCTATTTTTTGTTGCGCTCCTAGGTGTCTCGTTCTGGACCACAAGTGCCTTTTCCAGAAACCAGCCGACGTGTACGACCTTCCTCGCTGATGCACCAACCAAACTCAAAGCACCATTCGAGGTGGTCGATAATGCTGGGAAAACGATCTTCCTCGTACAAGACAAAGACTCTGATGTTACGAAGCTCCCCAGGGGCGCCTACGTCTACACAGTGTCGGGCAAACCCGTAGTAGATCTTTCGGCGACTACGATCGGGGGTGGTGGAGGTAGGCTTCGCGTAACGTCCGAGGACGAGCAGACATACGCTGCTCTTGCTGCAGTTACCAACACAGCAATATTTGCGACCTATAAATCGGGAAAGAGAACAACATACGTTGGTACCGAGGAAGGGATTTCAGGAGCCATAAGAGTGTTTCGCAGCGATGGCGAAAAACCGGCGGCCTCGCTTGAACTTCAAGGCGAAGCTGGAGCAGTAAACGTTTTCGGTTCCGGCGACAAGCCAGTTGCCTCAATTCAGTCTGATGCAGGCGACGGAAAATTGTGGATCAACGACAAAAGTGGGCAACCCGTCGCCGGGGTGTTCGCCAATGATAACGGTGGAGTCGTTAAGGTTATGAAGAGCGGCGAAGCGAACACCTACACGGCCATTAATGCAGTGAACGCCGGACTGGGAATGGCAATCAGAAAAGCGGGTAAACGGTTGGTTTTCGCAGGAGCATCAGGCGCAGACGGTGAAAAGGGGTCGGTCTACGTATACGGCAACGGCGACAGTCCAATTGCCGGCATCAGCAGCTACGGTGGAGGCAAAGGTCTGGTCGCGGTTTTCAACGCATCAGCCGCGATTGCATTCATGTCTGAGAGCGATAAACATCCCGGGGGCGGCAGCATCACAGTAAGTGACCCTGGGGGTAACGGAATCTTTTCAGCAGGCTTTACGGGTGAAGCGGGCGACGCTTGCGTGACTCGCAAAAATGGGCTCTGGTGCATGGGAACTAACTTGCCATTGCAGATGAAGTGACGCGATTACTCAATGCTGTGATGCCCAGGCACGTCGCTGTGATATGAACAGGCGCGGCTTTCCTTAAGGGAGGCGGCAAAGCCACTTACAACTAACGTCGATCCTAAAGGAGCATTCAATGCAACTGATCATAAATAGACGCCGGCGCCGGCGAATCACGATCGCAGTTTCAATCGTGATCAGTTGTTTGATCCTTGTGAGCAGTGTGAATAATGGTTCTCACGCATCACCTCCTGAAGATGTACTAGAACAGAGCCGCGCCAAATATGCGGCACTAAAAACCTACTCAGACAGCGGCACTGTTGTGACGGAATACGCTTTTGGGAATTCTGATCCACTGGTTGTAGAAAAGCATTCGTTCACAACCTACTACCGGGCACCACGACAATACTTCTTCGAATTCAAAAAGGATCCCAACGTCGGCGATGAACGGTTCGTGATCTGGGCCGACAACGCAGACTTCAACACATGGTGGTCATCAACCAATGTACACGAGACTTATCCTAAGGGTCAGGGGGTTCAGGCTTTTGCTCTTGGAGCTTTCCCAACCAAGAATGCCGCTATGCAGCTGGCACCAATGCTTTTCGCACAGGCAGGCTTACACGGTCCGGTTGTGGATCTGAAAATCCTAAGCGCCGATCAGATTGAACAGGTTAACGGCCACCGATGTCACAAGATTGTAGGTGAAGTCGGGTTGGCTTATGGAACTGGAACAGTAACGAATGTAAGACCCACTACAATTTGGATCGATACCGAGACCCTGCTCGTGCGCAAGATTCTGGAAGACACGGCAAAAGGCACAACGGGAATCGACCGCGTCACAACGACCTTTGAGCCGCAAGCTGATATGCAAATCGACGATACGCATTTCAAATTTAATCCACCACAATGAAGATAGGAATAAAGCAATGAGGCGTGGCTTATTCTATTTTGCGATTCTCGGATCCCTGGCCTGTCATAGTGCTTTGCCCACTGGCTTACACACCAAAGCAAGTGACACCTCGGGTGCTCGAGACAGTCTCACTAAGGCAATGCAGTCGATGCTCGCCGCGAAGTCATATCGAGCGCGAGTGGAATCTACGACCTCGAGTGGGACCACGAGTAAGACGATCATCGAATTTGTCGCTCCAGATCATTTTCATGTCACGCGAGAAGCGAACCCGTCCGGGCATGCCCCGATCAAACAAGAGACAATCGTGGTTGGTGATGAAACTTGGGTCAAAATGGGCGAGTCGCCGTGGCAAAAGTTCCCGGTAAATCTCGGAGACACAATCAAACAATTTAGGAATCCTAAAGTAGTCGATGACATTGCGAAGAGCATTGACGTGAAGGTCATTGGTATCGATCTAGTCGACGGATCGCAAACCACGATTTATCAGTACACATTGGGCGATCCTGAAAAGAAGGACTTCAACACCACCGCAAAGACTTGGGTTAGCGCTGGTGATGGACTACCGCGCAAGACTGAAAGCGAAGCTGACTTCAACTTCGGCGGCAGACCGATCCATACAAAATCAACCGTTACCTATTACGACTATGAGGCGGATATAAAGATCGATAAGCCGTTATAGTCTAATCGGAGTGACTTCCAACATTCATAGGCGAGGAATTTATGAAAATGAATCGTAGACGGTTTGCTGCATTGGTCCTGCTGCTCAGTTGTGCATTATGCGGTTTTCTTTTGAGCGTGCCTGGATTTGCACAACAAACAACTAAACTAACCCACCTCGAGTTAGCCAGAATTCTGGCTCGCGAACTGCGACCCGAGGAAACCAGCTACCAGCACAAGCAGGGCTATATCATCTGGAAAGGTGAGAATGGCGCAGAGAGCTACCAGAGTCACGTCGATTGTAGTGGACTACTCAACGCACTGTTAGAACGTGCATATGGCATCACGTCAAACGATTTCGAAAAATGGCTTGGAAAGCGTCGTCCGCTCGCGTCCGAATATTTCAATGCGATCACCCAACAACAGAACTTTCGTGCGATCACTTTAATCGGAAACGTGAAACCCGGAGATATCATTGCCATTCGCTATCCTCCGGGCACAAACGAAAACACAGGTCACATCATGATCGTGAATGATGTCCCATCACGGCGCAAACCTTCCAAACCTGAAGTGGGCGGAACGGAGCAATGGGAAGTGAGCGTTATCGATTCCAGCGAATCAGGTCATGGTAAAACGGACACCAGGCGTAAACAGGATGGTTCTTTCGGTGATGGCGTCGGACAAGGCATCCTTCGAATTTATAGCGACACCAATAGCGAAATAGTCGGTTACACGTGGAGCACGCTCGGAGTCTCAGAGTATTACGATCAACACACCCGTCAGCTTGTCATCGGACGGATACAGCTACCTCTCCGACTGTAAACCACCGGCGCTCCTGCCTCGACGTTCCTTCGAGTTGATGAAGAAGAATATCGCACTGCGATGGCCCCATCTTGCAAGGGTCGCCGCGAGAGGAAATAAAAGAATTTGTGTGCCAAATTTGCAGTGGAATTTAGAAGGGCGGATTTACTGAGGTATTGGTAGGCGCGTGGGGATTTGAACCCCAGACCCCTACCGTGTCAAGGTAGT
>DATDFV010000034.1:0-5547 GCA_036522415.1 Pyrinomonadaceae bacterium | reverse complement strand
GACCCACTCTGTCTCAGCACCGAAGAAAGCTTTTTCCACCGGTTTACCTTCCTCGTTCTTTGTCGTTTCCAACTGCAAGCCCGCAACATTGAGAGCCGCATTGTAATCAAGCTCATCCCGACTACGCACATACTTTGCGAAAAACTCTTCGAGACTGGAACCTGCCATGAGTTCACAAGCCTTTTGAAAATCTTCCGGACCATAGTTCCGGTCCTTCTTGAAATACTCAGCCAGGAGGTATCGCATGACATCGTCTAGTGATTTGGTTCCGTTACTACGCTTACGAATTTCCAGGTCGAGCAGTAATCCGAGAATCGCACCCTTGTCGTAATAAGACACCTGCGAGTTAACGGAGTTCTCATCCTGACGGTAAAACTTAATCCAGGAGTCGTAGCTTGATTCCTCAACGGTCTGCTCGAACCTGCCCGGCGTATTCTGCAAGTTTTGAAACGACTTTGCTGCGGCTGACAAGAATTCCTGTTCAGTGATTAGATTGGCGCGGCGCAAAGCAACATCGGCGTAATAGTCAGTAATGCCTTCAGCTACCCACAAAACTTTTGTGTAGTTCTCTTTTGTGTAGTCAAACGGCCCGAGCGCGTCCGGCCGAAGGCGCTTCACGTTCCAAAGATGGAAGAACTCGTGCGCAACGAGGGAAAGAAATCCGCGGTACTCGCGGTCAGTTGCAGTGGCATTAGGAGATGAAGAAGTTGTTCTATCACCACCCGAGGATTTAAAGCCGAACCGAGGATAGCCGAGAGAAGCCGAGTTCAGGTGCTCGAGACCGCCGCCGCCAGTTGAACGCAAGTGAAGAAAGAACGTGTAGTCCTTGTACGGGATCTCGCCGCCCATGATTTCCACTTCAGTTTCGACGATCTTTTGCACATCACGACGCATTCTCTCAGCGTCGTAGTTGCCCTCGCCGTCAATTACAATTCGATGGGGAACGCCTTTGACGTTGAAGACAATTGTTTTGAAATCGCTCGCTTCGAACGGGGAGTCGTATAGTATGTCGAAGTTCTCCGCACGAAATGTGTTCTTCGGTCCGGGCGCGATCGGAAGAGCAGTAGCTACTTTCCAAACATCAGGAGCGAGGACCTGGACTGTTGATGGGGCTTTCAGAAAGCCGTTGAGATACATCAGCAGGTTTGCGTTATTCCAGAAGGCGTGACTTGAATTCAACTCGCTCGTGCGAACTGAAAGTTCATTAGCATAGACTTTGTAGTTTGCATGCCACTCAGCAATTCCATTGGTTGTGATATGCCACGTGTTCTTGTTTGTCTTCTCCCATTTAAGCGGTTGGCCTGACGCGTCTTTGGCGCTGAAGTCCTGAACATTACGCTCAAACTCGCGGATGAGATAAGAGCCAGGAGTCCAAACCGGCATGACGAGTGATTCTTCGCCCGGTGCAGTTCCTGTGCGTTTGATCTTGATATCAACTTCAAACAGATGCGTATGCGGGCGCGACATGGCAACAGTGAAGGCGATGTCAACTGGCGAGGGTTGTCTAACCTGCGCAAAAATGGTGGGAGCAAATAAGATTGGCAGCAGTAACGACTGCAAAAAAGTTGATTTGAAAGGCATGCATGTCCCTCTACAAGATGCGATCCTAAAGAGGATGGATGTTACTACGAATGAATGGCGCTTTGCACAAAAGTCCATCTCGCAGCAGGAGCCTTGAACATATTTTGAGCATCATCGTCCTGGGACCGCAGGCGTCCTCGCCTGCCCGCGTCCAGCAGAACCCTGATCGGGACGCAGCTTATGATTACCGCGATGATGTACCTTAATTGGTCACTTTCGACACGGGCAGGCGAGGACGCCTGCGGTCCCAGCACGATGATTCACTTATTTCACGACCGCGAAACTTTTGCGATTTATCAACTGTCAAATATCACGAACCAAACAAAGCGAGGCAACATATGGAGGTTGTAGCTTGTAAGAATTGCGGCGCAAAGAATCGCGTTGATGAAGAGCGGTTAAAGGCGGGCGAAGCCAAATGCGGCCGATGCAAAACCAAATTAGAGCCGGCTGGTGGCAAGCCTTTTACGGTCACCGATGCGACCTTTCAACGTGAGGTTTTGGAGTCTGGCGAGCGGTTGATTCTCGTGGATGCGTGGGCACCCTGGTGCGGGCCTTGTCGGGCGATTGCCCCCGTCCTCGATCAATTAGCAGCAGAGTCTCGCGGGCAATATGCCATTGCAAAACTGAACGTTGACGAGAACCCTCGTACTGCGAATCAGTTTCACATCTCGAGTATTCCAACAATGCTGATCTTCAGGAATGGAAGACTGATCGATCGGTTAATTGGCGCCCACCCGAAGAACGTTATCGCGGAACATTTGTCTAGAGCAGCGTAGGCATATAGGTCCTATTCGTCCTGTAGGTCCTATAATGTGCGCCGCTACACTGATTCTTCTCGAAGGCTTCCCTAAATGTTTCAGAAAATTATTGCGACTACATCCACGTTTGCGACGATACCACTTCGTCTGGCATTAGCTATTGTCATGATCGCTCATGGTTCACAAAAGGTGCTGGGATCATTCGGTGGCCCAGGCTTTAAGACCTTTACTTCAGGGAATACGCCGTTCGCATCGTTTATGAGACCAGCCTGGCTGTGGTTGGGTATGGCTGCATTTTCCGAGCTTGTTGGTGGGGTACTGGTTGGTCTGGGTTTTCTGACACGTATCGGAGCGTTTTTCATAGCGTGCGTGATGCTCACGGCCGTCGCCGGCGTTCACTGGCCCAATGGTCTGTTTGCAGCAAATCGCGGTTACGAATTTCCGATGACTCTGTTGGCGATAGCGCTCACGTTGCTTATCACTGGCGGTGGACAGGCATCTGTTGATCGAGCGATCAGCGGAGGAAGGGGCCGTCGAGAATTCAGGAGCAAAAAATAGGTCCTATATCAAAACAATCATGAAGCGCTCACCGCTAATTGTCATCTTCACCACCGTCTTCATTGATCTCGTGGGTTTTGGGATCGTTATTCCCGTCTTGCCATTTTATGCAGAAGGAACTGCTTTCAACGCAACTCCGCGCACGGTCGGGTTTCTCTTCGCTTCGTATTCGATCATGCAGCTTGTCTTTTCACCGATACTCGGCAGGCTGTCCGATAAACGTGGACGCAGGCCAGTACTCTTCCTTTCAATCATCGGCACTGGAATTGGATTCCTGATACTTGGCTTTGCGACAACGATCTGGATGTTGTTTATAGGAAGAATCCTTGACGGCATCACGGGCGGCAACATCTCCACGGCGCAGGCCTATATCGCAGACATCACGACGAAAGAAAATCGCGCCAAAGGCATGGGACTCATAGGCGCTGCCTTTGGACTCGGATTTATCTTTGGCCCGGCAATAGGCGGAATACTGAGCCGGTGGGGTATTCATGTGCCATTCTTCTTCGCGGCAGTTTTGTGTTTTGCCAATGCGGTGCTGCTCTATTTTAGGCTGCCGGAGACGGTGACGAAGGACCATCCTGCAAGGCAATCTGCGGCAGGTGGACGTGGATTTCGCCAGCTCATCGAGTCCCTGAAGCAACCGAAGTTGGCATTCGTGCTGACGGTGTATTTCCTTTTTGTGGTCGCGTTTTCCATCATGACCACTTCATTCTCGCTCTACACAATGTTTCGTTTTGGCTACGACGCGCAACACACTGGTTATCTCTTCGCGTACGTCGGTTTGATCGCAGTTGTGATTCAAGGCGGTTTGATTGGGAGGTTGGTTAAGCGATTTGGAGAACTACCGTTGGTTATTTTTGGCGCATTGTGCTTCGCGATAAGTTTGTTTGCCGTTCCCTTTGTTGGCCCGGCAGCTGGTGGGCTCGCGGCGCTCCTGATCGGCGGGGGTGTGTTTTCAATGGGTAATTCGCTTGCGACGCCGGCTCTCACGAGTTTGGCGTCAAAAAGTGTTGGTCCGGAGCAACAGGGAACGGTGCTGGGTGTTACACAATCGGCGGCAAGCCTGGCGCGCGCTGTTGGACCGTCACTGGCGGCGCTTCTGATAAACAGTTCTATTCCTCACATGGGCGCAGATGGTGACGTTCATTACATGAGCGATCACTCATTGTTCGTAACCTTCTGGACCGGCGCGGCGATAATGTTTGGGGCGTTCTTAATGGCCGCTTACTTCATGCGGGTGTATGCGCGAGAGTATTCTGAGGTTGCCGAACCGGCTTGAAGGATTCTCTGCGCCTCCTCTGCGTTCTCTGCGTCTCTGCGGTGGCCTTCGTGTGGTGCGTGGATAGTATCTTCATGAACCAGAACAGACGAAAAGCCACCGCAGAGACGCAGAGGAGGCGCAGAGATCATTTGGCAAACTGCCCAACCGGCCCTTCCGGATTGATCAAGTCTTTTAAATTCGAATAAGGCACGACAACAGTCTGTGCGCCTGCTGCATAAGGCCCCACCTGGTAAGCATCAAACTCAACCGCGATACCGTTCCTGCGAATAGTCCAACTCTTGTAATTCTTCGCATTAGGCGATGCGCCATTGTTGATTGAAGTATCGTCGAGCATACCCTGCTTGTCCTTCGATTGTTTTTTCAGATCTGAAATACAGTAAGTCGCGAGGACAGGTAAGTATTTAGCGCCAGGTTTGAACAGATCTGACAGCTTCAACACTTTGCCATTCTTCAGATCAAAGTTGAGGACATCGGAATTACCAAGTGGATGGGCCGCACCCTGATAATAACTTGATACAAAAAGAAGGACGCTCACGAGATCATCCTGAGCAAGACCGATTTCATACTCAATCGTGAGATCACTGTGCATCGAGTCGGCAGGAGGCGGCTCCTGGTCGGTTGTTGCCGACATGTTCTTTTTGAACTCGGCGACTGATTTCGACACCGAACTTCGTACTGCTTGATTGAACTTCTCAAAGTTTGGATTGCCGGTGCCCGTGATCTGTGGATAGGAAGCGGTGATTTCATAAACCAGCTTCTTATTAGTTTCCTTAATCTGTTTGGTGACGACGTCGGCATCTCCCGAAAGATAAATCGGTTCTTCATGAATGGAAAATGCAGTCTTCTTGTCCGCAGCCTTGTCACCGGGCGGTTTCGACCAGTTTCCGGAAACTTGGATTAACCCGTCGTTCTTATCGACCAGCCACAATCCCTTGAAAACTCCGGTTTGTTTTCCTGCCGGATCAAATTCTTCGAGCGTAAGGTTACCGTCTTTATCCAGCGTGCCGCGGAGATTGATTCGAGAACCGATGCGCTGGTAGTAGTAAGTCCCGCTTAATTGATCGCCCGTCTTTACTAACTTCATTTGCAGGTCGAGGGAATTGCCAATGGAGCCTTTGAAGTATTTAGTCTCTGTAAGAATGGTGGTTCCACCTTCAGGGTGAGTCAACGAAGTCTGAGAGGATGGAGCAACAGGCGTGGGACTCGGCGGTGCAGAAGATGAAGTTCGGCGGCACCCACTAATTGCAATGGTCAAAAGAACGATAGCGATGCTCACTTGGATGGAGTCAGTACCACCTCGCGGTAGCGGGTGGGTGCCCAGCCTGGGTCTCCCGTGGATCTTGAGGCTGCGCACCCACCCGCTAC
>DATDFV010000033.1:0-14175 GCA_036522415.1 Pyrinomonadaceae bacterium | reverse complement strand
ATTGCGCATGACCAATTGAAGCTTGCTTTCGTTAGCGGCAAGAACAAGTTTTTCTGCTTGTTCAGGTGTCACTTGCAATGTGACCACATTGACGCTGACAGGCTCACGTTGGTTCTCGGGCTTGTCAAGTTTAGCGCCACTGGCAAGTACCTTGATATTTTGCAGAACGATTTTTGAAATCGGTCCCTGAGCTGCGGCAGCTGTATTGACGGGCACTATAACCGCAACCACATCGACGTAAGATCCAGCGGCGACAAAACCTGAAACGCCAACGACGTCGTCTACTCTTACAGTCATTGCGCGATAACCTTCAGGGATAACTGCTTGTAGACCTGCGCCTACGCCTTCTGGTGCAAGCTTCAAATTCGTAATTGGCTCTCGGAGACCAATCGTTGTGATCGCTACGCGTCCCACCGCATCTTCAAGCTTACGGAAAACCCCTTCAGGTGCTGAACCGTTGGGCATCGGTAACAGTACGACTTGTTCGACTGTGATCTTTGCACCTACCGGAATCTCGGTTTTGGCAACCACGACATTGTTGAGATCTTTCTGGAACGTCTGGACACTCGCGAGGTAGCGCGTCACTAATAACACAGCCAAGAGTCCGCAGATGACCGCGCCTGTAAGCGCGAGGATGAGACGTTTATTTCGCATAACTCAATTCTCCATGTACCAAAAGTTTCAGTGGGCCTGTGGAATTTTTTCCTCAAGCGTGAAAGAGAAAGAATGAAATCAGACTTCCAAAACAGATCGGCACGGCGTACGGCAACGTGTAGCTGCGATCAGTCGGCACTTCGAATCGTGGCACCGTATGGCCGGGAAGGAAACCGTAGAAAAACTGAAGGACGCCAAACATTGTCGTCCGGACACGACGTGCCTGAATCATTTTGCCGAAGGCCAGAAACCCTCCGCTGATGGCAACCACCAACAGAGTTTGTGGCACAATCGAACTACCCAAAACTGCGCCAATAGCGCCAAAGAGTTTGACATCACCTGCCCCCATTGTTCCGAACAAATGGAGGAGCAGCATTGATCCGAAGGCAAGGGCTAACCCACCTAAGCTCGCCAGTAAACCATGCCAGCCTCCAAAAATGATATTGAGAATTAGCCCGCCGATGAGCGTAAGAAGAACCAGCTTGTTAGGAATGCGGCGGTATCGTATATCCATGTAAACGATGATTAGAGCAAGAGGAATAAGCAAGAGCGCCGTGGCGAAAGTTTGGTGAGCAAGCATGTAGCTATCTCGGATTCTGGGGGGATCTATCTCTTTGCTAAAAAGACGAGAGACAAGTTCGCGTATTTTACGCGAACTTGTCTGCCGTATCGGAATTGCTTAGGTTGTAACCGAACCAGTGCTGGTAGAGGCAGCATTGATGAGGGTGGTCTTAACTTTGGTTCCCCAGCCCGAGCCATAGATAAGCACTGCAACCGCAGCTACGATGGCGCCGATCACTGCGTATTCCAAAGTCTCGATACCAGTCTCATCTTTGAGAAAGCCTTTAATTCTGTTCATTGGTTTTAGCTCCTTGAAAGGTTTAGTTTGAGTCCGAACTTTTCCAATTCAGTCCGGCGAGAAGGTCACACCAGAAGTGCAGGCGTCATCTCAGGAAGCCTGAGTGATCGCTCCATGCCGATCACGGCAACACTCCAAGTGTGGGCAAATACTCCGCAATGATTGTGCCAACCAGTGTTCAGTTGTGAGTGGAGATTTATGTTCAGGGCAAGAACCGCTTTTTCTGAGCATTTTGTATTAATCGGATGTCTGGGGAATGAGCTTTGTGAATGGCAGCAGTGATTTAGGCTGTTGAACACTGCTCGCATGTGAGCAGTTGTGGCGACCTTCAGCACTTCCATCTTGAAGCTTGGTAATTGTGAAGCGTCAAGCCACCTCCCATACAACTCTCCTAATCGGCGGCTTCTCCATTTTTATCTCAAGTGCTTATAGATCGTAGGGAACTTGTAAGCTACTTGCCCATTCACGATTCTGCGCGACTAGTCCGCGAATCACTGTGACCGTCATGCGCGCTGATAATAGTTAAAGCTTTAATAGTTACGCCTGGGAATTGCTCAGCATGGCCGCTGCGAAAAAGTACTTCAGATTGTTTTGTTCGAACAGGAGGGAAGCGTTTAGTAAGCCTAAAGCGACAAACATTTGTGTCTGGCAAACTGTGGAATGATCAGGCGGCTCTGCTCTTTGATCTGCCAAGCAGCCTAGCGCCACAAGACACTAAACAGATTTGTAAAATCATCGGTCCACACACGGAAATTGGGAGGTGCCTTCAGTAGTCTCCAACGGCTGTCTGCTGTTAGTTTTGTCAGATCACCGGATTTTCGGGCCATGACCACCCAGATGGAAGGATCCTTACCTTCGATCTGCTGTTGCTCGGTCACCTCGGTGTCGCGCATTACCACAGCTGTGAGACCTTTACTCTCTGCCGTAGTAGCCAACACAGGTGACAGATTCAGATGCCGATTCGAAATGTGAAACGCCAGTATTCCACCCTCGGCTAGTCGGGATAGATATAACTCGAGTGCTTCGCGAGTTAGAAGATGGAGCGGGATGGAATCGGAGGTAAACGCATCAATTGCAATTAAAGAGTAATGGCCTTCCGGCGCCTCTTTTAAACGAAGACGCCCATCGCCGACCACGTAGGTGATAGGCGCTTTAGAACAGCCTGCTACGAAAGAAAAGTATTCTGGGTCATTGGCGATTCTTACAACGGCCGGGTCAATTTCGTAAAAAGTCCACGCCTGACCTTCAACGGAATATGAAGCAGTACCACCGGCGCCCAGACCAATCACCGCAACGCGGGCAGACGGCTTTTCTTTTAAGAGGGCAGCTATCGACCCAAACGGCCCGCTGGGGTGATAGTAGCCTACGGGTTGACACCGCATTGTTGGATTCATGTACTGCCTTCCATGCAGGGTATTGCCATGCCAGAAGTAGTGCACGCTTCCAGTTGGATCACTCATCACACGCAACACTCCGAAGAAATTCCTCTCGGTATGAAGCGTCTTGACTGGTTGCGGCCAATAAAGTGCGCCAGCAGCAAGAACAGCCAAGACAGAAAGTGCAAACCGTAAAGGTCGCTCCACCGTTCGGTAAACCACAATCAACGACACTGCGAAACAAAGCAATAGAAACTGCTCGGCCGCATGCAAGCGCTGGAGCACGATCAGGGCACCGCATAACGCAACTAGTAGTAAAAAGGGAATCATGAGATCCAATCGGTTGGCATTCTCTTTCCGGGGCCGCAGTAGACATGCGAGGCCGATCATTAGCGGATACTCAATTACGGTCCGGAATATAAGTGGCGCCAGCAGTGCGCTGAAGAGTCCCCCCAATGCTCCTCCGACCGATATGCACAGATAGAATTCAGTAACGTCTCTCGCACTCGGACGATCATTTGCAAGTCGGCCGTGGCAAACCATACATGCCGCGAAGAAGAATGCGAGGTGTGCCGGAATGAAGAACCAAAATCGTCCGGTCGCACCGCACGCTAGTGAAAACGCAACCGGCAGCGTGAACAACGGTAAGACATAGCGCTCCCACAATTTTACGTTTGCCTGCCGACGCGAAAACTGGAGGATGAAAGTCAACAGGTACGCTGCCAGGGGGACAACCCATAGTAGAGGCACCGGGGCGAGATCTGTTGAGAGATAAGTTGTAACTCCGAGCATAAGACTCGAAGGAACCAAGGCTAGCGCAATCCATTTCAAACGCCGGATCCACGTTAGGGGAGTTGTGCCGGAATCATCAGTGGTAGGTTCGTTGATTAGGTCTCGCGAAGTAGCCGGCTTTCTGAGAATGAAAACCAATGCACAGGTGAGTATCAGCGCAAACCCCACTGCGTAGCAAATTGCCCACAACAAGCTTTGTTGGCGTAACTTAAGGTTAGGCTCGAACAACACTGGGTAACTCAACAGAGCTAACAAACTCCCTAGATTGCTCGCTGCGTATAGAAAATACGGGTCGCCAGCGCGGTGATGCAGAATCTTGGAGAACCAACTTTGGAGTAATGGAGCGTTAGTCGACAGAATGAAGAAGGGAAGGCCAACAGTAGAAAGCAGCGTCACCAGCAACCAGACAGGGGCGCTTGGTGCCGATGGAAGCGCCTCTATGGCCTTTGCCGAAACGGCGATCGGTAAGGTAAGCGCGGCAACAGCGAGTAGTAGCAGATGTAATATAGCGTGACGCTTGATACCAACTTTACGCGGGAGAATGTGAGAATAAATATAACCGCCTAGAAGCATCACCTGAAAAAAGACCATACAGGTGTTCCAGACAGCAGGAGTTCCACCTAGGTAGGGCAGCAACATTTTTGCGATGAGCGGTTGAACTGAAAAGAGCAAGAAAGCGCTGATGAAGAGCGCCGCAGAAAAGAGAAAGGGTGTCATATTTAAGGGGAACCAGCGACCAAACCAAGCCTCCAATGGGGCTCATCCAGTCGGAACCCAATAGACGCTTTCCAGGTCAACAGCATTGCGCAGGCGTATTCGAGGCAAAAGCTGCGAAACCTTTAGTTCAAAGCGAAATCGGAGCAACATATGACGCTGCAAAGTGTTGCTCCGATAAGGAGGGCCGAACCTTTCCGATCAGCTCGACGTTGCGATGACTTCAGCTACACGCCTTCGAAACGTTGGGCGTAAATGAAGAGGAGATTTAGGTGGTGACGCTGCCGGTGCTTGTCGAAGCGGCATTGACTAACGTTTGCTTTACATAAGTGCCCCACCCTGAACCGTAGATAAGGACAGCGACGGCGGCAACGATGGCTCCTATTACCGCATATTCAAGAGTTTCGATGCCAGACTCATCGAGTAAGAATTTTCTAATCATCTTTGGTTTTCCCTTCAGAATTGCAGATTTAGACTGTGCGGCCTGTGGCGGCAACGGCTGTGCCACAGCGCAATCCGCCATTTTGGACGGTAGTTAGCCTGTAGGATTAGGATCAGGTGTTCACCAGCGCGCAGTTGAGGTATTTTGCTCGACCTAGAACTAAAGGTCTAATCGAAGGCTTCGCCGACCCATCAAACAACTCACCGCACCAAAGTCATTTGCACAATGACAAGGGGACTTAGCTCCGGTGTTCGCTTCTACTTAAGTCACGCAGTTATACCGCTGGACCAAAGCCTGCTGCATTATGTTGTTGTGACTTTTTTGCGGAGCGTTAGCCACAGCTGATAACAACCAAACGCAATTAGGGCAACTGTCATTGGTTGGAAGGAGTAGGTCGCCGCCGCTTGTCTCGCAATCCACGGAACAAGAAAAAGTGTCAATAGCAACCATCGCATGGCCCGCGGTAACCCAGCTTGTGAGGACCGTTCGAATTCTATCGATAACAATACTGCCAAGATGATGACCGTTGAGTCATAAATAAGAACGTATAAATTTAAGATAATGGTCCAAGTGATTGTATGGGCCCAAGCGCTTTCAGGTCGTCCAATCCAAATCTTGACCAAAAATGGGAGTACCATCAGTGTAAGACATGTCAGTAGACCCCAAGCCAAAACGACCTGTCCGTGAGTGATCTGCAAGAAAAATGAGAGCGCATCCACGTCATACCAGATCGGATGTAGGCCTATGGCTTTGCTCTTGGAAAATGTTGATAACAAGTCAAAGTAAAGACGTAAGCCCGAACTACCGATTATCGCGACTGAGACCAAGCCAAGAATCACACCGCAAAAACAGAATCCGCCTAAGGTGCGCCACCTCTTGCTCACCACTAGCATTGGAACGAGAAGTAGGAGGAGCGTTGGCTTGTATAACAACATCGCCAACGCGCAGCCGCTTAGAAACCGGCGATTCCTGTAATCGAGAAAGACTGCAAGGCAGAGCCAGAAAAAACCAAAAGCTGAGGTTTGGCCGGAAAGAAGCGATAAAAAATAGAACGGGACGAAGGCGAGCGCTACTACAAAGCCTGTCTCTCGGTATCTCAGGGGTAGCGAGGCTGTTTCCCACGCCAGGCGAAAGCCCGCGGTAAAGAGAGTTAGCGAGATTAAGATCCAACAAACGAATGCTGCCACGTAAGGCATTAAAGCGAGCGGTGAGAATACGAGTGCAAAGAACGGCGTATACACAAAAAACAAATTTGTGTGAGCTGCTTTTTGAGGCGCGAGTTTTAAGTACAACGCCCGTTGCAATTCTTGATCATATAGACGGCCTCGTGGATACTCATTGATTATCTGACCGGCATTGTAGAAAGCCGGGAAGTCCACAGCTTCGGTAAGGCGTTCCGGCATTACGAAGAATAGAGAGATCGTTAAGGAGCATCCCAGAACCATCGTCAAGAAAGCATATGCTCTCGCTCGGTCTGCCGTTAGGAGATCGATTATTTTTGCCAGATGATTTAGGGGCTTGAAGACATTCACTTTTTCAATTAGGTTGGTGTGCCCACAAACTAGAGAAACTTTAAGGTCCAATCTCTTGCGACTCGGCTCAGAAAAGACGAATCAGATTCGACGGGAGCTATGAACTCATTGCCCCCTCATAAGGGCAGCTATAAATTAGCGGCCTTATCGATTATAGCTATCAGTCTATTATCGCTTTTGCCCCAATTTCGATTCTGGCTCATTCGAGGCTCACGGTGGCAGGGCTCATATGTCACACTTCAGCCTGACGAAATTGTATATTCAGCATACGTCAACGCCATAATAGATGGCAGACCTCGTCGCACAGATCCGGCCACGGGACGAGATGATTCCCCCCAATCGCCGGTTCCGGAATCGCTCTTCTCAATCCAATTCATTCCACCATTTGTTGTTGGTGGCATAGCTCGCACTTTAGGGACCACAGCCTCTGGTGCTTTTATCGCCATGCTCGGAATCTCTGGGGTCTTGACGAGTCTATCCCTTTTTTGGCTGTTCAGTTGTCTCACGAGAGATCGCAAATTCTCAGCAGTAGCGATCCTCATAGTGCTGTGTTTTGGCGCACTGGCCGGGGGTCACGGAATCATTGGAGTCTTTCTGACATCACACTCGAAGCTACTTGGATTGCCGTTTCTTAGAAGGTATGAACCTGCTGTCCCTCTGCCTCTATTCTTTGTTTTTTGCACGTTAACTTGGCAAGCATTCGTGAGTCTATCCAAACGAGCAGCGATCATAAATGCACTTGTGGCTGGCTTAATACTCGGGGTGCTCATCTTTTCGTATTTTTATTTATGGACGGCAGCCGCTGCTTGGGTTGTCTCTGTTGCATGTCTTTGGCTCCTTCTTCGCCCGAGTGATAAGGGCATAACAATTCGGTTACTTCTACTCATCGTGATTCCAGCTACGTTCGCGCTTGTGCTCTACGGTTTTCTGCTGTCAAATCTACCTCCCACCACAGATAAAGCTCAAATACTCACATATACGCACCGAACCGATTTACTGCGAATTCCCGAAATAATTGGAGCCCTCACGCTTTTCATATTTATTGTCAGCATAAGGCGACGAAATAAAATCTTGATTAGCTCGCCTTCGGTTATCTTCAGTATTTCTTTCGCATTGTTACCGTTCCTGGTTTTCAACCAACAACTCATCACGGGTCGTTCAATCCAACCATTCCACTATGAAGTACTAATTGCAAATTATGTAGCGCTTATGGGTCTCGTACTTCTCTACAAGAGTTTGCGACCCGAGATTCGTAGCCGTACTTTATTACTAATCGCGTCCTTGTGTTTGGTTTGGGCCGTAATAGAAGTCGACATTCCTTTTCAGGTCCAACAAAAGTTGTTTGTAGAAATCGATCAGATGGTACCGGTGTTGCTTAAATTGAAAGATAACGCAAAAAGCGACGGCACGTGGGAAGGGTTGCGTACCACAGGTAAGACGCCGGGGCTGGTCTTCTCTCCGCAGTATGGCATATCACAACTTTTACCGGTCTGGGCGCCGCAGGGATCGTTACTGGCGCCAGGAAGCGAGTCTTTCCAAAGCTTACCTGAGGAGGAACGAAAGGAAAGACTCTTTGAGCATTTCTACTATTGTGGCAAGACACAAGAATACGTTCGTGAGCTTTTAAAAGGTGGATTTGATCCGTTCCTGTCGATGCGCGCTAAGAGCATCATATTTGGGGTGGACCGAGTTACGCCGGTCCTGGGATGGGACTTTCAAGTAATTAAGCCAGATGAGATCGAACGTGAAGTAAGGGAATACGAAGTCTTTGCTAACTATTTTTCACGCGGGCAATCGCAGAAGAGACCTCTCATGTATGCCGTCACACGAACTTCGGACCAGTTTGACTTTTCCCGTATCGATAGATGGTACGAACGTGACGGCGGACTGACGGTTGGGGACTATATTCTGTATCGGTTGAAGCTGCGTTCTTAGTGCTGCATCAACCTTCGATCACGGGTTCGGAAGAATCTGGTTCAGGAAAACTTGACGTCTATAGACAATCGTTTACGCGTTAATGATTAACGGAGATCGAGTGGCCCTAATTGCATAAGAGTGCCTTACATGGACGGTCTGCACGAGTTTCTTGGAAATGGTGCGCTCTACCGACGATAGCGTTGGTTTTGGTATCGCTCATACCGCAGATCCATTTTTGGTTGATACGTGGATCTGAGTGGCACGGCGCATATGCCATTCTTCAGGGAGATGAGACGTACTACTCCGCTTATATTAATGCTCTGATAGACGGTAGGCCTCGCCGGAATGATCCTTTTGCCGGGCAAGACGATCATGCACTTGCACCGATGCCAGAATCCCTCTTTTCAGTCCAGTTCGTCCCGCCATATGTGATTGCGTTCCTAGCTAGATTTTTTGGGTTCTCGGCTTCCACCGCTTTCATCATACTTGCCGCAGTTGGCTCAGCACTCGCGAGTTTGGCAGTTTTCATGTTGTTAAGGGCAGTTACAGGGGACAGCAAGTTTTCGGCGGTAGGCGTGCTGGTCGTGCTGTGTTTAGGGACTGTTGCCGGAGGGCAGGGATGGATTGGGTTAATAGTCAATAAGGAGACGATGTTTGGCAGCTTACTCTTTCTTAGGCGTTATTTGCCATCTGCTCCTTTCCCGATTTTTTTTGTCTTTTGTGCGTTGGTTTTTCAGGCACTGACAAGTCGCAGCGATAAGGCAAGAACTGTTCAAGGACTGCTTGCAGCAGCGGCTTTTGTCGGTCTTGTTTTTTCTTACTTTTATCTATGGACAGCAGCTTTGGCGTGGATAGTCTGCCTAATATTTCTTTGGGTCATTTTTCGACCTGAAGAGCGGCGAACCGCAGGCAAAGTATTCGCCCTCGTCAGCGGACCGATGATCGTTGGTTTTCTTTTTTACTGGTACTTACTCTTAAATGTTCCGACCGCCGTGGAGGAGGCTCAAGTTCTGACGAGGACTCATAGTCCAGATTTGCGACGCATTCCGGAGATAATTGGGTTAGCGATGCTTACGATCCTTTTAATCAGCATCCGCAGAAATAAGACCTCTCTAACGGAACCTCGAGCAATGATGACGGCATCATTTGCGTTGCTCCCATTCGTTGTCTTCAATGAACAAGTGGTCACGGGTCGCTCAATCCAACCCTACCACTACGAAGTATTCATACTGAACTACTGCATACTAGTCGGGGCGGTCATCTTGTTTCACTTATTGCGACCAACGTACTCAGGTCGAGTATTAACGCTGATCTCATTTTTATGCATCTTGTGGGGAATCATAGAAGTCAACCAGCAATTTCAACTCCGTTCGACCTTTGACGTATCGAACGATGAGATGATTCCAGTCTTTCAGCGAT
Organism: Pyrinomonadaceae bacterium; assembly: GCA_036522415.1. Taxonomy (GTDB): domain Bacteria; phylum Acidobacteriota; class Blastocatellia; order Pyrinomonadales; family Pyrinomonadaceae; genus PSRF01. The sequence goes on along the minus strand of DATDFV010000033.1, from coordinate 4,470 downwards.
TAAGAGAGTTAGCAGACAAAGACGGGACGTGGGATGGTTTGAGAAATAGCGGTAAGTCAGCGGCCTTAGTATTTTCCCCTCAATATGGAGTGTCTCGGTTGCTTCCGACCTGGGCCCCTCAAGGATCGTTGTTGTCTCCAGGAAGTGCTCCATTTCAGAGTCTCTCTTCAGAGATCAGAAAGGAATGGCTTTATACCCATCTCTATTACTGTGGGATAACTAAAGACAATTTACGCGATCTTCTAGAGCTTCGGACGAGCGATCTCCCTCTTGCCTATTTTGCCAAGAGTACTATTTTCGGCAACGAGCGAGCACACTTGGCCCTGAGCGAGGAGTCACGACCGGTCCAGCAATCCGAAATAGAACAAGAAATATACAAGTACGAGTCCTTTATAGGGTCATTTTCACGAAATGAAGTTCTAAAGCGCCCAGTCGCATATGCTGTCATATCAGCTAAGGAGTCATTCAATTTTTCCAACCTTGACCGGTTCTATACGCACGATGCCGGAGAGTCGATCGGATACTACAGACTATATCGCCTTAAACTTCGCGAATAGGTTCAGCTCCCACACCTTGGACGCTATGAAGCTGATAATTCAAATCAACCCACGCTTGCCCCTCGAGACTTGAACGCGCATGAAGGCTGAACAGAAGTTCCTGAGTTTCTCGGTCATCTTTGTGATCGGATTCCGTGCGTTGTACGCCACAAAGTATGGGTGGGATGGCTGTTGGATGAACTATAACTTCTTACTTGAAGCCAAAGCGTTCGCACTGGCACGGACCACTGAGCCAAACGGGTTGGCTTTGACACCCCTGTTGCTGTTTTTCCTCCGACGGGTGGGTCTTACACCGTTGGGCTCTCTTACTGCGGCATATTTGATGGGCCAGGCAATATTCACGCTAGCTGCAATGTGGCTTTATGATTTCTTCGTTCCCGAAAGCAGCTGGCGCAAACACCTCCTTTTTGTTGTCGTTCTCGCAACTGTTCCACTGTTGAGCACGGATACTGCCTACAAAGATATCGCGGTGCTGTTAGGTGCCGCGATGTTGTTGGCTTCTCTTGCGTTTGCTTTGTCAGCGGCGTGCAGCGCCTCTGGTCGTAATGTAGCTATCGTTATGACTTGTGTGTGTGGAGCGCTCGGCAGCGCATTCCGTTTCGAGGCACTCGCGGGACTCGCATTCGCAGGTGCAATCCTTCTTGCCTGCAGCTTTGGCGATCGACCAATAGCAGGAATTGTACGGCCCCGTCCTGTTGGGTTGTCCCTGATCGCAGGCGTGGCAGTGGGCTTTCTTGTGATATTGAGTTCTGCGTTTGTATTAAGAGGCAAAGCCGAACTTAGTTCGTCAGCTTATCGGTTCTACACGTTCTATGATGGGCTACCTATGCTCATGTTGCCGAGTAACCTCGTTCGGCCTGGAGAGTATGGCCGTTATATAGCTTCTCTAACTTATTTTGGAGGTTATTTCGAAAACGGTGGTCGCCTTGTGACAGCACTCCTTTCTCATCCAGGTTGGGCTTTGTTGCGTTTTGTCTTGAAGATTCCCGATTTGTTAGCGGCCATCGCCTCGACAAAGGCGATTACTGCAATCGGATTTGTTTTTGCGGCAGTTGGTTTGTGTCACAGTTTTCGTACTCGCTCTACGAATTCGTCTTCCCGGCCTAGATCAATAATTCTGCTTACCTTCCTTGGCCCAGCATTCATTCTATTGGTGCCGCCTGCTAATGATCGATACTCCCTTTCGCTCATTTTTCCAGTATTGCTGGCGATGACATTCGGCTTGGATCTAACTTTCGCGAAACTTTCGGATCGGGGGTTTCGAACGCTCACGGTCCTTTGCCTGACAATTAACGTCCTTTTGATAATGTTTTTTGGAAGAGTTGAAGTGAGTAGTAGTCCAACCATAACTGAAGCAGCCTTGTATCTGGAGTCTGTTTGTGAATCAGGATGCCTCGTGAATTACGTGCCGCAAGCATTATCCAGCCAAGCGTGGGTTGATCTTGAGGCGGGTGCTCCGTTTCCTCCGAAAATAAAACGAAGCGAATCGTTTGTGCTTGGAAACTATCCAGCTAGCTATGCTGATGATTGCCGGTTCGAGACAAGGGTTCGTCGAGCAATCCAGCTCGGTTATACTGGACCTATACTTTACCTCGACGTGCAAATACCAAGTGCCTCGGTATTCAGCGAAACCTTCGACCCGGAGCATAAATTCGATGGCTTTCCTGATCTTTCAAGTGCACGTTTACTTACAAAATTTGCACATGACAGTGACACGATACTCATATACCAAATCGGGGATCGCTCTCTGAATTGATTTGCTGGAACAGCTCAATTGGACCTAATGGGTAAATTTTTAGAAGTTGTTGCGCAGTTATGAGGAGCCGCTGCGAACGCGATATCTCTTCTCCAGCATTGTTTCGGCAGATAGCAAATGCCGGTAAGAGTACTTCGGGTGATCATTGAATCCGTGCTGCCGGCCATGGACCTCGTCAGACTAATTGAACTCTTCAGCTCCGCATTCTTAACGTCTCAGGCAAAATCAGATTTCGGTTAGGATTATCTCATCACCAAGGCAGCTGTGGCGCGAGTCAACCCGTATTTGGCATTTGTGCGGATGCGAGTGTTCGGTCAGGCATAAACAACTCGTACGAATGTTCAGGTTGGATTGCCCGGCGTCGAAAGACTGAACCATGTCATTCTCAGTGTGGGGAATTGAAACTGAGACTGATTAGCGGCTCTATTGTTCAACGTTAAATGTTAAATGTGTTTTGTTGCTATTGCGATGAGGCTCAAGCCACGCCACGGCCACACATTGTCAATGCGGCGTAAGATTGGAATCGCGATATCTACGATCTTCAATTGTAGTCGGGAAAATCGCGTTCGGTGCAGTACTTTCCCATTTAGCCACCATCCCGGAACTGAAACCCTGTTAAAGTCGAATAACTTCTCAACTCGAAAATTCGCTTTGGTCAAGGCGGCGGCCAGTTTTTCCGGATTATATCGTTCCCGATGCCCCAGAACCTTGTCCAGGCCCCCATAAAGCGACTCGTGCTGTGGCACAAGAATAATTGCGCGACCGCCGGGTTCGAGGGCACTCCATACGTTTCGCAGCACCTCCTGCTCGTCGGGCACGTGCTCCAAAACACTGATCATCAGTGCGGTGTCAAAGTTTTCCTTCAAACCTCCAAAGTCATCCGGATTTCCCGCGTCGATGTTAAGTACGTGCAAGTAGGGCTTACCGTAAGAATATGATTGAAGATAACGCAGGTAGTGTGGATTGATGTCAGAGGCGAGGTACCGTTCACGAGGTATGAACTGACTCGTCAAAGTGCCGATTCCGGCGCCAATTTCAAGGACTCTATCCCCCAAAAACGGTCGAAGCGTCTTTCCCACCCATTGATTGAAACGTCGAGTGTGCTCAAGTTCTGACAGAATTCTGGAACCGTACTCATCCTGCTTGTACAGATCGTCAATCAACCAAAAGTGGATCATCGAACAGAGTGCCCGCACCCCGTCGATCGCTTTGATCTTCTTACCTTCCTCACGGGTACGAGGTAAGTAGCGAATCGGCGTCTCGAAAACTCTTGCCCTTCGCTTGGCAAGCTTGAAGGTAATCTCAACCTCAAACCGAAAGTCGTTGCTGCGAATTGGGATCGACTTCAAAAGGTCCGTCTTCACAGCCTTGTAGCAGGTTTCGAGATCGGTGAGATGCAGATCGGTCAGCCAGTTACTAATCGACGTCAGGATCTTGTTGATTGTTGTGTGTCGGTGCATGAGCGCACGCCGATACGGGGCAGACAGATAGCGCGAGCCAAAAACTGCGTCCGCACCTTCCTTTGCAAACGGCAGAAGCAAAGCGGGGATGTCAGTGGGGTCGTATTCCAGATCAGCATCGTGCACGATACTGATATCTCCAGTGCTCCGCTCGATTGCTTTCCTCAACGCTGCGCCCTTACCCATGTTTGTCTCATTCCTCATGAGCACGATACGTTCGTCTTCGGCGGCCATACGTTGAAGAATCGCCCATGTACCATCGGTACTCTGGTCATCCACAACTATTAATTCAAGACTACTAATGAGCTCGTGTTGCAATGCGAGCACTCGTCGGAGACTTGCCTCCACTACGTGACGTTCATTGAACACTGGCACCAACACACTCAGTCGGAAGGACGTAAGGCTGGCATCCCCGGGAAACTTGTGGGCAGAGGTCAGAGTTGCTGAATCGACTGTGACACTGGTCGTTAGTGCTCTGGAGGCTCGACGACGGTTAGGAGTGGAAAAGGGCGGTGAAGCAGAGCTCATAACGAACTTAGATTATTTGTTATTTATCTAGGGTTTGAAGCTCCCTTTTCTTCCAAAACCCTGCTCGAACGAGGTCGAGGTTGGTGGGGCGTCGCTCGCCTTAACGGTCTCCCGATCGCGATAAACCACCCCACCTGGTCGGGGCCGTAAACCAGAAACTTCAGCAGGC